>JAJDYI010000016.1 GCA_022825235.1 Alphaproteobacteria bacterium | reverse complement strand
TGGAGGCGGCGGATCCGCCGCTGGCCGGGCGTCCGGCGGGCCAGCGCCTCCCCGGTTGACAGCGAGAAACGCCCGGCCACCCCGACGAAGATCTCGACCGGGCGGGCCGGCATGGCGTCGGCTGCCGGGGCCGTTGCGCCGGCCGGCAGGGCGTAGCCGAGGTGCACTTCGGTGCGTACCGGCTTGCGGACGATGCGGACGATCTTGAGCATGGCCGACGCCGGCAGGGGCCGCGAGGTGCGGAGGCGCGTCGGCGACAAGCCCTTCACGGCGAGGACGGTATGCCGGCCCCGGCGGTGGACCATGCCGGGCGAGGCATCGTCGAGGTCGATCGTGCGCCACCGGCTGGCGGGCTTGAAGCGCGGGAAGCCGGGCGCCTCACCGGCCCGGCAGCGGCGGAAGAACGCCCGGAATGCCCGGTCGACGCGCCTCAGCGGGGCGCGCTGGATGCGGAGGTCGAGGGCGCGGAAATCAGTGAACAGCGGATCACGGCGCAGCGCGGTGAGGCTCTTGCACTGGTCCTGCCAGGTGACCGGGCGGCGCTGGTGGTGCCAGGCCTCGACGCGCTTCTCGAGGGCCGCGTGGTAGAGTTGCCGCGTGAGCGCGAGCACCTCGCCGAGGCGGCGGTGGCCGGCCGGCGTGATGCGGGCGCGGCAGACGAACGTGTGGTGCAGCAGGACGGGGTCACGTGCCGTTGGGTCCCCTGAAGTTGCTGCCAAGATCCTGACATAAACTTTCAATGTTCCTGAAGAAGATCATATATAGAACATACTGGCACTCACGGTCAACCCAAGGATATAAGTCCCATAGTTTGCGTATAGGGACGCCGGGGAGCTGATTCGACCCGCGCAGGCACATCCACCTCGTGCCTAACGGACAGTTTGAACCTTCAGGTGAAAGCCCTCGCGTACTTGAAGACAGCCAATAATTTGAAACATGTTGCGCGCCTGCGGGTTGCCGTGCGGCCCGAGCATGCGCATCAGACTCTTCGGTGACTTTTTCGTCAGACTTGCGAGCTCCTGAAATCCGACGGTCGCATTGATGTAGTCGCGCAATATTGACTTCCCTGCCTCGACCTCACCGGCCAGCAAACACTCCACGCCCTCTTCCAAAAGCGTCTCGCGAAACTCAGGATCGCGCTCAATGCGCGCTCGCACAGTTTCCTTGAAGTCTCGGGTCAAAGACATGCTTATCTGTCCTCCTGTCGCTTCCAACGCTTGTATTCGCGCCAAAGGTCCTTGGCGGCCTCCACATCGCGCCGCTGACGGCTCTTCGTGCCTCCGCCTAGAAGAATGACCAGCGTCGGGCCATCCATGCCGAAATAGATGCGGTAACCCGGCCCGAAGTCAATGCGGTATTCGGAAACACCGGCCCCGATGTGTTTTGCATTGGAAAGGTTTGCATGCTCGATTCGGACCAGACCGGCTGTCACCTTCGCTGCCGCACGTGCATCGAGACGATGGAACCATCGTGCAATGCGGCTACGGCCTTCGGCATCGACATATTCCCTGATTTCGATCACGTGCCGTTTAGTAACCTATATGTTACCACTGATCAAGCTTCTTCGGGAAATCGCTGGGCAGGAAACGACGGTTCGAACGCTGAGCGCAGAGATGGCTGCGAGATGGACCTTCGTTCGATGACAACCCGCGGCGTAACGGCGACTGAGCACTGATCTTTGCTGGCAAGCACACGCTCACGAGAGAGAGAGAGAGAGTGAATCTGGGCCGACGCGCGGCGTGGGAGGCGCGGAGATTTCTCGGGAGGATGCCCCAAACGATAGGCCTCTCCGACTCTGTGCGTGTCCGGATTTCCGAAATTCCGTTTCCGAAAACTAGCTGTTAGACACCATCCGACATAGTTGGCCTGGCGACCCCGGCAGGATTCGAACCTGCGACCTACGGATTAGGAATCCGTTGCTCTATCCAACTGAGCTACGGGGCCGTTTCCGGAAAGCATAGCCGGGGCGACTCGGTCCGCCCCTGCGGCCAAGACGCATGGTGGTAACCGGTCCGCTCAGACCGGGTCCTCCGCCGCGCATTGCCCGACGGCCGGGCCGTTGCGAATGAGCACCACCATGAACTTGGTCTTGGACACCGGCCAGATTTCCAACGCGGCGTCCGCTCCCCAGTAGGCGGTTCCCACCTCTGGGCGTCCGTGGCTAGGCGGCCCGAACTCACCCTCGAGTATCGCCAGAAGCCGGCGAAAGCGCCGCAGCACCTCACCGCGATGGTAGCGGGTGGTCGCCGTGCGAATCTGCTGGAGACCGTGCCCGTCGCAATACACCGCCGTGAACGAGCGAGCATCGGACAACGGTGCAGTGTCGAGGTCCAGGAGGATCCTCAGCTCGGAGCCCTGCCGCTCCGCCTCGGCGGCCACCGCGCTGGGGTCCGGAGCGTCGCCCCAGTGATAGCCGGCGGGAAGCCCGAAAGGACCTTCCGCCGCTGCCGGCACGGCGATCGCGGCAACCAGCGCGGCAAGCAGGGTCAATCGCATGGTCGGGGCCACCGGAATTTCGAAGTCGGGCGATTATACTGCCGCCTCGCCTTTGGGTTCGCAGATGGTTGTCCCGCCGCGTGAGAGGGAGAGGATTTTCAATGGCCAGTCCGGTTACCTGGGAACGGCGGGGACGCATCAGCGTGATCACCGTCAACAATCCGCCTGTCAACGCCCTCGCGCAGCCCGTGCGCGAGGGCCTGCTGCGCTGCTTCAATGAATCCGTCGCGGATGCGGCGGTCGAGGCGATCGTGCTCACCGGCGGTGGCCGCACGTTCATGGCGGGCGCCGACATCAACGAATTCGGCAAGCCCATGCGGGAACCCGGCCTCGGCAAGGTCATCGACGCCTACGAGACGTCGGCGAAGCCCACGATCGCGGCACTGCACGGGACCCCGCTCGGCGGCGGTCTTGAGGTGGCCATGGGGTGTCAGGCCCGCGTCGCCGATCCCAAGACCCGGCTTGGACTACCGGAAGTGAAGCTGGGCCTGTTGCCGGGGGCGGGCGGCACGCAGCGGCTCCCGCGCCTGGTCGGCGTCGAACGGGCACTGGAAATGATTACCTCGGGAGATCCGATCCCGGCGCCGCTGGCGCTCGAGCTCGGTCTCGTCGACGAGATCGCCGACGGCGATCACGTGACCGCGGCCGTTGCGTACGCGGAGCGCGTGCTCGACGGCAAGGCATCGGCGGGGGCGACCCGCGGGCGCGACGCGAAGGTGCAGAACGTCGACGAGGCGATCTTCGACAAGGCCAAGGAAAAGCTGGCCCGGGTGGCCCGCGGCCGCGAGGGACCGCTTCGCTGCGTCGAAGCGGTGCGCGGATCGGTCGCGCTCCCGTTTGACGAGGGCATCACCAACGAACGGCGCCTGTTCGTGGAGTGCCACGATTCCGAGGAGTCCCCGGCTCTGATCCACGCGTTCTTCTCCGAACGTGCCGCCAACAAGATCGACGACGTCCCGAAGACGATCGCGCCGCGACCCATCAAGAGCGCGGCAGTGATCGGCGCCGGCACCATGGGCGGCGGAATCGCCATGAACTTCGCGAATGTCGGGATCCCGGTCCGCATCATGGACCTGAACCAGGCCTCGCTCGAGCGCGGGCTCGGTGTGGTGCGTGGCAACTACCAGCGGGCCGTGGACCGGGGGCGTATGCAGCAGGCGGCGCTCGAGGCGCGCATGGACCTCATCCAGGGCGTGAGCGACATGGATGCGATCGGAGACTCGGACATCGTGATTGAGGCGGTGTTCGAGGACATGCCGGTCAAGCAGAAGATCTTTCGAGAACTCGACCGGGTGATGCGGGAGGGAGCGATCCTCGCCAGCAATACGTCGACCCTGGACATCGACGCCATCGCTGCCACCACCCGCCGGCCGGAGGAGGTGATCGGCACCCATTTCTTCAGCCCGGCCAATGTCATGCGGCTCCTCGAGATCGTTCGCGGCTCCAAGACGTCGCCCGAGGTCATCGCCAGTGCAATGGCGCTTGCCCGCACCATCCGGAAGGTCGGCGTGCTGGTCGGCAACTGCGACGGGTTCGTGGGTAACCGGATGTTCCACGAGTACATCCGGCAGGCCCAGTACCTGGTGGAGCGGGGGGCCCTGCCCGAGCAGGTGGACCGGGCGGCGTACGCCTTCGGCTGGGCGATGGGCCCGCTTGCCGTGAGCGATCTCGCCGGGAACGACGTCGGCTGGTACATCCGCAAGCGTCACCTGGCGGAAGGCTTGTACAACGATGGCGGCTACACCGGAGCCGTCGCCGACGCCCTGTGCGAGCAGGGCCGGTATGGCCAGAAGGTGGGGAAGGGATGGTACCACTACGAGACCGGCAGCCGCCGGGGCAGCCCGGACCCGGAGGTTGAAGAGATCATCCTCCGTGTGAGCCGCGAGCAGAAGGTCAATCGCCGGACGTTCGAGGACGACGAGATCCTGGCCCGCCTGCACGGCGCACTGGTGAACGAGGGCTCGCGAATCCTGGAAGAGGGCTTCGCGCAGCGTGCCTCCGACATCGACGTGATCTACGTGAACGGGTACGGCTACCCCGCCTGGCGCGGTGGCCCGATGTACCACGCAGAGCGGCAGGGACTGGCCTCGGTCGCTGCCTCGATCGCCGACTTCCGCAAGGACGAACCGGCCCTATGGCCGAAATCGCCGCTGCTCGAGCGCCTGGCGCGCGACGGCGGATCATTCAAGGACGCGAACTAGGCGGACCGATTCCGCCCTCCAGGGAGAGCATTCATCATGCCCGAAGCTGTTATCGCCGCGACGGCGCGGACCCCGATCGGCAAGGCCTACCGGGGCGCATTCAACAACACGCACGGAGCCGAACTCGGCGGGCACGCGATCCGTCACTCGGTTGACCGCGCCGGCGTCGAGCTCGGTGAGGTCGAAGACGTGCTCATGGGCTGTGCCCTTCCCGAAGGCGCAACCGGCGGCAACATCGCCCGCCAGTGCGCCATCCGGGGCGGGCTTCCGGTCGAAGTGGCCGGAGCCACGGTCAACCGTTTTTGCTCGTCCGGCATGCAGGCCATCGCGATGGCGGCGCAGCGGGTGCTCGTCGACCGTGTTCCCATCATGGTGGCGGGCGGACTTGAATCGATCAGCCTGGTCCAGAACGATCACGCGAACGACTACCGGGCGCAGGACAGCTGGATCAACGAACACAAGCCCGAGCTGTACTTCAGCATGATCCAGACGGCCGAGGTCGTGGCCGAGCGCTACGGCGTCAGTCGCGAGAGTCAAGACGAGTACGCGCTCTCCTCGCAGATGCGGACGGCGGCCGCGCAGCAGGCGGGTCGCCTCGATGACGAGATTGTCCCGCTCCCTTCCGTCAAGCTGGTGCAGGACAAGGAGACGGGGGAGGTTTCGGAGGTCGCGGTGACGCTTGAGCGTGACGAGGGCAATCGCCCGTCCACCACGGCCGAAGGCCTTGCCGGGCTCGACCCCGTGATGGGGCCGGACATGTGCATCACGGCCGGCAACGCGAGCCAGTTGTCGGACGGAGCCTCGGCCTGCGTCGTCATGGATTCGGCGGTAGCGGAGAAGCGGGGCATCGAACCGCTCGGCATCTTCCGGGGCCTGGCGGTGTCGGGACTGGAACCGGATGAAATGGGAATCGGGCCGGTGCGGGCCGTCCCCCGCCTGCTCGAGCGGCACGGTCTCACTGTCGATGACATTGACCTCTGGGAGCTGAACGAGGCCTTCGCCGTGCAGGCGCTGTACTGCCGCGAGGAGCTTGGCATCGACCCCGAGAAGTACAACGTCGATGGCGGGGCGATTTCGATCGGCCACCCGTACGGGATGTCGGGCTCCAGGCTCGTCGGGCACGCCCTGATCGAGGGCCGCCGCCGCGGCGCGAAGCACGTGGTGTGCACCATGTGCATCGGCGGCGGGATGGGTGCGGCAGGACTGTTCGAGGTCTGCTGACATTCTGGCGGCGCCAGCCGGCCTTGCGACCGGCTGGCGCTGCCAGCAGGAGAGGCGAAAACTCCAGCTGCTGACACGGTACATACGCTGCCGTTTCGATAATTCCTTGTAAATTGTCCAATTCATGGATAAAATGCAAGGGTGATACCCAGGATCGTTCAGCCTTCAGTGGAAGCCGCTCTTGATCGTCAGGCGGCGGTGGCCCTGATCGGGCCGAGACAGGTCGGGAAGACCACTTTGGCCCTCGAGATCGGGCGGACGCGCGATGCGATCTATCTCGATCTGGAAGATCGCGATGACCGCAGCCGGCTAGCCGAGCCCAAGCTGTATTTCCGCCACGCCGAAGATCGCCTCGTCATTCTTGACGAAATTCATCGGATGCCCGGGCTCTTCGAGACGCTGCGTGGCGTCATCGATAGCGGACGCCGTCGGGGAAAGGGCAAGGGCCGTTTCCTGATCCTGGGGTCAGCATCGATCGACATGATGCGTCAATCGGGTGAAACCCTGGCCGGGCGCATCGCGTACGTTGACATGGTGCCGCTCTCCGCCTTGGAAGTGGTCGACGTGCGAGCATCACGCGAACGGCTGTGGCTGCGGGGCGGCTTTCCCGACAGCTACCTTGCGGACAGCGACCAGGACAGCATGGCGCTGCGGCGGGACTTTATCCGGACGTACCTAGAGCGTGACGTGGCCATGTTCGGCCCGCGCGTTCCCGCCACCACCCTTGAGCGGCTATGGACCATGCTTGCGCACCGGCAGGGAGCCATTCTGAACGCTTCGGCGCTTGGCCGGGCCCTTGAAATCAGCACGCAGTCGGTGAATCGGTACGTCGACCTTCTGACGGATCTGCTGCTGGTTCGCCGGTTATTGCCGCTTCGAGCGAACGTCGGCAAACGCCTGGTGAAATCACCCAAGGTCTATGTGCGGGACAGCGGTTTGCTGCATGCCTTGCTCGGCATCAGGTCGCTCGACCAGCTTGCCGGTCACCCGGTCATCGGAGCGAGTTGGGAAGGCCACGTCATTGAGACCTTGGTGTCCGCGCTCCCGCAACGTGCCATGCCGTACTTCTACCGAACCAGTGCCGGTGCGGAGATTGATCTCGTGATCGAGTACGCCGACGGCAGGCGCTGGGCGGTCGAGATCAAACGCTCGCCGTCCGCCGGGATCAGCCGCGGTTTTCACCTTGCCTGCTCGGATGTCCGGCCCGAGCGCACCCTGATCGTTCACGCCGGCGGTGACCGCTATCCCGTTTCCGGGGCGCTGGAAGCGATCAGTGTCCGCGAATTGGCCTCGGAACTTCGTAATCAACCATGAGGTGGGCGCGGTTCCGGGCCAGTCGGCGCAATCTCCGCCCGTCGCCAGGGCGCGGCGCACAGCGGCGGGCCGATGCCGCGCCCCGGCAGGGCCCGCCGGTAGGAAGCCGACTCAGCCGCGTCCCGCCATCGTGACACCGCCGTCCATGGTGATGTGCTGACCGGTGATGAACGCGCCAGCCGGTGCCGCCAGCATGACCGCGACCCCGGCGACTTCGTCGGGTACCCCGATCCGGCCCAGGGGTGCGTTCGATTCCACGTCCTTGAGGATGTCGGGATTCTCCCAGAGCGCGCGGGCGAAGGCGGTCTTGATGATGCCCGGGCACAGCGCGTTGACGCGGATGTTGTGCGGTCCGCCTTCCATGGCGAGGCTGCGGATCAGGCCGAGGTCCGCCGACTTCGAGATGGCGTAGGCGCCCAGGTTGTGCACCCCCTGCAGTCCGGCGATCGATGAGATCACGATCATGGATCCGCCGCCGGTCTTGGACATTCCCGGCATCGCGGCCTGGGCGAGCCAGAGGTTGGAGCGGACGTTGTTCCCCATGATCTTCTCGTAGGCCGCGTCCGGGATCTCCAGCAGGGGGCCGTAGTACGGGTTGGAGGCGGCGTTGCAGACCAGGATGTCGAGTCCGCCGTACGTGTCATGGGCGGACTGAATCAGCGCTTCGCACTGGTCGCGATCCGAGATGTTGCAGACCTGTACGTGCGCCTTCCCGCCCGCGTCGCGAATGGCGGCCGCGACCGGTTCGCAGGCCTCGGGCTTGCGCGATGACACCACGACGGAGGCACCCGCTTCGGCGAGGCGCTCGGCGATGGCCCGGCCGATGCCTCGGCTGGATCCTGTGACCACGGCGACCTTGCCATCAAGATTGAAAAGAGAACTGGTCATGAGCCGGTAAACCTCGCTGGACGTTTTTCCCGAAAGGAGCGGACGCCTTCGGCGGCATCGCTGGTTTGGAGAAGCTTGTGTTGCTGCGGCCCGAGATCGGCGACGGCCCGATCCCAGCCTTCCTGCAGGGCCATGTCCGCGTTGGCGCGCATCGCCCTGACGGCAAGCGGTGCCGCGTCCGCGATCTCTTCCGCGATGGCCCGCGCTCGCCCGTAGGCTTGGCCTGGCGGCGTCACTTCCTGGACGAGCCCGCAGCGGAGCGCGGTGTCCGCGTCGAATTCGCAGCCGCTCAGGAGGAACAGCATGGCGTTGCCCCAGCCCGCCCGCTGAACCATGCGGAGCGTGGCGCCGCCGGTAGCCATGATGCCGCGCTTGGCCTCGAGCTGCGCGAAGCGGCAGTCGGCGGCGGCGATGCCGACGTCGCCGGCAAGCATGAGTTCGAGCCCGATCGTGAACGTAATGCCCTCCATCGCCGTCACCAGCGGCTTGGTGCGGCGCGGCTCGAGGAAGTCGAACGGGTCGACGCAGCCTTCGGGGCAGAACGCCCCCGGCTCGCGGATCACCTTCTGCATGCGTGGCAGGTCGAGACCCGCGGTGAAGTGCGGGCCGTGCGAGAACAGCAGTGCGCAGCGCGCCTCCGGATCGTTCTCGAACTCCGTGTACGCGTACGCGAGCTCGCGGCACATTTCCGGTGTGAAGCCGTTCAGCTTGGTGGGGCGGTCGAGCCCGATGAGGAAGACGCGGCCATCCCGCGCGCGCGTGATGCGGCCGACTTCCGGGTCGGCCGGCGGCTGCGGCGCGGCCGGTTTCACGTGGGCGGGCGCTTCGTCCCCCTTGAGAGCGGTAGCCTTCATTCGTGGTGTTCCTCGTCAGGGTAGTCATGGGAGTGTTCGCGCGCGCTGCCGGCTCCCTGGGAGGGTTGGGCGCGGCTGGCCGGGTGCACCGGCGCCTTCACTTCGACGGCGAGCCCGTCGGCGAAATGCAGCGTCAACGGCACGACCGAATCGGTTGTCAGCGCCTGGCGGAGGCCGATCAGCATGACATGCCGGCCGCCGGGCTCGAGTACCTCCGCGCCGCCCGGCGGGATGATCAGCCCGGACGTCAGCGGGCGCATCCGCATGACCCCGCCGGCGTCCGCGACAAGGTCGTGAAGTTCCACGGCCTCGGCCACCGGCGAATCGATGCCGGTCAGGCGAATCGTCGCGTCCGATCGGTTCTCGAGATGGAAGTAGCCGGCAGTAACGCTGGCACCGGTGGCGGGCTCGCGGACCCAGAATTCCCCGAGGTGAATCCCGAGCGAACGGGCCTCGTACACGGTGGGATGGGACAGTCCGTCAGGGGTGGCGTTCTGGGCTCCGGCCGCCCCCGCCTGGAGCATGAGCGCCAGTCCGGCCACCGGCAGCCACCGCCACCCCGGACGAATCATGCGGACACGCGGCTTGGAGCCGGCTCGCCGGCCCGGATCACGGCCGCCGGACAGGCACCGGCCCGGCGGAGGCATCGGGACGGGTCGATCAGCGTTCGAGTTCCGCCAGCACCGCCTGCGTGATCTCCGATGCGGCCGCGGCGTGCGAGAAGTGCTGCCGGTAGGTCCCGTCGGCCCCCATCAGGTAGACGAAGGCCGAGTGGTCGATCGTGTAGCCGAGCGCCGAGTCCTCCAGCGGCACGCGCGCCGAGTACACGCGGTACGCGCTGGCGGCATCGTCAATCTGGGCCCGGGTGCCGCCGAGCCCGATGATGTCCGGATGGAAGGCGGCGGCGTACTGCCCGGCCGTTTCCGGCGTGTCGCGTTCGGGGTCGAGCGTCACGAACAGTGCCTCGATCCGCTCATGACCCGTCAGCGCCTCGAGCGCCGTTCCCACCGTCGCGAGGGTGGCGGGACACACGTCCGGACACGAGGCGAAACCGAAGAAGATCAGGAACGGTCGGCCGAGCAGGTCCTGGTCGGTCACCGTCCGGCCGTCGGCGGCGGCCAGGGCGAAGGGTCCGCCGATGGCGGCCGTCCCCGTCGCCGCTGTCCCGGCCGTCCGGTCACCGCGGTCGGCCAGCAGCATGGCCGCGGTCGCCCCCAGCACCACCAGTGCCGCCAGCAGGCCCGCCGCGGCGACCCGGCGGCGCACCGGCCAGCGTCGGGGAGCGTCAGGCGACCTGGCCATGGTCCGTCCCGAGGCGGCCGGTCCAGCGCACCTGCCAGACCTCCCGGTCAGGCGTTTCGACGCGGCCATCGATCCGGGTGACCGACAGGTTGCGGATGGTGAGGGAGAGTGCCCGATCCAGGCTCCAGCCCTCGCCGTGCATGCAGGCGGCCCGGATGGGACCGCCATGGGACACCACCACCAGCGCCTGGCCGCGAAATCGTCGCAGCAGGTCTCGGACGGAGCGCATCACGCGGGCTTCCAGCGCCCGAAAGCTCTCGCCGCCCGGGGGCGTGTACTCGGGGTCCACGATCCAGTGACGGTGGCCGGCGCCGGCGGTCGCGGCGGCCCGGGCGACGGCGTCGGTCGGCTGTCCCTGCCATTCGCCGAAACTCTGCTCCCCGAGGGCGGCATCCTCATGCCGCTCGACCGGTTGGAAGCCTGCGCGCTCCAGCGCCGAAGCCGTCCGGACGGCCCGGCGGAGGGCGCTCGTGACGAGGACGGCGCGGGCCGGGAGCAGGGCGGCGAGGGCCTGGAAGGCCAGCGTGTCGGACGTGTCGCAGTCGACGTCGAGCGCCCCGTACCGGCGGCCGTCGAAGCCGACCACCGGGGCGTGCCGCACCCACCAGAATGTCGTGGTCTCGGTCATTCACCCGTACCCATAAGGAGGCCTCGGCGGCGGGCCACAGCATAGGCCCCGAGGAAGGCGGCAAGTCCGGCGAGAGCGTACGGGATGTTGAGCAGAAATGCCTGCGCCAGGAGATCGATGTCGAGCCGGCCGTCCTGAACGACCGTGCGCATGCCCTCGAACACGTGGGTGGCCGGGAGGGCCCGCGCGACAGGCTCCAGCCAGTCGGGCAGGACGCTCACCGGATAGAAGACCCCGCAGAGGGGCTGCAGCACGAAGAGCGCCCCCCAGGCGAGTGCTTCCGCCGCCAGGCCGTAGCGGAGCAGGATGGCGCACACGGCCAGTCCCACCCCCCATCCCATGATGACCAGGTTGAGAAAGAACAGGGCCAGACCGAAACCGAGTTCCAGCGCGTTGAAGCCGAAGAACAGCGTGGCCAGGAAACCCGCCCCGCCGACCGCGACGAGCGTCCGGATCAGGCTCGTCGCGATCAGGGCGCCCACGAATTCCAGGGGACGCAGCGGACTGACCGCGAGGTGCCCGAGATTGCGTGCCCACATCTCCTCGACGAATCCCAACGTCAGGCCCAGCTGGCTGCGGAACAGGACGTCCCACAGCAGCACCGCTGCGATCAGGTAGCTGGCGGCGAATACGGCCGGATGCGTGGCCGAGCGGAGGTATTCCTGCATGAAGCCCCAGATCAGCATGTTGAACGTCGGCCAGTAGACGAGCTCGAGAATGCGGATGGGCGATACCTGGTAGAGGTACATGTACCGGGTCATCATGGCCCCGATGCGACCGAGGGAGGCCTTCACGCGAGATCTCCCGGACCTTGCTGCCGGCCGGTGTCCCCCTCCGCGACCTCGAGAAAGACCTCCTCGAGCGTTTGCTTGCCGTGCCGGCGGATCAGGTCGCGCGGCGCTCCCTGCTCCAGCAGGCGACCCTGCTGCAGGAACGCCACGCTGTCGCACATCGCCTCCACCTCCGGCATGTTGTGCGAGGCGAGGACGATCGTGGCGCGGGTGCGGTCCCGGTAGGCACCGAGAAACGAGCGAAGCCAGGCGGCGGATTCGGGTGACAGCGACGCTGTCGGCTCGTCGAGGAACAGCACCTCGGGATCGTTGAGAAGGACCTTGCCGATTCCGACCCGCGTCTTCTGCCCGGCGCTCATCTTGCCCACCGGGCGGTCGAGCAGATCCTCGATCCGCAGTTCCCGGGCGATGTCCTCGATGCGGCGGCGCACTTCGGAGACGCCGTAGAGGCGACCGTACACGGTCAGATTCTGTCTCGCCGTCAGCCGGTGCGGCAGGCTGACGTACGGTGAGGAGAAGTTGGCGCGCTGCAGGGCCCGGAAGCGGTCGCGCTCCATATCATGACCCAACACCTGCGCCTCCCCGCGGTCGGGACGCAGCAGCCCGAGCAGCATGAGGATCGTGGTGGTCTTGCCGGCGCCGTTGGCGCCGAGCAGGCCGAAGGTGGTACCGCGCGGTACGGCGAAGGTGATGCGGTCAACGACCGTGCGCCCGTCGAACTCCTTGCTGAGGTCCCGGGCTTCGACGGCCGCCGGCGCGGCTGTCACGCTCCTCCGGAGCGTCGGCGCATGACGCGGCGGACGACGACGGCGAGCAGCGACATGGCGCCGAGGCCGCCGAGGCCGAGCAGGATTTCTGTCGACACCAGGTTCTCCAGCGACGGCTCTGCCGTCCCTTCAAGAGCCTTGCCAAGCCCGGCCCCGATGAATGTGTACACCAGGGTCCCGGGAAAGATGCCGACGAAGGTGGTCCAGGCGTAGAGCGGCAAGCGCACCCCGAGGAACGCCGGCGCGAGATTGACCACGAAGAACGGGAAGATCGGAGTCAGCCGGAGGAACAGGAGATAGAACAGGGCATCCTCCCGGAAGCCCTTCTCCATCGCCGCCAGCGCCCCGCCTGACTGTTCGAGCCTGGCCTTCAGCGTATTGCCGAGCGCGGTGCTAGCGGCGAGGAAGATGCCGATGGCGCCGATGGTGGCGCCGGTCACGGTCAGGACCGCGCCGATCCATGGCCCGAACAGGAAGCCGCCCGTGAGGGTCAGCACGGTGCCGGTCGGTAGGGAGGCGGCAGTGGCGACCGCGTAGAGCACGATGTAGGCGGCAGCTGCGAGGCCGAGACTCGCGGCGACCTGCGTTTCGAGCCAATCGCGGTTTTCGCGCAGCGCGGTCAGCGTGACGTGTTCATGAGCGCCAGAGGCAAAGGCCGCGATGATGAGCACGACGATGGCGGCCAGGGGCAGCCAGCGCCGTACGCCAGCCCGGCGTGCGGCGGGTTTGCCGGTCACGGCGCAGTCCCCGCCAAGTCGTTCAGGGCCCAGTCGTACTGGTGGTCGTCGATCCCGTTGGCGGCCCGGAGAAGCGCCTGTCGTTCCGGGTCGGCGTACCGGGCGAGGTGGTGGAGCACGCCATCGTCGTCGCCGCCGAAGTCGGCGATGAACCAGTCGTAGATGCTCGACACGATCACGTCGCTGCCCTCGGTGGTGAAGCCCCTGGCATGGTTCACGTAGGCGGTGGCGGCCGCGTCGAGATCGGCGTCGAGCGTCGCCGCGCGCCAGGCCCTGCCCTGCAGGTTCGGGCACCCGATCGATGCACAGTTGAGCGCATAGTGAATGCGGGGATCCATCCATAGCGGGCGCAGGATTCGATGTTCGACGTCGTCGAGTGTCAGGTCCTCGTTCTCGACCATGATCAGTTCGGCTCCCCATGGCCCGTTGGAGAACAGGCCGGGGGAAATATCGACGTCCTGGATGCTCTCGACCGGGTAGTGATCCCGAATGACCTGCAGGGTGAGCGCATTGTAGAGATTGATCCAGAACGCCTGCTGCTCGGGGCGATCGAGCCGGGAGACGGGGGTGGCGGCGAGCCGCGCGAGATACGCGTCCAGCCGGCCGCGGAGCGGGTCCTCGGTCAGGGCCGGGTAATCCACGCGGGCTACACCGTCGTCACCTAGGCGGACGACCTCGGCAAGAATCGCATCCCACGGGTCGTGGTCCACGGCCAGCTCCGATCCGGCCGCGTGTGCCTCCCAACGGGGCCAGGGATCGGCGCTGGGCGCCGCCACGGCGGCTCCCGCGGGCACGTGCAAGGCGGCCAGGGCGAGCAGTGCGACGGCAGCGGCGCGACGTGCGGGAACGGACGGCATGGGCAGGGAGCGGGCAGGCACCGGGCGTCGGGCGAGAATCGGCACGCAGGCTAACAAACGGGCCGGGCGCTTTCGAACGCGCACGCACCCGTTCGTGGCCAGGCGGATTGGCGGTCCGGCCAGCCCGTGGAGTGTGCGGTTTCCTTTAGGTTAGCCTGTGGGCCTGTCACCATCGCGCCTGAGCCGGCTTTGTGTGTCGTTTCCTGGCCTTGACATGGTGGTGTGCTCCGTAGAGGTCAAGGACGCTGCCGCGGGCAGCGGATTCGCCATGCATCAGTTTCAGCGGGTGCTCGTGAGCAACCGCGGCGAGATCGCCGTGCGCATCGCCAAGGCGGCGTCGGCGCTCGGCATCGAATCCGTCGGTGTGTACGCGCCGGCCGATGCGTTGTCCCTCCACACCCGCGCGGTGTCCGAGGCCCGGGAGATCGGCACGGCCGCCGATCCGGTGCGCGCCTACCTGGATGCCGATGCGATCATCCGCACAGCTCGCGAGACCGGCTGCGACTGCATCCATCCCGGCTACGGCTTTCTGGCGGAGAACGCGGAGTTCGCCCGGGCCTGCGCCGACGCGGGGCTGGCCTTCCTCGGCCCACCGCCGCCCGTGCTGGCACTGTTTGGCGACAAGGTCCGGGCCCGTACCCTCGCTGAATCGCTTGGCATTCGCGTCGTCCCGGGTGCCGGTACCGAGGTCGCATCGGAAGACGACGCCCTCGCGGTCGCCGCCGACTTGGGCTACCCGGTCATGCTCAAGGCCGCCTTCGGGGGCGGGGGGCGCGGCATGCGCGCCGTGCGGACGCCGGACGGCATGGCCGAGGCGTTCGAGCGATGCCGGGGCGAGGCAGCGGCGGCCTTCGGCGCCGGTGCCCTGTTCCTCGAGAAGCTGGTCGACCGGCCGCGGCACATCGAGGTGCAGATCCTCGCCGACGCCCACGGGGCGGTCATCCACCTGCACGAGCGCGACTGCTCGATCCAGCTGCGCCATCAGAAGGTCGTGGAATGCGCCCCGGCGCCCGGCCTCGACCCGGCCGTGCGGGAGCGGCTGTTCGCCGACGCGGTTGCCCTCGCACGCGCGGCGGACTTCGTCAATGCCGGTACCGTCGAGTTCCTCGTGTCCCCGGACACCGGGGACCACTACTTCATCGAATGCAATCCGCGCCTCCAGGTTGAGCACACGATTACCGAGCAGGTGACGGGCGTGGATCTGGTGGAGGCCCAGTTCGCGATTGCCGGCGGCGCCACGCTTGCCGCGCTCGGGCTGGACGGCCAGTCCGCGGTCGGGCTACCGCGCGGGTATGCCGTGCAAGCGCGGGTGGTCGCCCGGGGGACCGGTGCCATCAGCGCCTACAAGGAACCCGCCGGACCGGGCGTGCGGGTCGATGCATGCGGCTACCTGGGATACGCGCCGCCCCCGCAATTCGATCCACTGCTGGCCAAGGTCATCGGCACCGCCGCCCGCCGGCCGGCAGGACATGCTGCCGCCGCGTCGTTCCAGGCCGCGCTCGACCGGACGCGCCAGGCGCTGGACGAATTCCATGTCGGCGGCCTGGCCACCAATCTGCCGCAACTGCAGGCGATCCTGGCCCACCCGGCGGTGCGCGCCGGCGATGCCAGGACCACGCTGCTGGAAGAAGCGCCGGCACTGCTGGCCCCGGCGGTCTCCGGCGGGAACGGCGGGATCCTGGACTTGCTGCGCCAGCAGGCGACCCTGGCCGGCCTGTCGCCGGCCGGCACCGCAGGATCGGCGCGGGAACCTGCGGTGCCGGCCCTGCCGGTCGGCGCCGGCCAGCGGCCTGTTACGTGCGCGATGGCCGGTTCGGTCACGGAGTTGCGAGTCCGTGAGGGCGACCGCGTCGCGGTCGGGGAGGCGTTGCTGATCGTGAGTGCGATGAAGATGGAAGCGCAGGTCAGTGCCCCGTGTGCCGGGATTGTCGCAGCGGTGCGGGCCCTGCAGCCGGGGGATCACGTCGGGACCGGGGAGGTGGTTGCCGTCATCACGCCGGTCGACGGCGACGACGCAGCGCGGCCGGTCGGCCTGGCCGACGCGAACACCTGGGGGCCGCAGCTGCGCGAGGTGGCCGCCATGAAGGATCTGGCGATGCGCCGGCTGGCCCCGGGATCGGAGGATCCCGGGGTCGTGCGCCAGCGGGCACGCGGCAAGTTGACCTGCCGCGAACGCATCGATCTGCTGCTGGACGACGGTACGTTCCGGGAAATCGGCAGCGTGGCAGGCTTTCCGTCATATGGCGACGACGGGTCCGTCGCCGCCTTTACGCCGGCCAGCCACGTCGGCGGGTGGGGCAAGATCGGGAATCGTTCCGCGGTGGTGTGTGCGGACGACTTCACCTCGCGTGGCGGCCACGCCGACGGCGCCATTGCCGCCAAGAGCCACCACCTCGACAAGCTGTCGCTGCAGCTGCGGGTTCCGTCGGTCCGCCTGCTGGACGGGTCCTCCGGGGGCGGCAGCGTGGCCGCCATGGTGCCGGCGCAGCAGCAGGCCGGCGAAAGCAGCGCGCAGGAGAGCAGCGGCGCCATCCAGGCCGGACAGCCCCGGGTGGCGGGCGGCGGCGGCTCGTACCTGCCCGGCCATCTCGGCAGCTCGCTGTACACGGAGCAGCTGGCGACGGTGCCCGTGGTCAACATGCTGCTGGGCAGTGTGGTTGGCATCGGCGCTGCCAAGGCCGTGCTCGGCCATTTCTCCGTGATGGTGCGCGACCTTGCGCAGCTGTTCGTCGCCGGGCCGCCGGTCGTGCGGCACGCGATGGGGTACGACATCACCAAGGAGGATTTGGGTGGCTGGCATATCCATTGCCGGAACGGGTCCGTCGACAATCTGGCCGAGACCGAGGAGGAAGCCGCCGCGCTGACGCGGCGGTTCCTGTCCTATCTTCCTTCCAGCGTGTTCGAGCCGCCGCCGGTGCAGGCTCCGGATCCCCGGGATCCGCCCGACCGCCGCGAGGAGGAGCTCTTCACGATCGTCCCGCGCAAGCGCACGGCGATGTTCGACCTGCGGCAGGCGATCCGGCTGCTGGCGGACAAGCGGTCCTTCTTCGAGATCGGGCCCCTGTGGGGGACCGATCAGGTCACCGGCTTCGTGCGCTTCAACGGGTATCCGATGGGAGTGATCGGCTCGGACAGCCAGCACGCCAACGGCGGCGCGCTGACGGCCGACGGGTGCAGCAAGCTGCGCCGCCATCTGGACCTCTGCGACCTCTTCCACCTGCCGGTCCTGAATCTCGTGGACAATCCCGGCTTTGCCGTCGGCCTCGAGCATGAGATCAAGGGCGCGATCCGGCGTGGCGGTGAGTGGATGGTGGCCTTCGCGCAGGTACAGGTGCCGATCTTCACGGTGATCATGCGGCGCAGCTTCGGAGTAGCGGGCAACAACTATGCGACCCCCAACGTCCACCCGTCCGTCCGCGTGGCCTGGCCGGCGGCGGACGTCGGCGGCATTCCTCCGGAGGGCGGGATCGAGGCAGCCTACAAGCGCCAGTTGGCGGAGGCCGCCGATCCGGCCGCCTTTCGCGAGGAGCTGGCAGCCCGGATCGAGAGTGTGCGCGGCCCCGTAGGGCCGTTGTCGAAGTTCCAGATGGAGGAAATGATCGACCCGCGGGACACGCGGCAGTTGGTGTGCGAGTGGCTGGAGACCGTGTGGCGGGTGCTCAAGCACCCCGCCCGGCTCGCGCCCCGCCCGCTGCAGTTCCGGCCGTGACGATGCCCCCGGGTGGGACGGCTTGCCAGCCACGATGTGCGGCCCGTCCGCCGGACCCGCGCGTTTGACTCGGGCGGGAGCACCGTTCTATACGGCTTGCGTCGCCCTTGATGCGGTTGAGCCACGGCGGACCGGGCTCGGGTGAAGCTCCGGAGACAGTTCATGAAACGCACGTACCAACCGAGTCGGCTTGTGCGCAAGAGACGGCACGGGTTTCGCGCCCGCATGGCGACCAAGGCAGGCCGCCGGGTGCTGGCCAACCGACGCGCCAGGGGCCGCAAGAAGCTGACCGCATAACCGGGTGGAACGTCCGCTTCCGAGGCTTCGGTATCGGAAGGACTTCCTGCGGCTGCGCCGCCGGGGCCGGAGCGGCGCCGCACCGGGGCTCGTGTTGCAGACCGCCCCGAACGGACTGGGCTCGGTGGTGCGCGTGGGGTTTACGGCGAGTCGCAAGGTGGGGAATGCGGTGAAGCGGAACCGGGCGCGGCGTCGCCTCGTCGCCTTGGCAGACAGCCTGCTTCCGCAGCTCGCGATCCCCGGTCGCGACTACGTGCTTATCGCCCGTCGGGAGACTGGCGACCGCCCGTGGGATCAGCTTCGCGAGGATCTGGCCGACGTGCTGGCGAGAGTTCACGGCAGGGGAGGGAACCGATCGTGAGCAAACCGAGTGTTCCGGTGCGGGCGCTCTGCGTGTTGATTTCGGCCTATCGGCTCCTCGTCTCCCCGGTGCTCGCACCCGCGTGCCGCTACGCACCGACGTGCTCCGGCTATGCCCTCGAGGCGCTGCGCCGCCACGGCGCCTTGCGCGGTTCCGGCCTCGCGCTGCGGCGTATCCTCCGCTGCCATCCCTGGGCCGACGGCGGCTTCGACCCGGTTCCCGAGGCTGAGCCCCGCCGGCCATGACCGACCAGAAGAACCTGTTGCTGGCGATCGTCCTGTCGATTGTCGTGCTGTTCGTGTTCCAGGCGCTGTTTCCCAACGAGCCACCGCCACCGCCACCCCCCGCGACCGACGCGGACGGACGCCCCGGTCCGGACGCCGTCCCGGTGCCGGTGCTCCAGGTGCCGGCTGACCGATCCGAAGCGCTGGCGGAATCGGCGCGCTTCCCGGTCAATCCGGACGGCGACCGCGGCCGAGTGGCCGGATCGATCGCGCTGCAGGGCCTCCGGCTCGACGATCTGACGCTGCTTGGCTACCGCCAGGAGGTGGGTGGGAGCGAGGAGATCGTCCTGCTCTCGCCCGCTGGCGGGCCGATGCCGTACTTCGCCGAGTTCGGCTGGGTCAACGCCGCCGGCGGCGTCACCGAGGTGCCGGGGCCCGATTCGTTGTGGGTGGCGGAGGACGGCCGGCAACTGGATGCCGGGGAACCGGTCACGTTCCGCTGGGCCAACGACGCCGGGGTCGTGTTCCGGCAGACCCTGGAGCTGGATGAGAACTATCTCTTCCGGGTGACTCTCTCCATCGCCAACCCGACTGCCGAGGAGCTCGCGTTTCACCCGTTCGGCTTCGTCCGGCGCGATGAGCTGCCGGACCTCGTCGGCTTCTACATCCTCCACGAGGGGCCGCTCGGCGTCTTCAACGAGACCCTGGAGGAAGTCGACTACGACGATCTACTCGATGAACCGCCCCAGACCTTCGAGAGCACCGGCGGCTGGATCGGCATCACCGACAAGTACTGGCTCACGGCCCTCGTGCCCGACCGGACGACCAGCTTTCGGTCGCGCTTTTCCGCGCCGGCCCGGCCCGATGGCGGCGAACGCTACCAGGTCGATTTCCTCGGACCGGCCATGGCGGTGCCGGCGGGTGGCGAGGCCACTTACGCGACGCATTTCTTCGCGGGCGCCAAGGAGGTTGACCTCCTCGACGGATACCGGGACGAACTGGAGATACCGCTGTTCGACCGGGCCGTCGATTTCGGTTGGTTCTACCCCATTACCAAGCCGCTGTTCTACGTGCTCCACTGGTTCTCCAGCCTGCTCGGCAACGTCGGTCTCGCAATCCTGGCCCTGACGGTCTGCGTGCGGATTGCGCTCTTCCCGCTCGCCAACCGCAGCTACGCGGCCATGAGCAGGATGAAGAAAGTGCAGCCGAAGATGATGGAGATTCGCGACCGGTACAAGGACGACAAGCAGAAGATGCAGCAGGAAGTCATGGAGCTCTATCGGCGCGAGAAGGCGAACCCACTGTCGGGATGCCTGCCGATCCTGCTGCAGATTCCGATTTTCTTCGCCCTCTACAAGGTGCTGTTCGTCACCCTGGAAACGCGGCATGAGCCGTTCTATCTCTGGATCCGCGACCTGTCCGCGCAGGATCCGACGACGATCTTCAACCTGTTCGGGCTGCTGCCGTTCACGCCGCCCGGCTTTCTCATGGTGGGTGCGCTGCCGCTGATCATGGGAGCCACCATGTATCTCCAGCAGAAACTCAACCCGACGCCGCCGGACCCGATGCAGGCGAGAATCATGATGGCGCTGCCGTTCGTCTTCGTCTTCATCTTCGCGCCGTTCCCCGCCGGTCTCGTGCTGTACTGGGCCTGGAACAATCTGCTGTCGATTGCCCAGCAGTGGGTCATCATGCGCCGTATGGACGCCAAGACCTGATCCGTCGCATGGCTGCGGACCTGTGGCGGATGGCCGCGCGACACCATGCAGCGGTGGCCGATCTCGCCGGCCTGCCGCCGATGGCGGCACCGGAGGTGTGTTTCGGGGGGCGATCCAACGTAGGCAAGTCGACGTTGCTCAACGCGGTGCTCGGGCGGCGCCAGCTGGCGCGGACAAGCTCGACGCCGGGCCGCACCCAGCTGCTCCACTTCTACGCACTGGGCGACGCGCTCATGCTGGTGGACCTTCCGGGCTACGGCTATGCCCGGGCGTCACGGTCGAAGGTGGGGCAGTGGACCCGACTGGTGCGCGATTACCTGCGTGGGCGCGCGAACCTGCGGCGCATGTTCCTGCTCGTGGATTCACGGCGGGGGCTTGGTGCCCGCGACCGGGACGTGATGCGGGACCTCGACGCCGCCGCGGTGGCCTATCAGGTGGTTTTGACCAAGATCGACGAGCTGAAGGACCCTGAGCTCATCCTGCGCCAGCGCGACACCGAGGCCGAGCTAGCCTCCCACCCGGCGGCGTTCCCCGAGCTGCTGGTAACGTCGGCCACGACGGGTCTCGGGATCGACGCCATGCGCGCGGTCCTCGCGGACTTGGCCGTTACGGAATAGGGTGCGCGCATGTCCGACGGATCACCGCCTGCCACCACCGATGATGTGCGTCGGGTTGCCGCCACGTTGGCGGAGGCGTTGCCGTACGCCCGCCGCCATGCCGGCCACACCTTCGTCATCAAGTACGGCGGGGCGGCGATGGGGGATCCGGCCCTCCGGTCCGCGTTCGCCCGCGACATCGTCCTTCTGAAGCAGGTGGGCATTCATCCGGTGGTGGTCCACGGGGGCGGCCCGCAGATCGGCGCGATGCTGGAGCGGCTGAAGATCAAGTCCACGTTCGTGGATGGCCTCCGCGTGACCGACCGCCAGACGGCCGAGGTGGTCGAGATGGTGCTGTCGGGCCGCATCAACAAGCAGATCGTGTCCGACATCAACCAGGCGGGCGGCCGCGCGGTTGGACTGTCGGGCAAGGACGCCGGACTGTTTCACGCGGAACCGCTGGGTCGAAAGGCCGATCGCGATCCCGAGTCCACCATTGAACGCGCGCTCGACTACGGCTTTGTCGGCAGTCCGGTGGACGTGGACGGTTCGATCCTCGATCTCTTCGGTCAATCCGACGTCGTGCCGGTCATCGCGCCGGTGGGAGGGTCGCGGGACGGCGAGACGTTCAACATCAATGCCGACACGGTTGCCGGTGCGATCGCGGTCGCCGTCCAGGCGGCCCGGCTCTACGTCCTGACGGATGTCCCCGGCGTGCGCGGCGTCGACGGCCGGCTGCTGCCGGCCGTCACCGCGGCCGAAGCGCAGCGCCTGATCGAGAACGGGATCGTTACCGGCGGCATGATCCCTAAAGTGCGAATGTGCATGCACGTGGTCAAGGCGGGGGTCGGGGCTGCGACGATTCTGGATGGCACCACGGCGCACACGCTGCTCGTCGAGGTGTTCACCGAGGCGGGGGGCGGCACCATGGTACGAGCCGGCGACCAGTGAGTACGCTGCTGGCCGACACGCGGTACTGGATCTTCGATCTCGACAACACGCTCTATCCGACAAAGGCAGGCATTACCCGCCAGAGCGGGCTGCGCATGCGGAACTTTCTCAAGGACCGCCTGGCGATCACTGACGACGACGAGGCACGGACGCTGCAACACCGGTACTTCCGGGACTACGGCCTGACCCTGGTCGGTCTGATCCGCCACCACGGTGTGGACGTACAGGACTACTTCGACCACGTGTACGACCTAGACCTTTCCGCCATTGCGCCGTCTCCGGACCTGGCAACCGCGCTGGCCGTGCTGCCGGGGCGGAGGATGGTCTTCACCAACTCGCCGACCGAGCATGCCGAGCGCGTGTTGGACAGGCTCGACTGCAGGGCGCAGATCGACGCGATCTTCTCGATCCGGGACGCGGAATTCGAGGCCAAGCCCGCGCCCGCCGCATACCGCCGCTTGGTCGAAACGCACGGGGTGGCGCCTGACCGGGCGGTGATGTTCGAGGACATCCCGCGCAATCTGCGTCCTGCCTCCGACCTCGGTATGCGCACTGCCTGGATTCGCGGAGACATGCCGGAGCATCTGATGGACGGCCTGACCGAGCGCGACTTCGATTTCGTCGTTGACGATCTCGTCGGGTTCTTGGCACGAATGGCCGCTGAACGCCAATGGGGAGCCAGCACATGACCGCCAGCACACTGGAAGCAGCGATCGAGGCAGGTTGGGAGCTTCGCGAGAAGGTCGACGCCAGCACGCAGGGGCCGCTCCGCGAGGCGGTGACGGCGGTGCTGGCGCAGCTTGACGCAGGGGAACTGCGGGTGGCCGAAAAACGTGCCGGCGCTTGGCAGGTTAACGAATGGGCCAAGAAGGCCGTGCTACTGTCCTTCCGACTCTCGCCCACCGTGACCATATCCGGTGCGCCCGGCGGCGCGCGCTGGTGGGACAAGGTTGATTCGAAGTTCGCAGGCTGGACCGCCGAGCGGTTCGAGCAGGCCGGCTTTCGCGCGGTGCCGGGCTGCGTCGTGCGGCATTCCGCCTACGTGTCGCCCGCCGCGGTCCTGATGCCCTGCTTTGTGAACGTGGGCGCGTACGTGGGCGGCGGGACCATGATCGACACCTGGGCCACGGTCGGAAGCTGTGCCCAGATCGGACGGAACTGCCACATCTCGGGCGGCGTCGGGATCGGCGGGGTGCTCGAGCCCGTTCAGGCCAAGCCGGTGATCATTGAGGACAATTGCTTCATCGGCGCCCGGTCCGAGGTGGCTGAGGGCGTGATCGTCGAGGAAGGGGCGGTGCTGTCCATGGGGGTGTTCATCGGGCAGTCCACCAAGGTCGTGGACCGCGCCACCGGCGAATTTGTCCGCGGCCGCGTTCCGGCCGGTGCCGTGGTGGTGCCGGGCACCCTGCCCGGCAACCCCCTTCGGGACGGGAAGCCGGGCCCCGCCCTTGCCTGCGCCGTGATCGTCAAGCGAGTTGACGCCCAGACCCGGGCGAAGACCTCCGTGAACGAACTCCTGCGCGACTGAACCGCTATGGAGGCGAGCCCCGGCCCGACGGCCGGCCGCGATCGGGCGGGCCGTCCCGGGCAGTCCCGACGCGGGCCTGTGTCTGAATGGACTCGTCAGGTTGTCAGAAGAGGGGCCCTGGAGGTGCAGGGTCGCCGGGCTCGTCCGACTTGGCACCGATGAAGGCAATTTCCAGCTCGGAATCCGGCAACGGTCGCTGCAGTGCCGCCGCTTCGGCGGCACCGCCGGTTAGCCACGTCTCGTACTGTTCCTCCGTGTGGAGGACGACCGGCATTGCCTTCGGATGAATCGGCCGGACCACTCCGTTGGCGGGGCAGGTCAGGAACACCATGGCCCGGGTCTTCGCGCCGCCGGCGGCGAGGTCGCGGTCGGCGGCGGTACGCAGACCGTCGGCGCGCCAGTCCCATGGGCGCCAGAAACCCGGGAATGCAAACGGGGGGCGATTCGTCGCACCTGTCAGGCGGAACCAGGTTGCGGCCTTGATCGGCCTCCCGCGTGCACCCGGGATGGTAGCGGTTGGGTGGTACTCGGCGAATGCGGTCGCCGGAACCAGGCAACGCTGCTCGACGTTCCGCAGGACGCCCCAGCTTCGTTCCAGGTTCCGTGCGTTGGTCACCCAGCCGCGGGCCGTGCGTGCCCATCCCCACCGCGCCGAGACGAGTTCGCGCCGACCGTCCCGTCCGAGGCGGACGATGGGGACGTCGGCATCGGGAAAGACGGCTGCCAGCGGCGGCAGGTTGCCCAACCGGTCGATGGCGCTGAAGAGGCGGCGCATCGCCTCCTGCGGCAGCGTATTGGAGTACAGGTTGCACACGGAAGGCCCCGCCGGGATCTGACGCCGCGTCGAGCGGCCACTCTAGTGCCCAGGCGCCGTGTCCGGCCAGCGGGTTGCTCTGGCTCGCCGACGACGTCCGGCGCGATCCTGCGCCAGGGTGCGGCTAACCCGGCGCTGCGCCGCCGGGCCGGAAGCGCTCGAGGTACGCTGGGGCGATCCCTTCGTACGCTGTTGGTTCGATGTCGAGGTCGGACAGCGTGCCCACGTCTCCGGATACCACGTTGTCGGTCATCAGGAGACGGAGCTGATCACGGGTGAGCGGCGGGCTTGGCAGACATTCCATCAGCAGGGCTTGCGGCCACAGCAACGCCATGGGAACCGGAACCAGCAGACAGCGACGATTCACCTGTTCGCGTGTCCAGCGGAGGATATCCATCAGCGAGCGTGTTCTCGGACCGCCCAATTCGTACATGTGTCCGACCGCATCGTGCGTCGCGGCCGCCCGGAACACGGCCGCGGCCACGTCGTCCACGTAGACTGGCTGCAGATGGACAAGGCCTCCGCCGGGTACCGGCATGGCCGGCGCGATGCGCATGACAGCCGCAAACCGGTTGAAGAACTGGTCTTCCGGCCCGAACACTATGCTCGACCGCAACACCGTAGCGCCGGCGAACCGCTCCTGGGCCCGGTGCTCGGCCAGTCCCTTGGTGCGCGCGTACCGCGATCGGGCCGACGGATCAGCCCCGATGGCGGACACGTGGATGAAGTGCGTCGCGCCACCTGCGGCGGCGGCACCGGCCGCATTGGCGGCCCCCTCGACGTGCACGGCCTCGAACGTCTGCTGCCCGGCGGGTGACAGGATTCCCGCGAGATTCACGACCGCCTGGGCATCTTGCACAACTGGCAAGAGCGTCGAGGGCAGGCGGACATCGGCAGTGACGGGCACGACCTGGCCGAGGTCGCCGAGCGTCCGGAGGAACCCTGCTTGCTGAGGTCTTCGGGTGCCGGCACGCACACGCCACCCGGCCCGGGCGAAGTGCCGGACGACCGCGCGGCCAACAAATCCGGCGGCCCCGAAAATCGTGACAATGGGTCCCGAGTCAGTCAACGGCCACTAACCAGCTAGAGATGGCCAACATCCGTGGAGAAGGTGTAAGGCTCACCACGCCAATTGTCACGGATACAAATGCCTAACACGTTGATAGCGCTCTTGTCAGGACGGAGGAAGGCGGGCGGTGCCGGTCCATGCCATGACCGAAATCCAGACTGCCGACGAGTTTACAGAAATGAGTCTCCATCTCGCACTGACCCAAGTGTGCTGGAAGGTGGCCGTCCTGCTCGAGACAGAAACCGCGGCCACCCCGGGCGCCGCTCTCGGCATTCGTCCCGTTGTGGCGACGGGACCGGAACTCCGTGCACCGCCACGCCAGCGGTGCGGTCCGGGTCGCCCGATGCCTCACCGCGAACAATCCGGCCACGCGGAGCTAAGCGCGGGGAAGTCGACGGCTTGCTTGTCGGTCGAATTTAGGCGGTCGAAGCAACGATATGGAGCCGCGCGTTGTACAGGCTCGACTCGTGGTATCGTGCGCACCTTAGCTGGAAGCTTGGTGAAGCCAGCAAGACATTGAACTAGGAAGGACAATGGCAGGCCAATCGTCTCTGTTCCCGTCGTCTCATCATGACCACGGCAGGTGCATTGCGGCCGGCCTTGCCCGGGCCGAGAAAGTATGTCGGGGCCAGCAGGAGCGGTTGACCGACAACCGTCGGCAAGTGCTGGAGCTCTTGCTTGCAGAACACCGGCTTGCCGGCGCCTACGAAATCCTTGAGCGGTTCGACTGGAAGGGCCGAAAACCGGCCCCGGCCCAGATCTACCGTGCGCTTGCGTTCCTCGAGACCATGGGTCTGGTGCACCGCATCGCGAGCCGAAACGCCTATGTCGCCTGCAGCAGCCAGGGAGAGGGGCACGGCACGGTGTTGCTGGTATGCGAGGAGTGCGGGATCGTTGCCGAACCGAGCGTGGACAGTCTGAGTCGCACGGTGCAGGAACTGGCTGCCGAGTCCGACTTCGAACTCCGCGCCCACGTGCTGGAAGTGATGGGCCGGTGTCCGGTTTGCGTTGAGGTCACTGACGCCTGAGGTGACGCCCCGCGTCGCGCCGCCGTCAACTAACGCTCACGTGGCAGCGTATATCCGTGTCGGCAGCCCCCGCCTCTGAGGGCCCGGGCGCCGCTGTCTATTTCCACAGGTGGCGGACCGGATCAGTAGAGCTCGATGTTCATCGCGTGCATCCGGTATCCGGCGTCGCCGACCTCGTTGAGGTACGCCTGCGTCCTGATCACACCGGTTACCCAGACCGGTTTGAAGACCTTCGTCGTCGGAAATGAAGTTTCCGTTGTCACGTAGACGATCTGGTTCGCGGGCGGCGGGGGTACGTGGATGCAGGCACCGAAGTACGGTACGAGCAGGAACTCAGAGACCACTAGGTGGTCGAATTCCAGCGGGACGATGTATCCGGGAATCCGGATCCGCTGGCCGTCGAGCTCGCCCACGACCGGGGCCGAGCGGGCTGCTTCACGATAGGCCTCGAGCATCTCCCCAGCCCGATCGCTGTCGTCGGTCAGGCCTTGCAGGTCTTCTCCGCCCAGGGCCTCGAGCCCGGCGAGCGGATCCCAGTCAGCGGGCGCGAGATCATCCCACCCGAGTTCCCGCGCCTCATCCTGCGCTGCCTGAGCGGGCCCACCGGGTGCCGGCGCCGCGAGCAGCGCGATCGTGGCCAGCGTCACTGCCAAGGTACCGATATCCCGTGGTCGTAGTGTCGACATTGTCAAATCCTAATCGATAGACCGTCGGCGAGCGACAGTCGGTAGGCCCGGATTGCAGGAATGGCACCGGCTGCGGTCCCTGCCACGACCACCGCCAGGATGATCCACCAGTCCGACGGCCCGAGAATTGCGATCGGCAGATGCAGGCCAAATTCGCGCGCCACCATCGGTTGGCCGATCAGCAGCGCGACGTAAAGCAGGGCCACTCCGGTTGCCGCCCCGACCAGCGCAAACACCGTCGCCTCACTCATGAATAATGCGAACACGTGCAGGGGCCTCGCTCCCACAGAGCGGAGCACCGCCATTTCCCGGCGTCTGGCCTCAAGACTCGAGAGGATGACGGTCAGCATCCCCAGTAACCCGGTCGCCACCACCATGGCGGATACGAAGCGAAGCAGGTTCTCGGCGACGCTCATCATGTCCCACAGCTCCTGCAGGGCAACGCCGGGAATAATCGCGAGGACCGGTTCCTCGCGGTAGTCGTTGATCCGCCTCTGGACGTCGAAGATGGCGATCTTGCTGTCCAGACCCACCAGGAAGGCGGTGATGGTCTTTGGCGTGAGATCCATGCTGCGGGCTTGATCGCCCGTCACCGTCAGGCCTGGAATCGGCGCCCCGGCGCTCCAGTCGATATGCATGGCGGTGAAGCCCTCGACGCTCACATGCACGGTGCGATCGACCGGCGTGCCGGTGGGAGCAAGGATCCCGGCCACACGGAAGGGTTTGTCGTCGTGTTCCAGAAAGCTCACTTCGCCGGCACCGTGCGAGACGATGATCTCGTCACCGAGCGCATAGCCGAGCTGCCTGACGACCTCCGCCCCGAGCACTGCATCGAAGACGTCCACGAACGGCCTGCCGGCGGCGAACCGCAGCGTTTCGTGCCGGGCGTATCGATAGTGCGTGAAGTAGTCCGTTGAGGTTCCCATGACCCGGAAGCCGCGATGGGAGTCCCCGAGAGAAATCGGCACAGTCCATCGGACCCGGGGCAAGCTTCCGATGTCCTGGTAGGTTTCCCAGGATATGTTGTTCGTGGCGTTTCCGATCCTGAATACCGAGTAGAGAAGCAACTGAATCGCGCCGCTGCGGGCCCCGACGACAAGATCGGTGCCGGATATGGTATTGGCGAAGGCGCCACGGGCGTCGCGGCGAACCTTTTCCACTCCCAGCAGCATTGCCACGCTGATCGCGATCGCAAGAAGGGTTAGTCCAGCCGTAACCCGACGGCTCAATACGCTGAGCAGCGCAAGTCGGACCATCGCCATTGGTCGCGCTATCCCGGTGAATTCATCGGTTCACGACCGCACACAACGGTTCGGCGTCGGCGCTCGGCACCGCGCAGAGCGGCTGTCGGTTCAGCCCGGATGGCGCGTCCATAGGAATGGGCAAGCTTCTCATTGGCCCAGTTCGTTCCCGGTCGACAACGTTCCTGTCCATGCGCGTCTGTGCAGTCCTCCAGTTCTGCTGCCCAAGGGCGACCCTTCGAGCATATGCGGATTGCACGACGGCGGACGCTTTTCTGTCCCGGGACGGTCGGCTCCCCGCTTCACCGCTGGTCGGACGATGGCAGCGCACTACGCCCCTTCAGATGGCCTGATCGCGTTCATGGAGCCTTCAGGGGTCAACTCCGCGATTGCAATCCTGCGGTCGAACGAGGTGCCCAGGCGCGCATCATGGCTCGCGAACAGGAGAGACACACCGGCTTCATTGCATTGTTCGGACAAGACTTCGAGGAAGCGCTGACGCGAGCCCTCGTCCAGGGCCGAAGTCGGCTCGTCCGCCATGATCAACTCCGGCGCCCCGATCAGTGCTCGCGCGATGGCCACGCGCTGTTGCTGACCGATGCTGAGTTCGGTCGCCACCCGGGCCTGCAGTTCGGCCGGTTCCAGCCCCAGGCGGACGAGTAGGCGACGCGCTTCTGCTTCGGGTGAGCCTGACCTAGTTGCCGCCCGCGCCAGCCGCCGCTGCGAGAAGCGGCAAGGCAGAACGACGTTGTCAATCATCGACAGGTAAGGCACGAGATTGAACATCTGGAACACGAAGCCGATGTGATCGGCGCGAAACTGGTCGCGCTTGGACGCGGGCATCCGCGAGATTTCCGCCTGAAGAACCCGCACCGTTCCCTGTTGCGGGCTTACCACGCCGCCGAGCAGGCTGAACAGTGTGCTCTTGCCGCTGCCGCTCGGCCCTTCGATGAATACTCTTTCCCCGGCAGCGATCTGCAGACAAGCGATGTCGAGGATGTCGCGTTGACCGGGTTTCCAAGCAAATCGGACGTGGTCAATTTCGACGATCATCCCAAGCTCTGCTCTCAAGCCCTCCCCGGCGCGACGGGACTGAGCGACTGAAACGGCTTTCCTGCCGGGCTTCCTGCGCGTCGGTGCCCGCGCTCGATCATGATCGTTTTCCTCGCGGCCAGCACCATCCTGGGTCTGCAGGCAATACGTCGACCGCCCTGGGACTGCCGCTCGTCCCGACGCAACTCGATGGACAACGATCGTCGATGAGGACGGGACACTCTAGGTTACTGCAAGATCGAATATGCGCGTTCTTGAAGCTCGGTGTCAGGGCGTGAGGTCCACGACCGTCGACCCCTCGTGTAGTTCCGTTGCCAGTTGCTCCGTCAGCGTAACTGCCCGCACCTCGATTTCCTCGACGTCGTGCAGATGCTCGAGCACATGCGTCTCGATCCGGTCAAGCCGTTCCGGCGCACCACAACGAAATTGATACGTCGCGCGCAGTTCGGAATGCTCTTCTTCACCGGCATCGGCCTCGTGCTCGCCGTGTTCATCGGCGTCGTGATGCCCATCGTCATGATGCTCGTCGTCCGCTACAGCGGTGATCTCGGCTGCGGAGTGCTCCATCACGCAGTCGGCCTCCGGTGTGAGCACGAAGACAGAGGCCCCGTCTTGAAGAGGTTCCAGTGCCCGCCGCACTGCCTCGTGCTCGGCGTCGTCCTTCGGAGCATGCTCAAAACCGACGACGTTCACGCCAGGCATGCGGAGCTCGAGCATTGCCAGCTCGCCTTCCACCACGATGTCGAGGGTTCCATGGCCATGCGCATGGGCGTCATGCTCGCGGTGCTCGTGATTCGCTGCCAACGCGGACGAAGCAAGGAAGGCGGGAACCAAAGCCACCGCCGGCAGCATCCGGTACGGGGGGTGCCATTTCCGAACAGATGTCACTTCGTGTCCTCCAGGAGGCTCGCTGATCCGACTTCAGCGCGAGAACAAATGATATAGCATCACCTTACGGCGACGGTACCCGATGCAGCAGTTTCCGATGGGCACGAGTGCGCGGCGGCCGTCAGGAAACCTCAGGAATTCCAGGCACGGGTGCGGATCGCGTGATGTGCTGCTCTCAGGATCAGCGCCCGACAAAATGCCGGGGGAAAGGTGATCATGGTGCGGCAGCAAGTCAGTGACGCCCTCGGGTGGCAGTCGCGCGGGGTTGGACGCAAGCTCGATCAGGCCCTTGAGTCATAATATGATATAATATAACGTTCTGGCTCGAGGGAAGAGTATGAGGGTTGCGTGAAGAAGTGTGGCGAGAACGTGCGGGTAGGGCCGCTTGCCATCATATGGCAGTGCGGCGAGGTGACGCCCGCGCACTCGGCGGAGGCTCCGGCATGAGAGTCTGGCGCCACACCGCGCGCCGGATGCTTCTCATCGGCGTCGGTCCGCGGCTGGCCGGTGCGATACTGATCGTAATGGCGCTGTGGGCCGGATTCTTCTGGGCGACGTCCACACCGGGGGGCCTATGACCTACGCCGTTGCATTCCGGGAGCTGACCCTCGGCTATGACCGGCATCCGGCTGTGCGTCGCGTTGATGGCGAGGTAGCCGACGGCAGTTTGACCGCCATCGTGGGGCCCAACGGCGCGGGTAAGTCGACGCTGCTAAGGGGGGTGACGGGTGACCTGCGTCCACTCGCAGGGCACGTCGACTTCGGAACCTGCACGAGGAACGAGATCGCCTACCTGCCGCAGCAGTCGGACATCGACCGATCGTTTCCGATCACGGTGGTCGATCTCGTGGCGGTGGGCCTCTGGAGCGAGATCGGCGGGTTTTTCGGGCTGCGCGCCGCGCATCGCGCGCAGGTCGACGATGCCATTTCAGCCGTCGGTCTCACCGGGTTTGAGTCCCGACCCATCGGCTCGTTGTCTGGCGGGCAGATCCAGCGGGCGCTCTTCGCGCGCCTCCTGCTTCAGGACGCGCGGCTCGTGCTGCTTGACGAGCCGTTCTTGGCCATCGATGCCAAGACGATGATCGATCTCCTGGGGGTGGTGCGGCGATGGCATGGAGAGGGGCGCACCGTGATCACCGTTCTGCACGATGTGGAGACTGTTCGGGCGTATTTCCCCGAGACCCTGATACTGGCTCGTGATCTCGTGGCGCATGGACCCACGGCAGAAGTGTTGACGGCCGCGAACCAGTTCCGCGCCCGCCAGATGTGTGAGGCCTGTGTTGGCCCACCCCACGATTGCGGGAGAGACGCCTTGTAATGTGGGAAGCTTTGATTCAGCCATTTGCTGAATTTGGCTTCATGCGCCGCGCCATGCTGGGTTGCATCGCGATCTCGGCGGGCGCGACGCCGGTCGGCGTCTTTCTGATGTTGCGCCGGATGAGCCTGACAGGCGATGCAATGGCGCACGCAATTCTGCCCGGCGCTGCCGTCGGCTATCTCGTCGCGGGGCTCTCACTCGGGGCCATGACGGTCGGCGGTCTGGTCGCCGGCATGGCCGTGGCGCTGCTTTCGGGCTTCGTGACCCGCGTTACGGCTTTGCGCGAGGATGCGAGCCTTGCCGCCTTCTACCTGATATCGCTGTCGCTTGGCGTGCTGATCGTCTCCACCCGCGGGAGCAATATCGATTTGATGCACGTGCTCTTTGGCACCGTGCTCGCGCTCGACGACTCGGCGCTGATCCTACTGTGCAGCATCACGAGCCTTACGCTGATCGCGCTCGCACTTCTCTTCCGCCCGTTGGTTCTAGAGTGTGCAGACCCGCAGTTCCTGCGCACGGTGAGCGGGCTGAGCGCTGTGACTCATTTCACCTTCCTTGCGCTCGTCGTCATAAACCTCGTCAGCGGCTTTCATGCGCTCGGCACGCTGATGGCGGTCGGCATCATGATCGTTCCGGCCGCCGCCGCGCGCTTCTGGGCCGTCAGCATTGGCGGGCTGATCCTTGTCGCGGTCGCGATCGCCATCGTCGCGAGCGGCTGCGGTCTCCTCGTCTCCTACCATTTCGGACTGCCGTCCGGGCCGGCGATTATTCTCGCAGCGGGCCTCGCCTACGGGCTGTCGCTGACCCTGGGGCCCGTGGGCAGTCTTGCTGCGCCAGTCTTGCCGCGTCGTAACGTCGAAGCCTAAATGGACGATCTGATGCCCAGCCGCAGAAGCCTGCTGAAATTCGCAACCGCCCTCGTAGGCCTGTCGTTGGCCGCCCCGACGTCGACCTGGTCCGACACCCCCGTCCCAGTGGTTGCCACCTTCTCGATACTGGGAGACATGGTCGAGCGCATCGGCGGTGATCACGTTGCCGTCACGACGCTCGTGGGAGCCGATGGCGACGCGCATGTCTACCAACCGGTCCCGGCAGATGCACGTGCCGTGAGCCAGGCTGACATCCTCGTGTTCAACGGCCTCGCATTCGAAGGCTGGCTGCACCGGCTGGTCGAGGCATCGAACTTTGACGGCATCCGCGTGGTGGCGTCCGAAGGGATCGCGCCGATCGCGTTTGAGGGTAACGACGATCATGCCGCTTACGACCCGCATGCGTGGCAAAGCCTTGCCAATGCAGTGGTTTACGTGGATAACATCACCGCGGTGCTGGCCGCGGTCGATCCTGCGAACGCATCCTCGTACTACCGGAACCGAGCGGCCTATGTGGCCGAGATCAAGGCGCTGGATGCCGAGATCCGCGAGATTGTCGCGGGGTTGCCCGAGGATGGGCGCACTGTCGTTACCTCCCACGACGCCTTTGGGTATTTTTCCGAGACCTACGGTTTGCATTTTGTGGCGCCACATGGCGTGAGCACTGAAAGTGAGCCGTCCGCTGCGGACGTCGCTGCCCTGATCCGGCAGATTCGCGAAGAGGGGATCAAGGCCATCTTTGTCGAGTCCATCACGGACTCGCGCCTGCTCGAACAGATCGCCAACGAAACCGGCGCCTCCATCGGCGGGACGCTTTACTCCGATTCGCTGTCCGAACCGGACGGCCCGGCGTCTACCTATCTGGACATGATGCGCTACAACGCCTTGACACTTGCGCGGGCGCTTTCGACCTGACCGGTCGGCAGGTGGACGCTTCGCGGCGAGGAACGACGCGGAGGCATGCATTCCGTTTGCGAGAGTTTGTCGTCCCAAGTCACCGGTGTCATGGTCGCAGGTATGTCCGAGGGGCAAGGGCCCATTTGTCGTCCGGACACCCTGCAGCGATCTGGCGTCATGAGCCTGCCGCACGAATTCGGGGCGGGATCGATGAGATCGATCCCTCTCAACTTTGATGCCCCGGCAGCTTCAAATCCGAGTGCTGAGCTGCATGCACTTGAGACAACGCCTTGTGCGCTCGAAAGGGTTGAGACGCTCGAGATAGCGGACGAGGGTGCTCTTGTCGTCAACAGAGTTGACCTCTGGTGCGCATGAGCGTGCTGTTCGGATCGATCGCACCCGAGTCCGCTGTGTGTCGTTGAAGCGTTATCGTTCCGCTGCGATCAGTGCCGGCCCATTGGTAGCGCGCGGGCATTCATCCTTGCCGGGGCCGACAGAGACCACGGCCAAAGGTCCCCGCCCTCCGATGGGGCGCCGCTCCCGCGCATTGGAAAATTGTCGAATTTCGCCGGGGTTCGCGCTAATGTGTAATATTGTAACAAACAGGATTGCGAGATGACCCAGCATATCCCCGTAACCGTGCTGACCGGGTTTCTCGGTAGCGGCAAAACCACGTTGCTTAACCGTATTCTGACTGAAAACCACGGTCAGCGGATCGCTGTGATCGAGAACGAATTCGGCGAAATCGGCGTCGATCAGGACATGGTGATCAATGCCGACGAAGAAATCTTCGAGATGAACAACGGCTGCATCTGCTGCACCGTGCGGGGCGACCTGATCCGGATCCTGGGCAACCTTGTCAAGCGGCGCGACAAGTTCGACCGGATCCTGGTGGAGACCACCGGCCTAGCAGACCCGGGCCCGGTGGCACAGACGTTCTTCGTCGATGACGATACCCGCGAATCCTTTGACCTGGACGGCGTCATCACGCTGGTCGATGCGAAACATGCCGAGTTGCATCTCGACGACAGCGAGGAAGCCACGTCGCAAATCGCTTTCGCTGACGTGATCCTGATCAACAAAATCGATCTGGTCGAAGCCGAGGCACTCGATGCGCTTGAGCGGCGGCTCAGGTCGATGAATGCCATGGCCCGGATTGAGCGGGTTCAGATGGCCGACGCCCCTATGGAGCAAGTGCTCGATGTCGGCGGCTTCGATCTCGACCGCGCCCTCGAACTCAAACCGGGTTTCCTTGAACCCGAGTACCCGTTCGAGTGGGGCGGCGTGCTGCATCTCGGCAGCGAGGCAACGTTCAAGCTTCAGAACGGCCCGGACCCTGTCATGTCGGCGGTGCTGGAGCCCGTCGATGCGGCCACGTCCGAGGTCCTGATGGAGACCGCGGAACGCGTTTACACGCGCTTCTCCGCATCCGGTGAGTTGCTGCAGCCCGGCGCTGCGATGTCCCCGGGCGAAACCCTCTGGACGCTCGCGCTCACGGATGCCGATCACTATGAGTACACGCTGGCAGTCGATCAGCCGGGTCTGTACGCACTGTTTACCGAGCACATGCCGGAGGAGTTCAACGCCGGGTTCTTCGATGCCGCCGGCGCGGAGATGGACATCGCTGCGGAGCACGTCTTCAACCCGGAGCACACGCACGACGACACGGTCGGTTCGGTCGCGCTGGAACTCGACGGCGAGATCGACCGTGCAGCACTCAACGCCTGGCTGAGCCGGCTCTTGCAGACCCAGGGCCCCGATATCTTCCGCATGAAGGGCATCGTGGCGATCGCGGGTGAAGACCTGCGGTTCGTGTTTCAGGGCGTGCACATGCTGTTCGATGGCCAGCCAGGCGACGCCTGGGGCGACCAACCCCGCACCAGCCGGTTGGTCTTTATCGGCCGCAATCTGGATGAAGCTGGGCTGGAACAGGGGTTGCGCGATTGCAGGGTGCGATGAGCGTGGCTGCTTTTGCACGACCGGCCGAGCCGAACCGAATCCCGCTGGCCGGCGGTTGGAAAGGGTGGCCCGGTCATCGAGTGGGCACGTTGCGCGCCGGCGGGATACCCTGCGCTAGGGCATGGCGAAGGTTGTCTTCCCAGCGATAAGCCGGCACATCCAGTAGCTGTCGCATGTTCCCGTTTTTCGGTGGCTCAAGGGTTTTGCTTGCCTGTCCGAGGAGGCCTGCGCACTGCGGCCGGCGAATACCCTTCAGCGGGCGGTCTGGCATCAGGCGATGATCGACTATGCGCTCGAACGCTGGACGGTGGACGCGCCGCTGACCGGCGTTTGTGTTGAGCGCAGCGGGCGGTTTGCGGCTTTCTCAGGAGGGGATGGTTGCGTCCGCATGGTCGCCCTTCTCGACCAGGAACCGTCTCTCTCGGTCCGGGCGCTGAACAAAGGCGCGGTTCTGGCACTGACTGCCGATTGCCGGGAGCTTGGCTTCCTGTGCGGGGCTGATGACGGTGCCGTCTACCAGGTGCACGCCGAGGACAAGCCCCGGGAGTTGATGCAGCTGACCCGTTCCTGGCCTGATCAACTCGCTGCCCACCCGTGCGGTCTGAGGGCGGTCTCCGACGGTCCGGAAGTCCGGCTGCTGGATGCCGAAGGCCGGCCGGCTGGCGTCCTTGGAGAGCATCCGAGCACCGTCGCCGGCATGGCCTTTGACGGCAGCGGCCGGCGTCTGGCCGTCTCGCACTACAACGGGGTCAGCGTGTGGACGCTGGACGGGCGATTTGGCGAGCCGCAACGTCTGTTTCACCGGGGCTCGCACCTCAATCTTAGCTGGAGCCGTGATGGACGGTTCGTGGTGACGGCGACCCAGGAAAAAACAGTGCACGCCTGGGACCTCGTTGCTGGACGAGACGCCAGTCTCGGGCCATGCTTCAACAAGGTGAAGGCTCTCAGCTGGAGCGCTGACGGCGCGTGGCTGCTCGCCTCCGGGGCCGACACGGTGAGCGGTTGGCCGTTCTCGGACGGCCGCCTGCCGGCGGCGGCACCACGCATGCTGGGACGCTACAGCGAACAGTTGATCGGCAATGTTTGCGCGAATCCAAGCTTCGCCCTGGCAGCCGCTGGTTACAACGATGGCGGTCTCGAGTTGGTGAGCTTGGCGACGCGGCCACAGCGGCACAGCCTGGTGACCGCGTCAAGCAGTCCCGTCACGGGACTTGCGTGGTCCCCGAATGGGGGCCACTTGCTGGGCGGGGACTCCGACGGGCGATTGTTCGGATATCGTTTCGATACCGCAACACTCGCCCGTCTGGCCCGCCCAGCTTGAGGTCTTGCTAGACGACCGCAATCGGGTTGCCCGGTGATCCCGTGGCACCCTTGATTGGCAGCGTCGAGAAAATGAAGGCGAACTTGTAGACGTCGTCATTCGCCAGATGGTCGAGCCGTACGTTCTCCAGGATGTGGATACCGTTCTTCGGCAGGAAGATCTGGTGCACGGGGAATGCCAGGTTTGGATCCGGATTGGGCACGCACTCGATCGCCCAGACGTCGGCTGCACCCACGGAAATCCCCTTGGCTGCGAGCCACTCCGCCGCACCCACGCCAATTCCGGGCTCGCCGGAATTGAATCGGGCGTTGTCCTTCATCCAAAGCTCTTCGCCCCAACCCGTGCGCCACATGCACGCGCTACCTTCAGTGATGTCGGCTTCGCTCATGCCCTGACGTTCCAGGCAGGCCTGCAGGTCGGCGACGGTGATCTCCTCACCCTTGTCCAGCATGCGGCCCTTCAGGCTCATGACGTCGAACAATATCCCGCGGCAGAAGAACGGCTTGACGTGCTCCATACCGAGCGCTTGCAGCCCGTAGGCGCCGGCAGTGGACCCCATGTCGGCGTCGTTGTTGTGCAAGTCCTTCGTGGTGAAACCGTTGTAGAACACCTCTTGGTCCAGATCACCCGCCTCGCCGACTCGGGCGCCGATGTGGGCGAGCCCATCGAACTGCGTGCCGACCTGACCGATTTCGGTGGTCAGGATCTCGTCATGCCAGATGATCTGGTTCTTGCCGAACGCGCCCCCAGTTGGAGCACCCGGAATCCGCAGGGCGAACACCCGCTGACCGAACAACGGCATGCCGTATTCGTAGACCCGGCCCAGGCTGTACACCTTGCCCTTCTTGATCAGGCTTGCCGCGTCCAGCGCTACTTCCGGCGTCATGTGGTTGGTCGAGCCGGTTTGGTCGCCCTCGCCCCAGCGAGACGGCCACCATTTCCCGGCGATAGGCGTGCCCTCGATACCGCCTTCGGCAGCGTGCGCGGGTCTGACGAGATCCAGCTCGTGCATCACCCCACCACCGATGGCTCCGACCGCTGCTGCGCCGGTGGCGACCGTGGCCGTCTTGATAAATGTGCGGCGTGACTGTGACGTCATTCCTTCGCCGTCCTGAGACTCCTCCGTGACCGCTTGTTGGTCAACGGATTTGTCTGCACGGATTTCGTCGGTCATCGTAGATCCTCCAGAACGTGGTCAGCTGCAATGCCGTGGGATGTTTCATTATAACATTTCATTCTTGAGGATTGTCAATGCCGTGCCGCCGAAATTGATCGCGGGCAATCAGGGCGGAAAGCGATCATTTCGCAACGAAACACGATGAAGGATCGGCCGCCTTCGTGGCGGCTGCATGCGGCAATAATGAAGATCGTTTTCGACTAGACCGGTAGCGATGGATCCATGACCGCGCGGGCTTGCCGGGCCGCCCGTTCTTCGCTCAGGCGCTGAAAGTGGGGCAAATCGACGCGCAGGCTGTCCTCAATTGCGGCGCGGTCGAGATTGGAGGTGATAAACAGCAGCCGGGAGTGATCGACCTCGACCTCAGGCAGCCGTTGCGGAGGCTGGTAGACATGCTGGACGCCGTTGATGACTACCGGTCCATCGACGCCCTTGATCTTGACCGCGCCCTTCGTCCGGTACATGACATCGCCGTTCGTGTCCGTGCCCGCGTTGAGCCAGCCGTGCAGCGCGTCCCATTCAAGCGCTCGCGGAACCTCGATTGCGAACCCATGCAGTCCGTTCTCGAGCAGATCACTGCTGGCGTAGTGCGGCGATGCCAGCCAACCGCCCAAGTCACCGTCCAGCAATCGTGTTTCCAGGCCCGCCCCGATCAGTGCTTCTGCCAGGAGAGGCCGATCGGACGGCACTAGATCGGCAACCGGATTCAAGCACTGCACCTGTGCACGGATTTCCGGCACGGCAAGCGATGCGGCATCCAGCACGACGCGGTCCGCTACGGCGAGCTGTTTGAAGCCGTGCTGCGATTGCGCCAGCGCGTTCAAACTTTCGCCGCCGGGCATGACCGTAACGACACTGTCAAGGCGAAAGTACTCGGTGACCAGGGCATTGTTCAGCAGGGTCTGCATGATCGGCGCCGGATCTGCGTCGGCCAGGGTTTCGATCAGCACATGGTCGAATTCGATTTCACCCTGCGTACGTTGGGCGAAGAGCTGGCGCAGGCTGCTGACCAGCCCCGAGCGCGTGACACAGCACAGACACCCGATGGCATGCGGCACCATCTGCCCGCCAATGCGTTCGATCGAAGCGGCGGGAAACGCCGGACCATCGACTTCGTTGCTGATCACCGCCCAGCGGGCACCGCCCTTTCCAAGCAAGTGCTCGATAACTTCGGTCCTTGCGCGGGCATTGACCCCGCAAACCACGACTGCAGGGAACTTGGCACGGGCAGTTTCAGGGATAAATCTCTGCATCGTGGGTTCGGTATTTCAGCGGCACGCTCGGGCGATATCGAGAGTTGGACTAACCCTTGTTTCGACGCGACGCGGTCGCAAGTCCATTCAACATACGACTGGCCAGCCATGGCCGATGCGATAATGCAACAATGTAGCAGTTGGCGCCAGCAGCGACCTGTGTGACCCGACTGTGCCGCAAGATCAACGGTTTAACTGCGATTGATCTCCATGGGCCGGGCCGACACACGGCTGGCGGATCGACGCTGTTGGGTGATGCCACGCTGCCCCTGCTCTCGTGCGCGAACCTGGCGATCGTGGCCCGGAACGGCGCTGGGAAGGTGCGCTCAGCGAATGGCCGGCGGGCGCGATGCACTCCACGTCGTTCATGGCGGAGGTGGCGCGACGGGGGTGGATGCCTGGTGCCTGGAGATCGAGCGTCCGGACACGGCAGGTGGGCAGAACAGGGGGACGGGCCGCAAATGACGGGCGGCATGGAAGCGGTGACTGTGTCCCGGTGCACCATCCTCCGCTGCAGCGGGACCTGCCCCAACTCCGGGGCTCCGGGCAACCTCAACTGCGGGCGGCGAGAAATTCGACCATGTCGATCTTGGAGATCACACCGACGACGTGGCAGTCCTCGACCACCATCGCGACATTCTCGTCGTCGAAGACCGCCTGCACCTTCGCCAGCGAGTCATCCAGCCGCACGATGCCGTGCATCGGTTTCGCCGCCCGCATGACCTCGCCGTCGGCCGTGCACTCGCCCCTGATGATGCTCTGCAGCAGGTCGACCTCGTGGATGATCAACAGGGGCTCCGCCCTCCCGCCCGGATCGATGGGCATCTGGGAGATGCCGAGGTCCGCCATGCGCTTGGCGACCGAAGCCACGGTCTCGTCCCCGCGGGCGAACTCGACCTGGCTGGGCTTGAACTCCAGCAACTCGCGCACAGTGCCAAGGCGCTGTTCGGGGCCGAGAAAGCCCATGTCCCGCATCCACTCGTCGTCATAGCACTTGCTGAGATAGCGGTCGCCCGAATCGGGGATGATCACGACGACGACCTTGCCGGGGCCGAGGCGGCGGGCGACGTCGAGCGCGCCGTGGAGCGCGGTGCCGGCGGAGCCGCCGGAGAAGATGCCCTCTCGGCGGGCGAGTTCCCGGGCAGCGAGGAACGAGTCCCGGTCCGAGACTTCCATCACCTCGTCGATGACCGAGAAGTCCAGCGTCCCCACCATGAAGTCGTGGCCGATGCCTTCGACCCGATAGATGCCGGGCTCGCGGATCTCGCGCTGGTTGAAGGCGTCGTAGTACATGCTGCCGACAGGGTCCGGGCACGAGACGAATATGGTCCGGCCGCCCTCGGCCGCCTGCTCCTTGAGGTACTTCGCCGCTCCCGAGACCGTGCCCCCGGTGCCGATCCCTCCCACCAGGGCGTCGAGTTGTCCGTCTGTCTGCTCCCAGATTTCGGGGCCGGTGGTCAGGTAGTGGGCCTCGGGATTGTGCATGTTGAAGTACTGGTCGGTATAGAAGCCGCCGGGGGTGTCGGCCGCGATGCGCTTCGCGACCTCCACGTAGCTCTCCGGATGATCGTGGGGCAGGTCGGTGCGGGTGATGACGACCTCCGCGCCGTATGCCTTGAGCATGTCGACCTTTTCCTTGCTCATCTTGTCCGGCATGGTGCAGACGCAGCGGTATCCGCGCACCGCCGCGGTCATGGCCAGTCCGAGCCCGGTGTTGCCCGACGTGCTCTCGACGAGCGTGGCGCCGGGGCTGAGGATCCCCGCTTCCTCTGCTCTCCGGACCATGTTCCAGGCCATCCGGTCCTTGACGGAGCCCGCGGGATTGTAGTTCTCGAGCTTCACGAGCACGGTCGCCATGCGGGCATCGGTCATGCGGTTCAGCTTGACCAGCGGGGTGTCTCCGATGAGATCGAGGACGGTCTCGGCGTACTTCATGGCAGAGGCTCTCGCGCGGTCGCCACCGGGGCAATCCGGACGGCAGAATCTTACTCGAAACGCTGCCGGGGAGATCGGTGTCCGCCGGGCGGGAAGCTTGGGCGTGAGCGCTGTTGATTACATGCCCCCCGTCGTACGCGGGGCATGGACCGAGATGGAAACGTGGCGGGACGCTGCCAACGACGAGCGTGCGGCGGACGCTTGCATCGGGAGTGCGCTGCGCGTCGAAGTGGCCGCGTTTCTGGCCGTTGGTGTGACGGGCTGGAGAGGCTGCCGGTCGATAGCGCCGGGGCAGCGATTGACGAACCGGAGGCGGGGCCCGCCCCGTTCATCGTGCCCGTCTCCAGCCGCGACGCGTCAGGGCTTCACGCGGCGGCGGCGTGAACACCGAGGTCTCCCCGGCCGAAGCACGCCGCGCTTTCCCCCTTCGGTTGGTACCTCAGAACTGCATGTTGAGGGTTGCGAAGAAGGTGCGTCCCCAGCCGGCCGCGCGCGGTCCGTCGGTTGCGGAGGGATCCGCGGTATTCGTGGAGAGCTTCGCGTCCGTAACGTTGTACACGCCCGCGGTGACCCGCATGTTTTCGAGCCCCAATGGCCCTCTCCAGTCAAGTGTCAAGTCGTGGCCGGTCCAGGAACTGAACTGTCCGTCGTCCCACCGGTTCTCGATCGCGTCGCGGTAGTTCAGGGCCCAGAACGCAGTGAGGTCGCCGCGCCCGGCCGAGGTCACGATGCGCACGGCGTTGCGCGGGAGCGGGTACGGCTGCTCGTCGCCGGCGATGCGCTCATCGCTGCTGGTGACGTAGCGCCAGAACCCGCGCATTGCGACGAAACCCCAACCAGTCTCCATGCGCGCCCCGAACCGGGTGTTGACCCCGGAGATCTCGTTCTCGACGATGTTCGCGAAACTCTCGTGGATGGTGATGTCTCCGGCCGCGCGCTCGATGCAGCTGCTGCCGCCGCCCGGCGGGCACTCGGGGTGGTTCAGCATCGCCCAGGTGGGATCGTGCAGCCCCGGCAGATCCGAGGTCGTGAGCCGGTACCAGTCGACGACGAGGTAGAACGGCCCCTTGCGGGCCTCGGCGCCGATGGAGTGCCTCTCCGATCCCGACGGATTGAGTTCGGGGTTGCCGCTCGTGCGCCGCGTCACCTGCCGGTAGTTCGCCGCGTCGCACGTGCGCGGCGGCGGCCCGCTCTCCGGGACGCAACGGACATAGGGGTGGTCCTGCGCCGCGGTGCTGTGGAGGTGGTGCATGGACGGCGGGCCGTCGCCCGCGCTCCAGGAGCCGCGCAGGGTGACGATGTCGTTGGGCCGGTACTCGGCCCCGAGGCGCCACGCGCGTAGCCCGCCGACGTCATCAAACTCGTCGGCCCGTGCTGCGGCCCTCACGTCCACGGTGTCGGCGAGGGGCAGGGAAACCTCGGCGAAGGCTCCCGCCGCATCGCGCTCGCCGGCGTAGCTGGTGCCGCCCGAGCCAAGCACCCCGTCGACGTCGCGCGTCCGGCCGTCGCCGGCCCGGAACGCCAGCTGTCGGTGGGCCTCCGCGCTGCCGAGTTCGATCCCCGCAATCCATGCCATGGTGCGCCCGCCGATGCCGGGCCCCGCGCCCTCGAGCGCGAGACGCGCGCCCAGATACCTCGAGCCTAGATCCTCCTCCTCGCGCAGGCTGCTCCTCTCGATCGCTGCCTGATGGTCCTGATCCATCGAAAGCGGATCCGCGAGGTCGTACCTTCCGGTCGCGATCTCGTGCCTGATGGTTTCGGCGTCCACGAAGGTATCGCCCGACACCGAGCCGTCGAATCGATAGGCTTCGACGCGGGCGTCGTAGCCGAGGCGTTCAGTGATCCGGCCCCGGATGCTTGCCGAGGCGTCGTACTCTTCGGTGCTCCAGTTCCAGTCTCGGTTGCCATGGCCGATGAAACGGTGCCCGACCGAGAAGATGTTCTCGCTGGTCGCCTCGAACGCCGGGTCAGCCTCGCGTGCCGCCTCATTGATCGCGTCGAGCAGCTTCTCGCCTGGGGTGACGGAGAAAACACTGATCGATGGGGCATAACGGAACGCGGCGCGTCCGTGCGTGACGTTGGCGTCCACGTGGAGTTCGGCGCGCTCTCCAATCGGGTGGCTGAGGTTCAGGATCGCGTTCCTCTGGTCGTAGCTCGGGCTGTCCCACCAGAAGTCGCCGTAGGCGAACCCGCAGCCCTTGTCGCCTGAATCGATCCCCGGCGGGTTGCTGAGCGGGCCGGTGTAGCCCAGGTTCGGGTCACACTCGCCGAGCGGGACGGCTCTCAGGTCCTTCGTGCTTGTGTCGAAGATGTAGACGGTGTTGCCGCCGATGCTCACGTTTTTTGCGTCGGCGAAGCTTCCGCCTTCCGTCCACTCCGAGCGGCTGTGCTCGCGGGTGCTGCCGACAATCTCCTGACGGTCGAGGATGTCGACACCGATGGTCAAGTATCCGCCGGCGCCGACCGCGCCGCCCCATACGACGCTGCCCTGGCGCGCATCGCCGCCGTCGCGGCTCGGCATCCGGGCGACGGTCCGCACGTCGAAGCCATCCAGATCTTTCCGCAGCACGAGGTTGAATGCGCCACGTACCGCGGCGTGGCCGCCGTGGATCCCTAGGCTCTCCGCCCGCAGCACCTCGATGCGTTCGACCGCGGAGAGCGGGAGGGTGTCCAGATTGGCCGCAGTCGTGGCGTAGGGCCGCCCGTTGACCAGGATGAGCAGGTCGCGCCCCCCGGTGAAGAAGTAGCGGATGATGCCCGTGTCGAGCATCTCGCCAAACGTCTGGGCACCGGAGCGCTCGATGAAGCCGCGGTCGTACTCGGCGACGATTTGCGGGGCTGGCGCCAGCGCGTCGGCGTGGACGTGCCCCGCTGCGAGCATGGCGGTTGCGGCGAGCGCTGCGAGGGCTTTGTTCATCGTGGTTTCCCCAGTTCGTTCATGGTGGTGCGGACGGTCCTCCGTGTCGGACGCACGTAGGCGCGTAACGTCGTCAAGCCGTGTCCGGTCCATCGGGCTGGATGACGCCATCCTCGCACTGGCGGCAGGTGGTGCGGAGCGCGCAGCGTTGCCAACCGTCATGGAGCATGGTGAGCGCTCCGAATGGCGATGTGCACTAGCACTTGGCTGCCCGGTGCATCGGTCTTGGTCGTCAACTGCGCTCTCGAGTATCGGAATGCCGACGCCAGGTTCTCTTCGGCGGACGTCGGATCGTCTCTTACGTCGACCCAGACAGCCCGGTATCGGGCTTGCACTACGTCAGCACCGGGCCGGCGTGTCGTTAGCCCTGGCTCGCGTCCCACGTCGCGCGACGGCAATGCGCCGCGGCTTGACAAAACCGAACCGCCGGTGAGACCAGCTCGTACCCGCCGCTGATACCTTGAACACGACTGCATCGCATGCGCCCGTTTCGTCAACGCCAGGATCCCGACTAGATCCAGCTCAAGAAACTGGATGATAATCGTTTAACGCTCACGATTTGATAGTTATTGGCCGAATTTATTTCTGGCGCGTTTCAATCAGGGAATTGCTATGGAGAATGCCCGGACCATCGATTTCTATTGGGAGGTCGGCAGCACGAACAGTTATTTCGCGCTGCATCTGCTCCGGCCGATCGCCGAACGCCACGGGGCGGCGATCCGCTATATCCCGATCAACCTGGGCCATGTCTTCCGCCACCACAACTACGTGCTGATGGAGGAACCTGCAGCCAAGATCGCCAACCGCATCCGCGATCTGGAGCGCTGGGCAGAGCATTACGACCTGCCCTTCCGCCTCCCGACGATGTTCCCCATCAAGACCAGCCGGGCCCAGCGCGGCGCTATCGCCATGCGGAACTGGGGCAGGGAGGAGGCTTTCATCGACGCCATCTTCGCCGCCTACTGGGAGCGCGACGACGCCTCCATCCAGCATTATGCCGGTCTGCGCGGGATCGCCGAAGCGCTCGGCGTCGATCCGGACGACTTCGAGGCGGCTGCCGAGAGCGATGAATCCCGCGCTGCGCTGATCGAGGCGACCGACGGGGCTCTTGCCCGCGGGGTGTTCGGTGCGCCTACCATGGTGATCGGTGACGAGATCTTCTGGGGCAAGGATCGGATGGACTTCGTCGAGCGGGCGCTGACCTGGTCCTGACCCGAACTTCCGGTCGTTGACCGCCGGGGACGTCTATCCGGCCGGTCGGGACGCGCTCGACGATCGGGTGTTGCTCGAGCGGCGGCGTACGCCAAGTTGCCGGAGTGAACCGCGTCCGATCCGGACGTTGGTCCGGGAGATGGTTGGCAGCGGCACCCGCCGCGCACTAGCATGACATGGGGCACAGTCGAACCGGGCTGATTACTGGAGACGCGTGATGGACCAAGTTTCGCCCCCGGCAGCGGCACCGACCAGGGCCGAGCACGCCGAGCGCACAGCCGCCTATCTCCACGCCGGCGAGGAACGCGCCCGCCGGCTCGCGAATCGCGGTCCGATCCGGTTCGGTGCCGACGGCCGGCTGCACCCCGACATTCTGGAATCCTACTGGGAGCACGGCTTCTACGTGTTTGAGGGCGTGGTCGGAGAGGCGGAACTGCAGGAACTTCGCGCCGACGCCGACATGATGATCGAGCGCGCGCCGGTCCGTCCGGGAGCGGATGTGGACAGGCACGGCCGGCCGGCGCTCGGGCGGGATTACGCGCGCGAGCCCTACACGATGGTGAAGCCGCTCTCCGACCTGTGGGGCGGCACCGACAAGCTCAACGGCCGCCATCCGCATCGGATGGTTCAACCCCGGGCGGACGCCGATGCGCCCGAACACGTGGTCTTCCTGATGTACGGCATGTGCGAGGCCATGCCGGCGGCGCTCCGGGTCTATGGCCATCCGCAACTGCTGGCGGTGGCGGAGGCGATCAACGGCCCAGACTTCGTCCCCTATAACGACGCCATCTTCGTCAAGCAGGCCGGCGTCGGCGGCTCCGTCGCCTGGCACCAGGACGGCGTCACCCACTGGGATTCGCCCGAGTGGGACGAGGGCATCCACGGGTTTAATTTCCAGGTGCAGCTCTACCCGACCACCCCCGCCAACTGCCTCTGGGTCGTGCCAGGCACCCACAAGCAGGGTCGGATCGACATCCCGCGGCGCGTTGCCGAGAACGGCGGAGACGAGAAGCTGCCCGATGCGGTCCCGCTGATCTGCCGTCCGGGCGACGTTACGGCCGTCAACCGTCAGATGCTGCACGCCTCCTTCGCCAACAGCTCACCCGACATCCGCATCTCGATCACCATGGGCTTTCATCGCCGCCGGTCGGTGATCGGCCAGCGGGGCAAGCTCAACATGGGCGCCGACCAGGTGTATGACGAGCAGCGCATCTTCGAACGGTCGGCCGTGATTCAGGTCGCGATCGACGCGCGGCGGCAACGCTTCCCCGACGAGATGCCTTACAGTTACCTGCCCTTCTCGGGGCTGGAAGAGCGCTTCCGCTACAACCGCGAGACTGTCGAGCGGGTCATCCGCGACTACAACACCAAAGACTTGGCGATCTGACTCGCGGCACTATTGCCACAAATCTGAAGAACGGTTATGGCGGAGGGAGAGGGATTCGAACCCTCGATACGGTTTCCCGCATACACGCACTCCAAGCGTGCGCCTTCGACCACTCGGCCACCCCTCCGGGACGGATCAGCGTAGCAATTCCCGCAATCCGCTCAACCGAGTTCAAGGTTAGCCACGCGGGATGCTGTCACGCCCGCACCCGCGGCAGCGGTCGATCGGCCTGACCCTGGCACGGAGTTCGCCCAGGTACCGTTTGAACGCAAGTTCAGCCCGCCGACCCGACGGTTGGCAGGTGCCGTTCAGGTGGAGCGCGTCAAGCGGAACGCAGGTCCCGTTCCCCGTCAGGATCATCCTCGCCAGCCTGGGCGGCGAAGATCGACGTGTAGCCGCTCGACCAGTCTGGCGGTATCGGGCACGGGCGCGGGTCGTGATGTGCCCACTTGGCGGGTTGGCCCCGAATGACCTCCCCGACGTGCGGAGCGGGCTCCGGGTGCGGCGTGTACGGAAATGCGTCGGCTGACGCGTACGCGTTCAACAGCAACGGCCGCCCATCGGCGTTCCGGCTCGGGGGTGAACCGTGCACGGTGCGGCAATTGTGGACGGTAATGGCACCCGCCCCAGCCTCGATGTAGGCGGCCTTCGTTACGTCAAGCCTTTCGACGTCGCGTGTATTCAGGCATCCCTTCCAGTGGCCCTGCTTGTCGTACTGGTCGAAGAGCTCGCCGGCGTGGCTGCCCGGGACAAAGCCGAGCGCCCCGTTGGCAAGGGTCATGTCGCGCAGCAGGAGGCCAACCGTCAACGGGCTGTAGTTGGTGTGCGGGTAGAACTGGATGTCCTGATGCCAGTCCACCTGGTCATGACCGTCATTCCACTTGAAGTTGAGCTTTGAGTGATGGAACACGACGTCCGGGCCGACCAGATCCGCCGCCACGTCGGCCAGTACGCCGGTGGCGATTTCCCAGAACAGGGGGTGATGCTGATGCGGTCGGCGCAGGCGGCGCAACCGGGGCGCATCGGCGGAATGTCCCGGCGCAAGGTCAAAGACCTCCCCCGATCGGGTTTCACGCCTGCTCAGCGCAAGGAAGTGATCCACCACCGTCAGGATGTCGGCCAGCTCAGCGGGCCCAAGCAGGGACTCGACGACGACGTAGCCGTCGCTGAAATACGATTCCCGCTGGCGCTGGCTGAGCACGCGTGCCGGGTGGGAAAGTACCGTTTCGGGCGTCATGGCGTTCCGATCTCCCTGGCCACCCGCCAATGTCCGGATCGCGGTTGCTGAATGGTGGCCACGTGCCCACGGGGTGGCCTGGCGGAGCCGCCAGCGCGTGCGCATCCCGCCGGCGCCTTGACGTTCGGACGTGACGCCTGAAGCGCCGGCCGTTGCCAAGCATAGGTGAAGGTGGCCTGCGGCATTGCTTCTTCTCGCCGAGATCCGTCAGGAGGGCCGATCGCCCTCGATCTGGATGCGAAGCATGCGCCGCCGGTGGCCGTGATAGTCGTTCAGCGGATAGTGCAGCGCCGCCCGGTTGTCCCAGAACGCCAGTGAACCGATCGCCCACTGGAAGCGGGCCGTGAAGGCAGCCTGCGACTGGTGGGAAAACAGCCACTGCAGAAGCGGCTGGCTTTCGCCTTCTGTCATGCCGTCGAAGCGGACCGAGTGGGCGCCGTTGACGTAGAGCGACTTGCGGCCAGTTTCGGGATGGGTCCGCACCACCGGGTGCACTGCTTGAAACGTTGTCTCCTGCAGTGCTCCCGAGCGCGGTGCACGGGTGGCCGAGACCGCGGCTCCGTCGGAGCGGTTGACCGCCCGCAACGGCTCCAGCATCGCCTGCATGCCGGGGGACAGCGTGTCGAACGCGAGATAGCCGTTGGCGAACAGCGTATCTCCGCCGGTCTCCGGGACCTCCAGCGCATACAGGAGACTCGCCATGGGTGGACGTTCGAGATAGGCGGTGTCCGTGTGCCAGAGACCGCCGAAATTGACGGTTTCGTCCTCGCGTTTGAGAACTTCGATGACGTGGGGCTCATCCGGGAGGCCCTTCACCATCGGATAGGGCATCGGCGTGCCGAACAGGCGCGCAAACGCCGCGAGCTCCCTGGCGCCTAGCGTCTGATTCCGAAAGAAGACGACCAGGTACTTCAGCCAGGTTTCCCGGATCGCCAGCACGGTTGCCGGAGCCAGCGGCGCCGAGAGGTCCACGCCCCGGATTTCCGCTCCCAGCGCCCCCGGGAGCGGCCGTACCGTGAAACGGGACGGTCTGCCCTCTGCAGCCCCGTTGTCGTGGTCACGTGCCATCGAGTGCCTCACGCGCGACCGGCCCAGCAGAACCTCGGCGGCCCTGAATCGTCGCCGTCGCTGACGCTGTCCATTGTAAATGGCCGTGCGCGGCATGGGTGTTCCCGGCACACCGGAGCCGCATGCACCCTGCCTTGCTCGCGTCCACCCCCGCCCACGTCATCCGACGCGTCCCGAGGGCCCGCACTGCCGGAAATAGGGCAGCGTGACGTGGCGGGGTCGGTACTACGCGCCTTCGCGCCGTACTTCGTACAGCGCGACGGCTGCGGCAGCGGACACGTTGAGGCTGCCCAGGTCGTTCCGCATGGGGATGGAGATGAGGGCGTCGCAGTTCGCCCGGGTCCGGGGTCGAAGCCCGCTTCCCTCGGCACCGAGCACGATGGCGATGGGGCAGCCGGCGTCCACGCGCGCCATGGCCGACGCGAGCGAGTCGCCGGCCCCGGGCTCGAGGCCGAGGCGAACGAACCCGGCGCCGCCGAGCCTGCCCAGGGTGTGTGCGAAGCGGCGCGCGCGGACCACCGGAACGGATTCCAGCGCGCCGGACGCCGCCTTGGCCAGCGCGGCAGTTTCGCCGGGCGCATGGCGGTCGGGCATCAGGAGGAACGCGACATCGAAGGCGGCGGCCGAACGCAGGATCGCGCCGATGTTCTGTGGATCGGTGACCCGGTCGAGCCCGACCGCGACGGTGCCGGGTCCGGCTGCCTGACACAGCTGCTCGAGGTCCGGCTCGGGCAGTCGGTCCGCCTCGAGCGCCACGCCCTGGTGGGCCGCGCCGGCCCCGACCAATCGATCGAGATCTTCCCGCGCACGTTGCTCCGGGGACCGCGCGGACCCGCGCCTTCGCAGGATTCGGGCCAGTGATTCGGCGAGGCCTGACCCCGCTTCGCGGGCGACCAGGACCCGGCGGATGTCGCGTTTCGGATTCTGCAGGGCCGCCCGCACGGCGTGACGGCCGTACAGCCAGACCGTGGACGGGGCAGGGTGCCGACTGCGCGAACCGGTGACCGGACGCCCCCGGTGTCGCCGGGGCTTGCCACGCGCGCGCGCCGTCATCCGGACGCCAGTTGCACTCCCTCCGACTCCAGCATGGCTCGTTTGAGCGCCGTCCCCCAGGCGTAGCCGGCGATCCCTCCGTCGCTGCCGATCACTCGGTGACACGGAACCAGCCAGGCGATCGGGTTGGCTCCGTTCGCCTGGCCGACCCACTGCGCGCCGCGCGGAGTGCCAAGATTGCGGGCCAGATCCAGGTAGCTCCGGGTCTCACCCTTCGGAATGGCGAGCAGCTCGGCCCACACCTGCAGCTGCCGTTCGGTTCCGGCCAGACGGATGCGCGCGGCACCCGTCCGGCACAGCGCTTCGACGCGGGCCGAGAGGGCTCCCTGGTGGGGGCGGAACGTCGCCTGCGGCCAGTGGTCCTGCATCGATCGTAGGACATCGTCGCACCGGCCGTCGCCGCGGAAGGCGAGGCCAACGATGTCCCGGGCGTCGCCCAGCACGAGCATGTCTCCGAACGGGGAATTGAACCAGCCGAAATCGAGAGTCTGACCGCGTCCGCGGCCCGCGCGCGTCCCCGCCGCGATCTCCCAGGTGATCTGTAACCGCCCGACCATGGTCGGGCGGCCGTCGGGACGTCGGCCCGTCGCGGCCATTCGCCGACCGTCCCGGCCTATGCCGTGCCCCGACTGCCAGCCGAAACTGCCAGCCGCGCGCCGTCAGCCACGGCTCGGTTCGGGAAAGAACGTGACCGGAGTCATGAGGCGATTGTCCTGCGCGACCATCGCCCCGAGCTTCGCGCTCTCGCCGACATAGGCCTGCCAGTCGGGATCCTTCCACATGGCTGCCCGCTTCGCTTCACGGTCGCCCGCGTTCTCGTAAACCCAGATGTGGACATACTGATTCGGGTTGGGAGTCTCGGTGACGAGGTAGGCGAGCGGAGCTCCGAGATGCCGGGTCTGCGGCGCCTTGCCCATCCGCTCGTAGAGCTCGAGGTGTTTCTTGATGGTGCCGGGTCGGCAGGTGTACGTGCGGACGTCAAGCAGCATGTGGATCTCCAGGAAGGCAGTCGGAACTCGGAACCGTACAGCGGCGTCCCCGGTCCGGGTAGCGGCCGGGCGAGGCGACCCGGGTGTCCGGCCCGGTGCCCGACCGGGACGCGGATCCCGTTCATTTATACTCATCTCCGGAAACAGTGGCGGGGTGATGCCGGCCATGACGGCAGAGCACCAGAGGGCGGACCCGCAGGAGCGCGCGCTGGCGGAAATCGCCGGCGCGGTGGCGCAGTCGCGCGGCGAGGCGGTGGCGGAGCAGCGCGGCCCCGAGGCCCGGGAGCCCGCGAGTCCGCCCGGAGCCGATCCCGACCGCGAGCTGGCGGCGTTGCGGCTGGATCCGACCGCGCGAGCGCGGATCTTCCGGGAGGGCGTCTATCCGTACAAGCGCAAGCTCGAGACCTCGACCTATGAGAAGCAAAAGCAGAAGCTGCAGGTCGAACTGCTGAAGGTGCAGAACTGGGTCAAGGAAGCCGGCGAGAAGATCGTGGTGGTGTTCGAAGGGCGCGATGCTGCCGGGAAGGGGGGCACGATCAAGCGCTTCATGGAGCATCTCAATCCGCGCGGGGCCCGGGTCATCGCGCTGGAGAAGCCCAGCGATCGTGAGCGCGGAGAGTGGTACTTCCAGCGATACATCCAGCACCTGCCGACGGTCGGCGAGATCGTCCTGTTCGACCGCTCCTGGTACAACCGCGCCGGCGTCGAGCGGGTCATGGGCTTCTGCACCGGGCGCGAGTATCTCGAATTCCTGCGGCAGTGCCCGCAGATCGAACGCATGCTGGTCAACAGCGGCATCCGGTACTTCAAGTACTGGTTCTCGATCACGCAGGCCGAGCAGCGGCGGCGTTTCGAGTCGCGCAAGATGGATCCGCTCAAGCAGTGGAAGCTCTCGCCGATCGACACCGCCTCGATGGACAAGTGGGCGTCCTACACGACCGCCAAGGAGGAGATGTTCTTCTACACGGATACCGCCGATGCACCGTGGACGGTCGTGAAGTCGGACGACAAGAAGCGGGCCCGGATCGCCTGCATGCAGCACTTCCTCTCGTCGCTTCCCTACCCGGACAAGAACCACGACGTCGTACAGGGTCCGGACCCCCTCATCGTCGGCCCCGCCACGAACGTCGTGGAGCTCGACGCGCCGTTGCTGGACCCCTCCTGATCCCGTGACCCGGGCACCGTTCTCCCGGCGATCCGGGGGGCGGGGACCGGACCGTTGCCGCCCTGTCCCCCCTGACCGCCAGCGACGGGAGCGAGCCTGCCCCGCGCCGCGGGTGCGGCACCCGACCGGCCCGTGGCGTGCTAGGTTTTTCGGGTGACCCAGCTGACGCTTCCGGCTTTTGAGGCGGCTTCCGAGACGCCCTCCCGCGAAGGCCGCGGGAAGGGCCGCACGCCGATGTTCCGGCAATACTTCGCGGTCAAGGAGCAACACCCCGACTGCCTGCTGTTCTTCCGGATGGGAGACTTCTACGAGCTGTTCTTCGAGGACGCGGAGAAGGCGGCCGCGGAGCTCGACATCGTCCTGACCAGCCGCGGCGTGAGCGAGGGCGAGCCCGTCCCGATGTGCGGCATCCCGGTGCATGCGAGCGAGACCTATCTGGCCCGGCTCACCCGCAAGGGGTTCCGGGTCGCCGTGTGCGAGCAGGTGGAACGTCCCGAAGAGGCCCGCCGCCGCGGGAACCGCTCCGTCCTCAGGCGCGAAGTGGTCCAGGTGGTGACGCCGGGGACCGTCGTTGACGAGCACCTGCTGGAGGCACGCGAGAACAGTTTCCTTGCGGGCCTGGCGCGGGTCGGGGCCGAGGTTGCGGTGGCGTTCGTCGACATCTCGACGGGCGAGGTCGAAGTCGAGTCGGTGTCGCCGGACGCGCTGGAAGCCGCCCTGGCGCGGGACGGCACCCGCGAGATCATCGTGTCCGATGCGCTTGCCCGCCAGCCCGGGTTCGAAGCGGTGCTCGAGGGGCACGGCGCCGTTGTCACGGAACTGCCGGCGGCGCGCTTCGCGTTCGAGTCCGCGGAGCGCCGGGTCCGGGAGCACTACCAGGTGCTGGCGCTGGATGCCTTCGGCGCGTTTACCGTGGCCGAGGTGACCGCGCTCGGCGCCGTGTTCGACTATGCGGAGCTCACCCAGCGGGAGAGCCTGCCCACCTTCCTCCCGCCGAGACGGGTGGAGCCCGACGGATATCTCGGGATCGACGCCGCCACGCACCGCAACCTCGAACTGACCCGCTCGCTCGCCGGCACTGTCGGCGGCTCGCTGCTGGCGGCTGTCGATCGCACGGTGACCGCAGCGGGCGCCCGACGTGTGGCCGGGGAACTTGCCCGTCCGCTGACCGATTGTGCCCGGATTGGCGCCCGCCACGACCGGGTCGAGTGGCTGGTCGCCGAGGAGGATGTCCGCGCGCAGGTGCGCGCGGAATTGCGGCGCGCCCCGGACTGCGCCCGGGCGCTGGCGCGGATCGCGTTCGGGCGCGGCGGTCCCCGCGATCTCAGGCACATTGCCGACGGACTGGCGGCCGCCGCCGCGGTGCGGGCGCGGCTGACCGCGAGCGACCGTCCGCTGCCCGCGAGTCTCCAGGCCGTGGCCGAGGCGCTTGACGGCGAGGCGGAGCTGGCGGCGCGGGTCGACCTGGCCATCGAACCCGACGCGCCCCGCCTCGCGCGGGAGGGCGGCTTCGTGCGGCCCGGCTATCGGAGCGACCTCGACGAGCAGCGCGCCCTGCGGGACGAATCGCGACGGCTGATCGCAGCCATGCAGGCGGAGGAGCGTGCGGCCACGGGGGTGCAGGCGCTCAAGGTCCGCCACAACCGGGTCCTGGGTTACTTCCTCGAGGTCCCGTCCGGGCAGACCGAGAAACTCCGGGCGGGCGACGCGGACGGGCGGTTCCAGCACCGCCAGACCCTGGCCGGTGCGGCCCGCTTCATGACCCCTGAGCTGGCTTCGCTGGCCGAGCGGATTGAGCTGGCCGGCGACCGGGTTCGGTCCATCGAGGAGGAGGTGTTCGCCGAGCTCTCCGAACAGGTGCTGGCGCGGAGCGGGCCGGTGCAGCGGATCGCCCGGGCGCTGGCGGCGATCGATGTCGCGCAGGGGTTCGCCGAGGTCGCCCGGGAGCGGAACTACGTGCGCCCCGCGCTGCACCCGGATACCCGATTTCATGTGGTCGGCGGCCGGCATCCGGTCGTGGAGGCCGCCCTTGACGGCACGTTCGTCACGAATGACTGCGAGCTGGACGAGACTGGGCGAATCTGGCTGGTAACGGGCCCGAACATGGCGGGCAAGAGCACCTTTCTTCGCCAGAACGCGCTGATCGTCGTGCTGGCGCAGGCCGGGAGTTTCGTGCCGGCGGAGACGGCGGAGCTGGGCGTGGTGGATCGTCTGTTCAGCCGCGTGGGCGCGGCCGACGACCTGGCCCGCGGCCGGTCCACCTTCATGGTCGAAATGGTCGAAACGGCGGCCATCCTCAATCAGGCCAGTCCCCGGTCGTTCGTGATCCTCGATGAGGTGGGGCGCGGGACCGCCACCTTCGACGGGTTGTCGATCGCCTGGGCCACGGTCGAGTACCTGTACCGGCGCAATCGGTGCCGAGCGCTGTTCGCGACGCACTACCACGAACTGACGCAGCTGGCCGAGCGCCTCGAGGGTCTGGCGTGCCGGACCCTGCGCGTGCGGGAATGGCAGGGCGAGGTGGTGTTCCTTTACGCCATGGTCGAAGGCGTGAGTTCCCGCGCGTACGGGATCGATGTCGGTCGCCTGGCGGGCCTGCCCGGTGAAGTCCTGGGCCGCGCCAGGGAGATTCTCGCGCGCCTTGAGGCCGACGGGGTCCCGTCGCGCGGCGCCGCGCTTTCGTCGCTGCCGACGCCGCGCGAGCCGGAACCTGATCCGGTCGCTGACCTGCTGGACGGTCTCGAACCCGATTCGCTGGCCCCGCGCGCCGCCCTGGAGCTCGTGTACCGACTCGTGGAACTGCGGCGGAAGGGGTATAAGACCGTATCGGACACGGGAGCGAGCGCCGCCCCATCGCCGCGTAACTGACGGCCCGCGTGGGGGATTCGGTCTCCGCGCGGCACGCGGTTGGGGGCCTGGGGTGATCGGTCATGGATATCGTTGAGCCGAGGAGGATCATCGCGCGGCGCGCGCTGGTCGCCGAGGCGGAGGTGCTGCGGGAACGGACGGACGGTCCCGAAGCCTGGCGACAGGCGCTGGCCGGTCTGCTGCGTGGCGCAGTCGCGGCCGGCCGCGACGAAATCCAGGCCCGGTTCCAGCGGAGCGCGCAGGGGCTTCCCGCCGTCCGCGAATACGCGTTCCTGCTTGATCAGGTGCTGGCGTTTCTGGTGGACGGCGCGCGGCGGGGCGGCCTGGTCGACGACGCGGTCGTCGACGACATGGCGGTGCTGGCGGTGGGTGGTTACGGGCGCCGGGAAGTCTGTCCGCATTCGGACGTTGACGTGCTGTTCCTCACGAGCTCGCAGCCGGGGCCGGCCACCAAGGAGCTGATCCAGTTCATCCTGTACGTGCTGTGGGACCTCAACTTCACCGTGGGTCACGCCGCGCGCAGCATCGACGAGTGCGTCCGGGCGGCGCGGTCGGACTGGACCATTGCCACGAATCTGCTGGACCACCGGTTCGTGTACGGCAACCAGGCCACGGCCGGCCGGTTCCAGCGACAGTTCCGGACCAGGTTCGTCGGGCGGTCAGGTGCGGCGTTCGTGCAGGCCAAGGTGCGGGAACGGGATCGCCGCCACATCCGCATGGGCGACACCCGCTACGTCAACGAGCCCAACCTGAAGGAAGGCAAGGGCGGCCTGCGGGACCTGCACCTGCTCCGCTGGATCGTCCAGATCCTGTACGGCCGGGACGACATGCGCATCGCGGTCGAGCGCGGACTGTTCTCCGAGGCGGACCGGGTTGCGTTCGAGCGCGCGCTGCAGTTCCTGCTCTCGGTGCGCTGCCACCTCCATTTCGAGAGCGGCCGGGCGGAAGAGCGCGTGATGTTCGACCTGCAGCCGCCGCTGGCGGCGCGCATGGGCTACCGGGACCGTCCCGGCGCCAACCGCATCGAGCGGTTCATGAAGCACTACTTCCTGACGACCAAACGCGTCGGTGAGATCACCGGAACCGTGCTGTCGAACCTGCGCGAGCAGCGCCGGGCCCGTTCCATGTTCGGCTGGCTGCGCCTACCGGCCCGCAAGGTCGAGGGATACGAGGTGCGGAACGGCGAAATGGTGCAGCCGGATCCCGCCGTCTTCGACCGCTCCCCGGTCGACATCCTGAAGACCTTCCGGGTCGCGGCCGAACACGGCCTGCTGCTGCACCCGGCGCTGCGTCGCGAACTGCAGACGCGGGTGCGGAGCGTTGATCACCTGCGCGCCGACGTGGCCGCCGGGAGCGTGTTTCTCGACCTGCTGGCATCGCGGAACGACCCGGAGCCGGTGCTCAGGCAGATGGCGGAGACGGGCGTGCTTGGCCGCTTCGTGCCGGACTTCGGGCGGGTCGTCGCCCAGACGCAGCACGACATGTACCACGTGTACACGGTCGACGAGCACACGATTCGCGCCGTCGGCATGCTGTCGGCGATTGAGCGCGGCGAGGCCCCGGACGACCTGGCCCGCGTCACGCGCGTCGCCCGCAACTTGCAGTCGCGGCGGGTCCTGTACCTCGCCGTGTTCCTGCACGACATCGCGAAGGGGAGGGGTGGTGACCATTCGCTTCTGGGTGCCGAGGTGGCGCGTGAGCTGGGCCCCCGGTTGGGGCTGGATACCGAGGAGACCGAGACGGTCGCGTGGCTGGTACGCGAGCACCTGTACCTGTCGGGAATGGCATTCAAGCGCGACGTGCAGGATCCGCAGACCGTCGCCGACATCGTCGCCCGCATCCAGTCGCCGGAGCGCCTTCGGCTCCTCTACGTGCTCACGGCGTGCGACATCGCCGCGGTCGGGCCGGGCGTCTGGACGCGGTGGAAGGCCGACTTGCTGGAGGAAGCCTTCGACATGGCGCTCGCCGTCATGCAGGGCGCGAGCCTGAAGGACACCCACGACGCGCGCATCGACGAGACCATGGAGGGCTTCCGCGCCCTGATGACGGACTGGCCGGCGGCGGATGTCGACGCCTTCGTCCAGCGCTGCCGGGCGCACTTCTGGGCCGTGCACGATTCGGACACGCTCGCGCGCATCGCCCGCGCGGTTCGCGCGGCCGACCAGGCAGGGCGCCCGCTGGCCCTCGACTGGCACGTTCGCACCGGCGGACGCACGGCGGAAATCACGGTCTACGCGCCGGATCACCGGGGCCAGTTCGCGCGGATCGTGGCCGCGATCACGCTCGCCGACGCAGGCGTTGCCGACGCGAAGGTGATGACGTCCCGCGACGGCATGGCGATGGACACCTTCCTGATCGAGGCGCAGAGCGGCGCCGCCTTCGACGACCCGCGGCGGATCAAGACGCTGCTGGCCTCGATCGAGAAGTTCGTGCGCGACGAACCCGACGTCGACCACATCCTCCAGGAGGTGCGGCCTAGGTTCCGGAGCCGGACCGACGTGTTCCGGGTCGCTCCGCTCGTGCGTACCGACAACGAGGCAAGCGCCAGCCGCACCGTGATCGAGATCGAGGCGCGCGATCAGCCCGGGCTGCTGCTGGCCATCGCAGGGGCGCTGCTCGAGCTTGGGGTGTCGGTGTCTGGTGCCAGGGTTTCGACCCACGGCGAACGGGCAATTGACGTGTTTTACGTGCAGAACGGATTTGGCGGCAAGATCACCGACGGGGCCGAGCTGGAGCGGGTTCGGCAGCACCTGCTCGGGGTCCTGTCCGCGCTGCCGGGGAACGCCATCGCGGACCCGAAGGCTGCCTGAGCCGACGCCGGGCAGCCGGCACATGGCCGCCCCTGTCGCCACGGTCGGGGGATTGACGCTTGCCAGCCGTGCACTGGGCCTCGTTCGCGACCTGCTGATCGCGGCTGCACTCGGGGCCGGTCCCCTCGCCGATGCGTTCTTTCTCGCCCTTCGGCTCCCGAACCTGTTTCGGGCGCTCTTTGCCGAGGGCGCGTTCTCGGCCGCATTCGTGCCGGTATTCGCCGCCCGGCTTGAGCGGGAGGGCCCCGATGCGGCCCGAGCCTTCGGCGCGGCCGTCGCGTCTGTGCTGCTGGTCGTGCTGGTCCCGTTCACCCTGCTGGCGGAATGGCTCATGCCGACGGTGGTGGCGGTGCTGGCCCCGGGGTTTCCCGAGACCGGCGAGCGCTTCCAGGCAGCGCTGTCGCTGGCCCGGGTCACGTTTCCCTATCTCGCCCTGATCACGATGACGGCGTTCTTCGCCGCCGTGCTCAATGCGGTCTTCCGGTTTGCCGCGGCAGCCGCGGCGCCGCTTCTTCTGAACCTGGCGCTGATCGGCGCGCTGTTGTTTGCAGCCGGGTGGTTCGAGACGCCGGCGCACGCCCTCGCTTGGGGCGTGCTGGTCGGGGGTGTGGCGCAGCTGGCGCTGGTCGCGCTTGATTGCTGGCGCGCCGGCCTGCCGATCCTGCCGGGTCGGCCGCGGCTCACGCCCGACCTTCGGAAATTCGGCCGCCTGATGGTCCCCGGAGTGATCGGCTCGGGGGTGACCCAGTTCAACGTCATGGTCGGCACGATGTTCGCGAGTGTGGTGCCGGGAGCGGTCTCCTGGCTTAACTACGCGCACCATCTCGTCCACCTGCCCATTGCGGTGGTGGGCATCGCCGTTCGGACAGCCCTGCTGCCTGCGCTCGCGCGGCGCCTGCACGGGTCCGGTGCGGCCACGGGCCGGCGCGAGCAACAGCAGGCGAGCGCGATCGCTCTTGGCCTCTCGGTGCCGGCTGCCGTCGGCCTTTGGGCGGTGGCCGAGCTTGCCATCGAAGTGCTGTTCGAGCGGGGGTCGTTCACTTCGGAGGATACGGCCGCGACGGCAGCGGCACTCAAGGCCTATGCCTGGGGGGTGCCGGCAATGGTACTGACGCAGGCGCTGGTCGCCTCGTTCTTCGCGCGCTTCGATACGTCGACGCCGGTGAAGATGGCCGCCGTGGCGATGCTGGTGAATGTCGTCTTCATCGTGCTGTTGATGCCGGTGCTGGCGCATGTCGGGATCGCACTGGCGCAGTCGGTGTCGGCCTGGGCGCACGCGGGTTTGCTCACCGTGTTGGTCGTGCGGCGGGGTTATGCCGCTGTCAGCCGGGCGTCCGTCGGCAGGGGGTTCCGGGTCGTGCTGGCCGCCGCTCCACTCGTCGCCCTTGCGTACCTGGCCGATCCGATGCGGGCCGGGCTCGCCGAGCTGGTCCCGTTTGCGGCGACGGTGACGCTCGCGTTGCTGGTGGTCGGCGGCGTCGCCGTCTTCGCCGGGCTGGCGCTCGTGCTCGGCGTGGTGCGGCGCCGGGATCTGGCGGTTGCCGTCCGGCGAGCCCGCTCCCGATGACCGGCCGCGGTCTTCGACGGCACCCGCCTGTCGCCGGCTCCGGTCGCGGCCCAGTCTTTGCTATGTTGCCGCACTTCGGAATTGCGCGAGATGCCTGATGCCTAGGGTGTTTTCGGGAGTGCAGCCCACCGGCAACCTGCACCTGGGCAACTATCTGGGCGCCATTCGGAACTTTGTCTCGCTGCAGGACGAGTACGAGACCATCTACTGCGTGGTCGATCTCCATGCGATCACCGTGCACCAGGACCCGGAGGCACTTCGCGAACAGATCCTGGAAGTGGCGGCGACCTTCATCGCGGCGGGCATCGATCCGCGGCGGAGCATCATCTTCAACCAGTCGCGGGTCGTGCAGCACGCGGAGTTGGCTTGGGTCTTCAATTGTGTCGCGCGGCTGGGCTGGCTGAACCGGATGACCCAGTTCAAGGAGAAGGCCGGGAAGCACCGGGAGAACGCCTCGGCCGGCCTTTACGTGTACCCATGCCTGATGGCTGCCGACATCCTCGCCTACCGGGCTGACCGGGTCCCGGTCGGGGACGACCAGCGCCAGCACCTGGAGCTCGCGCGCGATATCGCGCAGAAGTTCAACCACGACTACGGTCGCGAGTTCTTCCCCGTCATCGAGCCGCTGATCCATGGGGAGGCGACCCGGGTGATGAGCCTGCGCGATGGTCGTGCGAAGATGTCCAAGTCGGACCCTTCCGAGCAGTCCCGGATCGGGCTGACCGATGACGCGGACACGATCGCGAAGAAAATCCGCCGGGCAAGGACCGACCCGGAGCGCCTGCCGGACGAATCAGCGCTGGACGATGACGGGGGACTCGGCCGCGAGCTGATCGAGAACCGGCCCGAGGCCGCGAACCTCTTGACGATCTTCGCCGCCTTGGCGGGCAAGCCGGTTGCCGCTGTCGTGGCTTCGTACGCCGGCGCGGAGTTCAGCCGATTCAAGAGCGATCTCTCGGAACTCGCCGTGGCCTCGCTCGCGCCGCTCGCGGACCGGACCCGGGACCTCCTCGACGACCGGGTGGAGCTGGAGGCGATCCTCGACTCCGGCGCGGAACGGGCGACGGCGATCGCTGCACCGGTGGTGAGCGAAGTGAAGCGCATCGTCGGCTTCCTGTAGAGCTGCACCGGGAACCAGCGCAGGCAGCGTCGCGTGGAGATCTACCTGCCGATCGCCGGCATGCCGGTCAGCATCGTGCTCCTGCTGGGGATCGGGTTTGGCACGGGCATTCTGTCTGGGATGTTCGGCCTGGGCGGAGGGTTCCTCACAACCCCCCTCCTGATCCTGATCGGCATTCCGCCGACGGTGGCGGTGGGTTCAGAGGCAAGTCACATCGCGGCTTCATCGGTGTCCGGGCTGGTCGCCCATGCCCGGCGTGGCAACGTGGATCTCCGCATGGGGCTGGTGCTCCTCGCCGGCGGCACGTTGGGCGCCGTAACGGGCTTGGCGATCTTCCGACTCCTCAGCCGCCTCGGCCAGATCGACGACGCGATCTCGCTGATCTACGTCGTGGTGCTCGGTACCGTGGGCGTCCTGATGGGTCTGGAGAGCTTGCGGGCGCTGCGCAGGCACCGTCTCGGCATCCGGTACCGCCCCAGCCGACAGACTCTCTTGCGCGGCCTTCCGCTAAGGGTGCCGTTCCGGCGGTCCGGTCGGTACATGAGCATCGTCCCGCCGGTGCTCACCGGGTTCGTAGTCGGTGTACTCTCGACCATCATGGGCGTTGGCGGTGGATTCATCCTGGTTCCCGCCATGATCTACCTGCTGGGGGTGCCCACGCAGGTGGTCGTGGGAACGTCGCTGCTGCAGATCGCGGTCGTGACGACGATCGCCACGTTCCTGCACGCGGCCTTCAACCAGAACGTCGACCTGCTCCTCGGGCTGCTGCTCCTGATCGGCGCCGTCGTCGGCGCGCAGGTCGGCTCGCGGCTCATGGTCCGGCTTCGGGGCGAGCAAATCCGCTTCCTGATGGCAGGCCTGGTCCTGCTCGTCGTCATCATGCTGGGAGTCAACCTTGTGCTGCCGCCCGACGATCCGTTCTTCGTGGAGCGGTTGCCGTGAGGAAGTGGCGCAGGGCCTTCGCTCTAGCGGCGGTGGCCGCCTCGGGCGCCGTCCTCGCCGGGAGCGCTCCCGCCCAGATGCCAATGTTGGTGGATCTCGCGAATCACCGCATCCACATCGATGCGGCGTTCACCGGGGCGGAGCTGCTGCTCTTTGGCGCCCTTGACCGGCGGGGTGACGTGGTCGTCAGGGTGGTTGGGCCGCCCACGGAAATAGCCGTGCGCCAGAAGATCAATACCGGCGGGATCTGGCTGAACGGCGATCGTGTGGGCGTCGGCACGGTGCCGTCGTTCTATTCGGTGGCGGCGTCACGTCCCCTGGACGCCATTGCCTCCGCCGATCTCCGCCAGGATCTGGAGCTCGACGTGCGGTACCAGGTACGCGCGGACGTTCCGGACGCGCACCGGGCGGGTTTCATCCGGAACTTCACGCGGCGCGGGCTCTACGCGGTGGAACAGGAGCCGGTCAAGATCATCGGCGGCCGCCTGTTTCGCGCGACGGTGACGCTGCCGGCGGAGACTCCGCCTGGTGAGTACTGGGTGGAGACGCTCCTGTTTCGGGAGGGGATCCTGGCCCACCGCAGGATCAACCGCTTGCTGGTTGAACGTGTGGGTTTCGAGTCGTTCCTGTTCGACCTCGCCCAGGAGCGCCCGGCGGAGTATGGGTTGCTGGCCGTGGTGCTGGCATTGGCGATGGGGGTCACCGCGGCCGAGGTGTTCCGCCGCGTGTGAGGATCCCCGGCGCTGCGGCGGGTATCATGCCGGATAACGGCGAGCCTGGCGTGCCGACCAGGGCGCATCAGAGTGCATGATGGGCGAGGTCATCGGGCTGCCGGGTACCGAGGAACCCGGCAAGCCGGTCAAGGCCGACTACGAGCGCACGGACCAGGTGCTGCCCGGCAGTGCGTCGGCCCCGGTGATTTCGGCGGAACCGATGGCCGCATAGACTCACGCAGTCTTTGACGCGGACAGGGCCTACGAGCAATAGAATAGCTCTGCCGTCACGGGCGGCCTTGCCTCGTCTTGCCGCGGTGTCGGCATCATGGGGCCCGGCATTGCCGGGTCGACCAACAAGGTCCGCGACGGGTCGGTGTTGACCGACCGGGCATCGACCGGGGAGCGAAGCAGCATGGAACTCTGTGCAGGAACCAGCCAAGGTGTCTTTGTCGTCTCGGAGGGCGCGGTGAAGCAGGTCCTGCAGAGCCGCGCCGTCCGTGAACTCGCCTGCATCGGCGGGCGTACGTTCGCAGGTACGGACGACGGCTTGCAAGTGTCGGACGACCGCGGAGTCACGTGGAGGCCATCGGGTCTCGAAGGCAGGGAAGTGTGGCAGGTCCGTGCCAACGGAGACGGCTTGCTCTACGCCGGGACGGCGCCCACGGGTTTGTTCCGAAGCGCAGATCGTGGCGCTACGTGGACGGAGGTGGCGGGCCTCGCACGATTGGCGGATGACGGAGGATGGTGCATTCCGCTGGATCCGCCGATCGCGGCGCGGGCGCGGGCCCTGGTCGTCGACGGTGCGCGCATCTTGGCCGGCGTGGAGGTGGGCGGCATCGCCCTGTCCGAGGATGCGGGCGAGACTTGGTCTGTGGCCCGTCCCGGCGATAATCCGGACCTGCACATGTTGTTCGCGCACCCGGTGGAGCCGGACCGGCTGTACGCGACCACCGGGTATGGACGTCTGGACGGGATCGCGGAGAGCGTGGAGGGAAATGCCGGGGTGTTTCGCTCCGGCGATGGCGGACGCTCCTGGACCTACGCGTGGAAGGGCATCACGCCGCGTTACTCCCGCCCGATGTGCATCGATCATCGCGCACCGTACGGACTGACCGTTGCGAGCGCACCCTCGGCATTCTCGAACTGTCGCGAGGAAAACGGTGCGCAGGCCATGTTGTTCCGTTCCGAAGATGGCGGCGAGTCGTGGCGTTCGCTGTGTGACGAGGCACATTCCCCGAGCGCCGCCAACTTCCACGGGCTGACGGTGGATCCGGGGGTGCCGGGCGGTGTGCTGGTTGGCACGGACACGGGCGAGGTGTGGCGCGTCAGCGATCACGCCGTCTGGGAACGGTGCGGCGAGGGCATGCCGAGCGTGCTTGCGCTCGTGGCAACGGCCTGACTGCAGTCAGACTTCGACGACGCTGGCTGGGAGAGTCCGACCCGGCGGACCGCCGCCCGCGCTGGATCGGAACGGGCCAATTAGACCATGGATTCGGACCATGGTATGTTTGATCCCGTGGAAGAGATTCAGATTTCGAAATTCAAGGCCACCTGTCTGGCCGTTCTTGACCGGGTGGGAAAGACCCGCAAGCCCTTGCTCGTGACCCGGTTCGGCAAACCGGTTGCCCAGATCTTGCCGCCGCCGAGTCCGGCGGGGAACTGGCTCGGCGCGATGAAGGAACAGGGCGAGATTTGCGACGACCTCGTCGCCCCTGTCACGGATCCCGCGGAATGGGAAGCTCTCAAGTAGGTGGGATTGCTGCTCGACACACACATCTGGTTGTGGAGCCTGCTGGACCCGGACCGACTAGGCGGCACGGCAATGCACGCCCTTCAATCCCAGGAAAATGCACTCCAGCTCTCACCAATCAGCGTGTGGGAGGCGCTGCTCCTTGCCGAGCGCGGTCGGGTGGCGCTGGATCCCGATCCCGCCCGGTGGCTGCGCAAGGCGATGTCGATCGCCCCGATCGCAGAAGCTCCGCTCACGGTTGATGTGGCACTCGCCAGCCGCACCGTCGATGTCGAGCATCAGGACCCGGCGGATCGGTTCATCGTTGCCACCGCTGCGGTGCACGGGCTGACGCTGGTCACCGCGGACGAGCGGTTGTTGCGGTGCCGAGACGTCGCGGTGCTGCCCAACCGCTGAGAGGTGTCGCGTCAGGTCCGCTTGGCGAGGGGAAGACGTCGGGCGTGGCCCCGCGGTCCGCAGATTCGGACGCGGATTTCGGCCTCTGAAGGCTTCCCGCCCCCGGTGCTTCCGGCGGCAGAGGAGGCCACACCCGCCACTCTGCAGCGGGCCAGCTCTCGCTGACGGTGGCCGATCGGACGGTGTAATGGTGGCTGTGGCTAGGGGCATTCAGGAATCCGTGTGCTTGTTCGGGTGGGCAGCGGGCGACGCGTCCAGGCCCCCGGGTCAGCCTCGCAGCGCACCTGCTTCTCAGGATTGGAGATGCGAAAGCCGGTTGAACTGGGCTGCCTGATCCTTCCGGCCGCTACCCTGACGTCAGCCTCGTTTGCGCGTGCACAGGCGAGCCCCCCGGGGCGCGTGACGCATCGCAATGCCTCCCGCAGGCAATGACCGGCGACCATATATCCTGCGGCGTTTCCGCAGACTGAACGGAGGGTGCGAGTGGGAGGAAGAAACGTGTCAGGATTGAGGGTCTTATCCGGCCTCGCGGCGGCGCTTGCGATCGGCGCCGCGCCGGCGTTGGCGCGGGACTTGACGGTTGTTTCGTTCGGCGGCGCGTACGGCGCCGCTCAGAAGGAGCACATGATCCACCCCTACGAGGAAGCCACCGGGTCCCGCGTGCTATTTGACGACTACGCCGGCGGCATCGCCGAAATCAGGGCCCAGGTCGAAACTGGGAACATTCACTGGGACGTGGTCGACGTCGAGATGATCGATCTGGAGCGGGCCTGCTCCGAGGGGCTGCTGGAAGTCATCCCGACCGACATCCTGCCGCCGGGCAACGATGGTGTACCCGCCCAAGATGACTTTTTCGAGGATGCATTCGCCAACGAGTGCGGCGTCGGCGTGATCTACTGGGCCATCATCTATGCCTACAACACCGACACGATACGAGGCGGCGCGCCCAGCACCATCGGGGACTTCTTTGACACTGCGGCGTACCCGGGCCCCCGGGCCCTGAGACGACGCCCGCAGGTCAATCTGGAATGGGCCTTGATGGCCGACGGCGTCCCGCACGGGCGGGTATACGAGGTGCTGGCGACGGACGAGGGACAGGCGCGCGCGTTCGCGAAACTCGACACCATCCGCGAGGATGTCGTTTGGTACGACTCCTGGTCGCAGGCGCCACAACTCCTGAACGACGGCGAGGCTGTGATGGTGCAGTCGGCAAACGGCCGCATCTACGGAGCCATCGAAGAGTACGGCCGTCCGTTCGTCATCGTCTGGAACGGCAACGTGTTCGACCTCGACGTGTGGTCGGTCGTGAAGGGTACGCCGAACCTGGTGCAGGCACTGGAATTCGTGAAATTCGCCACGGGCACCGAACCGCTGGCCGGCATGCAGGACGTCGCCTATGGACCGACCCGGCGATCCGCGGCGGAGATGGTCGATCCGGCCGTGCTGGAGAATCTGCCGAGCGCCCATATCGATAGGGGGCTGAAGGCCAGCAGCACCTTCTGGGCTGACTTCGGCGAATCCCTCAGCGAGCAATTCCACCAGTGGCTCCTCAGGTAGCCCGTTCGCAGTTTCGGCAGGGGTCGGAGCGCAGTGCGAGGCTACTGGGCGCTAATGCGGCCAAGGCCGGGACTTGTCCGCCTGGCCCGATCAGGTAACGGATTCCCGAGCCATCGATGGTCGCGGACGTGTTCCCGACGCGGTCCTGATCAGAGACGACGGCTGCTGCATCGACGGGCGGACCGGACTCGGTGCGCTGGACAGCGAACGCTTTCCTGCCTTCCGGGTTGACCCGGGTGACTGGCTGTCCTTGGTGAAGTCCCGCGGATCCTGCGGGAAGACGGAAAACCGGTCAGCGGGGCCTCGCACCAACCGATCCGACTGATGGCGGCTGCCGGGCGGTTGGCGTGCGGCGGCGCGACCATGCGCGTCTCCGGTATTGAGGCCGACCCCCGGTTCCGGCGTCGCGCTGAGTGCCGCGACCGGACCATCCCGCCGCACTCGGGCCCGCAACAGGTGACGGCTACACTGCGCGGATCCGCCGCATCTCCCACCTCCAACCGGAGGCCGCCATGTCCGTCGTGGCCGTAACCCGTGGCCATCATCACGTCGTCAGCGCCGGGCACGAGCTCGCGGCTCTGGCCGCCTTCGAGGCGCTCGACCAAGGCGGCAACGCCATCGACGCGGGCGTTGCCGCAATCCTGACCCTCCAGGTGGTCTACAGCGAACAGGTGAGCGTGGCCGGTGTGGCACCCATGATCATCCGCCTCGCCGAGACCGGCGAATTGGTCACGATCGCCGGGGTCGGGGGCTGGCCGCGCGCCCTCGACCCCGACGCGTTCATCAAGCGTCACGAAGGCGTCATCCCGCTGGGCGTGCGCCGCACCGTGGTGCCGGCCGCGCCTGACGCCTGCCTTCAGGCGCTGGAGCGCTGGGGAACCATGACGTTCCGGGACGTCGCGGCGCGCGCCGTGCACTACGCTTCCGGTGGCTTCGCCCGCCATCCGGTCATGCTCGACTACGTACGCCGGTACGCCGACGACATGCGCCACTGGCCGGACAACGTCGCAATCTGGATGCCGGGCGGCGAGGTCCCGGCATCCGGCGACCAGCTGGTGCAGGCCGATCTCGGCAGCGTCCTTCAGTTCCTCTGCGACGAGGAACGCGCGGCCGGCGGTGACCGCCAGGCCGGTCTCGAGGCGATCCGCCGGGCCTTCTACCGCGGCGACATCGCCAGCCGGATCCTCGCGCACCAGCGGTCGTACGACGGTCTTCTCGCGGCCGAGGACCTGGAGGCGTTCCGTTGTCAGGTGGTCCCCACCGTCTCGCGTCGTTTCCGGTTGCGCGGCGAAGAGATCGAGGTCCACACCTGCGGCGCGTGGTGTCAGGGCCCGTTCCTGCTCGAAGCACTTTCGATCGCGCTGGCGGCCGGCGTCGCGGACTTGGAGTACGGCTCCGATGCCTACCTGCATACGGTTGCCGAGGCGCTCAAGCTGACGTTCGCGGACCGCGAGGGCTATCTCGGCGACCCGGACTTCGTGGACGTCCCTCTCGATACGCTTATCGGCGAGGCGTACGCGGCCGGGCGGCAGAAGGCGATCGATCCCCGCCAGGCTTCCCCCGGGATGCCGCCGCCGGGCAGTATCCGGGGCCATGCACCGTTCGTTCCGGCGTTCGGCAAGGGCGAAGCGCCGTTACAGCCCCCGCCCGATACTTCGATCGTCTGCGTCATCGACGGTGAGGGGAATGGTCTCTGTTCGACCCCGTCTGACACGAGTTGGGACACGCCTGTGGTCCCTGGGACGGGATTTGCGGTGTCGGCGCGGGGGGCCCAGTCGTGGGCGGTTCGCGGTCACCCGTCGTGCCTGGCGCCGGGAAAACGCCCCCGTCTCACCCCGAGCCCCTGCTTCGTCCTGTCTCCGGGGCGGTGGATCATGCCGTTCGGCACCCCGGGCGGAGACGTCCAGATCCAGGCAAACCTGCAAACGCTCCTCAATCACCTCGCCTTCGGCATGCAGATTCAGGATGCGGTCGAAGCGCCCCGCATCGCCACCCACAGCCACCCCGACACCTTCGCCCCCCACATAGCGCATCCCGGGCTCCTGACAGCCGAGGGGCGGATCGACGACGGTACGTGCGAGAGGCTGGCCACACGCGGGCACCGCGTGGAGCGGCTGGCGAACTGGACGCACTGGATGGGCGGAGTGTGCGCCGTGCGCAAGGACCTCGTGACCGGAGAGATCGAAGGCGCCGCCGACCCACGACGCTGGAGCCGCGCGATGGGCTGGTGAGCGGGACCACCGCCTGACGTGGCCAGACCTCGGCTTCGCCGGCCCCGGGGGCACACGCCGCCGCCGAGGTCGTTCGCGGGCTCCGCACGCCGGTGCTGACGACCTCCGCGCGGAGCGGCGCGTTACGACCCGGAGCGAATCCGTTGGGAGCGATTCCGGTATGACCCGGGCGCCGACGAACACGGAATTCGCGAGCCCGTCCACCGGCGGTTCAGACGGTCCCGTCGCACGACGGCCGCCGCTAGGTCGTCAGCGGGCGTCCGGACACACGACCGGTGTTCCGTGGCCGCTACAATCTCGCCGGCGCGAGCGTGTCCGCGGCCACGTGGCGCGCGTCACCGTGAACGGGCCCTGGCCCCTCTTCAGGGGCGGGCCGCACCCGTTCGGCGAACTGTGTTGCGAGCCGACGATGCTGGCCGACGTCAAACCGACCCACGAGATCTTCCAGGAGGCGGTGTTCGGCCCGCTGCTGACCTGGAGCGTGTTCGACGCCGCCCCGGCGCTCGCGCCTGCCTACGCCACCCGGTGCGGTCTCGCCGCCATGGTGTACGCGTGCGAACAGGCCAGGGTCGAGCGCGCAGTGGACAACCCGGTCGCAGGCGCCGTGCGGGTCAACTGCTTCTTCATTCGCGATCTCGCCGCTCAGTTCGTCGGGGCCGGCATCGCTGACGTCGGTCGCGAGGGCGGGGGCTCGCGCTGCGATTTCTTCTGCGACGTCAAGAACGCGGTGATTCGGAGGCGCAGCTTTGAGGGGCTGCCGCGTGGGTGAGATCGTGAGCGCTGCGGTGGTGGGCCACGTGCCGACCGTCATGCTGGCGCCGGAGGCTCGAAGGAAGCAGAGCCGCAGCGGCCAGGACACCACTCTGATCGCGGGCTACCGGCGTCTTCGGGATCACTTTGCGGCCAAGGCGGTCGATTGCTGGGTGATCTTCGATACCCACTGGTTCACCACCACGGAGCATGTCGTCGCTGGAGCGGGTCACCATCGAGGCGTCTACACCTCCGAGGAACTGCCCCGGGTCATGCACGAGCTTCCCTTCGACTACCCGGGGGCGCCGGCGCTCGCCGAAGCGATCCGGAGCGTGGCCAGGGAGCGGCGCATCCGGATGACCAACGCCACCACGCCGACGTTGCCCCACCACTATCCCACCATCAATCTCGTCCACCACATGCGACGCGACGAGAAAATCCTTTCCGTCGGCGTGTGTCAGACCGCGGAACTCGACGACTATCTCGCCTTCGGGGCGGTGATTGCCGCCGCCATCGAGCGCACGCCGGGACGGGTCGCCCTGCTGGGCAGCGGCGGGCTCTCGCACCGGTTCTGGCCGTTGCAAAGCCTGTTCGACCATCTGGACTACGACCCGAGCCACGTCATCACGCCGGAGGCGCGGGCCGCAGACCTTCACGTGCTCGGGTGCTGGGAACGGGGCGATCACGCTGCCGTATGCGACTTTTATCCCGAGTATCGTCGCCTTGCGCCGGAGGGACGCTTCGCCCACTACCTGATGCTGCTCGGCGCCATCGGCGGCCCTGCCTGCGGAGCCGCCGGCGAGCGCTATTCGGCGTATGAGAACTCGATCGGTACGGGGCAGGTCCACATGGTCTTCGACCTCGAACGCTGACGCGCTGGGCGTTGACCGATGGGAGCGAGCATGGCCCTGAACAGATGGACGCGGGTATCCGGCCGAGCGGCTGAGTCGTTACACGCCGCACCGTTGGCGCTCGCAGGCGTTACCGGAAGCGATGCCCTTGAGCCGGCCGGGGCCGGGCGATGAGTGTCCTCGACGGCCCCCGTCGGGAGTATCGCCGCATTCTTGTCGACGGCGCGCCGCAGTGGTGTCAGCTCGACGGTGAGCTGCTCGTGCTGCCCGACGGGCGCCGGCTCGAGGAAGCGGAAGCAGTCCATTTGCCGCCGTGCGAACCCAGCAAGATCCTTTGCGTGCACTTGAATTTCCGGTCGCGGGCCGTTGAATTCGGCCGCGATCTCGAGGGCGAAACCCCGACCTACTTCGCGAAGCCTGTGAGCGCGCTTAACGCGCATCGCGGGAATCTCGTGCGGCCCGCCGACTGCCATTGGCTCAACTACGAGGGTGAAATCGCAACGATCGTGGGCCGGACGCTGAAAAACGCTGCCCGCGAGCAGGTGTGGGATCATCTCGCCGGTTTCGCGCCGGCCAATGACGTCGGCGCGCATGATTTTCGCGACACCGACGCCGGCTCCATGTTGAGGGTCAAGGGCATGGACGGCTTCTGCCCGGTCGGGCCGGGCATCGTGTGCGGGGTGGACCCGCGGCACGCGACGCTTCGCACCTACCTCAACGGCTCGATTGTCCAGGAAGCACCCGTAAGCGAAATGGTCTGGGGCATCGACTACCTGCTGGCGGACCTGAGCCGCCATCTCACGCTGCTACCAGGTGACGTGGTGCTGACCGGGACCCCCTGGCATTCACGTCCGATGGCGCCGGGCGATGTGGTGGAAGTGGAGATCGACGGTCTGGGCCGCCTCGTCAATACCGTGGTCAACGGGCCCGTCCCGAGCCATGACGTGGGGCATCGACCCGGGAACAGCAAGGCGGTGAGGGCGGTTGCCCTCGGCAAGGATTACCACCGCATGAAGAACGAGGGATACGGGGTCGAGTCCGCGGACTACTTTGACAACCGTGACGCGTTTCTTCGCCGCAGCCGGGAAGAGGGGCCCGGGCGTGCCTGAAGCCGCCGCGCCCGCCATCGGCGACGTGGGCCGGCACGGGGCACCGCTCAGGGAGACGATCGCGCGCGCCCGACGGGAAATCCCCTTCTACGCCGAACTTCACCGGAACACAGCTTCGCTCGATCTGCATGCGCTTCCCAGCTGCAGCAAGGCGGACCTCGGGCGCTTCGGGCGTTTGCCCCTGAGCGCACGCCCGCTGTCGGATATGTACCGCGTGAGCGCAACCTCCGGCACGACCGGCCCGCGCCTGCTGGTGGGCTTCACCGAGCGTGACTGGCATGCGGTCCGCGATCAGTACCTCCGGGTGGCGGCGTGCATCGGGATTCGGACCACCGATGCACTGCTCAATACCCACGGCGGTGGCCTCTGGATCGGAGCGTCGTCGCTCGACGAATTGGCGCATGCCGGCGGCGCCGGCACCGTGGCATGCGGTCCGACGGGACCCGCTCAGGTCATGGAGTGGCTGCGCGACCTGCCCGTGACCCTCATCTCGGCCACGCCGTCCTACATGCGCCTCCTGGCTGAGACGGCTGCGCAAACGGGCGATGACCTCACCGGCCTCGGCCTCCGCATGGGACTTCTCGGTGGCGAGGGCTCGAGCGGATCGCTGAAACGCAGTGTGTGCGAAGCCTTTGGTCCCGGCTTCCGCTGGCAGGAACTGTACGGGGCGACCGAAACCGGCGGGCCCATTCTGGCGTTCGCCCCTCCGGGCGACCCGTTCGGCGGGCGGCTCAATTTCAACACCGACTATTTCGTGGTGGAACTGCTGCGTACCGACGCGGACGAGCCGGCCGGGCCCGGCGAAATCGGCGAAATCACGCTGAGCACGCCCTATCGCGAAGGCTCGGTGCTGCTTCGGTACCGCACACGCGACTTGGCCGTCTCGCTCCCCCGGGAGCGCGATGCGTCGGGCTGGCCGCAGGCAACTGCCCTCATCGGCCGAGTCGATGACGCGATCAAGGTTCGCGGCGCGCTCGTCTACCCGAGCGCGGTCGAGGACGTGCTGGTGGCGAGACTGCGGTCCGGCGCGGAATGGAGGATCGAGATCGGCCGGGAACGTGGTACGAGCGAGACACTGAAGGTACGCTACGAGCATCACGACGATGGGCTCCAGCCCGACCTCGCCGGCAGCCTCCATCAGCGACTCGGCCTCAAACCGGTTCTCGAGGTCGTGCCGCCGGGGACGTTCGGACGGTTCAGTGCCAAGGCCAGCCGGGTGATCGACCATCGGGAGCCCTGATCGGACCAGTCGGAACGGTGCGGGGAATGAGCCGTTCGCCCGCATGTTCCGCCCTCTGTTCGCTGGTCAGTGGGCGCCCGGCGCAGATCGGCGGCGAGCCGGCGCGTGCCGCGTTCGCCGGGTGGTGCGTCGCGGGATTCACCGCGCGGCCATTCGCAATCGGCCCTGTCACGTGGTCGGGGCGACTGTCGCCGCCCCGACCGTCCGCCACCGCCTTCGCCTGAAGCCTGCCGCGGACTCCCCCGGCCCAGGCGCAGCGAAGCTGGTGCACTCCGGCACCTGCCCCCGAACTTTTCATAAGATCATTGCCCCAGCCGCAGGCCTCGCGAGGATCCCATGAAGCTCGGAGCACTCTGGAAGATGGTCCTCGCGGCAGGCATCGCCATGGCCGAGGCCCCGGCCACCCAGGCGCAGGATTACACGTTCAAGCTCCATCATTTCCTTGGTGCGAAAGCGCCGGCCCAGACACAGATGCTGGAGCCTTGGGCGCGGGCCGTGGAGGGGAATTCCGGCGGCCGCGTGAAGATCGAGATCTTTCCTGCGATGACGCTCGGCGGTCGCCCGCCCGAACTGGTCCAGCAGGCGCGCGACGGGGTCGTGGATCTGGTCTGGACCGTGAACGGCTATACGCCGGGTGCGTTCCCCCGGACCGAGGTCTTCGAGTTGCCGACCGTCTTCAGGAACGATCCCGCCGCCGCGAATCTTGCGCTCTACGACATGTTTGAGGGCGATCTTGCACCGGAGTACAAGGGCCTGGAGGTCATGTTCCTGCACGTACATGCCGGCATGGGCATCCACATGCGGGACCAGGAGGTTCGCCGGCCCGCTGACCTCATCGGCGTCAAGCTTCGCATCCCGTCCCGCACCGGGGCCTGGTCAATCACGGCGCTTGGCGCGATCCCGGTGGCAATGCCGGTGCCCGACCTGCCGCCGGCCCTGCAGAAAGGCGTCGTCGACGGCGCGTTTATTCCCTGGGAGATCATTCAGCCGCTCAAGATCGAGGAGCAGACCCGATACCAGATCGAAGGCTTCGGGAAGGAACGGTTTGGCACATCAGTTTTCCAGGTATCGATGAACAAGCGGCGATGGGACGATCTCCCGGAAGTCATCCAGCAGGCCTTCCGCGACGCCTCCGACCGCAACTGGTGGCGTGAGGTCGGCAACATCTGGCGTGCTACCGATGATGTCGGAATCGAGCTCGCGGTCGATGCAGGAAACGTGCACATCACGCTGGGAGAGGAGGAGACGCGGGCGTTCCGCGATGCCCTCGCCCCGGTCGTGGACCGCTGGATCGAGGAGGTCTCGTCCAGAGACATCCCCGGGACCGCGCTGGTGCAGCGAGCCCGCGCGCTGATCGCGGCCAACGCCACGGCCAGGTAATGGCCCTCGCTGCGCGCAGGGGCCGCTCGGGGCTTGCCGGGGCGGCGGCCACCGTCATCGATGCTTGGGCACTGCTTGGCGGCCTCACGCTGCTGGCAGTGGTCGCGATGAACGTCGCTTCAGTGATCGGGGGCGTGGTCTGGGCGCCTTTCCCCGGCGACTTCGAACTGACGCAGATCGGCGTCGCTGTCGCTGCCTTTGCGTTCCTGCCCTATTGCGAGCTGACGGGCGCCAACGTGACAGCGGACATCTTCACCGCCGGTGCGGGCCGGCGGATGCTGGCGATGTTCAAGCTGCTGGCGTCCGTCGTTGCGTTCCTCTTCAGTCTCCTTCTGGTCTGGCGGATGTACGGCGGCCTGCTCGACCAGAAGGAGTACAACTACATCACGGCGATCGTGGAATTCCCGATCTGGGTCGCTTTCGTGCCGATCCTGATCTCGCTCGCGCTGCTGGCAACTGCAGCGGCGATCACGTTGGGTGAGAACTCGCGCGGCATCGCCGGACGACCGTAGGGTGACGGATCCGATCCTCCTCGGCGTCGGCTCCCTTGCCGTCCTCGTCGCGCTGATCGCCATTCGCATGCCGATTGCGTATGCGATGATCTTGGTGGGCGGTGTCGGCATCGCGATCGTGGATGGGCCGGCGCTGGTCCTGAACCAGCTCAAGACGCTCGCCTACGGCCAATTCTCGATCTACGACCTTTCGGTCGTGCCGATGTTCATCTTGATGGGCGCCCTGGCCGGCAAGGCCGAGCTCTCCACGGCGCTCTTCCGCGCGGCCAATGCCTGGCTGGGACGGCTCCGGGGCGGCGCCGCAATGGCGGCGATTGCGGGCTGCGCGGGCTTCGGCGCAGTCTGCGGCTCATCCCTAGCCACCGCCTCCACCATGGGCCGCGTCGCCCTGCCCGAGCTCGAGCGCTACCGCTACTCGGGTGCGCTGGCGACCGGATCGCTCGCCGCGGGCGGCGTGCTCGGCATCCTGATTCCGCCCTCGGTTGTTCTCATCGTCTATGCGATCATCGTCGAGGCGAATATCGTCACCATGTTCGCGGCCGCGTTGCTGCCGGGTCTGCTGGCAGTGGTACTGTTCCTGCTGACCATCGCCCTGTACGTCACGATCCGCCCCGACGCTGGCCCCCGTCAGGAGGGAGTCGACGCCACGGAGTTTCGTGCTGCGACCGTCGGCGTGATTCCCGTCCTCGTCATCTTCGGGATCGTCCTGGGCGGCATTTACGCGGGCTTCTACAACCCGACACCGGCTGCGGCCGTCGGTGTTGCTCTGGTGTGGCTTTACGGTGCCTGGAGGCGGGAGATCCGGTTCGCCGAGATGATGGCGGCACTCCGCGAAACTGCCGGCACGACCGGGATGATCTACCTGATCCTTCTCGGTGCTGAACAGATGAAGATCTACATGTCCCGGATCGGCTTGCCGCAGGCGACTGCCGAGTGGGTTCTCGCGACGGGCATGGCACCGATGGCGGTACTGCTCCTGCTCCTTCTGGCACTGATCTTCCTCGGCTGCCTGATGGATAGCCTGTCCATGATCCTGCTCGTCATCCCGTTCTTCTGGCCAGTGCTGGTGGACCTCAATGGCGGCCCCTACATGGTCGCGGACGGTGCCGGCTTTGCCATGTCGACCGAACATCTGAAGATCTGGTTCGGCATTCTCGCGCTCATCGTGGTGGAACTTGGCCTGATCACACCGCCGGTGGGCATGAACGCCTTCGTCATCTCGGCGCTCGCCCGCGACACCCCTATGCGCGAGACCTTCAAGGGTGTCGTCCCGTTTTTCTGCGCTGAGCTGCTGCGCGTAGGCGTGATCCTCGCCTTTCCCGTCCTCACGCTCTGGCTTCCCCGGGTGCTTTCCGGGTAATTCGAACGGGCTGGCTCCGGCGCCGGCTGGCGTCGCCCGGGGCGCTCGCCGGCAGCGCCGCTGCTGGATGAGTTCCGGGCAGGCCGCTGCCGGAAAGCAGAAGGCCGTTTGATAGTCTGCCGCCGGTCGCCGGAACGGGTCATGGCGCCGAGATCTGGTCAACATGAAAGTTGTCTTCAGCCGAAAGGGTTTCGACAGCAGCCCGCAGGGAGGGCGCGGGGTGTCGCCGGTCGTCGACGGCCGGCCGGTCAGTATTCCCATCCCGACGCGGCATCGCCCGTCCCGGACGACCTACGGAGATCTGGGGCTCGGCGACCTCGTGGCGCTGGCCACGAGGGGACGGCTGAACGGATCGAGTTTCTGCCACCATGATCCGATGTTCGAAGGTGGCCGATGCGCCTTTGGTCAGGCCGGTTCCGCACAGTCGCATCTCGCCAACAACGGGGTCGGAGTCGGCGATGTGTTCCTGTTTTTCGGGCTGTTCGGCAACCGCGACGGGACCGACCGGCACCACCGTATTTTCGGGTATCTGAGGGTCGAAGAGGTGATCGCGGCGGGGTCCCGACCCGGTCCCGACGATCGTCTCCGGAGGTTCTCGCAGCAGCATCCCCACACGATCGGCGACTGGCCGCCGAACAACACCATTTATGTCGGGCCAGGCGCGACTGCCGTCGTCGCCGGCCGGACGCTCCGGCTCTCGATGGCAGGCGGACCAGTGAGTCGGTGGTCGGTCCCGCCCTGGCTGCGCCGCGCCGGACTGACCTATCACGCGAATGCCGAACGGTGGGGTCCCGACCACTCGCTCAATGCGGTCGCGCGGGGCCAGGAATTCGTCTCGGACATCTCCGGTGTTGCCGGGGCGGCCCCGTGGCTCGATCGAGTCCTGGCCACGATTGCCGGCGCGGTCGATGCGCCGGGAGCTGCGGACCGATAGCACTTTCCGGGCGTCGCGCGGTCGCCGGGCCCGCCGGAGCGTTCAATTCGCAAGTCTCTTGTATGGGGCAGATAGCCCGAAGGGCAAGAAGTTATCAACAGTGGCTGGGGGCGCGGTTTCTGTGGAAAACTCGCCGCTGACGTGCCGGTGTTCTGTTCGTAGATTTTGTGCAATTCCGCGCCCCTGCGCCGTTG
>JAJDYI010000050.1 GCA_022825235.1 Alphaproteobacteria bacterium | reverse complement strand
GCCAACGGCGCAGGGGCGCGGAATTGCACAAAATCTACGAGAGTGACGTCGGCACTTCAGCCACGGGTTTTCCACAGAAGCCGCGCCCCCAACCACTGTTGATAACTTCTTGCCCTTCGGGCCATCTGTCTCATACAAGGGTCGGGTGCGGGCGCCGGAACCTACTGTGAGGAACGGAATGCGATCATTGTCATCGACTGCACGGGTGATGCTGGCCACCCTGGGACTGGGGATTGGCTTCCTGGCAGCAGCGGATTGGTCCATGGCCGGTGAACACCAGACTTCGGGCTGGTACCTGGAAACCGGGGCGGGCGTGACCCGAACTGCCGGAATGGAGCAGTCAGGTTGGAACCGCGACACGACGTGCTACCCGGACGACGACTGCGGGCACCTGACAGGAGGAGCGCCCACGGGCTACCGGTGGTTCTACGACCTCCGGGCGGATCGCGGCACGGCGGTAGAAATTGCCATTGGCCGGCACCTCGGACCTTGGCGGCTGGAGGCGGCGCTCACACAGCGGCGGAACGGGGTCGGCCAAGCATTTACCGGTATCACGTACCTGGACGGCTCTCGGCTGATGCCTGCCGCAGACAGCGACTACGAGTCGAGCTCCACGGGCTCGGTCGATGATCTCACGACACGCACCGTGTCGCTCAACGCCTACCGCGACGTTCGGATCAAGGAGAGCCCGGTCACGCCGTACGTCGGCGCCGGGCTGGGCATCTCCTTCGTGGAACTTGCCGGGCTGTACTACGAGAGCATGTACCGCTGCAAGGTGGATGTCGCTTGCGATGATCCAGGGCAGTATGACGGACGGCAAGACGTCGCCGTATCCGACGTCGTACCGTCAGGACATCTCTATGTCGGCGCGGACCTGGCGATTGGCCCGAAGTTTCTTTTGGATCTGAAGCTGTCGTACAGCGTCATCGGCGACATCGAGGATGAGGATGCATATGCGTTCCACAAGGTACCCGGCCTCACCAGCACCGCGAGCGTCAGCGGTATTCGTCAATGGTCGCTGATGTTGGGCGTCAGGTATCGGCTTGACCGCTGATCGGGCGGCGCTTGCCGGGGGTCGCGAAGCAGCCCACGTCGGGAAAGAGAGCACTGTCCCCGAAACCACCCCGCTCCGGGCACTCGCGCTCACCTTGATGACCTCCGCCAGGATCGATGACAGGATTGACGGGCCGATCGCACCAGCCGCGAGGCAGCCTTCAGCGTCCTGGGAGCACTGAATGTCCGAACTCCATTACAAGTCGGCTACCGAGCTGATATCGCTGCTCCAGGCGCGGGAGGTCGGTGCGAGGGAATTGCTCGATCACCTTCTCGACCGAGTGGAGCGGCACAATCCGGCGCTCAACGCCATCATCTGGCAGGACACCCACCGGGCGCGTGCCGAAGCGGACGCCTCGGACCGTCGTCGCGCTGCAGGTGAAGAGACGGGCCTCCTCGAGGGCCTGCCGGTAACCGTGAAGGAGAGCTTCGATCTGACGGGTTCTCCCACAACGTGGGGCGTCCGCGAGTACAGCGGAAACATCGCAGCGACCGACTCGGTGCTCGTTGCAAAGTACCGTGGCGCCGGCGCCGTGCTCTTCGGCAAGACGAACGTGCCGTTCATGCTGGCGGACTGGCAGAGCTTCAATGACATTTACGGCACCTGCAACAATCCGTGGGATCCGACGCGCACGCCCGGCGGCTCCTCCGGTGGATCGGCTGCAGCGCTGGCCGCAGGCCTGACGGGACTCGATGCCGGTTCGGACATCGGCGCCTCGATCCGCAACCCGGCGCACTATTGCGGAGTCTTCGGGCACAAGCCGACCTGGGGGATTATCTCGGGCCGTGGTCAGGCGCTGCCGGGGGACCTCGCCCCCACCGATATCGCTGTGGTGGGCCCGCTGGCTCGATCGGCAGAAGATCTTCGGCTTGCCGTAGGGATTCTGGCGGGCGCGGACGGCCCTGCAGAACGCGGATGGCGGCTGGACCTGCCCGGGCCACGGCAAAAGGACCTCCGCGGCTACCGCGTCGGCATCCTGCTGAGCGATCCGCAGGCGGAGGTGGCGCGGTCCTACCAGAACGCCATCGCCGCGCTTGCCCGCTGGCTGGAAGTTGAGGGCGTCACGGTGGAAGTGGGGGCGAAGCCCGACTTCCCAACAGGGACGGCCATGGAGGTCTACACGATGCTGCTGCGCGCCGCGACCTCCAAGCGGCTGAGCGACGAGATGATCGCGCAGGCCGGCGAAGACCTCGCCGGCCTCCCGGCGGACACCTTCCCCTATCGTCGGCGCATGCTGGAAAGCCAGACCATGCTGCATCGGGACTGGCTCAGGTGGAACGAGCGCCGATACGAGCTCATGGCCGGCTGGGAAGCGTGGTTCGAGACCTACGACCTCCTGCTCTGCCCTGCCGCGTCTTCGCCGGCATTCCCGCACGACCAAGCCGGCGAGCGACATGAGCGAGAAATTACCGTGAACGGCCGAGTACAGCCCGTGGTCGATCAGCTCTTCTGGGCAGGTTATCCCTGCGGGTACTACCTGCCCTCAACCGTCGCGCCGATCGGGCTGGCGGAGGGCCTGCCCGTCGGCATCCAGATCGTCGGGCGTCAGTACGATGATCTGACCTGCCTGCACATGGCGGCGTTGATCGAAGAGGGCTACTACCGCTTCAGACCGCCCCCGGGATACTGACAGCAAGGACCGGGTTTCGCGGCATCACGGAATGGCCCGGTAGCGCTTCCGGCTGAATGTCCACACGGCAATCCACGCTGAGGCCCTTCGCCGGCAGGGCCGCGCAATCGCTCTCAACAGTTCATGCCGGGCACGATGAGGGAACCCGACATTCCACCTCCTCCCCGGGGGATCAAACCGAGCTGAGGTGAGACCATTGGGACGGACTCGCCTTGGTGTCAGCGAGCTGGTCGCAGCCGGATTGGACGACCGAGGCATGCGTTCAGGCCGCTCGCACGGCGCGCGAACCGATCAGTTCCTAGTTATCGGCATCAGCCGCCAGCGCGTCCAGAAGTTCCTGCGCCGGTCGATAGCCCTGCGCAACAGCCTGTTCCAGCCACCATCTTGCCGAGCCCATTTCATTGCGCATTCGGTACCTGTCCGCCAACGTGAATTGCGCGGCGGCGAAACCGCCTCTGGCAGACCGCTCGATCCAGGCTTCACCCAGCTGGCTGCTCTCGGAGACGCCGTTTCCGTCGAGATAGCGCCACCCGATGGAGTATTGGGCCGGCGCATAACCGCTCTCGGCAGACTGCCTCAGCAGGCGCATAAACGTCTTCTGGCTGCCGTAGATGAGTTTTCGGTCGAACGCATGCCATAACCGGTACTGGGCAAGAGGGTGTCCGCTGCGTGCGGCATCGGCCAGCCTTTTCGCCGCACCTGCAAGACAATCGCCCAGAGTTGCCGAGCTGCAGTCGACACCCTCGCGTCCAAGTTCAACAAACTCGACAACTTTCTCCAGCCGGATGCAATGGGCAATGTTCTTGCTGCCCTGTTTCATCACTCCCACCAGTCTACCGCCAGCGCTCAGGACGGGGCCGCCGCTGGCCCCTTGAAGTCCTTCCAGATTCACCGGGAGGTCCAGCGCCACGGAAAAATCGTAGAAAGGTGACTCCTGGAAGGAGGCCCTAGCAATACTCTTCATTCGCCTGAACGAATCACCGGGATAGCCAACAGCCGTCAGGGGTTCCAGTTGCTCATCCGACACGCCACCGGACAGCGGGAAATAATGTCCGATCCGCGTTTTTGTTCGAAAATAAGCTAGATCATGCACTTCCGTCATGCCGAGCATCTGATCGATTTCAAGGATCGGGCCGGTACCTCCTTTCGTCTGATAGAGCTTGATCTGGCCGAGCTTGGCACCGAGACGAGTTGCCGAGCGAATTACGTGGGCATTGGTCAGGAACAGATCGGGGCCGATCGCGAAGGCCGTACCAAAGTTCCCGGTTACCCGCCAGGCGTCGCCCGCGCGCTTCTCGTAGCCAACGTTCCACACACCCAGGTGTGCATTGTCCAGATTCAGGTAAGTCCCCTCAGCGCCGGCAATCAGTGACGAGGAGCAGAGAGTTTGAACGGAAACGATTGACACGAGAAGCGCCAATAGCCTGGCCCTCATCGACGGCTGCCTACTGACCTCGACCAATGACTATCCACCATGCCCTCATCGTCCAATCAAGCAATTTGCCTGAGCTCCTAATGATATTGACATCACCTTTTGGAGAGCCGTGTCCGGAAATCGAGGTCCGCGGCATCTGCCCGGTACATCGAGATGTCGAACGCAGCAGTGTAGCTGCGATCACAGCGGCCTGACAGCAGTTGCGGCTTCCCTCGCGGCCCATCCCAAAGGGTGCATCCTGCCGCGTTTAGCTGACGTCCGAGGGCAGGATTGGGGAGCCCCGCTGCGGCGAAATCGCGGCATTTCCTCGTTACGCGCCTGCGAGGCCGACTTTCGAACTGACGGTCTCTTCAACCCAGGGTGGTGTTGCCTCTTGATGAATCAGGCCAACTCCGAACAAGAGACTGGGGGTGGGAGTCCATCAAGGTTGATCAGCCCGGAGCCAGAATACCGTTGATCGGGTCGCGCCATAGCAACGGTGTCAGGGGAAAACCTCAGCAGTATCTCCGGTGGTGATATCCCGCAAGGATCGTTGTGACCGGCGGCATGTCGCCCGAGCCGGCACCTGGCGTCGACGACGACTTTGCGGTAGCGCACAACCACGCGCCTCCGGGTCAGGTCACAAATGCGGGGAATCCTGATCATTTTCTCCTCTGTCATAACCTGATCGAACTTCGTCCGCATCTCTCCGAACCGGAAACATCAAGCCACGGTTTCAGTCGACAATTCCGTTCGCGGCAAGGCAATCATCAAACAGGGTGAAGCATTGCTCCGGCTCTTCAAGCTGCAGTAGATGACTGGTGCCTGGTACGAAGCCGGATTCAATTCCGTGAGTCTCGCAGAACAGCGCACGGTCTTCACCGCATCGCCACGGTCCGGATCTGAGGCGATGGTCAACAGCGGACGAGCGGGCCGAACCCTTCCGAGATGGGAAGTGCCGCAACCTGGGTATACAGGTCAGCTTCGACTGGTTCCGGGGAGCTGGACCGTTACCCGAAGTCCACCTTCCTCGCGGTTCTCTAGCCGGATGTCACCGCCGTGGGCGCGGACGATGCTCCGTGCGATGGCAAGGCCCAGCCCGGTACCTCCAGTGTCGCGGCTCCGTGACTCCTCCAGCCGGACAAAGGGCTCGAACACGCGTTCCTGCTCTTCCTCCGGGATGCCCCGCCCCGTGTCCTCGATGATGACCAGAGCGCTCCCGTCCTTCGCGCGAATGGTCCGCGCGGTGGCGAGGCCGCCGTAAGTGGCCGCATTCTCCAGCAGGTTTCTGAGGGCACGGCGGAGTGATGTAGGCCGGCCGGCTACCACGATCCGCTCCGACACCTCGACCGACAACGCATGGCCGAGGTCCGTCAAGTCGGCGATCACACTCTCGGCCAGCGCTGTCAGGTCGACCCGCTCCGTCCCCTCCCGCCGCAGGTCCGCCCGGACGAACGCCAGCACGTCCTCCGTCATCCGCTGCATCTCGTCGAGTGCGTCGATCATTTTTCGGCGCGTGTCCGCATCGTCGACCAATTCCGCGTGCAGACGCAGGCTCGTGATCGGTGTCCGGAGGTCATGCGAGACCGCCGCCAGCATGGCCATCCGGTCGCGGACGTACCGGTCAAGCCGCTCGCCCATCTGGTTGAAGGCCCGGACCGTCGCCCGGACGTCCGAAGGGCCAATCTCAGCCAGGGGCTCCACGTCCTCGCCCCGTCCGAGGCGGCTCGCCGCCGCCGCCAGCCTCCGCATGGGCCGTGCGATCCGGCGCCCCATGAAGACCGCGACGCTGGCGGTGCCGATGGCCGAGAGGAGGAACGAAAGCAGAAAGGTCGGTCCCCAGGGCGCACCCGGCGGTGGCTCCACGACGACGTTGAGCCACCGCCCGTCAGGCAGCGCCACCGACGCCGCGAACCACCAGATCCGCCAGGATGCGTGCCCGTCGTCATGGTCTTGACCATGGAACAGATCGTCGTCGTCATCGTCGTCGAAATGGTCATCATGACGATCATCGTCCCAGTCATCGTCCACAGACCGGGCCCACATCGGCCCCACCCTGACGCGCCCGTGACCGACTGGGAGCGCGGAGGCCAGCTGGCGGGTAATGGCGACTGCGGCTTCGCCGGTGCCCACATCACGGACGACCGGCTCCCCGGTCAGCGAAAACCGCGCGCGATCGGTGCTGGCGGCCGCGACTACCGTGCCGTGCAGGACGGGCGGTGTCTCCGCGAGCAGTTGCGTCACGCTTGCCGTACGGGCGACGACATTGTCGCGGTGCGCATGGCGCACGGCCTCGACGCGTTCCCAGGCAAAGAGTGCCACGGCAACGCATTGCGCCACGGCGAGAGTCAGCAAGAGGAGCAGCGTAAGCTGGCCGGCAAGGCTCCGCGGCACCAGCCTCATCCGTCTTCCACCTCGCCAGCGAAGCGGTAGCCGCCGCCCCAAACGGTCACGATGAGCTTCGGATTCTTCGAGTCGCGCTCAATCTTCTTCCGTAGGCGGCTGACCTGATTGTCGATCGCCCGCTCGAACGGCACGGATCGCCGGCCTTGGGTCAGGTCGAGCAGCTGGTCACGAGAGAGCACCATCCCGGGGCGCTCCAGCAGCGCCATAAGCAACCGGAATTCGCCCGTGGAGAGGAGGACCACGACCCCGTCTTCGTCCATCAGCTGGCGCCGGCCGGTATCGAGCGACCAGCGGTCGAACCGCCGGACACCCGCCGGCGGGAGGTCGCGCCCGGGGGGCAGACTATGCGAGCGCCGGATCACTGCCTTGATCCGGGCGAGCAGCTCGCGCGGATTGAACGGCTTGGTAACGTAGTCGTCGGCGCCCACTTCGAGACCCACGATGCGATCGGTCTCCTCCGCCATGGCCGTCAGCAGAATGATTGGCAGTCGCGTCGTCGCGCGCAGGTGCCGGCAGAGCTGGAGACCGTCCTCGCCCGGCATCATCACGTCGAGCACCACGATGTCGACCGCCGCCGCGCCGAGAACCCGTCGCGCGGCGGTGGCGCTGTCGGCCACGCTCGCGCGCATCCCGTGACGCTCCAGGTACTGCGCCAGGGCCTCGCGGATCTCCCGGTGGTCATCGACCACGAGCACGTGCGGAGTAGCTAGCATGCGTCCAGCTTACGCATCCCGGTGCCGGCCCCCGCAAGAAAACTGTAACAAGGCGTGTCAAACTCGCTTGCCGGCCACAGGTCGCGACAAACTACGGTCAGCGTCGACAAACTCCTGCCACACCCAGTGCCCACGCTTCCTGCATTCATCCATCACCGATGCAGGAGAACATCGATGCAGACACGAACCAAGACCCTGATTGCCGTCGGGCTCGCCGCAACTCTCGGCGGGGCCGCTATCGTCGGGGTCAGCCATGCCAAGCACCGCGACGGTTTTGACGGCCGACACGGCCTGAGCTTCCTCGACAAGGGGAGTCTCGCCGCGACAGCGCTGGAGGTGTTCGATTCCGTCGACGCGGACGGCGACGGGACACTCTCGCAGGCCGAGATCGACCAGTTCCGGAACGATCGCCACGCCGCGCACGACACGGATCGAGACGGCAACCTGGGACTCGAGGAGTTCGCCGGCCTCTGGAACGAAACCACCCGCCCGTTCACCGTGCGCGTCTTCCAGATGCTGGACACGGACGGCGATGCGGTCATCACGCGCGCGGAATACGACCGGCCGCTGGCCCGGCTGGTCGCCCGCCTGGACCACAACGGCGACGGCCGCCTCTCGCTCCGTGACGGACGGCACGACCACTATGACGACGACCGGTGGGACGACGACTAGGATCCTGTCCGCCGGCCGGAGCCTGCTCCCAGCGGGCTCCGGCTGCGCGCCAGCGACTCTTCCGGCTCCGGGCACAGCTCGCCGTGAAAGGCCGCCTTCCCCGCTGGCCCCGGGTCTTCGACAACCTCAGGACACCAAGAAGCCGACGGCCTGTCCCGCTAGATTCAGCGAATTTCCGACCTTAATTCCGCCCCGTCAGACCTTCTTGCGAGAGCTTCATAGATGGACTTGGTGAGCCCGCAGGGATTCGAACCCTGGACCTACTGATTAAAAGTCAGTTGCTCTACCGACTGAGCTACAGGCTCTCGACCAGTGCCAGTATATTTGGCAACTTCCGCGCAGTTGCCAAGGCACCTACCCTTCCGGGAAGTACATCCGGACAATGATGTCGGGGTCCGTCACCATTCCATTTGGCCCGTCGCCGCGCTTGATGGCGTCGACGTACTCCATTCCTTCTTCGACTTCGCCCCAGACCGTGTACTGCCCGTCAAGAAAACGGGCCTTGTCAAAGACAATGAAGAACTGGCTGTCCGCGCTGTTCGGATCACTAGCCCGGGCCATCGACACTGTTCCCCGGATGTGGGGATGATTCGAGAATTCGGCCGCGATGTTCTGACCGGATCCTCCCGTGCCGTTACCCCGTGGATCGCCGGTCTGCGCCATGAAACCATCAATAACCCGATGGAACTTAAGCCCGTCGTAGAATCCCTCCGCCACCAATTCGCTGATCCGCGCGACGTGATTGGGGGCGAGATCTGGGCGGAGCTTGATCACGACCGTTCCGTCCTTGAGCTCCATGTGAATTCGGTCCTGGCCTTCGGCTTGCGCCGTGGCCGCCACGGAAAGACCCAGCAGGGCGACACCGCCCGCAAGAAGTGACGTGGGAAGAGTCCAGGGCATGCAACGAGTTCCTTATGAAGATTGCTGAATCCGGCCCTCGATGCGGGCCAGAATACGAGGTGACACAAACCCGGAAATGTCCCCTCCAAGGAGACAGATTTCCTTGACCAGGCGGGATGCGATGAACTGGTGACGCTCACTCGCCATGAGAAACACCGTTTCTATATCGGGCCGAAGCCGCGCGTTCATCCCAGCCATCTGAAATTCGTAGTCGAAGTCCGTCACGGCGCGGAGTCCGCGCACAATAATCGATCCGCCGACCTCGTCGACAAACTTGGTCAACAGGATGGAGAACGTCTGCACCTCGACCGTGGCTTCGAGCTTTCCCGCCATCGCTTCGATCTCATCGCGGACCATCTCCGCCCGCTCATCCGGCGTAAACAGGGGTCGCTTGTCGATGTTGTAGGCGACACCGATGACCAGGCGGTCGCAGATCCGCGTTGCCCGCTGGATGATGTCCAGATGTCCGGTCGTGACCGGGTCGAAGGTTCCCGGATAAACGGCAACACGCTCAGCCATCAGGAGACCCCGCGAGGTTCGCCGCCCGCGCTGTCCGGCACGGGATCAGGCTGCACCGTGCCGAGACCTTCGTCCTCCTCCGACGCGTCGAACCGCGTCACCGACACGACTTTCTCAGTGTCGTCGAGGCGGAGAACAAAAACGCCTTGAGCGCCGCGTCCGGCCACGCGAATTTCGTTTACCGGGCAGCGGATGATGCGCCCAAGGTCCGTCACCAGCATCACTTCGTCGGTCTCCGCCACGGGGAAGCATCCGACGGCGGAGCCATTTCGCCCCTCTGTCTGGATGTTGATCACACCCTGTCCTCCCCGTCCCGTGGGCCGGTATTCGTGCGATGAGGTTCGCTTACCAAATCCCCGCTCGGTAATCGACAACACGAACACTTCCTCCGCAGCCAGTCGTTTCAGGTCCACGGTCGCCGGCGGGTCGAGGTACTCTTCGTTCCGTCGAAGAGCGGCGGTATAGCGCAAGTACTGTTGCCGAAGCTCCGGGGAGGCATCGGTGTGCGGAAGCACCGACATGCCGATGACCTCATCATCCTTGCCGAGGCGGATGCCCCGGACCCCGCGTGAATCCCGCCCCACAAAGACTCTTACTTCACTACTGATGGGAAAGCGGATGGCCCTGCCCTGCCGGGTCGCCAGCATGAGGTCGTTGTCGGCCGCAACCTCGGCCACGCCCACCAGCGCATCCCCTGGATCAAGCTTCATGGCGATCTTGCCGTTCACATTGATCGACGCGAAATCCGACATCCGGTTGCGGCGTACGTATCCCGCACGAGTCGCAAACACGAGTTCGGAAGCTGCTCCCTCCTCCGCCCCTTCCGAACGCTCTGGCAGCATGGTCGTGATCTGCTCTTCGCCGTCGATGCGCAGCACGTTGACGATCGGGCGGCCACGCGCCGCCGGCGTGCCCAACGGCAAGTCGTACACTTTTCGACGATGGACGATTCCGTGCGATGTGAAGAACAGCACAGGGTCATGCGTACTGGCCGTGAACACGTGTGTGACGAAGTCATCGTCCTTCACCGCCATCGCCGAGCGGCCCTTCCCGCCGCGCCGCTGCGAACGATAGGCAGCCAGTTCAGTTCGCTTCACGTAGCCGCCCCGCGTGAGGGTTACCACCATGTCTTCACGCTCGATCAGGTCGTCGCGGTCAGCATCCTCGTCACCCTCGACGATTTCGGTTCGCCGAGGCGTGCCAAACTGATCGCGAACCTGCACCAGTTCATTGCGCAGGATCTCCAGGAGACGCGGACGGGAGCGAAGCGTTTCCAGGTAGCCATCAATTTCGGTGGCCTTCTCGCGGAGCTCGTTGCCGATCTTCTCTCGCTCGAGCCCCGTCAGCCGGTGGAGTTGCAGGTCCAAGATGGCCTTCGCCTGACGCTCGCTGAGTTGGCAGGTTCCGTCCTCGGCCACCCCCCGGCCGGGTTCGGCGATCAGCTCCAGATAGGGTTCGATCTCCGCTGCAGGCCACGACCGGCCGATGAGCTCTTTGCGCGCTTCAGCGGCATCCGCCGCCGCCCGGATCAGCGCCACGACAGCGTCAAGGTTGGCGACCGCAATCACGAGACCAAGCAGCACGTGCGCCTGTGCGCGAGCCTTCTTGAGAAGGAACAGGGTCCGCTTGGTGATCACGCTCTCGCGGAACGAGAGAAACGCCTCGAGCAGCTGCTTGAGATCGAGGCACTCAGGCTTTCCGTCGTGGAGGGCGAGTGCATTGATGCCGAACGATGTCTGCAAACTGGTGAACTTGTACAGCTGGTTGAGCACGACGGCTGCGGTCGTGCCGCGCTTCAGTTCGACCACGACGCGAAGACCGTCGCGGTCGGATTCGTCGCGGAGCCCGCTTACCCCCTCGATGTCCTTGCTGCGCACGCGATCGGCGATCTGTTCGATCATGCGGGCCTTGATGACCTGGAAGGGAATTTCACTGATGATGATGGTCGAGCGGTCTTTGCCCCGTTCCTCCACCGTCGTCCGGCCGCGCATGACTACACGACCGCGGCCGGTGCGGTAGCCCTCGAGGATGCCGCGCCGGCCGATAATCAAGCCACCCGTTGGAAAGTCCGGTCCCGGGATGTAGCGGCCGAGCGTCTGGACCGTGAGCGTTGGATCATCGATCAGGGCCAGACAGGCCGATATCACCTCGCCCAGATTGTGCGGCGGCACGTTTGTGGCCATGCCGACGGCAATCCCGCCGGTTCCGTTCACCAGCAGGTTGGGAAAGCGGGCCGGCAGGACCGAGGGCTCGGACGCCGAGGCATCGTAATTGTCCTGGAACTCAACGGTCTCGAAATCGATGTCTTCCAGCATCGTTGCGGCGGGTCGCGCCATCCGCACCTCGGTGTAGCGCATGGCCGCGGGGGGATCGCCGTCGATTGAGCCGAAATTGCCCTGACCGTCGATCAGTTCGAGCCGCATAGAGAAGTCCTGCGCCATCCGCACCATGGCGTCGTAGATCGCGCTGTCACCGTGCGGGTGGTACTTCCCCATCACGTCACCAACCACCCGCGCCGACTTGCGGTATGGCCGGTTCCACCCGTAGCCGTTCTCGTACATCGCGTAGAGAATGCGCCGATGCACGGGTTTCAGGCCGTCACGCGCATCCGGCAGCGCCCGGCTCACGATCACGCTCATGGCGTAATCGAGATACGACCGGCGCATCTCCTCGACGATCGTGACCGTCGCCGCGGCTTCTCTGGGCGGCACGCCCGGTCCGGAAGTGGCTTCAGAGGTCATAGGTCAGTGGCCGCCATTGGTCGGAACGAGACAGAACGGGCCCGGAACCGGACCGCGGATCAGGCACCTAGAATGGTACTTCTTCGTCGTAGTCAGCGTCTTGTGAATGGTCCGCCTGCACGCGCGACGGATACGTTCCCCGGCCCCGTCCGGCGCCCGCATCGTCGTGGCCCTCGTCGTACCGCCGGTCGTTGAGCACGATAATGCGGCTGCCAAAGCGCTGCAGCGCAATTTCCGTGGTGAACCGGTCATAACCTGAAGGGTCCTGCCAGCGGCGCGTTTGCAGCTGTCCTTCGATGTAGACCCGGGTGCCCTTGAAGACCCGGTCATCGACGATATCGATCAGCATCGGATTGAACACCACAATCCGGTGCCATTCGGTGCGTTCGCGTTGCTCCCCGGTTTGCTTGTCCCGCCACCGTTCCTCCGTGGCGATCGAGAAGTTGGCCACCCGTCCACCGTTCGGCAGCTCGCGGATTTCCGGATCACGCCCCACATTCCCCAATAGGATCACCTTGTTAACACTCATCACCATGCAACGATTCCTTGATTCAATTCAGAACACTCTATCTTGATCGCGAAGCCTGCGTGCCCTGGAGTACGATTACTCCGGAAAATATACACGATCCGGTCCTGCCACACTGCGTCATCGCCCCATGGCGACGGTGACCCCGAACACGGGCAGACGCTCTGGGGACTAGAATGGCCACGCTTCCGGAGCGGACTTCCCGATGGCCGTACGCAAGATCGATCCGCCGCCCACGGGCCGGTCCGCAGAGATGCTGTCGTCACCGGGCGGAGCTGCCTCACTCGGCGGCGTGAACGGCGTGCTGTCTATCCGTGGCGCCCGCACGCATAACCTAAAATCCGTCGACGTCGCCATTCCGCGCGGACGCCTCGTCGTGATCACCGGTCTCTCCGGTTCCGGGAAGTCGTCGCTGGCGTTCGACACGGTCTACGCGGAGGGCCAGCGACGGTACGTGGAGAGCCTGTCGGCCTATGCACGGCAGTTCCTCGAGATGGTCGAGAAGCCGGACGTCGACCAGATCGAGGGCCTGTCGCCGGCCATCGCGGTCGATCAAAAGAACGTTTCGCACAATCCGCGCTCCACCGTTGGCACCGTCACCGAGATCCAGGACTATCTCAGGCTGCTGTTTGCCCGAGTCGGCGTGCCCTACTCCCCCGCCACCGGCTTGCCCATCACCAGCCAGACGGTCACCCAGATGGTCGACGCCATGATGGCGCAGCCGCCCGGGACGCGTCTCCTCCTCCTCAGCCCCGTGGTCCGCAACCGCAAGGGCGAGTTCAGGAAGGACCTGGAAGACCTCCTGCGGCAGGGCTTCCAACGGGTCAAGATCGACGGGATGCTGTACGAGACCGATGACCCGCCATCACTCGATCGCCATCGCAACCACGATATCGAGGTGGTGGTGGACCGGATCGTGATCCGCGAGGGTCTCGAGGCCCGTCTTGCCGACAGTGCCGAAACAGCCCTACGACTTTCCGACGGCCTGCTGATCACCGAGGACGCCGATTCTTCGGAACGCGTGACCTTTTCAGCCCGCTTCGCCTGCCCGGTGTCCGGTTTCACCATCGACGAGATCGAGCCCCGGCTGTTCTCGTTCAACAGTCCGTCCGGATGGTGCAATCGATGCGGCGGCCTCGGCGTCGTCGAGTTCTTCGATCCCGACCTCATCATTCCGAACCCGAAACTGACCCTGAAGGGCGGCGCAATCGAACCATGGGAAGTACCGCCGTCGGGCTATTACCTGCAGGCTCTTGAAGGGCTGGCGCAGCACTTCGGTTTCTCGCTCGATCGGCCCTGGCATCGCCTGCCGAAAACCGTGCAGGAGATGGTCCTTCATGGATCGGGTACCACCGACGTGGCCATCCGCTACGGCGACCTCGGCAAGGGTCACACGCTGACACGCCCGTTCCCTGGCGTCATCCCGTCCCTTGAGAAGCGCTGGCAGGAGGCGTCCGAAACATCGGTGCGCGAGCAGCTCGGCGGCTACCGCGCCAAGGTCCGCTGCGGCGTCTGCGACGGCCATCGGCTGCGCACCGAGGCGTTGGCCGTCCGGATCGGCGACCGGCACATCGGCACCGTCTCGGAGATGACGATCGCCGACGCGAAGGCGTGGGTCGAACATGAGCTGCCAGCCACCCTTGACTTGCAGAGCCGGACAATCGCCGAACGCACGCTGCGGGAACTGTCTCTCCGGCTTGGCTTCCTCGTTGACGTAGGGCTGGAATACCTGACCCTGGCCCGGGGCTCGGCCACGCTCTCGGGCGGCGAGACGCAGAGGATCCGCTTGGCGTCGCAGATCGGATCCGGGCTCACGGGCGTCCTTTACGTCCTGGATGAGCCCTCGATCGGCCTCCACCAGAAGGACAACGCCCGCCTGCTCGAGACGCTCAAGAATCTTCGGGACCTGGGCAATACGGTCCTGGTCGTGGAGCACGACGAGGATTCCATCGAGGCCGCCGACTTCGTGGTGGACATGGGGCCGGGCGCCGGCGAGACCGGCGGCAAGATCGTCGCCACCGGTACCCCCCGGGAACTGAAGGCGCATCAGGAGAGCCTGACCGCCCAGTACCTTAGCGGTGCGCGCTCGATTCCCGTGCCGGACGCCCGCCGTGCGCCGATACCGGAGCGCACGCTAGCGCTGCGCGGCATCGACACCAACAACCTGCAGAACATCGATGTCGATATTCCGGCCGGCCTCCTCATCTGCGTGACCGGAGTGTCGGGGAGCGGCAAGTCGAGCTTGATTCTCGACACGCTCCATCCGCTCCTTCGGACTTCGCTCGCCCACCCGGAGCGCCAAAACGACCGCATTCAAGGTTCCTGGCTGTTCGACAAGGTCATCGACATCGATCAGTCGCCGATCGGGCGGACCCCACGCTCGAATCCGGCAACCTACACCGGCGCGTTCGGGCCCATTCGCGAGTGGTACACGCAGCTGCCGGAAGCGCGCGCCCGGGGCTACCGGCCCGGCCGTTTCTCATTCAACGTCAAGGGAGGGCGTTGCGAAGCGTGCCAGGGCGACGGCGTGATCAAGATTGAAATGCACTTCCTGGCTCCAGTCTATGTCACCTGCGAGGCCTGCAAGGGCCGGCGGTACAACCGGGAGACTCTGGAAATCCGCTATCGGGACCAATCCATCGCCGATGTGCTGGACATGGACGTGACGTCGGCCGCCCGCTTTTTCGCCGCCATCCCGGCGATCCGGGACAAGCTGGAAACCCTCCGCCGGGTCGGGCTCGGCTACATCCGGCTCGGGCAGCGCGCCACCACCCTGTCGGGGGGCGAGGCCCAGCGCGTCAAGCTGTCGAAGGAACTCTCGAGACGCGCGACCGGCCGGACCCTCTATCTGCTCGACGAGCCCACGACTGGCCTCCACTTCGAGGATGTCCGGACCCTTCTCGACGTCCTGCACGCCCTCGTCGAGCAGGGCAACACGGTCCTGGTCATCGAGCACCATCTGGACGTAATCAAACAGGCGGACTGGATCATCGACCTCGGCCCGGAGAGCGGCGCCGACGGCGGCCGGGTCATCGCCCAGGGACCGCCGGAGGCCGTGACGCAAGTGCCCGAGAGCTACACGGGCCAGTTTCTGCGGGCGAAGCTCACGCACACCTGAATCCCTGCGTCGGGACCTGCACCGTCCGGGCCCTCGCCCGCCCCGGCGGCATCAGGACGGAGAGGAGCCACCGCCGGCCTCCCCGCCCGGGGGCCATTCAGCTGGAAGCAGACCCGCGACGACCTCCCTACCCTCCATCGCGAGGACATTCCACGTTCGGCACGCTGCTCCGGTGGCCATGACGTCGGGCTCAAACCCCTGCGTGCGGCACCAGTCGAGGAATCCCGTGTCGGGAACAAGCCGCGTCCGGCCCGTTCCCACCAGGACGATTCCGGGCGGTCGAAAATCGGCAACGAGTTCACGGGCAGCACTTGCGCCCAGTTCGAATCCGGAGACTTCCGTCCAGGGCAGCACTTCGGCCATGCGGAGAATGACCGGTCCCTCGCGACGGTCTCCCGAGATCGTGAAGCCGCCCGGGCCGTAGCTGTCTACCCGGACGAGCGTCCCGTTGTCCTCAGGCCGCCCTCTCACCTTCGGCCTTCGGCCCCGCAGCCTCGGTACCGCGGCGGACACCGAAGGTCAGCAGCAGCGGCGCTGCAAGGAAAATCGACGAATAGGTGCCGACCGTAATCCCCCAGATCATCGCGAAACTGAAGTCCTGCACCACCGGTCCGCCCAGCACGATCAGGGCTCCGAGAGCCATGATTGTGGTCACGGTGGTGTTGACGGTCCGAGACAAGGTCTCGTTAATGCTCCGATTGAGGACCAGTTCGAGATCGGTCTTCTTGTATTTCCTCAGGTTTTCACGGATCCGGTCGTACACCACGACAGTGTCGTTCATCGAGTAGCCGACGATGAGAAGAAGTGCCGCCACCGTGGCCACGTTGAACTCGAGGCCGGTCAGCGAGAACACCCCGATCGTGAGCAGCACGTCGTGGACCAGCGCCGCGACCGCACCCCACGCGAAGGCCATCTCGAAGCGGAACATGATGTAAAGGAGCATCGCCACCACGGCGAGGAGCACGGCAATGGCGCCGCCGCGCAACAGGTCCTGGCTGACCGTGGGACCGACGAATTCCACGCGGCGGTACTCGACGGCATCCCCAAACGCGGCTGCCAGGTGCGCCCGGGCTGTTTCGACGGCGACCTGCTGGGCCTCATCACCACCTGGCTGGCGTTCGATCCGCACCAGGAAGTCGGTTTCCTCGCCGAATTCCTGGATCGCGACTTCACCTAATCCCGCCCCGTCGAACGCGCCGCGAACCTCGGTGACCTGGGGAACTTCCGGAATCCGGACCTCGATCAGGATTCCCCCGCGGAAGTCGATCCCGAAGTTGAGCCCGATGGCGGCAAAGAAAACGGCGGACGCCACGATCGCCGCGACCGACCCGATCATTGCGTGCCGGCGCCAGCGGATGATCTGGAGCGTCGTATCGTCGGGAATCAGCCGCAGGCGCATCATGGCGGGTCTCTCAGACGTTCAGGACCTTGGGACGGGCGCGGCTGAGCCACCCCAGCACCAGCAGGCGGCTGATAATCAGCGAACAGAACATGGTCGTGAATACCCCGACCGCCAGGGTCACCGCGAACCCGCGAATCGGACCCGAGCCCATCTGGAAGAGCACCAGCGCCGCGATCAGCGTGGTCACGTTCGCGTCGATGATAGCGCGGAGCGCCTGGCGGTAGCCGGTATCGATCGCGGACACGGGCGATCGTCCGCGCCGGGTTTCCTCCCGGATGCGCTCGAAGATCAGCACGTTGGCATCGACCGCCATCCCGATGGTCAGGGCGATGCCGGCGATGCCCGGCAGGGTCAGGGTCGCTCCCAATGCCGACAGGATCCCGAGGAGGAGCGCGATGTTCACCGCCAGTGCGATATCGGCCGCCACCCCGAACAGGCCATAGACCGCGACCATGTAAATGATCACCAGCAGCAACGCGACCTGGCCGGCAAGGGTTCCGGCAGCGATCGAATCCCGGCCCAGACTCGGGCCCACGGTCCGCTCCTCCAGGATCACCAGCGGCGCCGGCAGCGCCCCGGCCCGAAGCAGCAGCGCGAGGTCGCTCGCGGTCTCGAACGTAAAGTTCCCCGAGATTTGCCCACTACCGCCCGGTATCGGCTCGCGAATCACGGGCGCACTGATGACGCGACCGTCGAGCACGATCGCAAATCGCCGGCCGACGTTCTCCGTGGTCAGGTCGCCGAACCGCCGCGCTCCGGCCGCATCGAACCGGAGAGTCACAACCGGCTGGTTGTTCTGGTCGATGACCGGCGCAGCCCCCACCAGATTGTCACCGCTCACCCCAACCCGGCGGCGCACCACGATGGGAATTCCCTGCTCGGACCCGTCGTCTTCGTAAAGGAGTTCGGAACCGGGCGGCACGCGCCCCGCGACCGCCTCCGGTATCGAGGCCGTCTCGTCGACCATGCGAAAGTTCATCTTCGCCGTCTGGCCCAGGAGCCGCTTAATGCGCTCCGGATCGTCGACCCCCGGAAGCTGCACAAGAATGCGGTCGTCGCCCTGACGCTGAATCGTGGGCTCGTTCGTGCCCGTCTCGTCAATCCGCCGGCGGATCACCTCCTGCGACTGCGAGAGCGCGGATATCCGGAGTTCCTTCTCGGCGTCGGCATCCAACCGGAATGTCAGCCGTCCGCCGCCATCCACCTCGATATCGAGGGTTTCATCGGCCTCCTCGGCCAGTTCAAGTGCCTGGTCAGCCTGGGTCGGATCCGTCAACGTCAGTCCGCCGGCAAGCTGCTCCACGCCGATGCCCGTGTACCCGATTCCGGCGGCCCGGAACCGGGTCCGGATCTCGTCGAGCACCGATTCGAGCCGTTCGGCCAGGACCACGTCCGAATCGACGCGCAGGAGGAGATGTGATCCGCCCTGCAGATCGAGGCCGAGGCGAACCGGTTCCCCCGGCAGCCACGACTCCGTCGAGGACAGGAAATTCGGCGCCGAGTACACCACGGCGAACACCACAGCGATGACCGCGATGACGATCTGCCAGCGTGGTACGTGGGTCACGCCAGGTTCCCCCGCGACATGCAGCGCATGCCGTTCAAGACTTGGCTGGTGGCTGGTTCTGGCCGGAGGCCGCAGCGCCACCCTTCGGCAGCACCTGGGACAGCGTATCGCGCACCACCTTCACGGTGATGTCAGGCGCGATCTCGACCGAAACGGTCTGGTCGTCGTCGATGTACGTCACGCGTCCCTTCACTCCGCCCGCCGTCACGACCTGGTCCCCGCGCTTCACGGCAGCGACCATCGCCTTGTGTTCCTTCAGGCGCTTCTGCTGCGGTCGAATCAGCAGGAAATAGAAAACGGCGAAAATCAGGACCAGCGGCAACAGCTGGATCAAGAAGGAGCTTCCGCCGTCAGCGGACGCGCCCTGGGCAAACGCCGGCGCGATGAGCATGTGCGAACACTCCTGAAAGGAAGGCGCAGACTATACAGGCGCGCCCGGTTCGGCTGCAACCGTACACGGCCCGAAGCGGCGCCGCGGCATTCGGATATGCTCTGGCTCCAGGGTTGGCCCTGGACCTGCTCAGACGACGTTTCCCGGTGCCGCCCGCGCGCGCGCTTCGGACCGCAGATTTCCACGCAAGCCGGCTTTCCGGGGCACGCACATTGGACAAGACAACTTCTCAGGAGCAGCTCCTCCAGCGGGTCGCCGACGCCCTCGAGCGGCTGGCGCCGCCTCCTGAAGCAGCGGTGCCGGAGACCGACGCTGACGCCTTCCTCTGGGACGGGAAAGCGCACTGCCTGCGGCCCGTTCAAGAGGTGAACCGGATCCCGCTGGAACTGCTCCGCGGGATCGACCGGGTGCGGTCCATCCTCCTGGAGAACACCCGCCGGTTCGCCGACGGGTTTCCGGCAAACAATGCGCTGCTGTGGGGTGCCCGCGGAACCGGGAAGAGCTCACTGGTGAAGGCGGTGCACGCCTCCGTCAATGCCGATCGGACCCGCGAACCGCTGCGGCTGGTGGAGATCGCCCGGGAGGACATCGAGACGCTGCCCGCGCTGCTCCAGGCGCTGCGGCCGCAGCCCGAACGCTACGTGCTGTTTTGCGACGACCTGTCCTTCGAGGCGGGCGACGCCTCCTACCGGTCGCTCAAGGCCATGCTGGAGGGCGGCGTCGAGGGTCGCCCTGCAAACACACTCTTCTACGCGACCTCCAACCGGCGCCACCTGATGGCCCGCGCCATGATCGAGAACGAGCGCTCGACCTCGATCAGCCCCTCGGAAACAGTCGAGGAAAAAGTCTCCATGAGCGACCGGTTCGGACTGTGGCTAGGCTTCCACTCGTGTTCCCAGAATGACTATCTGGAGATCGTTGCGGCCTACGCGGACTACTACGGGCTGCCGACCGATGACTCCTTTCGCGCCGCGGCGCTGGAATGGTCCGTCACCCGGGGCGCCCGCTCCGGTCGGGTGGCCTGGCAGTTCATCCAGGACCGGGCCGGGCAGCTGAAGATCACGATTCCGTGACGCCGCTACTTGCCGAGGTGCTTGAGCGGGTCGACCGGCCGTCCCTTTCCGGTACGTAGTTCAAAGTGAACCTGCGGGCCCGGCACGTTTCCGGTCTGGCCCACCTGCGCGATCATCTGTCCCTGGCGTACCCGGTCGCCGCGCGCGACCGTGAGTTCCTGGTTGTGCGCGTACGCCGACATCCATCCGCCTTCGTGCCTGATCAGGACCAGGTTGCCGTAGGCCTGCAGTTCATTGCCGGCGTACGCCACGGTGCCATCCGCCGTGGCGCGCACCGGGGATCCCGCCGGCGCCGCAATGTTGATGCCATCGTTCTTGAGGCCGCCCGACTTTGTGCCGAAGCGCGAGGCGATCCGGCCATCGGCCGGCCAGAGGAACTTGCTGCTCCCGGCCGACTGGGGAGCAGGCGCGGGGACTCGCGGAGCCGCAACCGGCTGGGAAGTTGCGACCGGCTCGGGGGCTGCGACCGCAGAAGGAGTCCCGTCACCGACGCGCGGGGTCGGTGCGGCAGGAACAGCTGGCGCGGCTGCCACTGCGCCGGGAACCGCGGCCGGAGCCGGATCCTCGTCGTCGGGGATCTCGACTTCGACGAGGATCGTCCCTTCATCCGGGCAATGCGGTGCGCGGATTCGCCGCGGAATACGCAATTCCTGTCCGACCGACAGCCGATAGGGATGCTTCAGCCTGTTCAGCTGTACCAGTGACCACAGGTCGACACCGTGGCACCGCGCGATTCTCGTCGCCGTATCGCCTCTAACCACCGTGTACGTGCGCGGCGGCGGCAGGCGCAGGACGTCGCCGGGATAGATCGTGTAAGGGGGTTCCGCGCCGTTGATCTCGATGAGCGCCCGGGTTGAGACGCCGTGGGCTTCGGCAATCTCGGAATAGGTATCGCCGCGCCTGACGATCACCGTTCCGGGCGCCGCGACTGCCTCGCCCACAGGAGCCGCGCGGGGCTCCGCCTGGCCGACCGTCTCCGGCTGACTGGATACCAGGGGCGCCGGCGGCGCGTTCCGGGCGCAACCCGCAAGCAGCAGTGCCGCCAAACCCAGGACGATGCCGCGGCCGATCAAGACCTGCCTGCCTGACAGCGGCGTGGTGCGGCTGAGAGGACTCGAACCTCCACGGGGTTGCCCCCACTGGCACCTGAAGCCAGCGCGTCTGCCAATTCCGCCACAGCCGCCTGCACGCCGCACCCGGTCGATGGTGCGGCCGAGAGGACTCGAACCTCCACGGAGTTTCCTCCACAGCGCCCTCAACGCTGCGCGTCTACCAGTTCCGCCACGGCCGCAGGCCCGCCCGAACCTAGGCAATGCCCACTGCATCGTCAACCTGACAATCATCTGAAAACGATGCGCGATTCACCTCGGTGAATTCTACCATCGGTTCCCGGCGGGCAGAAGCTCTCGCGCACCGGATGTGGTCACGGCGCGCCATCCGAGCAATCGGGGTCCGGTTTTCCTGCGCCTCCGTCCTCTGCTGCCCGACCTGCCCGGCCGGCGCAGCGTCGCACGGCCCACCCGTCCGGTCATGATTGCATGGTGCGCTTCAACAAGTTCTGGGATCGGTCAGTAAACCTCTGTACCTGCAGGTGTTCACGACCTCATTGGCGGACCATGCAATCCACCGTGGTTCCGGGCTGTCAGACGGCGCGCCTGAGGCACCCCGCACAGGTCACTCGCAGGCGAAATACGCCATTGAGAGCGAGTTGTCCGCACCGGCTGTGCACGTCGCGCCGTCCGGCGCCGGGCGGTTGACCAGCGCGAAGGCACCGTTCGGCAACTCGTACTCACAGACCAACTCGCCTTGACGGACGTACAGCTTCGGCAGCCCGACCGTCCGCTCACCTTCCCCGCGGCGGATCTTCAATTCCCAGTTGGCCTCCGCGGCTGCCGCAAGCTGGCCGTCGGAATAGTGGAACCGGTACAGCACCTGGCCCGGGCAGTCGATGCGCGTGGCCGCCGCGGCCCCGAAAACGGCTGCTGCAACCGTACCGGCTGCGATCAACGCAGACAGGCAGGTGAGACGAACCCGGTCATTCATCAAGCAGCTCCACGTTCGTCATGCGGTACAGGGAGCCCTCGACCGTGTCGTCGGCAATGTCGAAAAGTCCCTCCACCACCACAGCGCGGAGCAAGAACCCAATGGGCTCGTCACTGGTCAGTTCGATCAGGCTTTCCCGTGTGATCGGCAAGCAGAACGGGCAGTGCGGCGACGTCTCCATCAGGAACTGACGATCGCCGGACGTGCTTAGCGGCAATAGAAAACCGACCGCCTTCACCGTCTCCCCCTCCTGCTCCAGCACTTCCTCGGGGACCACTACGCGCGCGCGGTCGCCCTCGAATCGGACCTCCGCCTGCCCAAGAGACCGCCAAGAGATGGCACCCTCGACGTCCGGCACCGGAAAGAGATTGCTTTGGTCCTGCTGAGCGAGCGCAGCATGCGATGTCATCGCCACCACCGCGCATCCAACAGCCGCAGTCAGCCAACGCCGATGCTTCATCTGTCGACCTTTCCCAAATGGCACCAAGATGATGCTGGAGACCGGCGGTAATCGCGGTCTCCAGCATCAGTGCTTCGTCAGTAGGCGGCGATCGGGTTGCCCGGTGCGCCGGTGGCGCCTACGAGCTTGAGCGGAGCCCACGAGAACAGGAACTCGTACGCCTGGTCCTCACCCAACTGTTTGAGATCCAGGTTCTCAAACAGGTAGATCCCGCGGCGCACCGACAGGTTCATGTGGCAGTACGCCCAGTCCTTCACCTCGGCGAACGGCGTCGGCCAGTCGCCTTGACCGGCGAAGTCGTACGGCTCGATGCCCCAGTTGTCGGCGCCAAGCATCGCGATCTTCTTCCCTGCGAGATGGTCGCAGATGTCGGGGGCTATCCCGGGCCCGCCCGCGTTGAAGGCCGCGTTGTTGGCCAGCGCCTCGCCGGTGGGAAGGTTGTGATTGTCCCGCCAGATGTCGTTCCAGCCGGTCCGGACAAGCACGACGTCGCCCTGGCCGGCATCCGCGATGCCCTGCGCAGCCAGCGCCGCGTTGTAGTCGTCCATGGTGATCGGGTAGCCGATCGGCAGGTTCCCGCCCTTCAGCGCCACCATGTCGATCAGGATGCCGCGTGTGAAGAAGGACCCGACGTTCTCGGTCCCGTTCTTCTTAAGGCCGTACGGACCGCCGACGTCCTCGAGCCGGGCGCCGTTGTAGAGGTAGTTGCCGTCCTTCCAGCCTTCCTGCCCCTCGACCTTGATCATGGGGTGGGCCAGGGAGTCGAACTGCGTGCCGACCTGCCCGATGTTGGCCGTCATCAGCTCGTCCATGAACGTTTGCCGGTAGCCGTCACCTGACCAAGCCAGATCATGCGTGGGAACACCGCCGCCCGGAATCGTGAGGGACAGGACACGTCCGGGGAACAACGGGGTGGTGTTGTGGTAAGGCATACCCAGCGTGGCCACCCGGCCGGTCTTGACCAGCATCGCGGCCGCCATGCGCTTCTCAGGCGTGATCCAGTTCGTGGATCCGGCTTCGTCGTCAGGTCCGAACTCGCTGGGCCACCAGTTCTCGTCAACCGGATTGTTGCCGGCGTGGGCCGAGGCCACAAACATGAATGCTGCCGCAATCGGCACCAACACTCGAAGTTTCATTTGATTTCCTCCATCCGAGAACCGTCGGAACTATCCAACGGAAGGTTCATGTGACGGTATCACACAACCCATATCCAAGAAAGAACCCGGTATCAGGACAAAATGCAACACACGTGTCAGGATATCCCTCCATCTCCTTGCTTCTGTTTCGATTGCCGAGCTCCCGCGGCGCCCGCTCACCGCGCGGGCCGGGCTAATCTGCAGAGTCGGAGGTTCCGGTACGGGACTCGACCGCCGCGCGGGCGGCTGCCAGGCGCGCGATCGGCACTCGGTACGGCGAGCAGGACACGTAGTCGAGGCCCCAGGCGTGGCAGTGCGCAACCGAGGCCGGGTCACCGCCGTGTTCCCCGCAGATTCCGAGCTTCAGGTCCGGTCGCACGGCCCGTCCGCGGGCGGCTGCGATCTGAATGAGTTCACCCACCCCTTCTGCGTCGAGCGACACGAATGGATCCACCGCAAACACGCCCGCATCCAGGTACCCGGCGAGGAATCGGCCGGCGTCGTCCCGGCTGATCCCAAACGTCGTCTGGGTGAGATCGTTCGTCCCGAAACTGAAGAACTCGGCGCTCTCCGCGATTGACCCGGCAGCGAGGGCCGCCCGCGGCAGCTCGATCATCGTCCCGACTGTGTAACTGGGCGTCCATCCGGTGGCTGCTGTCACCGCCTCCGCCACGTGCTTGATGCGGCTCCGCAACACATTGACTTCCGCGCGGCTGAACACGAGCGGCAACATGATCTCGAGCTCGACCGGCGCGTCCGCGGTCGCGTGCAGGGCCTCGAAGATCGCCTGGACCTGCATGTCGTAGATCTCGGGGTAGGAAATCCCGAGGCGGGCTCCCCGGTGGCCCAGCATGGGGTTGGCTTCCGCAAGTTCCGTGGCGCGACGGCGCAGGGCCTCGGCATCCAGTCCAGCCCGGGCCGCAACCTCGCCAAGCTCTTCCATGTTGGCCGGCAGGAACTCGTGGAGTGGCGGGTCGAGCAGCCGGATGGTCACCGGCCAGCCCGCCATGATGCGAAAGAGCTCGACGAAGTCCTGACGCTGCATCGGGGCGATCCGCGCCAGCGCTGCCCGGCGCTCTTCTGCGTTCTCCGCCATGATCATCTGGCGCATGGCGAGGATGCGCTCGCCGTCGAAGAACATGTGTTCCGTGCGGCACAACCCGATCCCCTCGGCACCGAACCGTCGCGCCGTCTCCGCATCGACGGGCGTCTCCGCATTGGCGCGAATCCGGAGCTTCCGGATGCCGTCCGCCCAACCCATCAGCTCGTGAAAGGCATCCGGCAGCTCGGGATCGATCGTCGGCACCTTGCCGAGCATCACCGCGCCAGTGGAGCCATCGATGGTAATCAAATCGCCCTCGGCGAAGCTGCACGAGAGCGCCTTGGCCGTGCGCGTGTCGTGGTTGATCACGAGCTCGCCAGCGCCCACCACGCACGGACGACCCATGCCGCGCGCCACGACCGCAGCGTGGCTCGTCTGCCCGCCCCGGTTGGTGAGGATGCCCCGTGCGGCATGCATGCCGTGGATATCCTCCGGGCTCGTCTCCGAGCGCACAAGGACAACGTCCTCGCCGGCGTTGCCCCGGCGCTCCGCCTCGTCGGCGCTGAAAACCGCAATGCCGGAGGCTGCGCCGGGCGAGGCGGGCAGACCGCGGACGATGACGCGTGTATGTGCCGCCGGGTCGAGCGTGGGATGCAGGAGCTGATCCAGCCGTTCGGGCTCGATCCGCCGGATGGCCTCCTCACGGCTGATGACCCCCTGGTTCGCCAGATCGACCGCGATGCGAAGCGCGGCCTTCGTGGAGCGCTTGCCGTTCCGGGTCTGGAGAATCCAGAGCTTCCCCTTCTGGACCGTGAACTCGATGTCCTGCATGTCGCGGTAGTGCGTTTCCAGCCGCGTGAACGCCGCGGTGAGCTCGGCGTAGACCGCGGGCATCGCCACCTCCATCGGCGGGGCTTCCGCATCGACGCCACCGTTAGCGGTCAGGGGTCTCGGCGTCCGGATTCCCGCCACCACATCCTCACCCTGGGCGTTCGGCAGGAACTCCCCGTAGTAGGAAGGCTCACCGGTCGAGGGATCCCGGGTAAAAGCGACGCCCGTGCAGGAATCCTCGCCCATGTTGCCGAAGACCATCGCCTGCACGTTCACCGCCGTGCCGCCAGCATGATCGAGCCCGTGGAGTTCGCGGTAGGTGACGGCCCGCGCATTGCCCCAACTCCGAAACACGGCCCCGACCGCTCCCCACAACTGGGCGCGCGGGTCTTCCGGGAACGACTCGCCCGTCTGCTCCAGAACCAGTGCGCGATAGCGTTCAATCACGGCCAGCCAGTCGCCGGCGGACAGGTCAGTGTCCAGTTCCACGCCCTTGGCGAACTTGACCTCGTCGAGAACGTCCTCAAACATCCGGTGCGAGACGCCAAGCACGACATTCCCGTACATCTGGATGAAACGGCGGTGGCTGTCGGCGGCGAACCGGGCGTCACCGCTGGACGCCGCCAGTCCATCGCGGGTGGCGTCGTTCAGTCCCAGATTCAGCACGGTATCAAGCATGCCCGGCATTGACGCCGCAGCCCCCGAACGCACCGATACCAGAAGCGGGCGAACGGGGTCGCCGAAGCCGGTGTCGGTCATCGCCTCCACGGCCTCGAGCGCTTGCTCGACTTCCGTCTCCAGCCCCTCGGGGTACGAGCCATCGTGTGCCTGACAATGGCTGCAGACTGCGGTGGTGATAGTGAAGCCAGGCGGAACCGGGAGCCCCAGACCGTTCATCTCTGCGAGATTCGCGCCCTTCCCGCCGAGGAGATCGCGCAAGTCGGCGTGTCCGTCGGCCCGTCCGCCGCCAAACCGGTAGACGTTTCTAGTCATGACGGGCGGTCTCTCTGCCCTCGAGTTTCGAAAAGTCCGCCGCCTGCGCGATGGTGTCCTCCAGGGACGCCAGCAACCGGAGGCGGTTGCTACGCAGACCGGCATCTTCGGCATTCACGCGCACCGCCTCGAAGAACCGGTCGATGGGCTCGCGCAGGTGCGACAGGGTCTCGAGCGCTCCCAGAAAATCGTCGTCCTGGATGCGTCGGAGAGCCTCCTTCCCACGCACCTGCACCGCGCTGTGCAGGTCGCGCTCCTCCGGTTCGGAGAACAGCCGGGTGTCAATCTGACCGTCCTTGGCCGCGCGGTCCTTCCGGGATTCGATCTTCACGATGTTTGCGGCACGCCGGTACAGGGCCTGCAGCGCCGATCCTTCGGGCGTTGCGAGGAACTCCGACAGGTGCGATACGCGTTCCGCCAGGCTGGGAAGGTCCCGGAATTCGCCGGAACCGGCTTCCAGCAGTGCCGCGACATGGTCATGACGCGCGCCAGCCGTCCGCAAATGGACCCGAAGACGCTCCCTCAGAAAATCCCGAAGATCCTGCCGGTCCTCCGCGAATTCCGATTCCGCGAGTTCCCGGCTGCCGCCATTCGCATGCACGGTCAGGGCATGTTGAAGCAGCTCATCGACGGACAGACGAACATCGTTCTCGAGGGCGATTCGGATCAGACCGAGCGCCGCCCGGCGGAGGGCCAGCGGATCTCCTGACCCGCTCGGCCGCTCCCCTTTCCAGAAGAACCCCACCAACGTGTCGAGCTTGTCCACGAGGGCGACGAGCGCCGCCACCGGGGCGCGCGGGCACCGGTCGTGCGGGCCGAGCGGACGGTAGTGCTCGGAGATCGCCTCGCTCACCGCCGGCTCGAGGTCCTCGGCGCCCGCAAGATATCCCCCGACGATTCCCTGAAGCTCAGGAAACTCGCCGACCAGGTCCGTGGTGAGATCGGCCTTCGCGAGGCGCGCGGCCTGACCGGCCGCCTCTTCCCGGTCCCATCCGAGCGCCCGGCACAGCCGGCCGGCCAAGGTTTCGAGACGCCGGGCCTTGTCAGCCATCGACCCGAGCTTCGCGTGAAACACCACCTCCCCGAGTGCCTGCAACCGGTCCGCCAGCGGGGTCTTGCGGTCCCCCTCCCAAAAGAACGCCGCATCCTGCAGACGCGCCTGCAGCACCCGCTCGTTGCCGGCCACCACAGCGGCGCCCCCGTCACTCGCCTCGACGTCGGCCACCATGAGGAAGGCGGACGCCGGCGCCCCGTCACTGCGGGTGAGCGGCAGGTAGCGCTGATGCCGCCGCATCGTCGTCGTCAGCACTTCTGCCGGGAGCTGCAGGAACGACTCGTCGAAGCGGCCCAAGTGGACGACCGGCCATTCCGTGAGGCCCGCGAGTTCCTCCAGGAGGGCCTCGTCGGCCGCGACGGTGAAGCCGGCGCGGTCGGCAAGGACCCGTCCGTCATCGAGAATGCGCTGGCGGCGTGCCCCGGGGTCGAGGATCACACGGCCTGCCAGGAGCCGCTCTGCGTAGTCAGCGAAATCGCTGACGGGGAACGGCTCCGGCGCGTGAAACGGGTGACCCGAGGTTTCGGCGCCAGCGGCAGTCCCGCCGAGACGGAAGGACACCGTTTCCCCCCCGAACAGGCAGAGGACCCCCCGCAGCGGGCGGACCCAGCGGAACTCGCCGTCACCCCAACGCATGGATTTCTGCCAGGGCAGCCGGCTCACCACGGCCGGCAGCACGTCCTGCAGCAGGCGCTGCGCCGGCACGGATGGCTCTTCGCGCACGGCAAAATAGAACTGCCCTTTCGGAAGGTCCCGGACTTCGAGGCCATCGCGGTCAACGCCGCTGGCCCGACAAAATCCGTCGACGGCCGTATCGTGGGCGCCCACCCGGGGGCCGCGGCGCTCAATGCGCGACGCCGGACGTACTTCGGGCAGACCCGCCACCCGCACCGTGATCCGCCGCGGCGTCGACCAGAAATCGATGGCGCCCGGAGGAAGCCCGGCATCGGACAGCGCAGTTCCCAGCGACCGCCCGAGCACCTCGGCAGCGGGGCGCTGGGCTCCGGCCGGGATTTCCTCGGAGCGCAGTTCCAGCAGCAGTTCAGGCATCTGGAGAATCAGCTGTGGAACGAGTCGCCAGTTGCACCCACTGCTCGCAGCAGGCGGCCGCCATGGCGCGGACCCGAAGAATGTAATCGGCCCGGACCGCGACCCCGAGCGCGCCTCGCGCATCCAGCTGGTTGAATGTGTGCGAGGCGCGAATGCACTGCTCATAGGCAGGCAGGACCAGGCCGGCAGTCAGCAAGGCCCCGCATTCCTCCTCGGAATCGCTGAAACGCCGCGTCAGCTTTTCGGGGTCGACCGAGTCGAAGTTGTAGGCCGACTGCTGACGTTCGTTCTCGTGAAACACGTCGCCATACGTCACACCTTCCCGGTTCCAGCGGAGCGCGTATACGTCATCCACGCCCTGTACGTACATCGCGAGCCGTTCCATGCCGTAGGTGATCTCGCCGGTGACCGGACGACAATCCAGGCCGCCAACCTGCTGAAAGTAGGTGTATTGCGTGACCTCCATGCCGTCACACCACACTTCCCAGCCCAAGCCCCACGCGCCGAGTGTCGGACTTTCCCAGTCGTCCTCGACGAACCGGATGTCGTGGACCAGAGGATCGATGCCGAGCGCCCTGAGGCTTCCGAGGTAGCGCTCCTGCATATCCGGCGGCGACGGCTTGAGCACGACCTGCAGCTGGTAGTAATGCTGGAGGCGGTTCGGATTGTCGCCGTAGCGGCCATCGGAGGGCCGTCGGCAGGGCTGGACGTAGACGGATTTCCACGGGTCCGGGCCCAGAGCCCGGAGCGTGGTTGCCGGGTGGAAGGTGCCGGCACCGACCTCCATGTCGAGAGGCTGCAGCACCACGCAGCCCTGGGCGGCCCAATAGTCCTGCAGGGTCGCAATCAGGCCCTGGAACGAGGAGTCACGCGTCTGCACGGAGCCATCCCCGAACGGGCGACAAAAAGAACGCGCAACCTACGAAGGCGACACGGATGCGGTCAAGCAGAAGATGTCAGGCCGCCGGATGCGGGCAGTCCCTGCGTTCACACGCCGTGGGAGATTCGCGCGGCACGAAACTGCCGCAGGTCGCGCATTCGGTGGTTTCCACACTCGATGCGCGTTCCTTCGACCTTCGCTTCTCCACGTTTCGCCGAACCGCCGCCTCGGCCGCTTTCTCAATCTCCTCGCGGCGGCTGGTGCGGCGCTCGATCAGTTTGAACCCGTACCATACGACCAGCAGAAGCCCGATCAGGAGCAGCAGCTTGGGGAGGCTAAATCCGAACACGACTCAAGTCTCCGAACGTGGCGCCGCCCGTCGCGTCCCTGCGGCGCGCTGAATTCTACAGGCCATAGCGCGCATACAGGGCTCGTTCCTCGAGCTCATCCAGCAGGCCGGCCGCCACAACCGCACCGCGGTGTGCTCCGAGCGGCGAACGGAACCAGCGGCGCTTTGGCGTGAAATCCCGGACCTTGACGTTGTCGCCGAAACGGTCGCGCAGGACGGTTCCCATGTCCCCGAGCGCGTCCACCAACCCGAGCTTCAGGGCGCCGCGCCCGCTCCAGACCGCCGCGCTGAACACCTGCTCCGAGTCGTCCTTCAGCCGAGCGCCGCGCCGTTCCTGAACGTGTTCCAGGAAATCGGTCCGAATGTCCTTGAGCACGGCCTGCAGGACTGCGACGTCCTCCTCGCGCACCGGCGAGAACGGGTCCATCATGCCCTTGTGCTTGCCCTCGGCGTAGACCCGCCGCTCGACACCGAAGCGTTCGAGGAGCTGCGGAAAACCGAACCCCGCGTTGATCACGCCGATGCTGCCGACCACCGACGACGACAGGGCGAAGATCTCGTCGGCCGCGCAGGCCAGCCAGTACCCGCCCGAAGCCGCAATGTCCTCGACGAAGGCGAGCACCGGCAGGTCGTGCTTCGCCGCGAGATGACGCACTTCGCGGGAGATCAGGCCGCACTGAACCGGCGATCCGCCCGGCGAATTGATCGCCAGAGCGACGGCTTTCGCGCCCCGGGCGGAGAACGCGCGCCGAAGCACGGGCACGATTCCAGTGGCCGTCACGGCTTCCGGGCCCACGGGACGGGACCGCATGCCGATCACACCCGCCAGGCGCACCAGCGGGACGGTCGGCGCGCGCCGACGCCAGAACGACAGCGAAATAGGCATGCGCGCAACCTAACGCAGTGAATTAACCACGTCCATTGGCGCGGTCACCAGGACGCCTGGTCGTCTGGAGCCAATTCCTCGCCTGCTTCTCGCAGAATCCTACGTGCACGGTCAGCATCGTCATCGGTCACCATCAGCCGCCGCGGCAGGATCCCGATGCTGCCCTCCGTGATGCTCATGTGTCCGTCAAACACGAATGTCTCGATGCCTTCCTCGCCAAGAACCGCGCGGACGTATTCGAGACGGACGACGTCATTGGTTCGCAACAATTCCTGCACCCTTGCCTCCAGACCTTATGTGGTGTCGATCCCGCGGTTTCGCCCCGCAGGATGGCACAAACTCGTTCGTGGCTGCTGCCACGACCAGGGCGACCGCCAGCGAGCCCGGTACAACCCGATCAACTGGGAGCCCTGCGGCCGCATTCCCTTTCCGAGCCCGGTCCCGCCGGCCACGGCAGGCTGGGAACCGCGATCACGTCGACCACGTTGATCCTTGACCCCCGCCCTTCGCGAATTGGCGGCCCGCGTAACCTCGAGAGAGCTTCTCCCCGCCGGGTACCTGAAGGCCGTCAATCGGATTGTCCGCCAAACGCAGCTTCTGGTAGGGTGCAGCGACTTGCCAACAGGCGGAGTTCTCTCCATGCACCGACGCGGCCTTGCCCTCCTGACGGTCTGCACAGCCCTCATCGTTGCCGCGAGTGCAGCGCGCGCGGGCGATTACGACCCGATGCGCTCAGCTTTGTGGGCGGACATGCATAGCGAGTTCCTCGGGGACGGACCGGTCAAGTATGACTCCCAGGTTCGGCTGATCATCCCGCGCACCGTCGAGGATGCGTTCAGCGTACCCGTGGTCGTCGAACTGTCCGACCGAGCCCAGCCCGTTCAGGAAGTGGTGGTAATCGCGGAAAACAACCCCATCCAGACCGCTGCCCGGATGTTTCCACGGCGGGCGATTCGCTCCGTCGGGATGAACATTCGCCTGGAACAGAGCACGCCGGTCCGCGCCGCAGCCCGCGATGCCGATGGTGTATGGCATGTCGCGAGCGTGCGGGTGGAGGTCATGAACCCCGGCGGATGTTCCGCCGCCGGCGGGGCTGGGAGCGCGGAAAACCCGCTCGGTACAATCGCGATGAAGCGGTTCAGACGGCCGCACAGCGCAACCCGGCTCAAGGTGCGCATCACCCATCCCATGGATACCGGCCTCGTGACGGATGCGGACGGTGCCGTCGTCCCGGCCTACTACGTCGACACTGTGACTCTCTCTGATACGGCAGGCCCGATCGCCGACCTCGTCACCTCCGCGGCGCTCGCCACCAACCCCGATTTCTATTTCGACCTGCCCGACCGCCTGCAAACGGTCCGCGTCACCGCGTCCGATTCGAAGGGCCTGACCTTCAACCTGCTCGAACCGGTGCGCCGCGACCCGGGCGGCCAGGGCTAAGCGGCCGGACAGGGTTCGGCGACACTTCGGACCGGTACCGGGCGAGCCTTTTGCGCCGACAGGCGTTCATGCATGGATGGGAGACTTGCCGTCATGGGCAGATGGATCCGCAGCTTCGTCGTGTTGGCCGGAGTACTGGGGCTGTGGGCTAGCCTGGGGACCAGCCCCGGCCTAGCGGCAGGCGGCTCGCCACCGAACGGTCCGATCGATCCGATCGAGACCGGGTCCGACCTCAAATTTGCCTGCAGCCAGGAGATCGAGGACTCCAAGGACGTGGTCGGCGAGCAGTTCTACCGATGGATGCTGATGGTCCAGTGCCGGGCGGTCGTGGGCACCATCGTCACGATGATCCAAGCGGGACATTTCACCCTCGACGAATCGCCGCGCTGGCAGTGCGTCACGGTTCCCGAGGATCTCGGCCAACTGTCGGAGACGTTCGTGACCTGGGTGGGCCGCCGGCCCCCGCTGATGCGGCAACCCGCGGCGGTCGCCTTCGTGGAGGCCATCGAGCTCAGCGCGCCGTGCCGGAGTTCCTGAACCGCCGGAGCACGCTCCGATACGGCAGCTTGCCGACAGTTCCGGATACATGCACCGGGGGTGCGCCGGATCCGAGGATTGACCACGCGAGCAGTCCGCCAATAATCATCGCCTGCGGAACAGCAGGGCATCCATGAGGAACTTGAAATGAAGTTGGCGGCTCCCCTCCTATTCGCGCTCGTGATGGGCGCCAGCGCGGTGCAGGCAGCGGTCGAGGACTGTCCGCCAGGGCCGGAAGGCAACCTCTGCAAGGCTGAGCACGGCGACGTTCATGCCATGTACCTGGTCGGGCGCGAGGCGTACGACGCGGCGCGCGAAAGCGGGAATTTCAGTGAAGCCTACCGATGGGCGTCCCGCACCCGGGAGGCCGGCTTCCTGGCCGGCAAGATGCTGTTCAAGATGATCCACCTCCAGGCGGGCCAGGGCGCGCACCACGACTATGTCGAGGCCCATCAATGGATCGCTAAGGCGATCGCCGAAGGCGAGGACTACCTAGTGCCGTGGAAACGCCGGTTGGAGGCCATCATGACGCCCGAGCAGCTCAAGGAAGCGCTTCAGGCGCAGGCTGGCGAATAACGTGGGAAACGGTTCCCAATCGGGAAGGTCCGACCCAGCGTGCGCCCCGCCCTCCCCGCCTGACCCCGGAAGACTGCTACTGCTGTGACACTGCCCGCCTGGGGCCTTCCAGCTGTGCGGCCTCCTCGGCGGTGATGCGGTTGCCGGCGTCGTCGTAATAGACGCCCTTGATGTGTTCCTCGATGTAGGTCGCGATGCCTGCGATCTCCCGCTTCGACATCGTGGTCTTGAACTCGGGCATGCCGCGGTCGCGAATCCCCACCGTGATGACGTAGATCAGGCCGTCATGATCCAGCAGCGTGGCGCGCAGGTCGGCCGCGAAGCCACCGTACGCAGGCCCGCCTCGGCCATCGGCCTTGTGGCACCGCGCGCACTGGTTCGGAAATTCGGTAAAGACAATTGGTGGCGGACCTGACCGCCGGGGCTTCTCGTCGGCGGCCATCGCCGGGCCGGCCGGGACCGCGTAGGCCGCGAGGCCAATCACCGCCGCCGCCGTCAGGCCGACGAGGGTACGTCCTTGCTGGATGAAATCGTGCATGTCGTGAATTCCGGCCCGCCGGCAGGACCGGGCCCATGGCAGACGCTTCTGCGGGACGCGTTGCTGTTCAGGCCAGTTGCCGAGACTCGTTACCGTCCCGGTCCGGGCCGACCAGTCGCGTCCAGGAAACAATAGAAAAAATGTGGGCCGGCCCCCACAGGGACCGGCCCACATCAACAGGCGCCGATTAGAGCGCGAATACGTACAGGACGTTGCTCGGCACTGCGGCCTTCAACTCGGGCGTCGAGTCGGTGAACCACTGCGGCCAGGCACCGCCCAAACCGATCAGGATGGCGACGTACTGCTTGCCGTCGGCCTCGTAGGTCATCGGCGGGGCGTTGATCGCCGACCCGCTCTCGAAGCGCCAGAGCTCCTCAAGAGTCGTGTCGTCGAGCGCCACCACTGCGCCGTCAGCCGTGCCCGTGAACACCAGGCCACCGGCCGTCGCCAGAATGCCGCCCAGCATCGGGAACTCGGTCTCCCACTTGCGCACGACCACGCCGGTGGAGACGTCGATCGCCGTCACACTGCCGGTAATCCGGCCTGAGCGCGGGTCGTCGAAGGTGAAGTACGGCGCTCCGCCCAAGAACCACTGACGCGATGCAGGGTCAAAGTTCTTCGGGGAAACGGCCGCAAACGCCTTGTTGCAGCTCTCGATCACCGGAATGTAGTAGAGGCCGGTGTGCGGGCTGTACGCGGTCGGGGGCCAGTTCTTGCCACCGGTGTGCGCCGGGCAGGAAATGCCTTCGATCTCGCTGCGCGCGCCGACTTCGGTCAGCTCGCCACGGTACGCCGCCGTGCCCGGGATGTAGTGCTGGACATCGACGTTCGGGTCGTACGCGTTGGGCCGGCCGTTCTCATCGAGACCGTCCGTCCAATTCAGCTTCTTGACGAACTGCGTGCCCCAAACGAACTCGCCGTTCGCACGGTCAAGCGCGTAGGCGAAACCGTTGCGGTTGGCGTGCAGGGTCACCCGCTTGAATTCACCGTTGACCACGGTGTCAACGAACGTGTTCTCCGCAATCGAGTCGTAGTCGTACGGATCGTTCGGCGTGTGCTGGAATCCCCACAGGAACTCGCCCGTGTCGGCATCCACCGCGATGGTGCTGTCGGTCCACAGGTTGTCACCCGGACGGTAAGCGTTGTCCCAGTCCGGACCGGGGTTGGCGGTGCCCCAGACGATGATGTTCAGCTCAGGGTCGTAGGAACCTGTCACCCAGGTTGAGCCGCCGCCGGTCTTCCAAGCGCCGTAGTCATCCTTCCACGTCTCGTGGCCAGGTTCGCCCGGCCCCGGGATCGTGTGAGTGCGCCAGATCTCCTCGCCCGTGTTGATGTCGAGCGCGGCGATCCAGCCGCGAACGCCGAACTCGGCGCCCGCCATGCCCGTGACCACCGTGTCCTTGACGATCAGCGGCGCGCCGGTGATGGTTTCGGCGATGCCCGGGTCAGCCACCTGGCTCTCCCAGATCAGGCTGCCGTCGGTCTTGTTCAGGGCGCGGATGCGTCCGTCGATCACCCCAGCCAGGACCATGTCACCGTGCAGCGCCACGCCGCGGTTGTTGATACCGCAGCAGAGCACGCTCGGCGCCCAGTCCTTGTCGGCCTCGGGGTCCGACTTCCACAGGGCGACCGCCTTGCCGCCACGCACGTCCAGCTTGGTCACTACACCCCAGCCCGTCGTAACGTAGAGGTAGCCGTCCTCGGCGATCGGCGTCCCCTCGAGACCCGCAAGCGGGAAGACCACCGGGTCCGTACCGCCGCCGTGCATGTCGCCCATGGCGTAGGTAAACGCGACCTTAAGGTCTTCAACGTTGTCCTTGTTGATCTCGCGAAGGGCCGAGAAGCGATGGGCCTCGTAGTTGCCGTGATGGTTGATCCAGTTTTCCGGCTCGGCCTCGCTGTTCATCAGGCGCTCGGGCGATGTGTTGCCGGCGAACGCAGTGCTGGCGAGCAACACCGCGCCAAATGCTCCGACGGCGAGTGGGCGCAAGCTGCCCAATCTTTCGAACCTCATACAGGCTCCTCCCAGTTCGGTGTCGGTCGCCCAGCCGGCCGAGACCTGCGGACAGCACGGGGCGGGTACCCGCCCGCGCTTTCTGTCCGGTCCTCGTCCTACCTTGCGCCGCCACATGCAATCAGATCCGGGCTCGTTCCCGGACCGGCGCCAACAGCCCGCATCGGGCGATAACGCCGTGGCGGATGCTAGCATCGAAGGGGTGCACCGGCGAATCCCGCCTTTCCGTGCCTTGCGACCGATCGAGGCTCGATTGGAACACCGCCGTCCCAAGGGGACATCCCTGGTTCTTATCTCACGGGCCAAGGGCGCGAGCGCAGGTGCGGCCGCCCGCCGAAAACCGGGCATCCACGCAGGCCACCGATCACACCGCGAAGCCTGGGTCCGCAAGCACGCCAACTGCTCGTATGTCGTCTGGCGACGAGGATGCACCTTGTACTTCGCCCGACGTCGCTCCACCTCCGCTACGGCGTCGGGCGGCACACGGGTCGGCGTGCCCACGAGTACCGTCGGCAAATGCCCCTGGCGCCCGATTGTCGCCGCCCCGCGACACGTCCCGGATCCGCAGCTTGCATGCTGACGCCGGGCCCAATGTTGACCCCTTCTTGAGCCCCTCCCTATGCTGGAACCGGACGGTTCCGCGCGCTAGCACGGAGGCGTGGAGGTCACGTCGTGAACGCAGCGAGCGGAGGCGCATGCCGGTCCGGCCCGCCGAGCCTTTCCGCCGTCAAGGCGCTGGTCGCCGATGACCTGGCCCGCGTCGACCGCACCATTCATGCGAATCTGGCCAGTTCTGTCGCCCTGATCCCGGAACTGGCCCGACATGTGACCGACGCCGGTGGCAAGCGGATTCGCCCGTTGGTCACACTGCTTGGTGCCCGCGCCGCCGGTTACGAGGGAGACCGCCACATCGAACTGGCGGCCGTGATCGAGTTCATTCACACGGCCACCCTCCTGCATGACGACGTGGTGGACCGCAGTCTGGAACGCCGCGGCCTCCAGTCCGCAAACGCGATCTGGGGGAACGCCGCCAGCGTTCTGGTGGGCGATTTCCTGTTCAGCCAGGCCTTCCGTCTGATGGTGGCCGACGGATCGCTCCCCGTCCTGCAGCTACTGTCCAACGCCGCCGCCGTCATCGCCGAGGGCGAGGTCCTGCAGCTCGTCACGACCGGGAAGACGGCAACGACGGAGGACGAGTATCTGGAAGTGGTGCGGGCCAAGACCGCGCAGCTGTTCGCGGCCGCCGCCGCCGTCGGCGGCCACCTGGTCGAACACGATCCGGATGTCCTTGCCGGGCTCGACCGCTACGGCCACCAGGTCGGCACGGCCTTCCAACTCACCGACGACGCGCTGGACTACCTGGGCGAATCCGAGGAAACCGGGAAACCCACCGGGGGCGATTTCCGCGAGGGCCGGCTGACCCTGCCGGTTATCCTCGCCTATGCGCAGGCCGATCGAAGGGAACGTGACTTCTGGGAGCGGACGCTGGGAAACGGACAGCAGACAGTGGACGATTTCGCCGAGGCGTGCGCGATCATCCGCCGCCGGGGCACCATTGCCCAGACCTACCGGCGCGCCGTCGCGTGCAGCGATAATGCGGTTACCGCGCTCGATGTCCTGCCGCAGAGTCGCTGCCGTGACGCGCTCGCAGACCTTGCTCGCCTCGCCTCCAGTCGCAGACACTAACGCTCCCAGCCGGCCCGCTATATCGCGGGGAAGCCGGCGGCAGGATTGCGTCGACAGTGTCCGTAGGGCTATATGCTGCGGGCAGCGTGCGGAGTGTAGCTCAGCCTGGTAGAGCACTGTCTTCGGGAGGCAGGGGCCGCTGGTTCGAATCCAGCCACTCCGACCAGACTCAAACGTAATCGTCCGAGGGGGTCACCGTGCCGCGCCTGGCCGCCAACCTCACCATGTTGTTCACGACCGAGCCGGTATTGGAACGGGCCAGCCGGGTGCGGGCCGCCGGCTTTCGCGGCATCGAGATCCTGTTCCCGTACGAGTGGCCGGCATCGGACCTCAAGGCCTGGATCCACGAAGCCGGGGTCGAACTGGTGCTGATCAACGCGCCGCCAGGCGACTGGAACAGCGGCGAGCGCGGGCTCGCCGCCCAGCCGGGACGCGAGGCCGACTTCCGTTCGGCCTTCAGCTCAGCACTCGATTACGCCGCGGAGCTTGCCTGCCCGCGCATCCATGTCATGGCCGGGCTCCGCTCCGGCGAACGCGATGCGTGTGACAGCTGTTTCGTCGACAACCTGCGCCATGCGGCCGACAAGGCGAACCGCTTCGACATCGATGTCCTCATCGAACCGCTGAATGACCGCGATGTCCCGGGCTACCATCTGTCGAGGCTCGATCACGCGAAGCAGATCATTGCCAAGGTCGCGCGCGACAACGTTGGTCTCCAGTTCGACTTCTATCACACGCGCATCATGGAGGGAGATGTCGAAGCAGCCTATGGCGAGTACAGGCCGCTGATCCGCCACACGCAGATCGCCGGATTACCTGGCCGGCACGAACCGGACGGCGGGGATGTCGACGGCCCGGCGGTGCTCCGGATGCTGGATGCCGACGGTTACGCGGGATGGGTGGGCTGCGAGTACCGTCCCCGAACCACATTCGAATCCGGCCTGGGATGGCTGGCCGATTTCGGTATTGCCGCACCTTCCGACGGGCCCGCGACGTAAATTCCGCGGTCTGCACCGGCCTGCCTAGCGCGAGAACTTCGCTGCCTCGAAGACCAGGTCCTGCGCGCCGCCCGCTATTCGTCGACGTCACGCAACCGGCTGTTTATCCAGAAAGCTCCTGATCGCTGTGACAACGCCCATCGTGCCTGTGGCGGGCTCCTGCCGACGGCAACTCCCAAGGTCGGGTACCTGCCCTTTGGTATAGTCGCCATGCGAACGGCAGCGCGGAGCGCCGGGAGTTCGTGCCCATCGCAACACACTGAGGGAATCTCGCATGGCCCCCATCCTCACTTCTCTTCGTAATACGGTCATCGCCGGTTTCGTACTGGCGGTCCTGCTCTTCATCTTCTACTACGCGGCCATGGGGTACTCCGCCGAGGCGTTCCCTGCCTTCTTCCTCAGATGGCTGCACGTCATCTCGGGGGTAATGTGGATCGGCCTGCTCTGGTATTTCAACTTCGTCCAGATTCCCAGCATGCCGGAGATCCCGGACGACCAGAAACCCGCGATCTCCAAGGTGATCGCCCCGCTCGCGCTGTGCTGGTTCCGCTGGGGCGCGATGGCAACGATCGTGACCGGCCTGATCCTCGCATGGATGAACGGCTACATCGTGGAAACCCTCACGCTCGGAATCGTCGGGGGAACCTCCTCGCAGACGTTGCTTGGCATCGGTATGTGGCTGGGCATCATCATGTGGTTCAACGTCTGGTTCGTAATCTGGCCCAACCAGCAGCGGGCCCTGGGGCTCGTCGAAGCCGACGCCGACACCAAGGCAGCTTCCGCACGCACCGCAATGCTGTTCTCGCGAACCAACACCATGCTCTCGGTGCCCATGCTGTTCGCGATGGTGGGCGGCCAGAACCTCTAAGCCCGCACTGCCGGGCGCGAGTCACGGCGGGGTACGTCAGTACCCCGCCGGACGTGCCCTGCTCGCCCGGCTATCTCTTCGCCGAACTTCTGCTGCCTGCGCGGCTGCACATCTGATCAAACCACGCGCAGCTGACTGCCCGCCTGCCCACGTGGCTCCACTTCACACGCAGCGCGAAGCCAAAGCGGCGTTGACCAGCACCGCTGGCTCGATGGGGGCGCTGACGCAATGCACGGTTGTCGAGTGCCGCCGACTTCTTGAAATGGTGATGGCCGCATGGGTCGCCTATATCGTTCACAATCAGGAAGTTGCCTCGGCAGCGTGAAGCCATCGCGTCCGGGTCGCGATGGAGTGGGCTTGTTGGGACGTCGAATGCGGGATCACAGGGGCACGCTACTTGCAACCTGCGTCCTACTGCTCACGGCCGCCCAGGACGCGGATGCACAGGAAGGGCCGTACGTTGGCGTTGCAGCCGGATGGAGCCTGGCAAGCGCCGACTACACCAAGGGCGTGGCCCTCCACGTGCCTCCCGCGAGCTACGAGACAGCGACAAGCGACGCGCGGGACGGGGCTGGCGCGGTGCGTGCGTCACTCGGCTACCGAACCTTCATCGCCAGTCGCCTGTACATTTCGGGTGAATTCGAAGCGGCGTTCCACAGCGGCGACAGCGCGACCGGCTACCTGCGGGAGGGCACTGGCGTCGGGGACCGGGACGTGTGGCCTGGCCCGTGGAGCGTGAAGAAGGAAAGCGGCGTCGGAATCAACGCCCGGCTGGGTTACGCGCCGGGCGGGCTGCTGGGCGAAGGAGGATCGGTCTATGTCGTCGCTGGCGTGCATTGGGAACGGGCAGACGTGCGGCGCGGTTCGGACATCGGCGGTGCAGCAATTCGGGTCGTGGCCGATCACACGTTGCAGCCGTGGATTGTCGGAGTCGGTGCGGAATGGGGGAGTCTGGCAAACCGGATCGGGCTGGAAGTCCGGTACTCGGCCGCTGATCTTGACTTCCGCACCGGAGGGGATGGGTCGGCGCTCGGGATGCCGCGCATCAGTCACCGATTCGGCGTGCGCGAGGTCGGTGTGCAGGTGGGCTACATCCGCTCCTTCTGATGACGGCAGCGGGGCTGGGCTGCCGGCATGGCGAGACTTTCGGAGCGATAACCGATAGGTCGCCCGAAGACAGGCGAGCAAGTCCACCGCCCGCAAATCCGATCGCAAACAGGGCCATGACCCGGACGTAGGCCTTCACCTGCTCCCTTCGATCTCGTGACGGCGCATGACAACGGTTGCGTCTCGCCGCCCCGGTCTCCCCTGCAGCCGTCTCGCCACCGAGCGGAGCGCCTCATCGACATCCGCTCCCTCCAGCCGGGGGAGCCAGAATGATCCTCTTGCCGGTCGACGCTGCTGCCTTTGCAGATGATCGCGGGCGCGTGATGGACTTCCCGTGCACACCGCGGCGCGGCAGTGCCTTCGGTGAGCATGAAGAGCAGGTTGTCCACATGGCCCGCCGGTTGATCCGGGCCCTCGTCGCGGCCTCCCCAAGGGGCGCCGCGCGAGCCTAGGCGGCTTGTGCCACCCGCGAGGGGTCGCCCACGTCGAGGGTCGTCACCCGGCGCATTTCCCGGCGGTGGACGGTGTCCTCGAACGGGCGGGCGCGGTGCATGGTCGCGCGGTTGTCCCAGATCACGAAGTCACCCGCGCGCCAGGCATGGCGGTACACGCGTTCCGGACGCGTCGCGTGCTCCATCAGGTCGCGGAGCAGCAGCCGACCCTCTGCAATCGGCTGCTCGACGATCCGCGAGGCATGGGACGCCAGGTAGAGCGAGCGGCGCCCGGTCCGGGGGTTCACCAGCACCAGGGGATGAACGGCACCCTTGAGGCGCTCACTTTCCGCCGCGGAGAACTCGAAGCCAAGAGTCTGGCGGGAATAGGCGATCGAGTGATGCGCGTGCAGCCCCTCGAGGCCCGACTTCGTTGTTTGCGGGAGGGTGTCGTGGGCGCTTCGCATGTCGGCGAACTCAGTGTCGGCCGAGACCGCCGGTACCACCAGGGCGGCCAGCATGGAGTAGCGACCCCGCGGATCCTGAAAGGAGGCGTCCGTGTGCCAAAGCCGGTTCGCGAGCGTGTAGGAACGTTGGCGCGCACCGGCCTCAAGGATTTCTCCGTCCGCGTTGACGTTCGACACGTCCGTGAGCGCCTCATCCCCGAAACGGCTCTTCTGGAGCACGCTGATCCCGGTCTTGCGGTGGAGTTCGCCGTCAAGCCGTGTCGCGAAGGCTAGCTGTTCCTCGCCCGAGAACCCCTGGTCACGGAACACGAGCACCGCGAAGCGGTCCATGGCTTCCCGGATCTGCTCGAACGCACTTTCGTCCACGACTTTCCGGAGATCGATCCGACTCGCCTCGGCAACGAACGTCGGGTGCAGCTTCCTGAATTCCAGGCCCATCTACGCTCCCCGATGGTTTGACGGTTGCCGGACACCATAGTGGACGCGTTCCGGCCCGGCCAACCTGCAGGCGCCCCTCCCCTGCCCGGAGTTCAGTCGTCGCCCGCCGGTGGCCCAGTCTCGATCGGAAGCTCCGGATCCCGGGCCCACTCTCCCATTGATGCGTCGTAGAGGGTGAGGTCCGGGTACCCGAGCTGGTGGAGCAGGAAGAGCCCGACGGTGGCGGAGATGCCGCCCCCGCAGTACGCGACGACGTGGCGCTCGGACGTCACGCCGGCGGCTTCGTGTGCGCGCCGGGCCTCGTCCAGTGACACGAAGGTCCCGTCAGACGAATTCAGCAGGCTCGCCGCGGGGACACTGACGCTGCCCGGAATCCGGCCCGGACGTCCGTAGCGGCTCGGCCCTGATCCCAGGAAAAACTCCGGGGCGAGCGCATTCACCATGGTGGACGCGTCGTCATCGAGCCGGTCGAGCACGTGGTCCCGGTCGACGAAGAAACCGTCGCGCGGGCGGGCAGTGAAACGGGCCGGCGGATAGCTGTCGGCCTCGGTCGACACCGGACGGCCTTCCGCCTGCCACTTCCCGAAACCGCCGTCCAGCACGGCCGCCCCGTCGAATCCGTACGCCCGCAACATCCACCACACGCGGGTCGCCCACATGATGCTGCCATTGGAGTACAGCACCACCCGGGAATCGTTCGTGATTCCCAGCTGTCCCATCGCAGCCGCGAACTGCTCGGCGGAAGGCGCCATGAAGCGCAGGCGGGTGCCCGCATCCGATATCGCGTCCTGGATGTCGAGAAACACCGCTCCCGGGATGTGTCCCGCCGCATACTCGGCGGTCCCCGGTACCACCCGGTAGGGCGCATCGTCGCCCGGCTCGGCCGGCAACAGCCAGGTGGTGCAGTCCACGATGCGAAGATCGGGGTCCGCGAGCGCGGCTTCGAGCGCACCGGTTTCGATCAGTGCGGCGGGCTCCCGCCATTCTCCGAGATCGCTTCGCATCGCACTCCTCCCGCCGTCCGGCCCGCCGGATCGTACCAGTTGCGCTCCCCGCCGCTACGGTCGCTGCCGTCGGTATCGGCGACGCGGGTGCCTGGCCGGGCCCGTCACCCGGCGAGATCATCGCTGGCCAGTGCTCGCCGACGCCGAACCGGGCCCAAGACCGTCCCCCAAGGTCAGCAAGGGGAACGGCAGGCCGGCTGCTTCGAGCACTGGCGCCCGTTCAGGCGTGAAACGAGCGAACCAGCCGTCCTGGGCTTGCCTCCGGCACGGGCGTCCCTTCCGCGGCGATGACCCTGACACCGTTGACCCAGACGCCGTGCAGCCCCTCTGCCGTCGCCACCAGCCGCGGTGCCCCCGACGGCAGATCGTGGACCCGTCGCGACGAGCCCACGCCCACGCGTTCCGGGTCAAACAGCATCATGTCCGCCGCCTGTCCCGGCACGAGCCGGCCGCGGCCGGGGATGCGCATGATGTCGGCGGGGCGACCGGTCAGGCGGTGGACACCCTCCTCCAGCGAACACAGCCCGCGATCGCGGACCCAGTGCCCCAGCAAGTGCAATCCGAATCCGGCATCACAGAAGAAAGTGAGATGCGCGCCCGCATCGGACAGGCTGATCAGACTTCGCGCGTGTGTCAGCCCCTCGCCCACCGCTTCCTCGTCCGAATTCAGCAGGTGGGCCACGAACACCGTATCGAAGCCTGCGCCCGCCGCATGATCCAGAAGCCAGTCAAGCGGCTCCTGCCCCGCGTCCGACGCAAGATCACGCAAGGACCGTTCCTCGAGCGCCGTATCTCCCCCTGGGGGCACTTCCCGCACGATGATCTTGTCCCATTCCCCGGTGAAGAGCCGAACATTGGCGGGTACCGCCAGTTCCTCCCGCACCGCTGCGCGGAAGTCCCCCGACGCGTAGACAGATCGGAGACTGTCCGCGTCTCTCGCCTGCATCGCCGGTTTCCAGGAGCGCAGCGCCTCAAACAGGTAGGGGCTCGCCATCGTGAACTCCATGCTCAGCGGCCGGCAGGACACCTGCCCCCACATCTCGTTGCCGCGCTCGGCCGCCGCCTCGAGCCGCGCGAGCCCCTTCCGGATCACGTGCGGACGATTCGGGTTGTCCAGGAAGGCAGCGACGAGGACAGGGCGCCGTGATTCCGCTGCGATTTCTTCGAGAGCATCGAGCTTGAACACGCCACCGGTGGTCAGCATGAAAATCCCCCGGCCGGTCTCCCCCATGGCGCTTACAAGAGCCCGGAATTCTCCATCCGACGCAAAGCGCGACGGCATCGGGACACCGTGTTCCCCGTTGTGTCCTTCGAAAGTGGTCGTCGAAAATCCGATTGCGCCGGCGGTGACGGCTTCACGCACGACTTCCGCCATCCGCTTGATCTCGTCGCCGGTGGCCTCGCGCTCGGTCGCTGCCGGGCCCATCACATACGTGCGAACCGATGAATGTCCGACATACGACGCAACGTTGGGGACCAGACCATGCCGTTCCAGCTGATCCAGGTACTCGGGGAAGCTCTCGAACTCCCAGCGCACCCCATTCCGAAGCGCCGACAACGACATGCCCTCGACATGGGTCAGGTTGCGGAGCGTCAAGTCTCGATCCGACTCGCGGCAGGGGGCGATCGTGAACCCGCAGTTCCCGATCACGACCGTGGTGACACCAAGCGACGGTGACGGCGAGGCGCCGGGGTCCCACGTCAACTGCGCGTCGAAATGGGTGTGCGTGTCCACGATCCCGGGAGCGAGTGCCAGCCCCTCAGCATCAATCGTCTCGCGAGCGGCGCCGACATCGTCGCCCCGAGCCACGACCTGGCCGTTCGCGACCGCCAGATCCCCATGGAACCGCGGTTTACCGGTGCCGTCGACAATCAGTGCGTTGCGGATGGCAAGGTCGTGCACGGTCTCCTCCTACTGCAGCATGTCGGCGACGGCGTCGATCGCCGCCTGGGCACACTGCTCGTCCTGATCACCCGTCGCGCCGCTCACGCCGATGGCGCCGACCAGCGCCCCGTCCGCCATCCGAATCGGCAATCCGCCGGTCAGCGCGGTCACGTGGTGAAACTCGCCGAGCGCGGGCGCCCGGCCCGGTTTGCCGTCCTTCCCGTGCACGATCTCGCCCAGCGTGCGCGTCGGGATTGGAAGACGGGCAGCCGACTGGGCCTTCCGCAGGGCAATCTCGAAACTGCCGAGAAACGAGTCGTTCTGGCGGCGGAACAGCACCAGGTCAGCGCCGCGATCGACGATTGCGATGTTGACCGAACGGAAGTTCTCCTGGGTCTCGCGGAATGCCTCACAGGCGTCGGCCATGGCCTTGGCCATGCCGAGCGTCAGCATCGGGCGCATCTCGACGTGCGCGGCCGACATGGCCGGGGCCATGCCGGCGGCGAAGACTCCGGCAATCAGGAGGGCGGCAAACTTTTGCATGAGGGGGACTCCAAGTGGGTTTCTAAGCGAAATCGTAGCGCGCAGTTGGGAAGAAATGGATTTTCTCTGGGCACTGCCCGGACGGGCGTATGACCTTACAGCAATCCCAGGCGATACAGCTCGTACGCCAGTGAATCGGGCAGGTTCGGATCAACGACGGTGGCCCGGTCCGGCGGGGCCTGGCCCGCGTCGAGATACCGCCAGCCCTGGAAGGCCCGATGCCGGCGGGGTTCGGTTGCGACGAGATCGGGGTGGAACACGAGCTCCACACCCTGAATCCCTCTGGCGTTGGTGGCAGCGGCGATGTCCAGCAAGCGTTGTCGAACTGAGATATACCCCCGGATGACCCAGTAGATGGAGCCGCCCGTGAGCAGCTCGTCGGCGCGAGTGGGGCGGTTCCGGGTGAAGTGGGTCAAGCGCCCCTGTCCGTTGGCCGCTGCAGCCAACCGGCGCTGCTGGGCCCGGCGAAGCGCCGCCGGTGACTCGATCCCCTGGGCAATCTTGACGAGGTGCAGCGACGCCCGATCGTTCATCCTGGCACACTCGCAGGACGGCCCGCAGCCGCAATCTGCCCACGGGCCAGATGCGACCCGGGCCCAGGCGTAAGGGCAATCGGTCCCGACCGAATGACGGCACCATCCGCCTTCGAATGGGAAGCAAAGAACGTCATGGTCACGCTGCCGAGGTCACGGTGAGCCAGGCGCATCGGGTTGGCGAGTATGGCACCAACGTATCGGGCGTTGGCCGGCGCCTGCGTGCAAGCACCGGGCTGGTGTACGATCCTCGCGTCATGCATCGAGAAGCGCCGGCCTGGGCACCGGTCCCCACGCGTCGCCGATGGTTGCGACGGCGGCGGATCCGGACACGCGGCCGGAACAGCTTGATCGACGGGCGTCCTCAGGCAGCCGCTCTCCCACTCGGCGGCCTCCGATCCTGCGGCCTTCCCGCCCCGCCCGCCGGAGGTCCGGAGCGCGGCCGATGCCTGACCGGGGTACGCGGCCCGGGGCGTCGAACCGTCAGGGGGGACACGATGCCACGTAATTTCCTGCGAACCGGCGGATGGGCGCTTGCTGCGTTTCTCCTTCTGACTGACCCGCGAGTCTCCCTGGCGGCGGACCACGAGAACCCTCCGACGGACCCGGAGCTGCAGCAGCTCGAGCAACTGATCGTGACAGGGACGCGGATCCGAAGGCCGGACCTGACCAGTTCCAGCCCGTTGGTGCGGGCCGAAGCCGAGGACCTGTCATCCCGGGGTACTGTCCGGGTGGAGGACCTGCTGCGCGATCTCCCGCAGGTGTTCATGGGCCAGGGTGCCGGCCAGTCGAACAGTGCGACCGGCACGGCGACGCTCAATCTTCGCCGCCTGGGAGCCGCGCGCACGCTGGTCTTGGTGAACGGCCGCCGCCTCCCGGCCGGGTCACCGCTCCAGGGGGGTGTCGGCGCCGACGTCAACCAGATCCCGGGCGCGCTGATCGAGACCGTCGACGTGCTGACCGGCGGCGCCTCGGCCACCTACGGATCGGACGCCGTCGCCGGCGTCGTGAACTTTCGGCTGCTGGACGATTTCGAGGGCGTGAAGCTGCAGTACCAGCTGAGCCAGTATCAGCACGGCAACAACGACGAGCGCTGGCAGCGGATCGTGCGGGAGGCCGGCTACCGGACGGCCGACGGATCGGTCCGGGACGGCGACATCTCGGATGCCTCGCTGGTCGCGGGGACCGGCTTCGGCCACGGCCGCGGCAACCTCACCGTGTACGCGACGTACCGCGACATCGAGGCGGTCCTGCAGGGAGACCGGGACTACAGCTCGTGCGCTCTGGACAGCGACCTCACCAAGTGTTCCGGTTCGGCAACCCAGCCCCTGGGCACCTTTTCGGACTTCGGCCTGCTGAAGGCGCGCGGCCTGGACGGTTTCGACTACAAGGTGGCGGGCGACCGGTTCGTGCCCAGGGAGGGTGCTACCTACAACTACGGTCCGCCCAACTACTTCCAGCGTCCGGACGAGCGCTGGACGGCCGGCCTGCTCGCCACCTACGACCTCCGTGACCGCGCCGAGGCCTACACCGAGCTCATGTTCATGGACGACCGCTCGCTGGCCCAGATCGCGCCGTCCGGGGCCTTTTTCGTGACCGATTCCCTGGGCTGCGGCAACCCGTTCATGTCGGCTCAGCAGTTCGACGCGCTGTGCGGCCGGTACGGGCTGACGGCAGACGACGAGCAGACAGTGTTCATCGGCCGCCGCAACGTCGAGGGCGGCGCTCGGCAGAACGACCTTCGCCACACTTCCTACCGGGGCGTGTTCGGAGTGCGGGGCGACCTCTCCGAGCGCTGGCAGTACGACCTGCACTACCAGCGCGCCGAGGTCGAAATGAAGAACAGGTACCTGAACGATCTCTCGATCACACGAATCAGGCGCGCTCTCGATGCAGTCCGGGATCCCGCAACCGGCGACATCGTGTGCCGTTCCGCTCTGGACGGCTCAGATCCCGGCTGCGTCCCCTGGAACATCTTCCGGGAGGGCGCGGTGACGCAACCGATGCTCGACTACCTGTCGCTGCCCCTGTCCGCCCGGGGATCCACCGGTCAGACGATCGTGTCCGGCCATCTCACCACGAATCTCGGCGGATACGGGGTCCGCTCGCCGTTCGCGGTCTCGGGTCCGGACGTGGTCATCGGCGCCGAGTACCGGAGCGAGCACCTGCGGTACGATCCTGACGACGCCTACCGCAGCGGCGACGGCGCGGGCCAGGGCGGCGCCAGCAACCCCGTCGGCGGCGACATCAAGGTCTCGGAGGTTTTCTTCGAGGCGGGCGTCCCCCTGGTGCAGGACGCCCCCTACGCTGACGAGCTGGTGCTGGACGGGGCCTACCGATACTCCGACTACGACTACGGCCAGCAGACCGACACCTTCGGCGTGCGCGCCAACTGGGCGGTAAATGCCGGCGTCCGCTTGCGGGCAAGCGTCCAGCGGGCGATCCGGGGTCCAAACGTCCGGGAACGATTCCTTCCGCAGGGCTTCAACCTGTTCGAGATGACCGCCGACCCGTGCGGGGGGCCTGTCACGGACGGCAAGACCGCCGCCGGCCGCACGCTCGAGGAGTGCGCCCGCAGCGGCGTCACGCCTGTCCAGTTCGGGAGCATCGAGCACTCGCCAGCCAACCAGTACTACTTCCTGCAGGGTGGCAACGAAGACCTGACGCCCGAGGAGTCGGATACGTATGCCTACGGCCTGGTGTGGACCCCGCCCGGCATCGACGGCCTGACACTCAGCCTGGATTACTACGCGATCGAGATTCGCAAGGGCATCAGCACGGTAAAGCCGGAGTTCATTCTTAATCAGTGCCTTGATGGCAATACCTCACAATGTGCCAAGGTGAAGCGCGGGCAGGGCGGCGACCTGTGGCTGGGATCCGACATCGAACGGAGCGGGCACATCGTGTCCCTGCTGGACAACCTGGCCGTCGAGACGGTGCAGGGATACGACCTCACCGCACGCTACGACCTCGACATCGGCGACTGGGGCCGGCTGAGTTTCAGCGACGTCCTGTCCCTCACCTCCACGTGGGATCGGCAGGAGCTGCTCGGGGCCCCGACCGTGGACTGCGCCGGACATTGGGGCGCCACGTGCGGTTCCCCGGTCCCGGACGTCCGGAACCGCTTCCGCCTGACCTGGCTCACGCCCTGGCGGGTGCGTCCCAGCCTCACTTGGCGATACATCAGCGCCGTTGATGATCTGAATGCAACCGCGATCGATCTCGGCGCCCGGCACTACTTCGACGTCTCGGCCAGGTGGGACTACAGCGACAGCGCCAGCCTGCGCGCCGGCATCAACAACCTCTTCGACAGGCCGCCACCGATCGCCGGCGCCGCCGCGGGACCGTCCAACTTCGGTAACGGCAATACCTTTCCCGACCTGTACGACGCACTCGGCCGGTACGCGTTCATGGCCGTGAGCATCGTTCTGCGGTAGCCGACGACCGGGGCCGCATGGAGCGAAGGCCGATACCGGTCCCCGCTCCCGGCGCCTATCCGCCCACGGACCGCCAGCCGCGCGAGGCCGAACGGGCTCCCCGGCCCCTGCCGCACCGGGCGCGCCGGCTGCCTACGCGCCCTCCGGTCACGACCGCAGACGCTCGTTGCCGGGATCGTGCGGGGATTCGGGCACGACGAGCGCAGGGTACCGCCGGCCCAGGATTTCGATCTCAATCTCCGTGCCGACGGCTTCATGTCCGCTCTCCACGTAGCCCAGCGCGAGGCACTTGCCCGTGAAGTGGCCGTAGGCGCCGGCGGTCGCGCGCCCGATCATGCGGCTTCCCTGCCACAGCGGCTCGTTGCCGATGGGATCGGCATCATCGACGTCGTGGACCTCGATGGTGACGAAATGGCGCGGGAGGCCGTCGGCCTGCTGGCGGATCAGCGCCTCGCGGCCAATGAAGTCGCCCTTGCCGAGGGCAGCGAACCGGCCGAGCCCGGCTTCCAGGATCGTGTACTCGCGCGTGAGATCCTGCGCCCACATCCGGTAGGACTTTTCGATCCGTAGCGAATCCATCGCGCGCATGCCGCACTGCCCGATCTCGAATGCCGATCCCGCGCGCAGCAGCTCCAGGAAGATGTGCCGCTGGTATTCGACCGGGTGGTGGATTTCCCAGCCCAGCTCGCCGACGAAATTGATGCGCATCAGACGCACCGGCGCGAGCCCCACGTGGGTGTGCTGGCCGGTCAGCCACGGGAAGGCGTCGTTGCCGAGATCGGCATCCGTGATCTTCGACAGGACCGCCCGCGCGTTGGGGCCGGCCACAACCAGCGTGGCGTGCGACGTCGTGAGGTTTTCGAGCCCGACGCTGCCGTCGGTGGGCAGGTTCCGCGCCAGGTAGTCCCCGTCGAACCGCTCGGCCGCACCGGAACTGACCAGGTAGAAGCTGTCGTCGGCGTCGCGCATGATCGTGAATTCGGAGCGCACGCCGCCTCGGGGCGTGAGCGCATGCGCGAGGTGAATGCGTCCGGCCGCACGCGGCAACCGGCGGCAGACCAGGCGGTCGAGCCACCCCTCGGCGCCCCGCCCCGACACCCGGAACTTCGAGAAGCTGGTGATGTCGATGATCCCGACGTTCTCGCGGACGTTGCGATGTTCCCTGGCGACGTGCGGGAAGTAGTTGGCGCGCCGGAAGCTCCAGACGTCCGCACGCTCGACGTCGGCCGGCGCGAACCAGTTCGGCCGTTCCCAGCCGTAGCGCTGGCCCCAGACCGCCCCCATGCCGTCGAGCAGGTCGTGGATCGGGCTGGTCTTGGCCGGACGCGCCGCGGGCCGCTCCTCGTCCGGGTAGTGGATGATGAAGACGTGTTCGTAGGCTTCCTCGTTCTTGGCCCTGACGTACGGCTTGTTGGCATAGGCGCCAAAGCGGCGCGGATCGACGTCCATCATGTCGATCGACGGCTCGCCTTCGACGATCCATTCGGCCAGTTGCCAGCCGGCGCCGCCCGCCGCCGTGATGCCGAAGCTGTGGCCCTCGTTCAGCCAGATATTTCGTAGGTCCCATGCCGGCCCGACCAGCGGGCTCCCGTCCGGCGTGTACGCAATCGGACCGTTGACGATGTCCTTGATGCCGGCGCGCTCGAAGCTCGGCACCCGGTTGATCGCCGCCTCCACGTGCGGCATGAGGCGATCGAGGTCGCCCGGAAACAGGTCGCGCTCGAAACTCGCCGGCACGCCGTCCCAGAACCTCGCCGGGGCTCCCTTCTCGTAGGGGCCCAAGATGTACCCCCGGCGCTCCTCGCGCAGGTAGTAGGACGCGTCCGATTCGCGCAGCACCGCCATTTCCGGCAGCCCTTGCGCGTGCCGCTCCACGAGTTCCGGCACTTCATCGGTGACGATGTACTGGTGCTCGACCGGGATCGCCGGAATGTAGATCCCCAGCATCCGGCTCGTATGCCAGCTGTAGTTCCCGGTCGCGCAGACGACGTGCTCGCAGGCGATGTCACCCCCGGCGGTCCGGACCCGCCATTCGCCGCTGGTGCTCCGCTCGAGCGCAGTGACCGGGGTGTTCTGGTAGATCTCGGCGCCAAGCTTGCGGGCACCGATCGCCAGCGCCTGGGTGACGTCCGCCGGCGCGATGTGCCCGTCATCCGGATGGTAGAGCGCGCCGACCAGGCCCTCCGTGTTGCACAGCGGCCAGAGCTCGGCGACGTCGACCGGCGCGATGATCTTGAATGGGACACCGATCGTATTGGCGGTACCGCAGTACTTGCGGTACTCGTCCATCCGCTCCTCGTTGGTCGCGAGCCGCAGGTTGCCGGTGACGTGAAAGCTCACGTCCTGGCCGGTCTCGCCGGGCAGGGTCTTGTAGAGATCGACCGAGTACTTATGGAGCTGACCGACGCTGTAGCTCATGTTGAACAGCGGGAGGAGCCCGGCGGCATGCCATGTCGAACCGGCGGTCAGCTCCGTGCGTTCGCACAGCACCACATCCGACCAGCCCTTGCGGGCGAGGTGATACAGCGTCGAGACGCCGACCACCCCGCCGCCGATCACCACCACCCTTGCCGATGTCTTCACGGTCTCCCCCGCCCTGCCCGCGTCCCGAAATACCTTCGCACAGAAGTCGCGGCGCAACCATCCCCGAACCGCCCGGGCGGTATCGCCGGCAGCGCGGGCACGCCCCTGCGCACCTACGCGCGCCAATGGCGCCGTGCGCGAGCCCTGATCGGCCCGGTACAACCCTGCCGAGCTGATGGCCCAAGCCGAGCTGTGGGACGTCCGGCCTCAGGGCTCGAAACCGTGCCGCAACCTGCGCTGACACCGAACCGGGCCCAGGGAGCGGTTCCTGTTGCTTGACGAGCTGGAGCGAATGTCGCACCACGCCAGTCGCCGACGGAGTACTGTCAGGCCATGGCCGCGACCCTAGACACCCACGCTGCCGTCAAGCGGCTCACCGCCTCCGGAATCAATACCGAGCAGGCCGAGGCGATCGTCGGCACCGTGGCCCGCTCGGACGCCGACCTGGTCACCACAACCCACCTGCGCGCGGAAATCGTCCAGCTCGAGCAACGGCTAGCTGTGATCTCTCAATAGGTTGTCCATCCGGGACTGATCTCGGAAGCTGATGGGTGACGAACTCCTGTCAGCGAACCGAGAAGCGAGCCCCAGATGAACGTCCACAAGAATGCAAAACTCACGCCGCGCGGTCGAGGCGAGAAGCACCCATCGCAGCGCCATCGCGGGCCGGTACACGGCCCGGAGCCGTGGCGTGCGAACCGCGCCAACTCCCGTACGGATTGCACCCGCGCGGCGCACGATGATCCGCGTGCGGGGCTTCAACGGAACCCACGTTGCTGGACAGGTGCTCCATTTTGTCCGACCGAACCGGGCAGGCCCGGCGGGTTGGGCTCCGGGTTATGCGGGCGGGTCGTAGCTGTGTTCTGACTCGGCATGCACAACGGCCGTCACGAGGAACGTGATGATGGGGGAGACGGAGGCGCCGAAGGCGGTCGGTGGAACGCGTCCCTACGAGGTCGCGGACGCCACGCCGTCAGCCAGCGCCGACGCCAAGGCCGATACCCGCCGCACGACAGAGGGCCTGCCCGCGCACCACACGGGCATTGGGAATGAAGGTGCGGATCACGGCTTGAACGCCGATCCTTGCCAACGTTGCCGCCAGTTCTCACCCGACGCGACCACCCGTGCCCGGCAAAGCAGACGCTGCGTGCCGACGACACTGACCGCTCAGGCGCCAGTCCTGCGATCACGGTTCAACACGTCACGACCTGCGAAAGGCGCCGGAAATGGCGGTCGGAGGTGCACAGTATCAGGCCGTGCTGCACCACCAGGGCGGCGATCCAGAGATCGTTGGTCGGTATGGCGGTGCCCTGGCCGCGTAGCTGAAGGTGCAGTTGCGCGTAGTGGTGCGCGGTCTGCTCGTCCGGCAGCAGTACCGACACCCTTGAACTCGCCAGGAATCGCTGCAGGTTGGCCGCGTTGGAGGACTCCCGATTGCCGGCCGCGAAGCCGGCGCGAAGCTCTGCCAAAACGATCAACGGCAAGCGGATGGACCGCGCGGAGCGAACGACGGCGACCCGGCTTGCGTCGCCACGCATGAAGTCACTGTACGCGTTGGTGTCGAGCGCGACATTCATTTCCAAGCGTCGGCGTCGATGCGCTCGAATTCCGCAACCGCCTGATCGAACGCCGGGTCTTCCTGCCAGGTGCCGATCAGATGATCGAGATCCGTGTGATGCGAGGGGGCGGACTGCTGGTCCAGCCCGCGCGCCAGCGCTTCGACGACGACGGCGTTGATGCTCTTGCCCTCGCGACCCGCGCGATCCCGCACGGCGCGGTCGAGCGGCTCGGGGACGGAACGGATCGTGTATTGCATGCCCATGATGCAGGCAATGTACTCAGGAATTGCAGGCACCGCTACCGCGATGCCGACGGCGTGCCCAATGAGCTCCCCCTTCAAGTCCATGCCGGCCCTGCTGACCATTCAGCATTCGACGAACGAGGCGGCCTGCGTCACCGGGGTGCCTCTCAAGCAAGTGCACCGCATCATCGACGCGGGCCTGCTCGACGATGCCGCGCGCGGCGGCAATCATGCCCGCGCCGTCCGCCGCAACGGCCTGGTGGGCCTGAAGCTCGCCCACGAGACGACGAAAATCCTCACCTTGGAGGGGCGCCGGCGGCTCGTTCGCTTCGTGCTTGACCACCCGGATGCGATGACGGCGCGCCCACGCCAGGTATCGGTCGATGTGCGGTCGATGAAGGGCGACGTGCGCCAGGGTCTCTCCCTGCTCGCGAAGGCGCGCGAGGCGGTCTCGTGCGACGACGCCGTGCTGTCCGGAACCCCGCGCATCGCCGGAACCCGCATTCCGGCCCACGACATTGCGGACATGATGGCCAACGGGGACAGCATCGGGTCGACCCGGACGGCATTCCCGCAGCTTTCGGAAGCGCAGATCGAGCTTGCCGCCTTCTATGCCCGGGCCTATCCGCGCCGGGGCCGTCCGCGCCGGCAGCCCTTCTGGCGTCGTTGGCAGCGATCCGACGAAACTCCAGTTCGAGTTCCCGGTCCTCCCTCCTGCCGCGGCTCTCGAAGATGACATGGACCGTCCTGCCATGCTGCTTCTCCTCGCTCAGCATGGTGTGCAGCGGCTCCATGCAGAAATGAAGCGCGACCTGGTAGGGGTTCCGGCCAGATGTAGCCGCAGCGGAGGCCGTGCAGGACGTTTGGGAAGCCGAAGTTCGGCAGGCCATTTCGGAACTCCGACCTCCTGCACCGCGCCATTGGAGGAAGTCAGCTCAAGGCTAACAGACTTTACACTATTAACGATAAACTGGTTAACATCGTACTATTTTGCTAATTTTAGGTCATGGATCGTCGACACAACCCGTTCGTCCCCGGGGCCGGTCTGCAGCCGCCAGAGCTGGCCGGCCGGGACCGGCTCCTTGAGGAAGCCGCCATCGACATGGACCGGATACTGGACAGCCGGCCTGCCAAAGGATTGATTTTGCTCGGGCTACGGGGAGTCGGCAAGACGGTCCTGCTGAATCGACTCCGTGCCCTGGCGGACGACAAGGGATTTCGTACGGTGAGGATCGAGGCGCCCGAAGGCAGTTCTCTTCCGGAGCTGCTGACGCCCGAGTTGCGCCGCATGGTCTACGCCCTCGATCTTCGTCAGGCAGCGGGGTGGCGCCTGCGCCGGGCCGCCAGCGTGCTGGTGAATTTCGCGAAGGCATTCAGTGTGACCGTCGGCGACCTCGAGCTCAGCGTGGATCTCGCGCCCGGCGAAGGCGACACTGGCAATCTGGAGCAGGATTTGCCGCGACTCCTGGTCGCGATGGCAGAAGCGGCGGCGGATCAACACACTGCCGTCGGACTGTTTATCGACGAAGTCCAGTACCTCTCGTCCTCCGAACTGGCCGCGGTCATCGTGGCATGCCACGAAATTGCGCAGCAGAATCTCCCGCTCCTGTTCGTCGGGGCCGGATTGCCCCAAGTTGCCGCGCTGGCCGGCAAGGCGAAATCTTATGCGGAGCGGCTGTTCGATTATCCGGAGGTGGGTCCGTTGGAACGCACCGACGCGCGGCTGGCCCTGATGAAGCCGGCCTTGGCCGAGGGCGTGTCCTTCGATGACGACGCGGTGGACGAGATCCTGGCTGCCACGCAGAACTTTCCGTACTTCATCCAGGAATGGGGATATCAGGTCTGGAACGCGGCGCCTTCGAGTCCGGTCACTCGCAGCATGGTGCTCGGGTCGCACCAAGAGGTGGTTTCGCACCTGGACAACAATTTCTTCCGGGTCCGTTTCGACCGCTTGACGCCGCTGGAGCAGAAATACCTGCGGGCCATGGCCGAGCTGGGTCCCGGTCCGAGCGCCACCGGTCGCATCGCCGAGACGCTTGGGGTCCGAACCGCGTCCGTCGCTGCGGTGCGCCAACGCCTCATCAACAAAGGGATGGTGTGGAGCCAGCGCCACGGGGAGACGGCGTTCACGGTGCCCATGTTCGACGCTTTCATGAAGCGGCAAATGCCGCAACTGATCAGGCACGTACCGCAGCGGCTGACGAGGCAAAGGCCCAGGGGAGCTCCGTGACGCACCGGCGAGCTACCAGCGGACCGCTCGCGCCGGCAACCGGCGTCAGCTTCCTCCGCGCTCAATCGATTGACCACAGGGGACTCTTGGCAGCATGTGAGGCGCAGAATGTGAGGCTTGGCACAAAGCGCCGAGTGTCACCAACGTAGCCATCCCGGCAGCGACCCCCTGGAGCCAAGCGACGTGATCAGGCTGATGTCGGCACGTCGTCCTTTGCGATTGCGCCGTAGTCACTCCCCTCGCTGCAGGCCTGATCGCAGGGCGTTGGTACATAGTGCGTGTGCGCTCACGCGTCGGAGCGGAGCGACGATGGCGCCGCCTGCGCCCTGCGTTCACGGCTCCCGCTTGGCCCCAAACGCGCCGTTGTAGTCCGTGGTGTCGAAGACGCCCCGCGCTGAGCCGCATGTCGGCTCATCCCGGCGCATCGATCTCATGGCCGGGCACGGCGATGGCAACGGCCGCGCGCGGCTGCGACAAGTCCGTGATGCTCACCGTCGCAGTCCACTGCAGCCGCGTGTAGTCGCCGGTATCGACGCCTCGGCGATGCCCATCCAGGTCGCGCCGCCAACGCCCCCGGAAATCGTGCCGGTGCGGGCGGCCCTCTCCATCCTCGATGCGGCCATCCGGCGTAGCAACGTCACCTCGACCTCGACATCAAGCCCCGACCCGTACTGGTCGGACCTGTGGCGCGGGCGGCCAGACGCATGCGGCCGCGCGCCGCAGTCAGCCGGGTTTCGAAGGCGCGGTCTGGGGCCATGCGGATCATGCGTACTTGCGCGCAGCCGGCTGCATCCGGTGTCAGGGCCTGGCGCGGTTGCACCGCAGGGGGCGTTTGCAGGCAGCTCCCGGCCACCCGCGACATGGATCGAAAGCCGGCGGTTTGAGCCGCAAACTTTTCGGTATAAGTCCCCAAACGCGGCATGCGCCGCCTGGGCCGCTGGCGTTCAGGGCCCCTGCTTCGGGCGCCTCCGTCCCGCGGCCTCGCAGGGGCTACGGCGCCGCCGTACGTCGCCGGAAAGGGCTCCGATCATGGTGAACTATCAGGACTCGGTCGATCAGTCCGACCGCAAGGTACCGATCAATCTCCGGCAGTCCGGCCCGACGCCCGTGGAACTGCTGATTTCGACGCGGGTGCGGAAGTCCCCCTACTGGCATCTCTCACACCAGGCAGGCTGCTGGCGAGCTACGGTCTACAACCGGATCTACCACCCGCGCGGCTATGTTCGGCCGGAAGACGGCGGCGCCGCAGCGGAGCACGACGCGCTGGTCAATCACGTGACCCTCTGGAACGTTGCAGTGGAGCGCCAGATCCGCGTCGCGGGGCCCGATGCCGAAGCCTTCGTCAACTACGTGATCACGCGCGACGCCACCCGGATTCAGCCGATGAACGGGAAATACGTGATCCTGTGCAACGAGAAGGGAGGCATTCTCAACGACCCGGTCCTGCTGCGGCTTGCGGAGGACGAATTCTGGTTCAGCCTGTCGGACTCCGACATCATGTTCTGGTTGCAGGGCGTGAACGTCGGCATGAAGGCCAACGTCGAGATCGATGAGATCGATGTCTGCCCGTTGCAGATCCAGGGACCGAAGTCAGCCGACCTGATGTCCGATCTGGTCGGCGACGAGGTCCGCGAATTGCCGTCGTACGGTCTCATGGAGGCCCGGGTCGCCGGGTGCGATGTCGTGGTATCCCAAACCGGGTTCAGCGGCGAGAAGGGCTACGAGTTCTATCTGCGCGACGCCACGCTGCATGCCGAGAAACTCTGGGGAGCGATCCAGGAGGCCGGGAAGTCGCATCACCTCAAGGTCATCGCGCCGGGCCATCAGCGCCGGATCGCCGCCGGCATCCTGTCGTGGGGCCAGGACCTGGATGCCGAGACCCTGCCGTTCCAGTGCAATCTCGGCTACCAGGTGCCCCGCACCAAGGTGGCCGACTACATCGGCAAGGCACGTCTGGAAGAAGTCCGCGCCCTCGTGGAGGCAGGCGCGCCGCCGTACAAGCTGACACTGGTGGGACTGGTGCTCGGCGGCCGGCCCATCGAGGAGTACGCACCCGATTTCTGGCTGATTTCGGCCGCCGACGCCGGCAAGCCGGTGGGCTACGTCACGTCGCCCTGGTATTCGCCGGAGCTCGGATCCAACATCGCAATGGCCTACGTCCCCTGCGCCATGTCGGCGCTCGGAACCCCGGTCAAGGTCTGGCTGCCGGATGAATACGCCGCGGCACCCGGGGAACCCGTTGACGGTTCGGTCGTGGACATGCCGTTCCGCCCCTCGGTCAATCCGAATGCCCGGGAGATCGCGAAGGCGGAAGGACGCGATGCGGCCTATTGATCCCGGGCGCCCGGCCACGGGTCCGGCAGTTCGGCCACGGTGCGGCGGGCCCGACGAGCTTGCCGGCAGCATTGGCGGCCGACGGGGATCGCGGTCCGTGACGCTGTCGGGCGCTGCCCCGCTCGGCGGCTGAAGCCGCACGGGTTTCCACGGAGACGGGGGCGATGACCCGCTACTCGATCTTCAGCCTCGCCCGCAATGCGCTTGCCCATCGCCCGAACTGGCAACGGGCCTGGCGCAGCCCCGACCCGCGTCCAGCCTATGACGTGGTGATCGTGGGCGGCGGCGGCCACGGGCTGGCGACCGCCTACTACCTGGCCAAGGAACACGGCGTCAGCAACATAGCGGTCCTGGAGAAAGGCTGGCTGGGCGGCGGCAACACCGGGCGCAACACCACGGTCATCCGCTCCAATTACCTCTGGGACGAGAGCGCGCACCTCTACGAGAAGGCCCTGCAGCTCTATGAAGGCCTCAGCCAGGAACTGAACTTCAACATCATGCTGAGCCAGCGCGGCGTCCTGAACCTCGTCCACAACGAACATGAACTCAAGGAGATGTCCCGGCGGGTGCGGGCCATCCGCCTGAACGGCATCGATTCGGAGATCCTGGACCGGCAGGCCGTGAAGGCGGAAATCCCCGTCATCAATATCTCACCGCAGGTGCGTTATCCCATTCTCGGCGCATCCATCCAGCGGCGTGGCGGCGTAGCGCGCCACGACGCCGTTGCATGGGGATTTGCCCGTGCGGCCGACGCCCGCGGTGTGGACATCGTCCAGAACTGCGAGGTGACCGGGATCGATGTGGCGAATGGTCGCGTGCGCGGCCTCCAGACGTCGCGGGGCGCCATCGCGGCGAAGCAGGTAGGCCTCGTCGCGGCGGGGCATTCGAGCCTCCTTGCCGCCATGGCGGGCCTCCGGCTTCCCATCGAGAGTCACCCGCTGCAGGCCATGGTATCGGAGCCGATCAAGCCGGTTCTCGACTGCGTCGTGATGTCGAACGCCGTGCACGTCTATCTCAGCCAGTCCGACAAGGGCGAGCTCGTCATCGGCGCCGGCATCGACGGCTACAACTCGTATGCGCAACGCGGCAGCTTCCAGATCATCGAGAGCCAGATGGGGGCGCTGCTGGAGTTGTTCCCCAGTTTCTCGCGGCTCCGGATGCTGCGCCAGTGGGGCGGCATTGTCGACGTCTGCCCGGATGCGAGTCCCATCGTCGGCAAGACTCCCGTCGAGGGTCTCTACATCAACTGCGGCTGGGGCACGGGCGGTTTCAAGGCAACGCCGGGTTCGGGTTGGGCGTTTGCCCACACCATCGCGCAGGACCGCCCGCACGCGCTGAACGCTCCCTTTACGCTGGAGCGCTTCAGCACCGGCGCGCTGATCGACGAGCACGGCGCCGCCGCAGTCGCGCATTGAGGGCCCGATGCTGCTGATTGCCTGCCCGTGGTGCGGCCAGCGCGACGAGAGCGAATTCACCTGCGGGGGGGAAGCGCATATCCAGCGACCGCCCGACCCCGACGCGCTCAGCGACCCGGAATGGGCCGACTACCTGTTCATGCGCGCCAATCCGAAGGGCCGGCACCGCGAGCGCTGGTGCCACACCCACGGCTGCGGCCGCTGGTTCAACGTGGAGCGGCATACCGTTACGCACGACGTCCTCTCGGTCTATCGCATGGGCGAGGCACCGCCCGACGACCGCGATGGGGACCCGTCGTGACCACGCAACCGTACCGGCTGGCCGAGGGCGGCATCGTCGACCGGGAGCGACCGCTGACCTTTTCGTTCAACGGTCGACGGCTGACGGGGTTTGCGGGCGACACGCTGGCCTCCGCCCTGCTCGCCAACGGCGTGCACCTGGTCGGGCGCAGCTTCAAGTACCACCGCCCGCGCGGAATCCTGACGGCGGGCACGGAGGAGCCGAACGCGCTGGTGCAGCTGGAAACCGGGAACCGGAGCACCCCCAACCTCAAGGCCACCCGGGTCGAACTCTATGACGGCCTGGTCGCGACCAGCGTGAACTGCTGGCCGGGCGTGTCGTTCGATGCCAGTGCGCTTATCGATACCGCCCACCGCATGGTTCCGGCGGGGTTCTACTACAAGACCTTCATGTGGCCACGGGGGGGCTGGCATGTCTACGAGAAGCTGATCCGCCGGATGGCGGGCATGGGTCGTGCGCCCGAGGGTCCGGACCCTGACCGGTACGACCGGGTGAATGCGCATTGCGAAGTCCTCGTCGTCGGCGCCGGGCCAGCCGGGCTGGCCGCCGCGCGGGCGGCGGGCCGCAGCGGCGTCAGGGTCATTCTGGCTGACGAGCAGCCGCGCCCTGGCGGCATGCTCCTGAACGTGGCGGACACGAAGGGCGAGCCCGGGGCGGACTGGGTCGGCGACACGCTCAGCGAGCTTCGATCAATGCCGAACGTGCGCGTGCTCACGCGGACCACGGTCACCGGGTATTTCGATCACAATTTCCTGGTTGCCGTCGAGCGTGTGACGGACCACCTGGGTCCCGACGCTCCTGCCCACCTCCCCCGCCAGCGACTGTGGCGCATTCGCGCTGCACGCGTCGTGCTGGCGACCGGTGCCCTGGAGCGGCCGTTGACATTTGCCAACAACGACCGTCCGGGGGTCATGCTCGCGGCAGCCGCGCGAGCGTACGTCAACGCCTTCGCCGCTCTTCCCGGTCGGCGCGCCGTGGTGTGCACCAACGACGACAGTGCGTACGACGCGGCGCTGGACCTTCATCGGAACGGCGTCGAGATCGCCGCGATCGCCGATCTCCGGACGGATCCAGCGCGCCCGGCCGCGCAGGCCGCTGCGGCGGGCCTCAACATCCTTTACGGTCACGCCGTCGTCGACACCGGTGGCCGCCGCCGCGTGCGGTCGGCGCATGTCGCAGGAATCGGCTCCGACGGCTTCCTCAAGGGGCCGGTGCGCGCATTGCAATGCGATCTGGTGCTGATGTCGGGCGGCTGGAGCCCGGCCGTGCACCTGTTTTCGCAATCCGGCGGAAGACTGCGTTACGACGACGCGCTCGGCGCCTTCCTGCCGGATCGTGCGCGCCAGCGGGTGCAGTGCGCCGGCGCGGTCAACGGAGCTGCCGACACGGCTTCCTGCATCCTGCAGGGCCAGGATGCGGGCTCAGGTGACCTGCCTGCCGCAGCATCAGCGGCGGTGGCCGAAGCCGGCTCCCACTGGCCGATTCCCGCCCGAAACCGGTCTGGCGAATTCAGGCGGTTCGTGGATTTCCAGAACGACGTAACCACGGCCGACATCGCGCTGGCTGTCGCCGAAGGCTACCAGTCGGTCGAGCACCTGAAGCGCTATACCACCCTCGGCATGGGCACCGAACAGGGCAAGACCGGCAACGTGCCCGGCATTGCCGTTCTCGCCGGATCGCTTGGCGCGCCGCTCCCTGCGGTCGGGACGACCACGTTCCGGCCGCCCTACGACCCCGTCACGTTCGGCGCGATCGCGGGCCGCGACGTCGGCCCCCTGGCGGACCCCGTCCGCGAGACGCCGATGCACGCCTGGCACGTGAAAGCCGGCGCCGTGTTCGAGGATGTCGGTCAGTGGAAGCGGCCCTTCTACTACCCGCTGGCCGGCGAGACCAAACGCGACGCGGTCGTACGCGAGTGTCTCGCCGTACGCAACGCAGTCGGCCTCATGGACGCGACCACGCTCGGCAAGATCGTGGTCAGCGGGCGCGGCGCCGTGGCGTTCCTGAACCGGGTCTACACCAATGCGTGGGATGACCTGGAGGTGGGCCGCTGCCGGTACGGCCTGATGCTGGGCGAAGACGGCATGGTCCTCGATGACGGAGTCACCGCCCGGCTCGCCACGAACCAATTCCTGATGACCACCACCACCGGCAACGCGTCCCGCGTGCTGGCCTGGCTGGAGGAGTGGCTGCAAACGGAATGGCCTGATCTCGACGTCTATCTCACGTCAGTCACCGAGCAGTTCGCCACAGTGGCACTGGCCGGCCCGAAGGCCCGCGCAGTCCTGAGCGGGCTTACCAGCGACATCGACGTCACTACCGGGGCGTTCCCCTTCATGTCCTGGCGCAGCGGTCATGTTGCGGGCTTCCCGGCACGGGTGTTCCGGATCAGCTATTCGGGCGAGCTCGCCTACGAGATCAGCGTGCCCGCAGCCCATGGACTGAACCTCTGGGCGGCGCTCTCCCGGCAGGGTGAGGATCACGGGATCACGCCGTTCGGAACCGAGGCCATGCACGTCCTCCGTGCCGAAAAAGGCTACCTGATGGTCGGCCAGGAGACGGACGGGACCGTGACGCCAATCGATCTCGGGATGCAGTGGATCCTGAAAAAGAGGAAGGACTACATCGGCCGCCGGTCGCTGGCGCGGAGCGCGATGCTGGATCCGATGCGCAAGCGCCTGGTCGGGCTCCGAACGGAGGATCCTGACCTGGTGCTGCCCGAAGGGGCGCAGATCCTGCCGACGGCGCCGTACGGCCCGCCGGAAACCATGGTCGGTCATGTCACCTCCAGCTACTGGAGCGGAGTCCTGCGCCGCTCGGTCGCGCTGGCGCTGGTGAAGGGCGGCCGCGACCGGGAAACCACCACGGTGCACGTGCCGCTGGACGGCCGCACGGCCCGCGCGGAAATATGCGACCCGCGCTTCTACGATCCCGACGGGGCGCGCCTCCGTGGCTGACCCCACCGTCCGCGGCGTGCCTGCCGTCACGCTGGCCCGGTGCCCGCCTCGCGGCCGCATCAACCTGCGTGGCAATTGCGCGGATCCCGCCTTCCGGGCGGGGGTTGCCAGCACCATCGGGACGGAGCCGCCGCCGGCGGCCAACACCAGCCGATCGGCCGGCCGGGGCGTCATCCTCTGGCTGGGCCCTGACGAGTGGCTGGCCGAAGTCGCGCCTGCGGCGGAAACCGCATTTGCCGCGGCGCTTGAGGACGCCCTGTCCGGGCTCCACGCCTCGGTGGTAGCCGTGGGCGACGGCCTCGTCACGTTGTCCCTCTCAGGGCCGCGGTCGGTCGATGTGCTGGCCAAAGGCATGACACTGGACGTCGACCCGGACCGCTTCCCGGCCGGCCGCTGCGCCCGCAGCCTGCTTGCGAAGGCACCGGTGCTGCTGCATCGGCCCGGAACAGAGCTTCTGTACGAGGTTACCGTGGCCCGGAGTTTCTCTCACTACGCGCTGCGCTGGCTTCACGACGCGGCGCTGGAATACGTGCAGACACTGTGACTCGCGGCCGCCAGAAGCCGGCGCGTTCGTCGGCCACAGGACGCCTGCAGCCGCTGTCAAGGACCGGTTGCAGGCTGGTCTGCAAGGCTAGACGCACTTCGACCAACACCAGCGCCCATCCCAACCGACTCCCGCGTCGGTACGGGCCCCGCCGGCCCCGACTCTTCCGTGGCGGTGGGGGCGTAAATCCCCACAGAATGAGGCAGGGTATCGACGGCGGTGCCTGGGGGGATGAACGGGTGACATCAAACCATGCTGTGACACCGGCCGCCTGCCGTGCAGGCACCAGTGTGCCGGAACAGGTTGGGTTCACATTCGAGGCGGACTAATGAGCCTGGTCTTCGTTGCAGTAGTGATTGTTATGGCAGGGCTTGCCATCGCCGTCGTGCTCTTGGTGCCTGCCACCACCAGTACCACCGTTGAAATCCATTTTGACGCGCCCGTTCAGGCGGTTTGGCGGGTGTATACGGATTTCGAAAGTCAACCGAATTGGAGGTCAGATATCGACCAGGTAGAGGTGACGGATGACAAGACGGCCTGGACCGAAACACTGAAATCGTCGGGCATAGTCGTTCGCTTCCGAATTTTGGAGAGGACCCCGTCGAGCAGACTTGTCTTGCAGACGGGTGCAGATGGCAAATTCGAGGGACGATTTGTTGCCGAATTCAGGGAGCAGCGGGGTGGTACCACTGGCGTTTTCACAGAGGAGACAACCGTGCTTGGGGTTGCGCCAAAGGTGATGCGCATCCTGTTCTTCAACCAACGGAAGTTCATCGAGGAATTCGCCACGGAGGCAAAGGCGGAAATCAAGAGGCGCGAGTCCAGTGAAGTCCGGCAGTAGATTCCGTCGTTGGAGACAGCGTGGGTTGATGACACGATAAGGACGTGTCCGGAACGAGCGACGGGGTGCCGGTTCGGACGGCGGAGGACGAAGCGCGGAAGAGCCTGCAGCCGTCAGCGAATCCGTCGAACCCCAGGGGCGCCTCTTCGCAACGCTGACCGGAAAAGCCCCCTCCCGAGCGTCTCTGGCTCAGCGCTGTGTGGTTTCCCATCCGGGCGCGTCGTAAGCCGGGGCCAAGGACGCTGGCAACGGCTCGCGGCCGCGGATCATGTCGGCGACCTTTTCGGCGATCATGATGGTCGGCGCATTGAGATTACCGGTGGTAATGGTCGGCATGATCGAGCTGTCGACAACGCGCAGTCCTTCGACGCCGTACACCCGGCCTTCGGGGTCGACCACCGCCAGCGGATCCGTTCCCATCTTGCACGTGCCGCAGGGGTGGTAGGCGCTCTGAACCGTCTCGCGCACGAAGGCATCGATGTCCGCATCACTCTCTACGGCCGCCCCGGGCGCCAGTTCCTCGCCGCGATAGGGATCGAAGGCGGGTTGGGCGAAGATCTCCCGGGTGAGCCGGACGCAGGCGCGCATGTCCGCCCAGTCGTCGGGACGGCTCATGTAGTTGAAGCGGATCCGCGGCGGCTCGGACGGATCGGCCGAGGCCAGGCGGACCGAGCCGCGCGATTTCGAGCGCATCGGGCCGGCATGGGCCTGGTAGCCGTGGCGGCGGACCTGCTCTTGCATGTCGTAGGAGGCCGCCAGCGGGAGGAAGTGATACTGGATGTCGGGCCAGCGGACGCCGGCCTTCGAGCGGATGAAGCCGCCGGCTTCGAAATGGTTGGTGGCACCGAGCCCGGTCTTGCACGCGACCCACCGCATGCCGATCAGCACCTTGGGAAACAGCCCCATCGCGGCATGGAGCGTGATCGGCCGGGTACAGGCCTGCTGGATGTAGAGCTCGAGATGATCCTGGAGGTTTTCGCCCACGCCCGGCAGGTCGTGGACGATCTCGATCCGGAATTCGCGCAGATGCTCGGCCGGGCCGATACCCGAAAGCATCAGCAGCTGCGGCGAGTTGATCGGTCCGCCGCTCACGATCACCTCGCGCGTCGCCTCGACGGTTCGAAGCGCCCCGCCCCGCCGGTATTCGAGGCCCCGGACCCGCCGGCCCTCGAGCAGCAGCCGGGTTGCGAGCGCCCCGGTGGCAACCATCAGGTTGGCCCGTCCGGCCGCCGGTCGCAGATAGGCGTTCGCGGTGCTCCACCGCCGCCCGCGGTGGACCGTCATGTCCATCGGCCCGAAGCCTTCCTGCCGGTAACCGTTCATATCAGCAGTGCGTGCGTAGCCGGCCTGCTCGCCCGCGTCGATGAATGCACGGTAGAGCGGGTTGGCCATGCTCCCGCGCGAGGTGTGGAGCGGGCCCGAATCGCCCCGGTAGTCGTCCCCGCCGGCACTGAAGTTCTCGGCCTTGCGGAAGTACGGCAACACCTCGGCATAGGTCCAGCCCGGCGCGCCGCCGGCTGCCCAGCCCTCGTAGTCGAGGGCGTTGCCCCGGACGTAGGCCATGCCGTTGACCGACGATGAGCCGCCCAGCACCCGACCGCGCGGACAGTGCAGGCGCCGCCCGCTCAGATGGGGCTCCGGCTCGGTCCGGTAGTGCCAGCCGTAACGCGGATGCTGCATGGCGATGGCCAGGCCGGTAGGCATCTGTAGAAGGATGCTGCTATCGCCGCCGCCGGCCTCTATCAACAATACGCGCACTGAGGCGTCCTCTGTCAAACGATAGGCTATAACACAGCCCGCCGACCCCGCGCCCACGACGACATAATCGAAGTTCTTCCCGGCTCTCATCCGCTTGTTTCCACCGTCTTCGCACTTGCGGCGATATAATCTCGATAGTAGCCCTAGCGGGCGCCATTCCTTGACAATGGCACAAATTTGACAAGCAATCGGGAGGAGACGGCAATGACACGATACTTGCGCATAACGGTGCTCGGAGCGGTTTCGGCCCTGCTGTTTTCATCCGCCGCGTGGGCGGCGGATCCCGATTCATGCAAGACCGTCCGGTTCTCCGACGTCGGGTGGACCGACATTACCTCGACGACGGCGGCGACCTCGGTGGTCCTCAAGGCACTCGGCTACGAGCCCACTGCAACGGTGCTGTCGGTACCGGTCACGTACACCAGCCTCAAGAACGGCGACATTGACGTCTTCCTCGGGAACTGGATGCCGACCATGGAAGCCGACATCGCTCCGTACCGGGACGACGGGTCGGTGGAGGTCCTGGCCAAGAATCTCACCGGAGCGAAGTACACCCTGGCGGCCAACAAGCTGGCAGCCGACGGCGGCATCACCAGCTTCGCGAGCATTGCCGAGTACAGCGCTGAACTCGAAGGCAAGATCTACGGCATCGAGCCGGGCAATGACGGCAACCGGCTGATTCAGGCCATGATCGACGACGACACCTTCGGCTTGAACGGTTTCGAGGTGGTGGAGTCCAGTGAGCAAGGCATGCTTGCCCAGGTCGAGCGGGCGAACCGCAGGGACCAGTGGATCGTGTTCCTCGGGTGGGAGCCGCATCCAATGAACGCCAAGTTCGAGATGACCTACCTTGCTGACGGCGACGACATCTTCGGCCCGAACTTCGGTGGCGCGGAGGTCTACACCAACATCCGCAAGGGTTACGCCGAAGAGTGCCCGAATGTCGGCAAGCTGTTGACCAACCTGGTGTTCACGCTGGCGATGGAAAACGAGATCATGACCGCAATCCTCGAGGGCGGCGAGGAGCCGCAGCAGGCAGCGACCGCGTGGCTTCAAGGCAACCCGGCCATCCTTGAGGGCTGGCTCGACGGCGTGACGACCATGGGCGGTGACGACGGCCTCGCTGCCGTGCACGCCAGTCTAGGTCTCTAGAACCAATCCCGCCCCGTCCTGCGCTCGGGACGGGGCGGGATTGCGCCGTGGGGTAGTTCTTGAACTGGTTGACCGACCAGAAGATTCCCCTTGGCAAGTGGATTAAGTCCTTTGCGGACTTTGTGCTCGACCACGGGGCCTGGTTCTTCGACTATCTGTCGGAGATCCTGAAGTTCCTGATCGAGGGCGTGGCCGGCCTGCTGCTGGCCGTGCCGTCGCTCGCCATGGTGGCGGCACTGGCCGGCCTCGCGTTCTGGCTGCACCGCTCCTGGCGACTGGTGATCGCAGCGGTGCTCCTGCTGCTGCTGGTGATCAACCTGGGCTACTGGGAAACCACGGTCCAGACGCTGACGCTCATTCTCTTCTCCACCGTATTCTGCATTGCCTTCGGCGTGCCAGTCGGGATCGCGGCGGCGCACCGGCCGTGGCTCTACAACGCCATCCGCCCCGTGCTCGACCTGATGCAGACGATTCCGACCTTCGTCTACCTGATTCCGACCATGATCATGTTCGGCCTGGGCGTGGTACCGGGCCTGATCTCGACCGTCATCTTTGCCATCCCGGCGCCGATCCGGCTGACGCATCTCGGTGTTTCCGGCGTGCCGAGACCGCTGGTCGAGGCTGCCGAGGCGTTCGGGGCCACCGGACGCCAGGTCCTGTGGAAGGTCGAGTTGCCGCACGCTCTTCCCACCATCATGGCCGGCGTGACCCAGTGCATCATGCTGAGCCTGTCCATGGTCGTCATCGCGGCAATGGTCGGCGCCCCGGGCCTCGGCGTCCCGGTCTTGCGGGCGCTGAACACAGTCAACATCGCCAAGGGCTTCGAGGCCGGGCTGGCGATCGTCATCGTGGCTTTCCTGCTCGATCGCATGTGCAAGCCGCGCGGCGGCGGCACCCAGCGGAGCTGAGCCATTCACGCGATCGATCTGAAGGATGTCGACATCCTGTTCGGCGGCGACGTGCCCGCCGCCCTGCAGCTACTCGATCGAGGCGCCGACCGCCAGGAGATCCAGGACGCCACCGGCTCGGTCGTCGGTGTGGCGGGCGCCTCGCTCAGCGTGCAGCGGGGCGAGATCTGCGTACTGATGGGCCTGTCGGGATCGGGAAAATCGACCCTGCTGCGGGCCGTCAACGGTCTTTGCAGCGTAACCCGCGGCCAAGTGTGGGTGCGCGACGGCGACGCGCCGCTCGATGTGGCCGGTTGCGATGCCGCCACGCTGCGGCGCATGCGCATGGAGCGCATCTCCATGGTGTTTCAGCAGTTTGCCCTGCTGCCGTGGCGCACGGTCCACGAAAACGTCAGCCTCGGTCTCGAACTGCGCGGTGCCAGCCGGGCCGAGCGCAACGCCATCGTCCAGGAGCAGCTCGACCTGGTCGATCTCGGCCGCTGGGGCGACCGGTACGTGCATGAGCTGTCCGGCGGAATGCAACAGCGCGTGGGCCTCGCGCGCGCACTCGCTACGGATTCCGACATCCTCCTGATGGATGAACCATTCTCGGCGCTTGATCCGCTGATCCGGGAGCATCTCCAGGACGAGCTGCTCGACCTCCAGCAGCGCCTCCACAAGACCATCCTGTTTGTCAGTCACGATCTCAACGAGGCGCTGAAGCTCGGCCAACACATCGCGATCATGGAGGCGGGCCGGATCGTGCAGTTCGGCGAGCCCGAAGGGATCGTCCTCAATCCCGCCAACGCCTATGTCGCCGAGTTCATCGCCCACATGGACGCGCTCAACGTGCTGCGCTGCCGCTCCCTGATGACGCCAGTCACCGACGTTCGGCGCGACGGAGATACGCTGCGGCTCGACTGGTCAGGCCTCAACCGGCTGAAGCTGAACGCCCGGGGCGTACCCGACGAGGCCAGCATCGAGCCTGGGCCGGCGGCGATCCGGCACTACTCGCCCGAGATGGATTCCGCGACCCTCACCGCCAGTACGATCTGTGCGGCGACACCCGACCTGCCCATGCGCACAGCGATCGAGCTACGGCATTGCACCGGCCGACCGGTCCTGCTCGTGGAAGAGGGCCGGCTCGTCGGCGTAATCGGCGACGACGAGATCTACCGCGGACTGATGAGCCAGGGAGCCGCTGGCAACCGCCGCCGCGACTGAGGGGCCGCGGGCTCGGTCGCTATTGCCCCTCCGCAACTTTCCGGATCGGGCATCTGCACGTGCCTGCCCGTCCGGTCACCGAGCCCCCCGAGACCTGGTCGTGCTGACGAGGGCGATGTCGGTCGACACGGGTGTCTGAAATGTGATAACATCACTGTCGGAAGCCGTGGACCGACCGCTCGACACTCCCTCTGAGTGGCGCGCGGCTTCCAGATCTCCCTACGACCTTGCGCGCGGAAGCCAGCTTCGGTTCGGGCTGGCTGCGCACCATAAAGCCGCCCGAATTTGCGACAGCTTCCCGCCACCGGCCTCCTGGTGCCGCTGGCGCAGCCGCATCACATACGGACACCCTCGACGGTAGGTCTCATCTTCGGTCCCAGTGGGCCCCGTGCTTCCAGCGCTCGGGCCAAGGCGCCGCCCTCGGGCACCGCGCGGGTCCGGGCCAGCTCGCAGGGCGGGACGATCCCCGAGCCGCCCACCGTCTGCTCACCCGGCCTCGGGCGCAAATTCAACCAGGGGCTCGCCTTCGCTGATCCATGCGCCCAGTTCGCAGCGGACTGCCGTGACCCGTCCCGCCCTCGGCGCCTCGATGCGATGCTCGATCTTCATCGCCTCAACCACCAGCAGCGTGGCGCCGGCAGCCACCAGGGAGCCCGGCTCGACCGAGATGTCGGTCACGCGCCCGGGCATGGGCGAGGCGAAATCCCCGGCGTCGCCGGGGCCGGTCGCGCCCTTCGACGGACGGTCCAGCCGTTCGAAGACCCGCACACCCGTCTCCAGGAACAGCCAGACCCGTGTGTTACCGACGTGCACAGGGACCGACACCGCGATGTCGCCGGCCCGGATCTGGAGTACGCCGCCTTCGCCGAGTGTGCCGGCCAGTGGCAGGCTACGGCCGTCGATCCGGGCGGCCCAGGTCCCCGCCCCGGACGGTTCGACGCCCACCTTCGCGCTTCTGCCGTCGCAGGAGAGTTGCACCGTGCGATGGCTGCGGCCTCCCCCGCGCCAGTCATCGGCCGCCCGCCACGGATCCCCCGCGGCCTGGGCTGCCGTCCGGGCCACCACCGCCAAGGCCGCAAACGCAAACATCTCGTCGTCCGGCGCGGCTGGCTGACCGACGAGGGCATCCAGTCGCTCCGGAATGAAGCTGGTGTCGATCCGGCCGGCGCGAAAGTCGGGGTCCTCGAGGCAGCCAATGAGAAGGGACAGGTTCGTGGCCGGGCCCGCGCAGCGCGTCTCACGCAGGGCCGCCACCAGCCGCGCGCAGGCCTGCTCGCGATCTCCCCCGAACGCCACCACTTTCGCGATCAGGGAATCATAGTGCGCCGGTACGCGATCGCCCGAGGCGACGCCGGCGTCGACCCGGATGCCTTCCCCCGCAGGCCAGCGGACCTCCGGGACCAAGCCCGGCTGCGGACGAAAATCATGCAGCGGGTCTTCCGCACACACCCGTGCCTCGACGGCGTGCCCGCGCAACGGGATGTCCGACTGTGCGAAATCAAGCGCTTCACCCGCGGCAATCCGGATCTGCCATTCGACCAGGTCCAGCCCCGTCACGCATTCCGTGACCGGATGCTCGACCTGCAGGCGGGTGTTCATTTCGATGAAGTAGAACCGGCCGTCGTCTCCAAGCAGGAACTCGACCGTTCCCGCGTTCTCGTAGCCTATGACGGCGGCGGCCTTGCAGGCTGCCTCGCTGAGACCGGCCCGGACCGCCGGGTCGAGCCTCGGGGCCGGGGCCTCCTCGATCACCTTCTGGTGACGGCGCTGCAGGGAACAGTCCCGCTCGTACAGGTGGACGGTGTGGCCGTGGCCGTCTGCGAGCACCTGGACCTCGACGTGGCGGGCCCCGGTCACCAGCCTCTCGACCAGAAGACGGCCGTCGGCAAAGGCAGCTTCCGCTTCGCGCGCCGCGGAACGGAGGGCGTCATCCAGGTCGGCTTCCGTGTCGACGCGCCGCAGCCCGCGGCCGCCACCGCCGGCCACTGCCTTGACGAGGACGGGGTAGCCGAGCGCCCGGCACCGGCCGGGCACGTCGACGCTCTCTTCCACGGCAAATCCCGGGAGGACCGGCACGCCCGCATCCTTCATCCGGACCCGCGCCGCATGCTTGTCGCCCATCAACCGGATCACGTCCGGCGCGGGCCCGATCCACCGGAACCCCGCCGCACCGCAGGCCTCGGCGAAGGAGGCGTTCTCGGACAGGAAGCCGTAGCCGGGATGCACTGCGTCCACTCCCGCCCGTTGCGCGACGTCGAGCAGGCGGTCCGCGGCCAGGTAACTGAGATGCGAGGCGGACGGTCCCAGCGGGTAGACGGCATCCATTGCGCGCGCGTGCAGCGCACCGCGGTCCGCCCACGACGTCACGCCGACCGCGGCAATGCCCAGGCGGCGACAGGTACGAGCAATCCGTGCCGCGATCTCGCCGCGGTTGGCTATCAGGATGCGCTCGAACACTGGCGTCAGGCCGTCCAGTCCGGCGTGCGCCGCTCCAGAAATGCCGTCGCGCCCTCCTGTCCCTCCCGGCCGGCACGGCGCATCGAGATCCGGGTCGCGAGCTCCGTCCGGAGGGCGTCGTCCCGGACGCGCCCCGCGATCGACGTGGTCAGCTCCTTGATGTGCCGTTGCGCTTCCGGTCCTCCCTTGAGCAGTTCCGTCACGAGCGCATCGACCGTCGCACCGAGGCCCGCATCATCCGTCACCTGGCTCACGAGGCCGAGCCGCAGGGCCTCGTCGGCGCCGAAGGGGGTGCCGGTCAGGGCCCGCTGGCGAAACTCGCGCGGTCCGATCGCCCCCACGACGTACGGGGCGATCATCGCGGGCTCGAGCCCGAGCCGGACCTCCGAGAGGGCAAACCGCGCTGACGCGGCTGCCACCGCGATGTCGGCCGCCGCGACCAGGCCCAGCCCGCCGCCGTACGCCGCCCCCTGGACCTGTGCGACCGTCGGGCGTGGAAAGTCCGCCAGCGCCTCCAGCATGGACGCGAACCGCTCCGAATCGCGGACGTTCTCCTCGACGCTCATCCCAGCGCTCCGCCGCATCCAGCGGAGGTCGGCCCCGGCGCAGAACGCGGGTCCGCGCCCGGTCACGACCAGCACGCGCACGGCCTGGTCGCGGGCGAGCGCGGCAAAGGCTCCCGCGAGTTCCTCGATCGTCACTTCATCGAGCGCATTCCGGACCTGTTCGCGAACGATTTCGATGCGCGCGACGCCGCGCGCATCAACCGCGAGGTGGACCGCCCCTCCCGATGCTTCCACCGCCACGGGCCTACATCCTGAACACGCCGAACCGCTGGTGCGGATCGGGATCGGACGCCACGATCCGGAGCGCCAGCCCCAGCACCCGCCGCGTCTCGAGCGGATCGATGATGCCGTCATCCCACAGCCGGGCAGTTGCGTGGTACGGGTTTCCCTGCCGCTCGTACTGGTCGCGGATGCTGCTGCGGAACGCTTCCTGTTCGGCGTCCGGCCATTCCTCGCCCCGGCTGGCCATCGCGTTGCGCCGGACGACGGACAGGACGTGCGCCGCCTGCTCCCCACCCATCACGGAAATGCGGGCGTTCGGCCAGGTCCAGAGAAATCGGGGGCCGTAGGCCCGTCCGCACATTCCGTAGTTTCCTGCCCCGAAGGATCCGCCGATGATGACCGTGAGCCGCGGCACGCTGGAGGTGGCCACGGCGGTCACGAGCTTGGCGCCGTCCTTCGCGATGCCCCGGGCCTCGTAGCTGGCCCCGACCATGAAGCCGGTGATGTTCTGCAGGAACAGCAGCGGGATCCCGCGACGCTCGCAGAGCTGGATGAAATGCGCCCCCTTCCGGGACGATTCGGAAAAGAGCACCCCGTTGTTGCCGAGGATGCCGACCGGGCGCTTCCAGATGTGGGCGAAACCGCACACCAGCGTGGACCCGTAGAGCGGCTTGAACTCGTCGAACCGGCTGCCGTCGACGATCCGCGCAATCACCTCGCGGACATCCCAGGGTTCACGCGGATCGATGGGGACGAGGCCGTACAGCTCCTCCGGATCGTACTCGGGCTCGTCCGGCGGCACGTCGTCCGCGGCAACGCTCTCTCCGCCAAGGTGGCCGATGGCCTGGCGGACGAGCGCCAGCGCTTCGGCGTCGTCGGCCGCCACGTGGTCGACCAGACCGGAGCGCCGGCCGTGCACGTCGGCACCGCCCAGCTCCTCGGCGGTCACGACCTCCCCGGTGGCCGCCTCCACGAGCGGCGGCCCGCCCAGAAAGATCGTCCCCTGCCCGGAGACGATGATCGATTCGTCCGACATGGCGGGCACGTAGGCGCCGCCCGCCGTACACGATCCCATGACGACCGAGATCTGCGGGATGCCCCGTGCAGACATCCGGGCCTGGTTGTAGAAGCTCCGCCCGAAATGGTCGCGGTCCGGAAAGACCTCGTCCTGCAGCGGCAGGTACGCGCCGCCGGAATCCACCAGGTAGATGCACGGCAATGCATTCTCGGCGGCAATGTCCTGCGCGCGCAGGTGCTTCTTGACCGTGACGGGATAGTACGTGCCGCCCTTCACCGTCGCGTCGTTGACGATCAGCATGCAGGCCCGGCCGGCAACCGGCCCGATGCCGGTGATGATCCCGGCCCCCGGCGCCTCGCCGTCGTAGAGGTCGCAGGCCGCCAAGGGCGAAAGCTCGAGGAACGGCGCCCCGGCATCGAGCAGTCGATCGATCCGCTCGCGCGGCAGCAGCTTCCCGCGCGCGATGTGGCGTTCCCGCGCGCGGGCGCCGCCCCCCTCCTGCACCGTCGAGAGGCGGGCGCGGAGTTCCTCCACCAGCGCCCGCATCCGGGTCCAGTTGGCCTGGTAAGTGCCCCCCTGAACGTCGAGGCGGCTTGCCAGTGCGGTCATGGCTGGCGGCGTCGGCCGGCTAGTGGACGAGCTCCAGCGCCATGGCGGTCGCTTCGCCCCCGCCAATGCACAGCGATGCAACGCCCTTGCGCAGGCCGTACTTCCGGAGCGCCGCGATCAGGGTGGCCATGATGCGTGCACCGGATGCCCCGACGGGGTGACCGAGCGCACAGGCGCCGCCGTGCACGTTCACCTTCTCGGGGGAGAGCTGGAATTCACGCATGGCTACCATGGTCACGACGGCGAAGGCCTCGTTGACTTCGTACAGATCGACCTCGCCGGCTTCCCAGCCGGCCTTGTCCAGGACCTTGCGGATGGCCGGCGGCGGCGCCGTTGTGAACCAAGCAGGCTCCTGGCTGTGCGTCGCCTGCGCGACGATCCGGGCGAGGGGCGTGAGGCCCCGGCGTTCCGCTTCCGATTCCCGCATCAGCACGAGTGCCGCGGCCCCGTCCGAGATCGAACTCGAGTTGGCGGCGGTCACCGTCCCGTCCTTGCTGAAGGCCGGGCGCAGGGAGGGAATCTTCCCGATGTCGGCCGAAAACGGCTGTTCGTCCCGGGCCACGACGGTCTCGCCCTTGCGGGTCTTCACGGTCACCGGGACCATTTCGTCCTCGAAGGTGCTGTCCTCGTTGGCGGTCCGCGCCCGCGTCAGCGACCGGATCGCGAACTCGTCCTGCTCGGCGCGGGTGAACTGGTACTTCTGGGCGGTCGCCTCCGCGAAGTGGCCCATCAGCTTGCCGGGTTCGTAGGCATCCTCAAGCCCGTCGACGAACATGTGGTCCTGCAGCTCCACGTTCCCCATGCGCAGTCCGGCGCGGGCCTTCGGCAGCACGTACGGCGCGTTCGACATGCTCTCGAGGCCGCCCGCGACCACCACGTCCGCGCTGCCGGCCGCCAGCGCATCATGAGCGAACATGGCCGCCCGCATGCCCGATCCGCACATCTTGTTGACGGTCGTGGCGCCGGCATCGACGGGTATGCCGGCGCCGATGGCGGCCTGGCGCGCCGGCGCCTGGCGCTGACCCGCCGCGAGAACGCATCCCATGAAGACCTCGCTTACATCCTCGCCAGGCACGTTCGCCCGCTCCAGGGCTCCCTGGATCGCGACGCTCCCCAGTTCGGGGGCCGTGACGGCCTGCAGGGATCCCTGGAAGCTTCCCATGGGGGTGCGCGCCATCCCGGCGACAACAATCGGGTCTTCAATCATGACGGTAATCTCCGTTTCGGTCTCGGTGCGGGTGATCGCTCCGCGAGAAGGTTAGTTGCCGGGCGGCTGGAAGTCGGCCGGACCGGGCGCGAGCACACAGTCCCGGGCACAAAGGACAAATTCGCCCTCGCATTTCCGGGTGGGTTCGCCGGCCCCAGCACAATCCGACCGCACGTCGGCGCAGCCGCGGACGCACTGGCGCGCCACACCGCCACGGGCTTCGGGATCATAGGGGAACGGGGGCACGCCGACCTCCCGTTCCGTCGGCACCCGCGTACCCGCCGCGCCGGGGACCCGGCCGGGGCTCACCGGCCCCGGCGATCCATCGACACCGGGAATCGGGAACGGGCTGATCCCGGTGGGATCACCTCCGGTGCCGGGCGGGGCGGCGACGGCCCCATCATCGGGCCGCGGCGCGATCGGAAACGGCGACACGCCTTCCGGATCCTCCGCAAGCACCGTGCCGGCGGACGGTGCCATGGCCCCGATCCCCCCGTGCAGGAGGGCGCCGGCGGGCATGCCGGACACGGTCAGACCGGCCAGCCACAGCATCGCGACGCACGGGAAACGACGCGCCATCAAGCGGATTCCTCGAAGATCTCGCGGCCGATCAGCATGCGCCGGATCTCACTGGTGCCGGCACCGATTTCATAAAGCTTCGCGTCGCGCAGGAGCCGGCCCGCCGGATACTCGTTCGTATAGCCGTTGCCGCCCAGGACCTGCACGGTCTCCGAGGCCATCCAGGTGGACCGCTCCGCCGTATACAGGATCACCCCGGCGGCGTCCTTGCGGGTCGCCTCACCCCGGTCGCAGGCTTGCGCTACCGCGTAACCGTAGCTGCGGCACGCATTCATGGCGGTGTACATGTCCGCGAGCTTCCCCTGCATCAGCTGGAACGTGCCGATCGGCTGCCCGAACTGCTGGCGGTCGTGAACGTAGGGAACCACGAGGTCCCAACACGCCTGCATCACGCCGAGCGGGCCGCCCGCCAGCACGATCCGTTCGTAGTCGAGCCCGCTCATCAGGACCGCGACCCCTTCGTCGACGGCACCCAGCACGTTCTCGGCGGGGACCTCGCAGTCCTCGAAGATCAATTCTCCGGTGTTGGAACCGCGCATCCCGAGCTTGTCGAGCTTGGGGGCCCGACTGAAGCCCTTGAATCCGCGTTCGACGATGAACGCCGTGATCCCCCGGGCACCCGGGCCCGGGCGGGTGCGTGCATACACGACCACGACGTCGGCATCGGGACCGTTCGTGATCCACGACTTCGACCCGTTGAGGATGTAGCGATCCCCCTTTCGCTCGGCCCGCGTCTGCATCCCCACGACGTCCGAGCCCGCGCCGGCCTCGCTCATGGCGAGCGCGCCCACGTGCGTGCCCGCCACGAGGCCCGGCAGGTGGCGGGCCCGCTGCACCGGCGTTCCGTTGAGGCGGATCTGATTCACGCAGAGATTGGAATGGGCGCCGTAGCTGAGGCCCACGGACGCCGACGCGCGGCTGACTTCCTCCATGGCAACGACATGCTCGAGGTAGCCGAGGCCGGAGCCGCCGTACTCCTCCTCGACCGTCACGCCGAGCAGCCCCATCGCCCCCATCTTCTCCCACAGGTCGTCCGGAAAGGCATTGGACGCGTCGATGTCGGCGGCGCGCGGCGCGATCTCCCGGGCGGCGAACCCGTGCACGCTGGTCCGCAGCATGTCCGCGGTTTCACCCAGGTTGAAGTTGAAGCTGGCGGGTGCGTTCGAGAGCATCTGAACCATGTGTTGCGTCCTTACAGCAGGGTGAGCTGCGCCAGTCCCAGGAAGGCAAAGAAGCCCACGACGTCGGTGACGGTGGTGAGGATGACGGCGGCGCCATGGGCCGGGTCGACCCGCGCGCGCTCCAGCATCATCGGCACGAGCGCGCCGAACAGGCCGGCCACCAACATGTTGAAGATCATCGCCGCGCCGATCACCAGGCCGATGGGCACGCTCGAGAACCAGAGACCGGCCCCGAGTCCGGTCAGTGCCGCGAACGCAATCCCGTTGCACAGGCCCACCAGCACCTCCTTCCCCAGCACCCGCCGCGCGTTGGCCGGGGTCAGTTCGCGCGTGGCGATGGCACGGACGGCCACCGTCAAGGTCTGCATGCCGGCGTTGCCCCCCATGGAGGCGACGATCGGCATGAGCACGGCCAGCGCCACGACCTGCTCGATGGTGGAGGCGAACACCGCAATCGCCGCCGACGCCAGGAACGCGGTGAACAGGTTGATCAGAAGCCAGTTGAAGCGGTTGCGGGCCGTCTGGAACGCGGCCGTGTAGATGTCGTGTTCCGCGCCCACGCCGGCGAGGCGCATCATGTCCTCGCTGGCCTCCTCCTGAATCACGTCGACCACATCGTCGACGGTCACCATGCCGATCAGCCGGTTCTGCGCATCGACCACCGGCGCCGACGTGAGCTCGTACTGGCCGAAGAGGAACGCGACATCCTCGCGGTCGGCGCTCACCTGCACCACCTTCGGATCCCGGGTCATGATGTCGGCCACGCGCACGTCCCGGCGGGTTCGCATGGCCCGGTGCAGCGGGACGGTCCCCACCGGGGTGTGGCGCGCGCCGACCACGAACAGCGCGTAGAACTCGTCGGGCACGTCGGGCGATTCGCGGAGGTGGTCGATGATCTGGCCGATCGTCCAGTACGACGGAATCGCCACGTAGTCGCGCTGCATGATGCGCCCGGCGCTGTCCGGCTGGAACTCCAGCGCCTGGCGCGCGAGCTCCGCTTCGCTCGCCGGCATGTCCGCCAGCAGCCGGGCGCGGCGGGTTTCGTCGAGGCACTCGAGAACGTATACCGCGTCGTCCGTCTCGAGCTCCCCGGCAAGCCGGGCCAGCAGCGCCGGGTCGATCGCGGCGGCGACCCGGGCCAGGACCCGGCGCGACATTGACGCCAGCGTGTCGGCCGGCAGATCCTCGCCCAGCAAATGCACGGCCCGGAGCCGGGCTTCCGACGGGAGCTGCTCAATGATGTCCGCAAGGTCCGCCGGATGGCTGGACCGGAGGTGCGCGAGATCCGAGGCCGACGGTTCAGCACCGGCGTCGGCCAGGCGCGAAATCAGCTCGAGGCGCAGTTCCTCTGCGGTAGCGGTGGCTTGGGATTCGGGCATCGATCCCTCCCACCATGGCAATTCCGCCGGGACATCTGGCGCTGAAATCGGTGCCAACAATCTATCGTGGCGAAGATCGGGTTCCAAGGCTCCGCGTCCCCTGCAGACCGCCGGCAACCCCCTGCCGGGACGCACCCGTCGCCATAGATCGAAAGCACCGTTACGCTGTTCCTCATCAACCTCTTACGAATCGTACGCCATGCTCCACACCTCCGACGGCATCACTTGGCGGCACACCACAACCGCGGTCGACTACCCCGATGCGGTCGCCAGCATGGAGGAACAGGTGGCGGGGATTCTGTCCGGAACCGCTGACGAATGCGTGTGGCTGGCGGAACACCCTCCCCTGTACACGGCCGGGACCAGCACCGATCCGGGCGAGGTCCTGCCGAAGGCGAGCCTGCCGGTCTTTCCCACGGGACGCGGCGGGCGTGTCACCTATCACGGTCCGGGCCAACGGATCGCCTACGTGATGCTGGATCTGCGGCGCCGCGGCCGGGATGTCCGCGCCTACGTCGGCGGACTGGAATCCTGGATCATCGCGGTGCTGAAGGACTTCGGCGTTCGCGGCAAGACGCTTGCCGGGAGGATCGGCGTGTGGGTGCAGGACACGGGCGGGCAGCACGCGAAGATCGCCGCCATCGGCGTTCGCGTGCGGCGCGGGGTGACGTTCCACGGGGTTTCGCTGAACGTGGACCCTGACCTCTCCCATTACGATGCCATCGTCCCCTGCGGCATTCGGGACGCCGACGTGACGTCCCTTCGGCGAGAAGGTGTCGACGCTTCCATGGCCGATGTGGACCGCGCACTCGTGCGTCGGTTCGGCGAATGGGTACCGCCGCGAGAACCGGTGGCAGGCACAGGCTCCCGCTAGACGCGAACCGCCTGCCCGCGGTCACCCGATCGCACGGGTGTTCTGCAACCGCAAGGCAACGCGGCGCCGAGCGGCCGAGCGCATCGTCGAAGCCCTCCGGACCGAATTCGGACACGTCCTTGAGATCGTCTCGGCAGCCGATCGCCGTAACGGCTTCAGGGCCGCCGGTCATGTTCCAGGCGGCTTGGGCCCCGGTCGCGATCCCGCTCTGCCGGCCCGGAGAGGCTCTGCAGTGCGCTACCGGCTCACCGCAATTGCGCGCGGACCCCGTCGCGCCGGCGGCGCGCATGTCGGGCGTTGGAACGCTGCCGCGGATGGGTGTCGCGGTTGACTGCGTTCCACCGCCGGCGCGCAACGCTGTCCCGCAGCAGCTGCACCGTTCGGGATGGCGTTGGTGTTAGGCTGCCCGGTGACACGATGCGGGTTCGGGGGTACCGATGTGCGACGAGAGAACGCTCCGTGACGCCGAGCACCATCTACGCCAGTCGGGGAACCTGACCCGGCGCAAGTTCGGGGCGCTGTCGCTCGGAACCGGACTGGCCACACTCCTGCCGCGGCCGGCGGCCGCGCTTCCGGTAACCGCCAAGGATGTTGAAATCTCCACCCCCGACGGCGTCGCGGACTGTCACTTTGTACACCCCTCAAGCGGTGCCCATCCGGGCGTCCTGATCTGGCCCGACGCGCTCGGCTTGCGGCCCGCCTTCGAGCAAATGGGGCGGCGGTTGGCGGAGTCGGGATACTCAGTCCTGATCGTCAATCCGTACTACCGCGCCGTGCGGGCCCCCGTCATGCCGGAAGGCGCCTCGTTTCGGGACCAAGCGACTCGCGAGAGGATCTTTCCCCTGATGCGTTCCCTGAGCCCCGAGATCACCGTGACCGACGCCAGGGCGTTCGTCGGGTTCCTGGACAGCCAGGATGCAGTGGCGAGCGATCGCATGATGGGAACCACGGGCTACTGCATGGGTGGTGCCATGACCATGCGGACCGCGGCGACGTTCCCCGACCGGATGGGTGCCGGTGCATCATTTCACGGCGGCAGACTCGTGACGGATGGCCCGGACAGTCCGCATCTGCTCGTCGACAGGATGCAAGCGCACTATCTGTTCGCGATCGCCGAGAACGACGACGCGAAGGAGCCCGACGCCAAGACGGTGCTCCGGGAGGCCTTTGCGGCCGCCGGGCTCCCGGCGGAGGTCGAGGTCTACGCCGGCACCCTGCACGGCTGGTGCTCACTGGATTCCACCGTGTATCACGAAGAGCAGGCGGAGCGGGCGTGGAGTCGGCTGCTGGTCCTGTTCGAGACGGCCTTGGCGTAAGGCGGGGAGCCTGCCGTCTCACCAGCCTGGTGCCGCGGCCACGTCGAGGCTAGCGGACGTGATCCAGGCTGATTCGATTTCGGTCTACAACGATGCGACCGCGCCGGATGCTCTCAGGACCATCAATGCCGGTCACGCTCCTCCCTGAGCAGATCCGCTGGCGATGGGTCGAGTACGACTTCCGGCTGCGAACGGATCGCCTCAAGCAGTTCCTGCCGACTCGGACGATCGAGGGCCCGTTCGATCTCGCGCAAGACGAAATGGGACATCGAGACCCCTTCGGCCGCCGCGCGTATGCGAAGCCGCTGGTGGAGCGCCGCCAGGACATTCCGGATCTGGATCGTCTTGTTCATCAGTCGTACATGAACGCATGTGGGTGTCATTGCAAATGCCCGGCGCTCCGGCTCCTACCCACCGAGACCAGGCCGTCCCCCGGGACGACCTGCTCCCCGTATGGGTCGCACACTCTACCCTCGCGCCGCTTCGAAGCCCGGCCCGGTCATCGGGCGGCGGGTCCGGTCATCGATTCGGATCGTTGATTCAAATGCCTTGAGCCGCTTGTAGATCGAGATGAGCTCGACGATCGTCGACCAGGAGTTGACAAGGAACTGGAACGAACCCTCGACCCGGTCGAATGCCCGGAGGATCTGCTGCAGCACGCCGAGCGTGATGATGCCCGCGACGATGGTGGGCCCCATCATGATGTACGGGACGATGACCGCGAACTGCAGGTACGACCACTTGGCGATGTCGAAGTAGAGGTAGTGTTTGTAGAGGCGGAAGTAGTTTTTCCGGACATTGGCGAAGAGCTGCCCGATGGTCTCGGGCTCGGCGCGTTCCTCATGGTCCTCGCCGTACACCAGTTCCTTCCGGTACGCCGCCTCGACCTTCTGGTTGTTGAACTCAAGGCCCGGAAGCTTGATGCCGACGATCGCCAGCAGCACCGTCCCGGCGGCGGCCGACACGATCGCGAGATAGACCAGCGAATGCGGGACGACGCCGATCCAGGGAAGTTCGGTGACGTGTTCGCTCAAGGTCCAGAGGAGCGGCAGGAACGCGATCAATGTCATCACCGAACGCATGAACGCGACGCCCAGCCCCTCGACGATCCGCGCAAAGCGCATCGTGTCTTCCTGCACCCGCTGGGCCGCGCCCTCGATGTGGCGCACCTGGTCCCAGTACGCCATGTAGTAGTCGTTCATCGCCGTCCGCCAGCGAAACACGTAGTGGCGGACGAAGAACTCCAGCAGGACCGCCACCGTGATGTAGATGGCGGCGATCTCGGCAAAGGTCAGGCACTTCGCGAGAAACTCCGTGAACTCCACTGCGCCAGGTTCGGCCAGCGCCTGCTGCAGGGTGTCGTAGAAGTCCCCGAACCACTCGTTGATCCTGACGTCAAGCTGCACCTTGTACCAAGTGACCACCAGGATCGCGGCGCTGCCCAGCAACGACCAATGCATCCATCGCCGGTTGGCGAAGAAGGACTTGAACACAAGCTCTCTCCTGCGGGAACTGTGATCGTCGCGGAACCCGCGAGTCACCTGCCTTGACGTGGGCCTGGAAAACACCCGCCCGGTGCCAGACCACGGACCAGCCCTGACGCAACGGCCGGCCGTCGTCCTTGTACCAAATCAGGCTGCGGCGACCGGACCAGGCGCTGCCGCTCTATCTAGCTGCCCGACCTCCGCCGGCCAAAGCGCTGGGTCCGGGCGGCTGGCCAGCTGGACGGCGCAGCCCGTTCCGCAGCGGGCCCGGACGGCTGCAACGATTCCGCTCGCCGGACCCCTTCGGCACCGCGCCCCCGGGGCTCGCGGACCCGGTTCTCCCGAAGGTGCCGAACCTTGACTCGCGTACATGCGGCGCTAGATGCTGCAGCACCCCTACCCCTGTAGGGTATTGTCAACGCCGCCTGCCACAGGACGAAGCCATGCGACCGAGCGCCAAGGAAGAAACCCGAAACCGGCTGGCCAGGGTCGAAGGCCAGGTACGCGGAATTGCGCGGATGGTGGAGGACGACCGGTACTGCATCGACGTGGTGCGCCAGATCCAAGCCGCCAGGGCAGCCCTCGGTGCGCTCGAAGGGATCGTCATGGACGATCATCTCCAGACCTGTGTCGAGCATGCCCTGACATCAGACGACCTCGACGACCGCCGCTCGAAGGTCGAGGAACTGGTCATGGTCCTGGGCGGACGCCGGCGGTGATCGGGCGGGCGGGCGACCCGCCGCAACCGGCGATGGACGACCCCCGCCGAGGGACCCGGGGGGCAGGCTGCTCCCCGCGCCGGACACGCGGTGCCGCATCCGCCCTGGGGCACGTCGCGCTCCTCTCCCTGGCGCTTGGAACGGTTCCCAGTGTTCCGTCGGTCCATGCCCAGGGTTTCGACGAACTGGAAGCGCGCCTCGCCGAGCATCCGGCCCTGGAGGCCATGCGTCACCGGTCGGCAGGCCTTCGCGAGCGGGCCACCGCGGCCGAAGCCCTCCCCGACCCGGTCGTGTCGTTCGGCATTCTCAATTTCCCGCTCCTGGATCCCTCGTTTTCGCGGTACCTGCCGACCAGCAAGGCGGTGGGGGTCCGCCAGATGTTCCCGCATCGCGACGCCCGCGCCGCGCGGGCAGCCCAGGCCAGCCAGAGCGCCGCGCGCAACGACGCGGAAATCGATCAGCGCTTCGCCGAACTCCGTGCAGACCTCGTCGTCGCTCTCGTCGACCAGAAACGCGTCGCCGCGCTGCGGGCGCTGCTCGGAGCACGGGATGCCAAGTACGATGAGCTCGCGCAGATCGTCGAGACGGAAATCAACGCCGGGCGGCCGGTACTGTTTCGGCTGGCCGAAATCGACGTCGAGCGCAGCGACCTCGCCCGGGCCCTGGCCAACCTCGATGCCGAGGCCGGCCGGATTGACGCCCGCCTGACGGATCTCGTGGGCGAGGCCGTGGACACCCCTCCCCCGCCGGTGTCACTCCACGCCTGGTCCGGCAAGGCGGACGCGTTTCACGCCGTGCGGGTCGCGCGAGCCGGCGTGTCCGTGGCCGAGACAGCCATTGATCGGGCAGAGGCGGCTTGGAGGGCGAATTGGGGCGTCCAGCTCACGTACCAGCAGCGCGACTACCCGGGCGACGATTGGGTGAGCGCAACCGCCACCTTCACCGTCCCCTTCTGGGCCGACCGGTCGCAGGCACCCGCCCTGCGCGAGGCTGAAGCGAATCGCGAGGCCGCGCGGAGCCGTTTCGTGGCCGCCGCCCGCCGGGCGTCGTCCCGGTACCTGGCCCTGGAAGCCACGCGGGCAGCAACTGAAGCCGGAATCGCGATCCTCGAAGAGAAGATCGATGCCATCCGCGACCAGATCGCCGCTCAACTCACGATCTACGAGAGCGGCACCGGCGACTATTCCCCCATTTTGGCCGGTGAGATCGCCGTACTGCAGCTCCAGGGCCAGATCGTGGACGAGCAGGCCGGACGAGACCGCGCCATCGCCCGCATGAACGCCCTCTTGGTCGGGCCGTGAAACAGGCGTTCTTCCACGTCGGACTGGGGCTGATTCTCGCCCTGGTCGTGCTTGGCTACCTCGCCTATGACCGGGGTTACGTCCCTGACAGCGTGCTGGCCCTGACCCGGGCCGACCAGGTGGCCGAGGTCCGCGCGACCCCCGCCGCCGCCGCCGGGCCGGCGCTGTTCACCTGCCCGATGCATCCGCATTACATCGCGACCGATCCGGACGGCACGTGCCCGATCTGCGGCATGGACCTCGTGCCCGCCCAGAGCGACGCCGGCGGCGGGCCGGACGACGGCACCGTCGCGGTGGCACCGGAAATGATCCAGACCATGGGGGTCCGGACGGCTCCGGTCGAACACGCGCCGTTCATGCGGACGGTGCGCGCGTTCGGCAACGTCGACACCGATGAACGCCTGGAGACCGTATCCGCATCCCGGCTCGAAGGATGGATCGAGGACTTGAGCGTCCGCGCCGAGGGGGACTCGGTCCGCGCCGGCGAACTGCTCTACCGGGTCTACAGCCCCGAGTTGATCGCGGCCCAGAAGGACTATCTCGCCTCGCTCCAGGTCGGGAACGAGAATCGAATCGCCGCGGTTCGCCAACGGCTTCGCTCGGTGGGGATGCAGCCGGCGGCCATCGAGCGCCTGACGGAGAGTCGGGAGGTTGTCGAGCGCGTGCCGGTGTACGCCGAAGCCACGGGAACGGTCAGCCGGCTCGACATCCGCGAAGGCGACTACGTGAAGCCGGGAACCTCGATCCTGCGCCTGCAGTCGTACACGGACGTCTGGGTGATCGCGTCGATCCCGGAGGCCGAGTTGTCCCTGATCGCGGAAGGGCTGTTGGTCTCCTTGAGCTTCCCGAGCGCGCCCGATGCGCCGGCGGAGGGTCGCGTGGACTACATCTATCCCACCATCGATCCGCACACCCGGACCGCCGACGTGCGCATCCTGGTGGACAATTCGGCCGGCCACCTGCGCCCCGGGGCCTATGCCGACATCCGCTTCGAGCTCGATGCCGACGTCACCCGCCTGTCCATCCCGAACGAGGCGATCCTGCGCGACGGCCGGGGCGCCCACGTCATCGTCTCGCTCGGCGGCGGCCGCTTCGCGGGGCGCCCGGTGAAGGTCGGCCAGTCGGCCAACGGCCGGACGGCCATCCTCGCCGGGCTTCTCGAAAGCGAAGACGTCGTCATCAGCGGCCAGTTCATGCTCGATTCCGAGGTGAGCCTGCGGGGCGGACTCGCCCGCCTGGAGGCGCCACCCCCGATCCTCGCAGATCCGGACACGCCGCTCTCCGAACTCCCGGTCGATGCAACGACGCTCGCGCAGTTCGACCATCTCGTCGACATGGCACTGTATTTCCATGAGGCGCTGATCGACGACTACCGGATCGACCCGTACTTCATCGATCCCGCCCTGCAGATCGGCGATACGCTGAAGGCGCACTTCGCCAATACCCGCCTCGTGCCGATTATCGAAAACGCGCAGGCGGCCCTGCGTTCGGCCAAGGAGTCGCTGGCCGGTCCGGCGCTCGCCGAAGACCTCGCGTCGCTCATGGCCGCGCTGGAGCGTTGGCTCCTCGACGGCGCGCCCGCGCATTACGACACGCTTGGCCTCATTCTCTACCTGGAAGACGAAACCGGCCGCCTGTGGCTGCAGCTGGGCGGTCCCCCCGCCAATCCGTACGGCGCCAACCCGGCGACCGTCGTCGAATGGCCCGACCTGATGGCCGGCATGGAAGAGGTCGCAGCCAGCGCTGAGCGCGCGCCCGTCAACCCGCATGCCGGACACATGCGCTGACGGGGATGACCGTGGATGGCCATGACCGCCTGACCGGGCGCGACCCCTCCCGTTCCGCCGTCGCCCAGCTAATCGCTTGGTCGATCGCCAACCCGGTCATCGTGCTGATGCTGGCGGCAGCGCTCGGGGCCGCCGGGTGGCTGGCCATGCAGCGAACCCCGCTAGACGCAATTCCGGACCTCACGGACACCCAGGTCATCATCCGCACCGACTTTCCGGGGCAATCGCCGCAGATCGTCGAAGACCTGGTGACGTACCCGCTGTCGACGAACCTGCTCGGCCTGCCGCGGACCAAGGACGTGCGCGGTTCCTCGATGTTCGGCACGAGTTTCGTCTACGTCATCTTCGAGGACGACGTAGACCTCTACTGGGGACGCGCCCGGGTGGTCGAAGCCCTATCGCGGCTTGGCTCCGAGCTGCCCCCCGGAGCCACGCCGCAGATCGGCCCGGATGCGACCGGCGTCGGGTGGATCTTCCAGTACGCGCTGGTGGATCGGAGCGGCCGGACCGACCTCGCCGAACTACGGTCGCTCCAGGACTGGTTCCTGAAACTCGAGCTCGCGGGTGTCGAGGGTGTCTCGGAGGTGGCTTCGGTCGGCGGGTTCGTCCGAGAGTACCAGGTGCTGATCGACCCCAACCAGCTCCGCGCGCACGACATCCCCATCCGCCGCATCGTGGAGGCCGTGCGGGCCGCTTCCAGCGAGGTCGGTGGCCGAGTGCTGGAGCAGGGCGAGAGCGAGTTCGTCATCCGGTCCTCAGGCTACGTCGAGGATCGCTTCGACCTGGAGCAGGTCGTGATCCACGCGGAGGACGGCACGCCCGTGACGCTTGCCGACATCGCCCGCGTCGTGGAAGGACCGGCGCTCCGTCGGGGCGTCGTCGAACTGGACGGGGAGGGCGAGACGGTCGCCGGCATCGTGATCATGCGGGACGGCGAGAACGCCCTCGACGTCATCCGGCGCGTGAAGGCAAAGGTCGTCGAACTCGAGCGCGGTCTGCCCGAGGGCGTGGAGATCGTCACCGTCTACGACCGCTCGCCGTTGATTGCCGGCGCGGTCGACTACCTGAAACGCAAGCTCCTCGAGGAAGGCCTCGCGGTGGCCCTCGTCATCGTGATCTTCCTGCTGCACCTGCGCGCCGCCTTTGTCGTCGTCATCACGCTCCCGCTCGGGGTGCTCGGCGCGTTCCTCATCATGTCCGCCCAGGGCGTGACCGCAAACATCATGTCGCTCGGCGGGATCGCGATCGCGATCGGCGCGATGGTCGATGCATCGATCGTGATGGTCGAGAATTTCAACCGGAGGATCGAAGAGCTGGGGCCGCGACCGGACCCGGAGCTGCGCCGCCAGGCCACCGTCCGCGCCGCCCAGGAAGTCGGTCCGGCGCTGTTCTTCTCGCTGCTGATCATCACGGTGTCATTCCTGCCGGTCTTCGCGCTTACCGGCGAGAGCCACCGCCTGTTCTCACCGCTCGCCTACACCAAGACCTACGCCATGGCGTTCGCGGCCATCCTGTCGGTCACCTTGGTTCCCGTGCTGATGCATGTGCTGCTGCGCGGCAGGATGCCCCCCGCGCAGCGGAACCCGCTCAACCGCCTGCTGGTTGCGCTCTACCGGCCGTTCCTCTGGCTCGCCCTCAAGCTGCGGTGGCTGACGGTCGTGGTGGCCCTCATCGCAACGGCCACCATCGTGGTGCCGCTCAGCAGGCTCGGCTCGGAATTCATGCCGGCCCTCTACGAGGGCGAACTCCTTTACATGCCGACGACCCTGCCCGGCGTGTCGTCCACCAAGATGCGGGAGATCCTGGGCCAAACGAATCGCGTGATCGCCACAGTGCCCGAGGTCGAGAGCGTGTTCGGCAAGGCGGGCCGGGCGGACACCGCCACCGACCCGGCGCCCCTCACCATGATCGAGACCTGGATCCGCCTGAAGCCCGAGTCCGCGTGGCGGCCGGGCATGACGGCCGAGCGGATCATCGACGAACTCGACACGCGACTGCAGATGCCTGGTCTCGTCAATTCCTGGGGCTATCCGATCAAGATCCGCATGGACATGGTGTCCACCGGTGTCCGCACGCCCGTGGGCATCAAGATCACCGGCGACGACCTCGAGACCATCGAGCGCATCGCCCGCGAGGTCGAAGGCATCGTGGCGGACGTCCCCGGCACACGCTCGGCGTTTGCCGACCGGGTCCTCGGCGGCAAGTACCTCGAGATCACGCCCGACCGCGCTGAACTTGCCCGACGGAACATCGACATGGGGGTTTTTCAGTCGGTGATCCAGACCGCCCTCGGCGGCATGAAGCTCGCCGAAAGCGTCGAAGGGCGCGAGCGCTACGACATCATGCTGCGCTACGACCGGGCGTTCCGCGAGACCGGCGAGGACCTCGAGGACATCCTCGTTCCCACCCCGGCCGGCGCCCACATCCCGCTCGGGGAGCTAGCGACGGTGACCTTCACGGAAGGCCCGCCGATGATCCGCTCGGAGAACGCCCGGCTGACCGGATGGGTGTTCGTGGACATTGCGGGACGCGACCTCGGCGGCTACGTCACCGAGGCGCGGCAAGCGGTCGCGGATGCTGTCGATCTTCCGCCCGGATACGCCGTTGCCTGGTCGGGCCAGTACGAGCAGCTGGAGGCCGCGAACGCCCGCCTCAACATCGCCATCCCCGCTGCCGTCGCCCTGATCTTCCTGCTGCTCATGCTGCATTTCGGGCGCCTCGACCGCATCCTCATCATCATGCTGTCGCTGCCGTTCGCGCTGATCGGCGGTCTCTGGGCAGTGTGGCTGGCCGGCTACAACCTCTCGGTGGCGGTCGCGGTCGGCTTCATCGCGCTCGGCGGCATCGCGGTGGAGACGGCCGTCGTCATGCTGCTGTACATCGATCAACATGTGCGCGCGGACCAACCCGCCACGAAAGAGGAGCTGTTCCTCGCCATCCGCGTAGGTGCGACGCTTCGCGTCCGGCCCCTGCTCATGACGGTCATCACCGTCCTGGTGGGGCTGGCGCCGATTTTCCTCACCGACGGCCTCGGATCCGACGTGATGCGGCGGATCGCACTGCCCATGATCGGCGGCACGGTCTCCACCACGATCCTGACCCTCTTCGTGATTCCCGCGATCTACTACCTGTGGGTCGAGCGATCCCTGTCGGCCCGTCCGCGGGCCCCAGCGCAGCAGCCCCTCGACGCCCTTCCCGCCAAACCCCAAGGAGACACCGTATGACCCGCTCAGTTGCAATGCTCGCACTTGTCATGGCCGCGACCTGGTCCATTCCTCCCGCTGCTATCGGCGGAGTCCAGCCCGCCTGGGAACGGGACGGCGAGCCGCCCCGCGAAACGCCGTTCCTGCTGGCCGACAACCACCACGCGGAGCATGCCGGTCACACGACCGAAGGTGCTGCCAGCGGCATGGGTCAGGGAACCGGAGTCATTCAGTCAGTGGATGCCGAGGGACGCTCACTCACCATTGATCACGGACCGATCGACGAGGTCGGCATGGGGGCCATGACGATGGGCTTCGGCGTCACCGGCGCCGTCGATCTCTCGGGCCTCGCCGAGGGCGACGCGGTCGCGTTCCAGATCAAGCGCGGCCGGGACAACTCCTACCGAGTCATCGCGATTTGCAACACCGGCACCGAGGGGAGCGACTGCCTCGAAGCGGCCTCCAGCGCGGAGCAATGAACCCGCTGGACGCCGCCGGCCAGCCGGACCTGCCGTTTCCCGCCGCCGTGCGCCCCTCGCGACGCCAGCGCCCGGCCGCACGGAGAGGGGTCTGTAGACACCGGCGAAAGGAAGCCAGCCCCTTGATGCCGATCGTCCGTGTCCTTGCCACGGCAACGCTCGTGGCCCTGCCGGCCTTCGCGCAATCCATGGTGGAATTCAGCAACATTGAAGCGGGTGACGTGCTCGATACGGCGCCGCACGCTTTCGAGATCCGCTTCACGCACGACGTCACCCTCGAGCAGTTGCAGCTGAAGACCGATTCGGACGAGGTAATCGATCTCCTGGATTCCGGAGCCCCGCCGCCGCAAGCGGTTTTCGCAATTCCCTTGCCGGAGCTTCGCGACGGGGACTACGTGCTGTCGTGGCGGATCTCCGGTACCGGAGGCGGCGGAGCCAGCGAGGACATCGACTTCATCGTCGTGGGCTTCCATGACCACTCTGAGCACGACCACTCCGATCATGAGCATTGACGGCGTGAACGCTCCGTAGCGACAGGTCTCGGGGCCGTAGATTCACAGGGTCCGGCGCCGCCGACGCTGGCCACCGGTCGATCCGGCAATCCCGCCTCCCGTCGCGCCGCGGCGCCACGGCGAGCACCAGCACGGCGGCAGCCGGCGGGACGAGACCGCGTGCCCGCTTCCTCACGGCCGCAACCCTCCAGCGGGAGCGGTGCGAGCGGTTGCAGTCCGGTCGCCACTTGGCTCGCATTCTCCGGGGCCGGGAGGCGCCCAGCGCACTCCCCGCCAAAACGGGAACGATCGGGCTGGAAGTACCAGGCGGACGTTCAGAACCAGTTGGCCTTGTCCACGACATTCCGGAGTTCCCGCCCCTCGGCGAAGCGCCGGCAATTGTCGAAGAACACTTCGGTCCGACGCTGATTGAGGTGCGGACCCGCGGCCGCGACATGCGGCGTGATCACCATCCCCGGGGCGTCCCACAACGGATGGCGGGCGGGCAGCGGCTCGACCTGGAAGACGTCAAGCGCCGCGCCGGCGAGCCTGCCTGCCCGGAGCGCCTCGTTGAGGGCGCCAAGGTCCACCGTGGCCCCGCGGCCAATGTTGATGAAGCAGGCCGTGGGCTTCATGCGCGCCAACCGGCCGGCGTCGAACAGCCCCTGGGTGGCCGGCGTCTCAGGCGCCGTCACGATCACGAAATCCGCCGTCGGGAGCAGGTCGTCCAGCGCTTCCGGGCCTGCCATCCGCACGACCCCTTCCGGTGCGGCGGTCTCCCGCGGATCGACTCCCGTGACGGTGATGCCGAACGCTGCGCACAGCCGCGCCGTCTCGGCGCCGATGCCACCGACCCCCACGATGAGCGCCGTTGCGTCGGGCAGGTGCACGGTCGCCGCTTGCGGCTTCCAGCGGCGCTCGTACTGCTGGATCGCATAGGTTGGAAGTCCGCGCGCGAACCCCAACACCAGTGCGAGGATGTGCGCGCCGATGTGATCGCTGAAGATGCCGCGCATGTTGGTCACGACCACGTCACTTTCCACCAGGGACCGGTGGTAGAAGCTCGGTTCAGGCCCTGCCAGCGGCGACTGGATCCACCGGAGGACGCGGGCTCGGGCAAACGTCTCCGGGTCCACCTTGCCGTAGATCGCGTCCGCAGTCTCGATCAGGTCGGGCACATCGCCCCCGCTCTCCGCCAGATGGACCTCCAACTGCGGGAGCTCGGCCTGCAGGCGTTTCGGCCATGCCTGCACCATGTCGAGGGAAGGCGGTGTCTCCAGATTCGTCAACAACAGCAACCGGAACCCCATCGGCTTCCCCCCACCGCCCGGTCACGCCAAGACCGGCGACATTGCCCCCACCCCTGGGGCCGGGCCGGCACTCCCTCCGTCGCCGGGGCCGCCCGCGCGCTTGGCCATCCGTCCGAAATCTGGCAGACAGGCCGCTGCAGCGAGCAATGCGCACGGCGGCCGGCCCCCGGAGAGCACAGCCATGACCGAGAACGGCAGCATCGCCGACGGGAACCAGCATAACTTCGTGCACGACATCGTGCGCCGGGATCTGGAGGCCGGCAGCACCGAGACCGTGGTCACGCGCTTTCCGCCGGAGCCCAACGGGTACCTGCACATCGGTCATGCCAAGTCCATCTGCCTGAACTTCGGCATTGCCCGGGACTTCGGCGGCCGCTGCCATCTGCGTTTCGACGACACCAACCCGACCCGCGAAGCCCAGGAGTACATCGACGCCATCGAGGCCGACGTCCGCTGGCTCGGGTTCGACTGGGGCGAGCACCGCTACTTCGCGTCCAGCCACTTCGAGCAGCTCTATGACTGGGCCGAGCACCTGATCCGGTCCGGCAAGGCGTACGTGGACGACCAGACGGCCGAGACCATCCGAATCCACCGCGGCACCCTCACCACCCCCGGCACCGACAGCCCCTTCCGCGGACGGTCCGTCCCGGAGAGCCTCGACCTGTTCCGGCGCATGCGGGCGGGCGAGTTTCCCGACGGGTCCCGGGTGCTGCGCGCCAGAATCGACATGGCCTCCGGGAACATCAACCTTCGCGACCCGATCCTGTACCGCATCCTGCATGCCGCCCACCCCCGTACCGGCACCGAGTGGTGCATCTACCCGACGTACGATTTCGCCCACGGTCAGTCCGACTCGATCGAGGGGGTGACGCACTCGATCTGCACCCTCGAGTTCGAGGACCACCGGCCCCTCTACGACTGGCTGCTCGACAACCTTCCGACCCCGACCCGCTCGCGCCAGTACGAATTCGCGCGGCTCAACCTTTCCCACACCGTGCTCTCGAAACGGCGCCTCAGCAGGTTGGTGGACGAGGGCCACGTGGACGACTGGGACGATCCGCGGCTTCCGACCTTGCGCGGCCTGCGGCGCCGGGGCTATCCGGCGGAGGCCATCCGCGACTTCGCCCGCCGGATCGGCGTGACCAAGCGCGACAACACCGTCGAGATGGCGATGCTGGAGCACTGCGCGCGCGAGGTGCTGAACCGGACCGCGGAACGACGCATGGCTGTGCTGCGTCCCCTGAAGCTCGTGATCGAAAACTACCCGCCGGGCCAGGTCGAGCACCTGGACGCCGTCAACAATCCGGAAGATGCGGGCGCCGGCACGCGGACCGTGCCGTTCACGCGCAAACTGTTCATCGAGCGCGATGACTTCATGGAGGACCCGCCCCGGAAGTTCTTCCGCCTCGCGCCGGGCCGCGAGGTGCGGCTGCGGTATGCGTACTTCGTGACCTGCCGGGAGGCGGTCAGGGACGCGACCGGCGCCATCGTCGAACTCCGCTGCACCTACGACCCGGAGACCCGCGGGGGCAACGCCCCGGACGGGCGCCGGGTGAAGGCCACCCTGCACTGGGTCTCGGCCCGGCATGCCCGCCCGGCCGACGTGCGCCTGTACGGGCCCCTCTTCCTGGAAGCCGAGCCCGGGAGCGACGGCGACGCCTTCGACCACATCAACCCCCAGTCCCGCGAGGTCCTCCATGACTGCCAGGTGGAGCCCACGGTCGCCGAGCTGGCGCCCGACACCACGGTGCAGTTCGAGCGCCAGGGCTATTTCTGCCTCGACAGGAGCAGCGGACCGGACCGGCTGGTGCTGAATCGCACTGTCGCGTTGCGCGATACCTGGGCGAAGGTGGCCCGGCGGAACTGACACCGCCGGGAGTGTGTGGGCGGGTCGAACCCCCCTAGCAGTCCACCGGCGGAGCCAGGTCGTGGCCCAATCCGGCGCAGGCCATCACACCGTCCCCCGCAAGACCAGTTGGGATGGGAGGTCTTTCCGGGTCGGCAGGGCCCTGATGGCCGCGCCCCTGTCCTCATCGGCCCGGACGAGATCGTACTGGGTCTGCAAATTGAGCCAGAACTGCGGATCAACGTCGAACCAGTGCCCCAGGCGCAGCGCAGTGTCACCGGTAACACAGCGTCTGCCGGCAATGATCTGGCTGATCCGATTGGGCGGGACGTCGATCTGACGCGCGAACTCGCTTTGCGAAATACGGTGTTCCCTGATGGCATCCCTCAGGATCACCCCCGGATGGACGGGTCTCTTGAACATGCGCACCTGCCTGTCCTACGCGTCGGCGCCAATCTCGACGTTGGAGGGCCCGGTCTGATCGAGTGGCCACTCGAAGTACAGGTGCCATTGCGGATGGATGCGAATGGCGTAACGCCCGGCCGGTTCGCCACCCATGGCTTCCAGACGGTCGCATGCGAGCGTACGCAACGAACCCAGATCGGGGACGGCATGCAGCGTCGCCAGCCAGTTCTCGGCCTGGTGCTCAATGGCGCGAAAAGCCGCAACCGGGCGACCGACGGCGAAGGATTCCGTCTCCCGGCTTCGATAGCTCACGATCATCCCGTATTGAGCATACTGCAGTTGGATGCATGACGTCCATCGTCCAAGTTGCCCCGAGGCCTCTACCGACGCAGCCGCTCCGGCCACAGTCTCTTGTCGCAGTCACGGTGGGCGCGGGGGATCGGCGACGGTGTTTGCAGCAGTTTGACCCCGCCCCGATATCCGCGGCACCTGGACTCCCATGCTTCCCGATCGGTCCCGTCCCTGCTCAGGGGCAGGCAGTCAAAACCTGCGGTAGTGTGCAGGCCGCTGGTCCACGGCTGCGTGATGCCTGCTGCTCGGGCCGGTAGCCGATGGGTATTCGGCGCTGACGCCGCTGTACGGTCCGAGGTCCCGTCCTTGAACATCCTTTTGCGACGCTTCGGTGGGCGTATCGCCGTCACCCTGTCCCTGATCGTGCTCGAGGCCGTGGGCTGGGTGCTCTTTCCACTGGTCATCGGCCGAGCCATCGATGGCGTGCTCGCGGGATCACGGCACGGACTGTTCGAATTGGCCGGCCTCGGGATCGTCGCGATGGGAATCGCCATCACCCGCCAGGTCGTGGACAGCCGGGCGTACGCCCGGATTTACGCGCGGCTGGGCGCGGAACTGATCGGCAGTCACGCCGAGAGCACGACGTCCACCAAGACCGCGCGTCTCGGCATGCTCAGGGAGACCGTCGAGTTCTTCGAGAACTCCGTTCCCGCCCTCGTGCGGAGCATCATCGAACTCGCGGGCCCGATCCTGATCCTGTCCGCGTTGAGTCGCCCCGTGTTCTACGGATGCCTCGCCGTGCTCGGTGTCACGGTGGCGGTCTACGCGCTGACCGGACGGATGACCACGCGATACAACCGGGAGCTCAACGACGAGCACGAACGGCAGGTCGATGCCGTGGAGAGCGTCGATTCAGCCCGCATCGGCCGGCACCTCCGGGAGATGATGCGCTGGAACATCAAGCTGTCCGACCTCGAAGCCGGCACCTTCGGCGTGGTTTGGCTGTTCCTGATCGGTCTGCTGGTCTACTCGATTGCGGTGACGGCTGAAAACACGGTCGCATACGGGGCGGTCTTCGCCATTGTCATGTACGTGTTCCAGTTCACCGAATCCGTGGCCTCTCTGCCCCTCTACTTCCAGCAGTGGCTGCGGCTGCGCGAGATATCGGGTCGGCTCGTCGCCCTGGTGGCGAAACCCTGACGGGCGGCTGGAAGCCAGTGCCGAGGAACCGGCACCCGTCGGGCTGCCGCATAGTGAAGGACGCGCTCTCTCGAAACGGTCGTCAATATGGGATCAGCTGTGCACTGCCGCCCCAGTCCGTGGTCCGGAGGCGGTTCGCCCGGAGGCCGGCCGCAGCCGGTGCGGGTTCCGGCCGGCCCGGCGCGGTCCTCTCCCGGCGCGCGGCCACAACGGTAATGCGGGCCCGGGACGCTGCTCCAGGCGGCAGGGCTTGCTGGAAGGAACCATGAGCAACAAGGCTGCCGTCATCCACGAAACCGGAACGCCCGACGTGTTCCGCTGGCAGGAATGGCCGGCCGGTGAGCCGGGACCGGGCGAAGTCCTGATCCGGCACGGGGCTATCGGGGTGAACTACATCGACACCTACAACCGGCGCGGCATGCCACACCCTTGGCCGGTCCCACCGCTCCCCTTCGTCGTAGGGATCGAGGGCGCGGGTACCGTCGAGGCTGTCGGCGACGGCGTGACGGAATGCACCGTCGGGGACCGCGTCGCCTATGCCAGCCCCCCGCACGGCGCCTACGCCCAGCGCCGGGTGATGCCCGCCAGGCGGACGATCCGGCTGCCCCACGGCATCTCCGATGAGGACGCCGCCGGCACCATGCTCAAGGGCATCACCGCCCAGTACCTCCTGCGCCGCACGTACCGGGTCCAAGCAGGCGATCCCGTTCTGATCCACGCGGCGGCGGGCGGCATGGGCCTGATCCTCTGCCAGTGGGCCAAGCATTTGGGTGCGACCGTGATCGGCACGGTTTCCACCGATGCGAAGGCCGAACTTGCCAGGGCTCACGGGGCTGACCACGTCGCGGTTTACTCGCGCGAGGATTTCGTGCCCCTGGTGATGGAAGTCACCGACGGGAAGGGCTGCCCCGTGGTCTACGACAGCATCGGGAAGGACACGTTCAGCCGCTCGCTCGATTGCCTGCGGCCGCTCGGGGTCCTGGCGTGCTACGGCCATGCCTCGGGAGCACCGGATCCAGTCGATGTCATCGAGCTGGGCGCGCGCGGCTCGCTATTCGTCACCCGTCCGGCCATCATGCATTACGTCGAGGCGCGCGAAGATCTGGTCGCATCGGCGCAGGAACTCTTCGATGTCATCGCGTCGGGAGCGCTGACGGTCACCGTCCGCAACCGCTATCCGCTCCGCCAGGCGGCCGACGTGCACCGTGCCATCGAGGAGCGCCGCACCACCGGCTCGACGGTGCTCCTGCCGTACGCTTGACGCTCTTCCGGGACGGCGGAGCGATCGGCCCCACCCCCGCTAGTCGAACCTGAGGTCCCCGACCGAGGGTTCGACGAAGTGCCTGGCGACCAGGTCCTCCGTCACGTCCTCGATCCGGTCCGGGTGCCAGCGGGGCTGCCGGTCCCGGTCCACCAGCGCCGCCCGGATTCCCTCCATGAAGTCGTGCCCGGCGATGCAGGCCTGGCTCATGCGGTACTCGGTCCGGAGCTCGTCCTCGAACGATGCCGTCGCTGCCAGCTCCAGCTGGCGAAGCGTGATCCGGAGGCTCGTCGGCGACTTTCGCCCAAGCTCGGTCCACGTGCGCTCAGCCCAGTCCGACCGCTCCGCGTCCAGGGACGCGAGGATGTCGGCCAGGTCGCGATGGGCAAAACAGCGCGTGATGGCATCGCCCGCTTCCATGACCGAGCCCGGCGCCGGTTCGCCCAAATGCGGCGCCAGCGCTGCATCCACGTCGTCGCCCTCCATGGCGCTCACGGCCCCGACGGCAGCCTCCACCGAGGACGCCGCGTCCAGTCCGTGCGTGCCAATGCCGATGTCCAGGCAGTCGCCCGCCCGAAGGCGACTCCCGGTCAGGGCGATCCACGCGCCCATGCCGCCCGGCAGCCGACTCAGGAAGTGACCGGTGCCGACGTCGGGAAACAGCCCGATCCCCGTTTCCGGCATCGCGAACAAAGTGCGATCGGTGACCACCCGGTGCGAGGCATGCAGCGACACGCCGACACCGCCGCCCATCGTGATCCCGTCCATGAACGCCACGACCGGCTTCGGATAGCGCTTGATCCGCCGGTTGAGCGTGTATTCCTCACGGAAGAAATCGGCACCGACCGTGCTGTCGGTACCCTGGGCGTTGTAGAAGGCCATCACGTCGCCCCCGGCGCAAAACGCACGTTCTCCCTTTCCCTCGACGGTGACCGCCAGTACCCCCGGATCGCTCTCAAAGGAATCAAGCGCCTCGGCGAATGCCCGCACCATTAGGAGATCGAGGGCGTTCAGCGCCTCCTGTCGATCCAGGATGACGCGTCCGGCCGCACCGTCGCGAAACCAGTGAAGACCGGCTGTCACGTCAGCTGCCTTGCAGTCGGTCGGGTGTCAGTCGTCGAGCAGTCCGCGCGAAACGATCACGCGCATGATCTCGTTGGTTCCCTCGAGGATCCGGTGCACGCGCGTGTCCCGCTGCAGGCGTTCGAGCGGGTAGTCGTTGAGGTAGCCGTATCCGCCGTGCAGCTGGATCGCCTCGTCGCACACGTGGAAGCCGACGTCGGTCGCATACCGCTTGGCCATGGCGCACCGGATCGTGGCGTCGGGCTGGCCTGAATCGACGGCGCGGGCGGCCGCGTGCACCAGCAGCCTGGCCGCCTCCAGCTCGGTCGCCATGTCGGCGTACCGGAACCGAAGCCCCTGGAACGATGCCAGGGTCTCCCCGAACTGCTTCCGTGTCCGGAGGTGCTCCCGGGTCTCTTCGAGCGCGCGGCGCGCGGCGCCCAGCGAGCACGACGCGATGTTGATGCGCCCCCCGTCGAGACCGCGCATGGCGATCCGGAAACCCTCCCCCTCGGCACCGATCCGGTTCGCGACCGGCACCCGGCAATCCTCGAAGATGACGGCCGCCGTCGGCTGGCTGTTCCAGCCGAGCTTGGCTTCCTGCCGACCGAACGACAGGCCCGGCGCCCCCTTCTCCACCACCAGGCAGGAAATCCCGCGGGGTCCCTCGCCGCCGGTGCGCACCATGCAGGCGTAGAGGTCGGACACCGCTCCGCCGGAGATGAACGCTTTCGAGCCGTTCAGGACGTAATGATCGCCGTCGCGCACCGCGCAGGTGGACAGCGAGGCCGCGTCCGATCCCGAGCCAGGCTCACTCAGGCAGTAGCTCGAAAGCTGCTCCATCGTCATCATGCCGGGGAGGAACCGGCTGCGCTGCTCGTCGTCGCCGAACGTGGCGATCATCCACGCAACCATGTTGTGGATCGAGATGTACGCGGCCGTCGACGGACAGGCGGCCGAGAGTTCCTCGAACACGATGGCTGCATCGAGGCGCGAGAGTCCGCTGCCGCCCTCCTCCGCCGGGACGTACAGGCCGGCCAGGCCGAGGTCGGCGGCCTCCCGCAGCACGTCGACCGGAAAGGTCCCCTCCCGGTCCCAGTCCGCCGCCAGGGGCGCCATACGTCCCTCGGCGAACCGGCGGACCGTGTCCTGGAAGAGTTTCTGGCCTTCGTCGAGAAAAGCATCCACTGCGCACACCCCGTCACCCTGCGTTTCGGCGATCGTACGGCAGCCCCCCTGCCTGTCAACGAACGGCGGGCACCACGCATCCACCTGCGGCCCGGTCCCCCGCTGCACGAAGCGCGCCCGGCCTGCCGGCCTAACCGCAACGCTCTAACTTGCTACCTTGTTACCATTTGACCCGAGCGGCCTGCCGAATCGGCGGCGTCGCGCGTCCGGGTGCCCTGCAACCGCACATCGACTTGTGCCCGGCCTTTTCCACGGGAGATTTCGTCACGTTGCTGACACGACGCACGTTCCTCGAAGGGCTGGCCGCCAGCGCCGCCCTTCCCGGGCTCGGCACGCGCTCCGCGCACGCCAGCGAACCGATCCCGGTCGGCGCCATCTACGACCTCTCGGGGCCCCTGCAGGGCTTTGGCCAGAACCAGTGGCGCTGCGCCAAGCTCGCGCTCGACCAGATCAACGAGTCGGGCGGTCTGCTGGGCCGCCCGCTCGACGTCAAGCTCTACGACTCCCAGTCCGACATGCAGTTCTACAACCAGTTCGCCAACCAGCTGGCCCTGCGGGACCGGGTGGCGGTGGTGCAGGGCGGCCTGACTAGTTCCTCGCGCGAGGTCATTCGCCCGATCCTGCGTCGGCTGGAAACGCTCTACGTCTACAACACGAACTACGAGGGCGGCGTCTGCGACCGAAACTTCTTCGCGACCGGCGCCACCCCCGGCATCTACGTCGACCTGCTGCTCCGCGCGGCGGCCGAGCGCTGGGGCAAGCGGGTCTACGTGCTGGCCGCCGACTACAACTACGGGCAGATCTCGGCGCAATGGATTCGCCGGGGCGCCCTTGCCCTGGGCGGCGAGGTGGTGGGTGAAGAATTCTTCCCCCTCGACGTCAACCAGTTCGGTGCCACGATCAGCCGCATCCAGGCCGTGGAACCCGACGTCGTGCTCAACGTCTTCGTCGGCCCTGCCCACGAGGCCTTCTACGGACAGTGGGCGTCGGCTGGTATGAACCAGCGGATTCCGATGATGTCGACGACGTTCGGCGGAACCAGCGAAATCGTCCGGATGCCGCCCGAAGTCGTCAACGGGATCATGGTGATCGGGTCGTATTACGAGAGCCTCGACTATCCGTTCAACCAGACGTGGCTGGCCGAGTTCCGCCGGCGGAACGGTACCGACTACGGCTACCTGACCGACGTGCCGATCAAGGACTGGTACGGCTGGATGCTGTGGGCGGAGGGAGTCCGGCAGGCCGGCACGACTGACCGGGAAGCGGTCGTCGCGGCGCTCGAGGCGGGGATCAGCGTCGACGGGCCCGGCGGCCCGCTGACGATCGACGCCCGGACGCACCACTGCTTCATGAACACCCATCTCGCCGAGGCTCGGGACGGCGAGTTCCGGATTCTCGAGCGGTACCAGAACGTGCCGCCGACCAATCCTGCGGATCAGTGCGACCTGCAGGCACGCCCGGACACGAACACGATGTACACGCCCGACATCTGAGACGCGGCGGGGCGGCGGCAGGCATGGATCTCGCCCTCGTCGTCGGCCTGCACCTAATGCACGCGATCGCCAGCCTCGCGCTGGTCAGCATCGGGCTGGCGGTGATCTTCGGGATGCTGCGGGTCATCAACTTTGCCCACGGCGAGTTCCTGATGGTGGGCGGCTACGCGTTCGTGCTCTCGGCCGGAGCTGGCGTCAACCTCTGGCTTGCCATGCTGGTCATCGCGCCTGCCGCCGTTGGCATGCTGGGATATCTCGTGGAGCGCCTCGTCATCCGGCGGCTCCAGGGCGACGTGATCGCCACGATCCTCGCCACCTGGGGGTTGAGCCTGTTCCTGGTAGGCCTTGCGGCCACGGTGCTGGGCTACCACCAGCAGGGCGTTGCACCACCTTTCGGAACGATTGAAATTGGCTCCTATACGATTGGGATCTATACGTTTTTTGTCATCGGCATCACGGTCGTCGTGATCCTCGCCCTGTTCGCCTGGCTGCGGTGGAGCCGTGCGGGGCTGCTGGTGCGCGGCACCATGCAGGATGGCGAGCTGGCGGCCGGACTGGGCGCCGACACGGTGCGCATCCGAAGCGCCACGTTCGTGCTCGGGTCGGCCCTGAGCGGCCTCGCCGGGGCGGTGCTGGCCCCGCTCGCCGGCGTGCTCCCGGAGATCGGCGCCACGTACGTGGTCAAGGCATTCATCACCGTGATCAGCGGGGGCGCGACCGCGCTCACCGGCACAACCCTCGCCGCGGCGCTCTTCGGCCTCACCAGCCAGGCGGCAGCATTCCTGAGCCGACCCGTGGTCGGCGAGGTGGCGCTCCTGGTGGTGGCCGTCGTGCTGCTGCGCGTGCTCCCGACCGGTATCACCGGGCGCTACTTCCGCAAGGCACTGTGAACCGGCTCCGCGACCGTGCAGGCCTGCTCGCCGCCGGGGTGGCAGGCGCGGTCCTGATCGTGGTAATTCCGGCCGTCACCGAGGTCTATGTCCAGTTTGAGCTGACACTGTTCCTGATATTCGCGATCCTGGCGCTCAGTCTCGCCTGGGTGTGGGGGTTCGGCGGCATCCTCAGCTTCGGCCAGTCCCTGTTCTTCGGCCTGGGCGGCTACACCTTCGCCGTGGCCGTGATCAACCTTGGGGAGAGCACGCTGCCCGTCCTCCTCGGAATCCTGGTACCGGCCCTGCTGGCGGGGTTTCTCGGCTACTTCCTGTTCTGGCGGCGGATCAGCGACGTCTACCTGGCGGTGATTACGCTGGCCGCGTCGCTCATCTTCTACTACCTGATCGGGGCTTCCGCCGGGAGCCAGTACCGGATCGGGACGGCGCTGCTCGGCGGCTACAACGGGATTCCGTCCGTGCCCCCGATCAATGTTCCCGGCGCGCCCGCACAGCCGGTGGTCTACGGGGATCTCTACGTCCTCACGGCCATCGTGCTGGCGATTGTCTACGGCGGCCTCCGCTGGCTCCTTGCGACCGACTTCGGCCGGGTCGTCGTCGCCATCCGGGAGAACGAGGAACGCGCCCAGCTGCTGGGGTACGACGTACGCACACGGAAGCTCGCCATCTTCGTGATCGGCGGTGGGATCGCCGGACTCGCGGGCGTACTGTTTGCCGCATGGGGCGCCTACGTGAGCCCCAACGTGTTCTCAATGACATTCACCGCCCAAATCATTGTCTGGGTGCTGGTTGGCGGATTGGGCACCCTGAGTGGAGCGGTGATCGGATGCGTGCTGGTGCAGGCCGTCATGACCTGGCTCGGCGAAGCCAAGTTGGCTGACACCAACCTCGTCCTGGGCGCCGGGTTCGTGGTGCTGGTGCTTTTCGCTCGCCGCGGCCTCGTTCCCGGACTCCGTGACCTGCTCGCGAGAATCCGCCGTCTCGGACGCGGTCCGCGATGACCGGCGCCACCCCGCTCCTGGAGACCACGTCCCTGACCCGGCGTTTCGGTGGCGTGATCGCCGTGCACGAGGTCGATTTCCAGGTAGGCGACGGTGAGCTGCGCTGCCTGATCGGGCCCAACGGCGCGGGCAAGAGCACGTTCTTCCGCTGCCTCTCGGGGCAGCTCCGGCCCACCGCCGGGCGGATCCGGCTGGCAGGCCACGACATCACCGGTGACGGACCCCATGCCATTGCGCGCAGGGGGGTTGCCATCAAAACCCAGGTTCCCGCGCTGTTCGACGGACTGAGCGTGCTCGAGAACGTCCGCCTCGCGACCTGGCGATGCGGCAGCCGCGCCGCCCGGCGGCGCAGGACCGAGGATGTCCTCGCGACGATCGGCCTCGCCCGGCAAGCTTCCCGGCCGGCCGGGGAACTGCCCCACGGCCAGCGGCAGTGGCTGGAACTCGGCCTTGTGATCGCGGGAGACCCGCGGCTGATGCTGCTCGACGAACCCACGGCCGGCATGACCCGCAGTGAAGTCGCCGAGACGGCCGATCTCGTGCGCAGGCTGGCCGAGGGACGGACGATCATCGCGGTCGAGCACGACATCCAGTTCATCCGCATGGTCGCGGACTCGGTGACGGTGTTCCATCAGGGACAGATCCTCACGGAAGGCACCGTGGATGCGGTCTTGCGGGACCGCGCGGTGCGCGATGTCTATCTGGGCCACGGGCGGGACGCCGGTGCATGTTGACGGTCACCGGACTTCGCGGCGGGTATGGCTCGATTCCCGTCCTGAACGGCGTGGATCTCGAAGTCGGAACCGGCGTGGCGGCGGCGGTGCTCGGATCCAACGGCATGGGCAAGACCACGTTGATGCGGGCCCTGATGGGGTTTCTCACCGTAACGGCCGGGCAAGTCGTGCTCGACGGGCGCGATGTGACGGACGCACCACCGCAGGAGCGTGCCCGGGCGGGGTTCGGCTACATGCCACAGGGGCAGGGCGTCTTCCTGCGGATGACCGTCCGCGACCAGTTGCGGTACGCGATGGCCGCGAAGGGTCGCCCCGCGGGAAGCCTGCCGGGCATCCTGGACCGGTTTCCAGCCCTGACGCCGCTGCTCGACCGGACCGGCGATGCGCTGAGCGGTGGCGAGCGGCAACTGGTGGCACTTGCCTGCTGCCTCAGCACGCGTCCCAGGACGCTGCTTCTTGACGAGCCCACGGAGGGATTGCAGCCCTCGTTTGTCGACCAGATTCTCGAACTGCTGATCATGCTGAAGCGGCAGGACAACCTGACCATCCTGCTGGCAGAGCAAAATCTGGAATTCGCGACCGCGCTTTGCGATCAGGTCTCCATCATGCGGAAGGGTTCGATCGCGGCGACCGTTCCGGTCGCCGCCATCAGGGAAGCCTCGACGGACGTCGACCTGCTGCTCGCCGGAGAACTCTGAGCGATATGGGCCGGCCCCCAATCCCCGCTGGGGCGCACGTGCAGGGTGTTCCGGCGGCGCGGGCAATCGAACGCTCGCAAGTCCCTCACACATGGCAACTCGCGACCAAGGGCATCACCCGCGCGCGGCGGCCGGAAGATGCCCCGCCTTCGCCCAGCGCGGTGGATCCGGACTCAATGGTCCACAGCGGTCTGGTCCGGAACGGCCCTACTCGGCGCCTTCCAGCAGGTATTCGACGAGCGCAGGCACGATGACGTCCGGCCGCTCCAGGTGCGGCACATGACCCAGCCCGGGAAAGAGCAACAGGCGCCCGTTGCCGTTCGGGATGCTGTCGGCCAACACCTGCATTCGCTCCTGGAAGACCTCCGCCGGGCCGAGCAGCAGATCCTCCGCGCCCCCGAAGGCGAGCGTCGGCACCTGGATGTGCGGCCAGTCGTAGACGACCGGGTCCTGGTAGAGCATCTGCCTGATGAGCGCCTGCACCATGGCGAGGCGCGGAAATTCGGAGCTGAGGGTCCACGACGCGCGGATGCGGGTGTAGAGCTCGAACTTGTCGTTCCAGGCCGACGGGGCATGCCCGACGTACCGGCTGAGGTTCCGGCGGGTGCTCTGGTAGTCGGTCTGGAGGATCCGCTCGTAAATCTGATCGACCGGCGTCATCGGGCGATTGAACCGATTGTCGGAGAGGCCGATGGGGTTGTAGATGACCAGCCGCTCGACCAAGTCGGGATACTGCGTGGTGAACCGCGTCGCGAGCATGCCGCCCATCGAGTGGCCGACCGCCATGACCCTGTCGATCCCCTCATGCTCGAGGATGAGCTGCGTGTTGCGCGCCTGCGTGTTGAAGTTGTAGGGAGCGATCGGCTTCGACGATTTGCCGTACCCGATTTGGTCCGGCGCGACGACGCGAAATCCGGCGCCGGTCAGCCCGTCGATGATGTCACCGAAATAGAAGCCGCCAAAGTTGTTCCCGTGCATCAGCAGAACCACGTGGCCGTTGGCCGTGCCGGTCGGCGCGACGTCCATGTAGGCGATGCGCACGTCCTGGCTGTACACGCTGATGTCGAGATACTTGCTAGGGGCCGGATACGGGCATTCGTCGCAAGTGATGCTGCCCGGCTTGAGGTCGGTCGGTGTCGGTACCGGCGGCAGGATACCGCGACCATTGGCGCCAGCCGCGGTACCCGCACCGAGAATCACGAGCACCAAGGCGAGCGTTCCGAAGTAAACGGGCACGAGTCCTACTCCATGATCTAGGCGCCGGGCCAAGCCGAATGGACCGGGTTCATCGAGAATGATGGCAATCAGTGCGGATTAGTCGACGTAGGCGAGGCTCATCCGTCCCGCTTATCGAGGAAGCGCGCGAGCGCCCCGGGCCGACGTTCAACGGGCCCCATGCTTTTTCTTGGGATAGCTGCGCGAACCAGGCAACCGTTGCGCTCGAGTTCCGCCAGCCGCGCATCAAGTGTAGGACTGGCCCGCTCCTTGATCGCGCCGATCTCTGCCACGGGCTCTCCGCGGAAGGAAACCGTAACTGTCTTGCCGTCGCGCACTTGGCGGAGGACTTCGGAGAAACGGGCCCTTACCTCGCGCACGGAATACGTGATCACCATGAAGGGATCATAACCAGTCCGGATGGCTCACCACCGCCCGACGTCAGCACATCAGGCGGCTGTGAACCATCCAGGCCAATCGGTCCGTTTACAATTCAAAATTGGCGCTCGCGCACTCGACTTATGAAGCGAAGGCGCGGTGTTCCGAGGTCATCCGGCAGGTGCAAGAGGACAGGATCGTGACCATCTCGCACCGGGAGAAGACCGTGGCGGAGATCGTCACGATCCGACGGGGGCCTAGCCCGCTTCGCTCACCACCTCCGGATGTGCTGACGTCGGGCGGTGTTTGGGGGCGATTTGGACGGTTGTCGGGGTCTGGATCGTGCCGTGGGGTAGCTTCCACGGTCGAGCGGCGTTGCGGCGGGCCCGATTCGGCGGTAGGTGACGGGGCATCGCCGGCCGCCGGGCAGGTTCCACCGGCGGCGCTCCTGGTCAGCGCG
>JAJDYI010000007.1 GCA_022825235.1 Alphaproteobacteria bacterium | reverse complement strand
GTCGCGATCGTCGCCGTCATGCGCAAGCTGGTCATCCTCGCCAACGTCCTCCTGCGCGAAGCCCGGCCCTGGGCCGAGACCCCACCGCTACGCACGGCATGAACACGACCAACCTGTGGACAACTTGTGGAGCTTCTGTGCAGAAACGCCGGCTACACCGGCTCACGAGCGAATCATGGCTTGACACGAAACATGGATGCTTACGCGGCAGCTGATCCCGCGGGATCATTGGCTTCGGTGCACGCATCTTCTCGAGCCGCGCGCCATGGTTCGGGGTCGTCAACGGTACACCGCCCGCACGCGAAGGACACGTTGCCCGGCAGCGAAACGGGCTTGGGCCGTCGCGTGATGCCCTTGACCAGGGCGTCCGGCAGCAAGGCGGCCTAAGTCGGGGAGGCGTGCTCGTACGGCTGCCAGCCTTGACACCTGGCTGGGCAATGACCTATCCGCTCCATCGAGCCGCCGCCTTCGGGTGAGCGGCTCTTGAGAATGTTGGGAACCGATGCATGTCTGACCATCCCGAACCATTCACGCTGTCGGTGCCCGAGGCGGCTATCGAGGATCTGCGCGCACGGCTTGAGCGCACGCGGTTTCCCGACCAGGCACCGGGCAGCCCCTGGGCGTACGGAACCGACGTCGACTGGCTGAGAGATCTGGTGCGCTATTGGCGAAACGAGTTCGACTGGCGCGCTGCGGAAACGCGCCTCAATGCGTTCCCGCAATTCAAGGTACCGGTATCGGGCATTGATCTGCATTTCCTGCACGTGCAGGGCCAAGGCCCCGCTCCGCTCCCCCTTCTGCTGTCACACGGCTGGCCCGGATCGGTGTTCGAGTTTCTGCAGTTGATCCCACGCCTCACGGACCCGGCCCGTTTTGGCGGCGACGCTGCAGACGCGGTGACCGTGGTAGCCCCTTCTCTGCCTGGATACGGCCTGTCATTCAGGCCGGGCCAGAAGCGTTTTTCCGCAGAGGAGATCGCCGACTGCTTTTCCACACTGATGACGGAGGTTCTGGGCTACGAACGTTACGCCGTGCAGGGGGGCGATTGGGGGGCATTCATCTCGTCTCGTATCGCCTTGGAATGGCCGCAGCGCGTTGTCGGGCTGCATCTCAACATGATGCCGGTCCGCCGTGATCCCCTGCAGTTGGATCCCGCGGCGCCTGACCTGCGCGCGTGGCGGGAGGAGCTGGAGGAGTTTCTCAGGGAAGAGACCGGTTACCAGTGGATTCAGGGGACTCGTCCACAGACGCTGGCATATGGGCTTACCGATTCACCGGCCGGCCTCGCTGCGTGGATTGGCGAGAAATTTGACCGCTGGACCGATTCCGACGGCGACGTGCTGTCGGTGATTGCGCGGGACGACCTGCTGGCGAATATCAGCCTGTACTGGTTTACCGGCGCGATCGGCTCCTCTTTCTGGCCGTACTACGCACGCCGGCACAGCCCGTGGCCGATTCCAAGGGACCGCACGATTGACGTACCCGCCGCGTACGCCGCGTTCCCAAAGGAAATTCTTCGGCCACCACGGTCACTGGCCGCCGAGACCTACACGGACATCCGCCAGTGGACGGTCATGGAAAAGGGCGGTCATTTCGCTGCCATGGAGCAACCGGAGGCACTTGCTGGCGACGTCCTGCGTTTCCTGCGGCCCCTGCGCGGCAGCAACTGACAGTCCCGCGCGCTTCCGGCCCCGCCGAGACGCCTTTCCCGCATTGGCCCCCCGGGCGAGCCCGCCGGCCGGAGCGGGTCAGCGCTACGTTCGGCATGGTGCGCGTGACCACCGGCTGCTGGGGGGCGGACGCTGGACAGCGCTTCCGCCCGGGGGCCGGCCATGACGGCGGCCTTCGCGCACTGCTTCGGGTTGCTCGGAGCTCGGCTCGCGCGCATCGCGCATGATCTGGACGCGTGGCCGGCGGCGCGGCCTCCAGCAGTGCACACCTTCGAACCGGCCGAAGCGCCTCCACTTACAGTGGATTTGACGCTGCTTTCCTGTATTTCTTCCGTAAAGCAGGAGGGAATGCAGGGATGGGTAGCTTTATGGGGAGCCTGGGTGAAGCCGCGGGCCTGATCATGGCCTTGGACGCCGACCTCCTGGAGATCATTGGCCTCTCGCTCCGAGTCACGCTGACTGCAGTTGCGGCCGCTTGCTTGATCGGTTTGCCGCTTGGCGCTGTGGTGGGCGCACTCCGATTCCCGGGGCGATCGTTGGCGGGGCTCGTGCTCAACGCGCTGATGGGGCTGCCGCCGGTGGTCGTGGGCCTGATGGTCTACATGATGCTGTCCGCGACGGGACCGCTCGGGCCGCTCGGCCTGCTCTACACGCCCACCGCCATGATCATTGCCCAGACCATCCTGGTCACTCCCATCGTCGCGGCATTGACGCGGCAAGTTGTTGAAGACCTCCACACGGACTATGCGGAGCAGTTTGCGTCGCTCGAGGTCCGGCCGTTTGATCGCGTTGTCGCGCTCTTGTGGGATGCGCGGCTCAGTCTGCTAACGGTGGCGCTCGCGGGCTTCGGACGCGCGGTTGCCGAGGTGGGTGCCGTGATCATCGTCGGTGGCAACATCAACCACGTCACCCGCGTGATGACTACGACCATTGCGCTGGAAACTTCGAAGGGCAATCTGGAATTCGCGCTCGCGCTCGGTGTCGTCCTGCTCGTGATCGCGCTGGTCGTGAACGGTGCCGTCATGACGTTCAGGGCCTCGGCCGCACGGATGACCTATGCTTGAGACGGAATTCAACGTGGGTGCACCAGCAACCGCGTGGCGGGAAGCAGCCCCGCCCGAGGCGCTGCTGCAGGCCCGCGGCCTCTGCTTCGATGGGGGCGGGAAGCGCCTCATCGACGGAATCGATATCGATATCCGCTCCGGCCGGCGGACCATCGTCATGGGCGCCAACGGGACGGGCAAGAGCCTGCTGCTGCGCCTCCTGCACGGTCTCATCCGCCCCACCAAGGGGGAGGTGCTCTGGCGGGGACGGCCGCTCGACCGACGGGGCCGGCACGCCCAAGCGATGGTGTTTCAGCGCCCGGTCATGCTGCGCCGCTCCGTTCTTGCCAATCTCCGTTTCGCGCTGGCGGTGCGCGGCTTCACGGGCTCCGAACGTTCGGTGCGCGAAGCCAAGGCGATGGAGCGGGCACGCCTCGACGGTCTCGCGACCCGTCCGGCGCGGGTGCTGTCCGCAGGAGAGCAGCAGCGGCTTGCGGTAGCCCGCGCGCTTGCATGCGCGCCCCGGGCCCTGTTTCTTGACGAGCCGACGGCGAGCCTGGACCCGGTTTCCACCCACGCGGTTGAGCAGTTGATCCGTGAAGCGCACGCCGACGGGGTCACCATTGTCCTCGCGACCCATGACGCAGGTCAGGCACGCCGTCTCGGTGACGACCTGATCTTCATGCACGCCGGTCGGGTGGTGGAGACCGGTTGCGCATCGCACGTGTTGAACACGCCCCGCTCGGAGGCGGCCCGCGCCTGGCTGGAGGGCCGCCTGTATCTGGATTCGTCGTCGTAACGCGAAGGGCCCGGGGAATGACAGCGTCCCGCAGGACGAGAGGGGCGGTGCGAGGCCTTGCCGTCCTGGTTGTGGCGGTCTTCGGACCGAGCGGTCCGACGGTCGCCGCGGACGAGTACATCGTCGTGCAGTCAACGACGTCGGCGGAGCACTCCGGGCTCTTCGACAGCATCCTGCCGGTATTTCGGGAAGAGACAGGTATCGAAGTGCGCGTTGTCGCGGTTGGCACCGGCCAGGCGATCAAGAACGCGGCGAACGGTGACGGTGACGTGTTGCTGGTGCACGACCGACAGGCCGAGGAACAGTTCGTCGCGGACGGCCACGGCGTGAGTCGGGCAGACGTCATGTACAACGATTTCGTGGTCGTGGGGCCGCCGGGCGACCCGGCTGGCGTCGCCGCCATGGCGGACGTCTTGGCAGCCTTCCGGAAGATCGCTGCTTCCGGCGCGCCGTTTGCCTCGCGCGGAGACGACAGCGGCACGCACAAGGCTGAACTGCGACTCTGGCGAGAAGCGGGAATCGATGCAGCGGCGGCGTCTGGCGGCTGGTACCGGGAGACCGGCGCCGGAATGGGCGCCACGCTGAACACCGCGATCGGCCTCGGTGCGTACGTCATGGCTGACCGCGCCACTTGGGTCAGCTTCGGCAACAGGCGCGACTACCGGATCATGGTCGAAGGGGACCCGCGGTTGTTCAACCAGTACGGCATCATCCTCGTCAATGCGGACCGGCACCCGAACGTCAAGGCCCGCCTCGGTGAGACATTCGTGAACTGGGTCCTTTCGACGGAAGGCCAGGCGGCAATCGCTTCCTACCGGGTCGACGGCCGGCAGGTGTTCTTCCCCAACGCGATGAAGCAGCCGTAGGCGCTGCGGACGCCCGCTGCTTGGCGGCGCGGGACCCATCATCGTCCTGCAGCACTGCGCGGCGTTTCCCGGAGAGCCTCTGCAGGGCCGGTGCCCGCGCTAAGATCAATATCAGGTTGCGGCGGACGCCCGCGTGTGCGGCAGGCGGAGACATGGGCTACACGCTCCATAATCGGCCGGGGTCTGGCGGCCTCGTCGTAGAGGCGGCTCTGACGCTGGCCGACGCACCGTTCACTCTGGCCGAACTGGAATCGCGGGCAGGTACGCCGCTGCCCGAGAGCTTCCGCGCGACCAATCCCTGGGGCCAGGTGCCAACGTTGATCCTGCCGAACGGATCGACGATGACGGAGACGTCCGCGATCCTGATCCATCTGGCGCTCTGTTTTCCGGACAAGCCTCTCGGACCTCGCCCCGGAACGCCAATGCATGGGGCATTCCTGCGTTGGATCGTCTTCGCGAATGTCAATCTCTACGAGGCGGTATTGCGGCGGGCGTATCCGTTCCGCTTTACCGATGATCCAGCGGGGCACGACGCGCTGCGGAGCGCCGCGTCCCGCCGCATGTGCGAGGCGATAGCCCTTATCGATGCGAATGTTGAGGGAACGTTTCTGCTCGGCGAAGAGATGACGGTCGCCGACATCTATATCGCCATGTTCCTGGCCTGGTGGCCAGGTGATGTCGAGGCCCCTCGGGTGGCCCGGATTGCGGAGGAGGTCCGCTGCCATCCGGTCGTGGGGCCGATCTGGCGACGCCATTTCGGCGGGCGCTAGGGAAGCCGCGGCACCGTCCGGCCGCAAGGCCTGGTGCATGGCGGCCTCAAGCCCTGCGACAAGCTTCCGGTTTGCAACGTTGTGGGTGGTCCGCCTGGCCTGTTTCGATTGCTACGCTGAGAGCCAACGCACAGTTCCGAGTTCCGTGAGCCGGTAGCCGCCCATCGACGCGGCCTTGCGCTGCAGGGGGTCTTCGCGCGCGAACGCCAACAGTGTCTGGACGGGCTCCGTAAAGTAGGCCCGGCGATCGATCAACAGATCAAAGCGCTCTTCAACGAGCGGCAGAAACGGCAGGTGGAATTGGCGCGCCATCGCCTCGATTCCCATCGCGGCATCTGCTTCTCCAGCCGCGACCGCCGTCGCCGCATCGCTTTCCGTCCTGGCGAGTCCCTTGGCGGCAATCAGATCCTTCGCCGTCAGCCCGGCGTTCACCAGCATGTCATCGAAAATGGCAGCGCCACCCGCTCCCGGTTGGCGCAGGGCAACACGCTTGCCCTTCAGATCGGCCACTTGCCGTACGTCGCCATGCACCTGATGGGAGAGGATCAGGCCTCGTGCCCGAATGGCCCACGCGATGAGTACACAGGCCCGCAGACCGTTCGCCTCGGCCGTCCGGACGTTCCAGCCGCCCGGCTCCGGAATGTGGACGCCGGCAAGGGCAGCGCGTCCTTCGGCAAAACGCTTGAGGCCGTCGGCGCTTCCATTGAAGAGTGTGGCGAGACCGGAACCAGATTCGCGCACCGCCCAATCGAGCAATGGGTCGTGTGAACCGGTGAGTACGGAGGGCCGCTCGCGTGGTACAGGGTCGCCGGCGCCCTCGATCCAGGCCAGGATTTCAGCGCTGGGAAAGAGCAGCTTGCCCGTGACGCGCCGGTGTGGAATCGCGCCTTGCGCCGCCAGGTCGTAGACCTTCCGCTCCTTCACACGCAGGAGATCCGCCACCTCCCGCGTCGTGAGGTACGGCGGATGGTCGTTCTGTGCTTCCTTGTGCGTTTCTTGGGCCATGGGCTCTACGAACTACACCATCGGCGGTGAAATGCCTACACGTGACGTGGGGAGGTGTGGCTCTGCAGCGGAGGGGGGTGATTGCCCCACCTCCGAGATGACGCACAGCGTCGCACGCCGGTGTCCGCTTGGGTTGGAGCGCTGCCGCCGAACGCCGGGCGATCCGGAAGATCGATACCATCATCCGCATGGCATCCTCCTGTGCGGGCAGGCCTGCGCGCACTCTTGCGCAATCCCTGGTCGCGACGGTCCTGTCGACGACGCTTCTCACTGGCATCGCGTCGGTTGCTCAGGCAACCGCAGGATGTCCGGAGAGCGCACCGTTCGTCCGGCATGGGCCGGTGGAGCGGGTACCGGAGCCGGAGAGCGGGGTACTCCTGCAGCACGCCCTGATCGGGGCCGGTGCCAGCCGGGCAGGCGATACCACGGGCCGGCCGGCCGATGCAAGCGTTCAATTCGAAGAGGTGCGTAGCGTTCTGGATCGCATTAGGACCGCGTGGCCCGACATGACCGCGATCACCGCGCAGCCGCTTTGGGAGCCCGGAACCCTGATCTTGGAGCTGGGACCGGTGCTTGGCGGGGCAACCGCGGGAGCCCTCGCAGGACCGGGGGTGCGGGCTCCGTTTTGTACCGGTCATGTGAAATTCGGTGCCCTCAACCAAAGCGTTGGCCTACGGTCGGTTACCCTGTTTTCGCATCTGCCGAACCTCTATCGGATCCAGTTCGACCCCGCTCGGGATGTGCCGGGGATTGCTGCGCAATACACGACCCTTGAGGGCGTCGTGGGGGCGATGCCGGACGCTCGCCTTGGCGAAGGTCCGGGGATCCAGGCACTCCGCTCGGAGCGCGCCTGGTTCCTGGTGTTCCGGGATGCCTGGGGCGATTGCCCTTCCGGCTGCATGTTTTCCAAACTGCACTTCTATGTTGCCGACGAACGCCGGATCGCCCGGATCGATCGCGGCGACGCGGTGCGCATGGAAGAGTTCTCCGCCATTCTCGCAGCGAGGGGGTGGCGTCCCCGGTAACGTCAGCCCTCCCGACCCCGAACGGTCTGGCAGGAAGGCCGGGTGGCCGGCGTGCAGCGATTCGGGTCGAGGGAAGGGGCAGGGACCGCTCCCGTTCAGGCTGGGGGAGGGCCGGCAACGAGGTTTGCACGACCAGACGCCGCCCGCGCCGAATCACGCAGGGACCTTGGCGCGGGCCGGGCCAACTACCGGCGAGGATCGAATTCCCATCCCCATGTCGGCATGGTAGGAATGCTCGCTTTCGGTTGCGAGACATCAAGTGTCGAGAATCCCGGGTTCCGCGCATGCGCCAGAGTAGCGATATCGAGATCGCCCGTACCGCAAACCTTCGTCCGATCCAGGAGGTTGGTGAGAAACTCCAGATTCCGGCTAGGCACCTTGCCCCCTGGGGTCGAAACGTGGCCAAGCTCGAACTGGATTTCATCGATTCGCTGTCCGAGCGCCCCGACGGGAAGCTCGTTCTGGTAACGGCGATTACTCCCACCCCGGCCGGAGAGGGCAAGACGACCACGACGGTCGGCCTCGGCGATGCGCTCAACCGGGTTGGGAAACGCACTGCGATCTGCCTCAGGGAACCGAGCCTTGGCCCCTGTTTCGGGATGAAGGGCGGCGCCGCGGGCGGAGGTCATGCACAGGTGGTCCCGATGGAGGACATCAACCTGCATTTCACCGGTGACTTCCATGCCATTGGTGCCGCCCACAACCTGCTGGCGGCGCTGCTGGATAACCACGTCTATTGGGGGAATGCGCTGGAACTCGACGTGCGCCGCGAGGGCTGGCGCCGGGTCGTTGACATGAACGACCGGGCCCTGCGCGAGATCGTGCTGTCGCTGGGCGGCGTCGCTAACGGGTTTCCCCGACAGTCCGGGTTCGACATCACGGTCGCATCGGAGGTCATGGCCATCTTCTGCCTGGCCGACGGCATGGCGGATCTCGAGCGAAGACTGGGCAACATCGTTGTCGGACGGACCCGAGCGCGGGAGGCCCGCCGGGCGAGAGATCTCGAGGCGGACGGCGCGATGGCGGTGTTGCTCAAGAACGCGCTGATGCCGAACCTGGTGCAGACGTTGGAAAACAATCCCGCCTTCGTGCACGGGGGCCCGTTCGCCAACATCGCGCATGGCTGCAACTCGGTCATGGCAACCCGGGCAGCACTGAAGCTCGCCGATTACGTGGTGACTGAGGCGGGGTTCGGGGCTGATCTCGGTGCGGAGAAGTTCTTCGATATCAAGTGTCGGAAGGCCGGACTGACTCCCGCCGCCGTCGTCGTGGTAGCGACCGTGCGGGCGCTCAAGATGCACGGCGGGGTGGCCGTGAAGGACTTGGCGAAGGAGGATGCGGACGCCGTCCAGAAAGGACTAGAGAACCTCGGCAGGCATCTGGACAACGTCGAGAAGTTTGGGGTACCGGCCGTGGTCGCCGTGAACTGCTTCACGAGCGATACGGAAGCGGAAGTCGCTGCGATCCAGGACTACTGTTCGGCACGCGGAACGGCGGTTGTTCCCTGCACGCACTGGGCGGACGGCAGCGCCGGCACGGAAGCGCTCGCCCGCAGCGTGCTGGAGCAGATCGAGAGTACTCCCGCGTCCTTCCGGACCCTCTACCCCGATGACCTGGACCTGTGGGGCAAGATCGAACGGATCGCACAGGAGATCTACGGAGCTGCATCCGTGACTGCCTCGCCCAGCGTTCGAACGCAGATCGACGGGTTCGAGGCCGAAGGATGCGGGCACTATCCGGTGTGCATGGCCAAGACGCAGTACAGTTTTTCCACTGATCCTGCCCGCAAGGGTGCGCCAAGCGGGCACACCCTGTCGGTCCGCGAGGTCCGGATCGCCGCCGGCGCTGAGTTCCTGGTGGCGATTTGCGGCAACATGATGACCATGCCCGGGCTCCCGCGGGTTCCCGCCGCCAACCGCATTCGCCTCGACTCAGAGGGGCAAGTCGAGGGCCTCTTCTGAGGAGTTGCCGGCGGGCGGCGTCCCACCGGCGCGGATGCGGCGCCGGGCCAACGGCAGCAGGTCGGCGGGAGCCAGGAACGGCATCGCGCCGCGGTGACAGGCAGTTGCACGCTCGTGTTGCGGCGTCTCTCCTGCGCCCATCGGGCTGCCTGACGACGGCAAACTGCATGACGTCAACGCTCTGGACATGCCCCTCTACTTGGCACGACGGCACAGAAGATCTCACCGTACACCCACATAACCAGTTGAAATTATAAGACTTTTGGTGGGATAATAATGCTCCTAGGCATCGATCCGGATGGCAGCGCCGCCAAGGCCGTCGGCCCAAGCCGCCAAATGCACTCCAGGAACGAGTTTTCGCATGAGCCCGAGGAGCCCTAAGCGCTCGTCAGGATGGCTCGAGCATTCAACGTTTAAGGGCTGCGCGGCTCTGTTCCGAAGCGTACGCCGGCGAACGGGGCCCCTTTTGCGCTTCAGCGCCCGTCGGCCAGCACCAGATCGCGCAGGGTAGCCATGCCGAGCAAGTTTCGATCATGATCCACCACCACTGCCTGGGACAGATCGAGGCGAACCAGCAACCGGGTGGCGTAGCGCGCCAGCATGTCCGACGGAAGGGTGAGCACCGGCTTGGCCATGATTTCGTAGACATGCACGCGCTCCGGCGCTTGGCCGGCAGCCACCACCTGGGAGGCGATGTCGGAGACGTCCAGCAGGCCGAATTCATCGTCGGCGTTGCGACGGCTGACCACCAACGAACTGATGCTATGACGGCGCATCACCGTCATGGCTTCGGCTACGGTGGCCAGTCCATCCACGCTGTGCACGTCTACTGTCATGATATCCGCCACCCGCATTGGCTCGTCGCCGCTCATAGAGCCTCCTGAGCTTCCTCTAGAATGGTATCCATCTGTGTGCCGAGGCCGACCGCATCCTCAATATTCAGTTGAAAGGCAATCCCCGCCCCAGGCTCCTCGTCAAACCGACCTGCCTGGCAGAGGTGCTCCAGAATCTCCCGGGCCCGGGTTTCCGCTACCAGAAACAGGATCAAATCGCATCGCGAGTTCAGGTCCAAGCCCAAAAAGGTCTTCGCCGGCTCAAGGCCCTCGCCGCGGCCGCTGCCTATGATGGTGACGCCGGTGGCCCCGGCCTGCCGGGCCGCCGCGACCAGCGCATCCGTCTTGTCCTCTCCCGCGAGGGCGGCAACGAGTTTCAGCTTCATGATCTTGACTTCCCGCCGGCTCCTGCGGAACCCCTGCGCCGACGACTGATGTGGGATGTGGCCATAGCGTAGCCCAGTACCGACATGATCGGAAAGACAGCGGTGAAGGCAATCAAGCCAAATCCGTCGATCAAGGGGCTGCGCCCCGGCACCGTCGCGGCCAGTCCCAGCCCCAGCGCGGCGACCACCGGCACCGTGACGGTGGAGGTGGTGACACCGCCGCTGTCATAGGCCAAGGGGATGATGGAGCGGCTCGACACGAAGGTCTGCATGATGACCACGGCATAGGCGGCAATGATGTACCAAGGCAGCGGCGTGCCGGTGACGATCCGGAAGCAGCCGAGCGAGACCCCCACGGCGGCCCCCGAAGCCACCGCAATGCGTAAGCCCCAAGCGCGCACCGCCCCGCCGGAAACCGCTTCCGCCTTCAGCGCAACGGCAATCAAAGACGGCTCGGCGATCGTGGTGGAGAAGCCGATGGCGGCCGCAAAGGCGTACACCAGAAGATAGTCCGTCCAGTTCACGCCGTCCGCAAGGCGTTCCAAGCCGATCATTTCCGGGGCGGTGAGTTGCCGCACCATGGTCTCGCCGATGGGGAACAACGCCTCCTGCAGCCCGATCAAAAACAGCGTTAGGCCAGCCAGAACCAGCGCAAACCCCGCCACGATGCGGCGTAGGTCCGGCACTTTGCGGCGCAGAACCGCCGTCTGGAAGACGATGAGGATCGCCAGTATGGGTGCGACGTCAAAGAGCGTGGACCACAGCGTATCCCGCAAAGTCGCGAAGAAGTCCCACATCACGCGAGCATTCCGTAAACGAGCACGAAGATGATCGGCGTGAGGCTGGCGAAGGCAATCAGGCCGAAGCCGTCCACCATGGGATTGCGGCCGCGGATGGACTGCGCCAGCCCGACGCCAAGGGCGGTGACCAGGGGAACGGTGATGGTGCTGGTGGTGACCCCGCCCGAGTCATAGGCGACGCCGATGATCTCCACTGGCGCAAAGGCGGTCATGATCGTGACCAGGATGTAGCCGCCGATGATGAAGACGTGGATGGGCCAGCCCTTGATGATGCGCAGCACCCCAAGCACGATCGCCGCGCCCACCGCCACCGCTACCACCATGCGCAGGTTGAAGGCGTAGGCCTTCTTGGCGGCTTCGCTGGCGGCGATGGCCCCGGCCTCCGCCGCCACACCGGCGGCTTCGTCGGCGATGGCGATCAGGGCGGGTTCGGCCACGGTGGTGCCAAAGCCCAAGCCAAATGCAAAGGCGAACAGCGCGGTCAGGCTGCCCTTGCGGGCAAAGGCGCCCGCCATGGCCTCCCCCAAAGGGAAAAGACCCATTTCCAGGCCTTGGATGAACATCGCAAGCCCAGCTAGTACGCAGGCCAGCCCCACCAGCACCCGGCCCAATTCCGGGAAGGGCTGCTGCAGCACGACGACCTGGAAGAAGACGATCACAGCGATGATGGGGGCGAGATCCCGCACCGCACCGGCAAAGCGGCCCAATGCGGCGCCTAGGACGCCGGCCGCGCTCAAGGTCCGGACCTGTGGTGGTGCACCGAACTCTCGACTGAGGTGCGCTGAGGAACGGGTTGCCCGGCGACGGCGAGGCGTTGAGCGAAGGTCTGGTTCACTGCTTGAACGGTCGAGGTAGGGAGTTGGGCGTTAGTCTAACCCGAAGGTCTGACGCTGCCAGTCAGCAAGGTGTTGTATCCGCGAGAGGTTACGGAAGGAGCGGTATGCACGTTCTGATTACCGGTTAGCGGCCTTTCCGTCCCGTGCGCAGCCGGATTTCAAACAGGCCGTCGTGCTCCTCGATGCCGAGGAGTTCGTGCCCCGCGATGTCGCAGAAGGCCGAGAAGTCGGCCGGTGCAGACGCGTCGTCGGCAGTGACCAGCGCTTCGCGCCCGGCCGGCACGCGACGCAGGGCCTTCCGGGCACGAATCACGGGTAGCGGGCAGCGAAGTCCGCGGTAGTCCAGCACGATTGCCGGCTCGTCGGTCACGCCGGCGTCTCGTCGGCGGTTTCCTCATCGCGAACTCGTCGCGCGATGCGAAATGCCGCGACTCCGGCCGGCATGCCGCTGTAGACGGCCACCTGGATGAGGGTCTCACGGATCTCGTCCCAGCTGCATCCGTTGCGGCGGGCCCCGCGGATGTGCAGTTCCAGTTCTTCGTCCCGGCCCAGGGTCGCGAGAATGCATAGGTTGTTGAGGCTGCGGCGCGCCATGCTCAGCCCGTCGCGACCCCAGACGGCCCCCCAGCAGTACTCGGTCAGCAGGTTCTGAAAATCGTCGGTCAACGGATCGCTGTGCCCGGTGGCGCGGTCGACATACTGATCGCCAAGAACCTTGCGCCGCACGGCAAGCCCCTGCTGGTAGCGTTCCTCAGACATGGTGGTGCTCCCGTCGTTCAAATTGAGGCCGGAGGGTGGCTGGGTGTCACGGACAGAGCGCGGAGCATAGGGGAAACGCCGTCGGGGACCCCACCACGCGCTTGCCGGACATTGGCATGGCCGTCGAGGATGCGGCCTCACCGGGTCTACCTCTTGCCTTGCGCCGGGTCCGTGCGGCGGATGTTCGCGTATCTGCGTGATTGTGCAGAGTCATTGGCTCGGGTTACTATGAGCAAAGCTGCAGCTGGTCAGAAACTTCCATGTACGATCTCCTGATCAAGGGCGGCACCGTTGTCGACGGCACCGGTGCGGCGGCCCGAACTGCCGATGTCGCGGTGGAGGGAGGAATCGTCGCTGCGGTGGGGAAGGTGGGGGGATCCGCCAGACGGATCATCAACGCCGAGGGTGCGCTGGTGCTGCCGGGCTGGGTCGACATCCACACGCACTACGATGGGCAGGCAACCTGGGACCCAGAGCTCGCCCCTTCGTCGCTCCACGGCGTCACCACCACCGTTTTCGGCAATTGTGGCGTGGGGTTTGCGCCGGTTCGGCCGGGCAGCGAGCCCTATCTCATCAATCTGATGGAAGGCGTGGAGGACATCCCGGGCACGGTCCTGGCGGAGGGCGTCGATTTTCGGTGGGAGTCCTTCCCCGAATACATGGACGTTGTGGCGGAAATGCCGCGGACGATGGATGTGGGCACCCAGGTACCACACGGGGTACTCCGGTTCTACGTGATGGGAGACCGCGGCGCTGATCATGAGGCGGCGCCGACCGAAGACGAGATCGCCGAGATGCGGGACCTGGCGGAGGCCGCGCTGCGGGCCGGAGCTCTTGGGATCTCTACTTCGCGCACGACCAAGCACAAGGCGGCGGATGGACGGATGACGCCTGGCCTGTCAGCTGATCAGGCCGAACTCTTGGGACTGGCTGAAGCCATGCGACGAGCGGATGCGGGGGTTTTTCAGTGCAATACTGATTTCGGCCCGGGGGAATACGGCATCCTCGAAGACGTCGCCCGGCATTCCAGGCGCCCCCTGTCGGTCCTCCTGCTACAGATCGATCGCGAGCCGCGGCGGTGGCGCGAAACACTGGCTTCCATTGAACAGTCCAATCGAGCGGGCATGGAGGTCAGGGGACAGGTCGGTTGCCGGCCCATCGGGGTGATGATGGGCCTCGATACCAGCATGAATCCGTTCGCGACCCACCCGGCCTGGAAATCGATCGCCGGACTCGCTCCGACTGCACGTGTCGCCGCACTTGGAGATTCGGATCTGCGGCGTCGGCTGGTCGAAGAACGCCCGACGGATTCGTACACCAAGTTCATGGCCTACGGACTGACCCGGGCGTCCGAGTTCACGCTGGGCTTTGATTACGAACCGGTTCCGGCCGAAACTATCGAGGCGCGGGCAGGTGCAGCGGACCGGTCACCGTGGGATCTGGCACTCGAAGCCATGCTAGAACACGATGGCAACGGGCTGTTATTTTTTCCATTTGAAAATTATTCGGACGGAAATCTGGAGGTCATTCGCGAGTTGTTGCTGTCCCCCCATACCGTGTGCGGCCTGGGTGATGGCGGGGCCCACGTGGCGACCCTCTGCGATGCAGGCTACCCGACCTTCCTGCTCTCGTACTGGGCCCGCGACCGGGTCAAAGGCCCGGGACTTCCGCTGGAGCATTTGGTACGCAAGCAGACGGCAGTGACGGCGCAATCCTACGGATTGCACGATCGGGGGCAGCTTGAGCCCGGGTTTCGGGCCGATATCAACGTCGTCGATTTCGACGCCCTGCAGGTGACCCGACCCGAAATCGTTTATGATCTTCCTGCGGGCGGGAAGCGCCTCGTGCAAGGCGCGGAGGGGTACCTGCACACGTTCGTTTCCGGCGTGGAGGTACGGTCCATGGGCGAGTTCACGGGTACACGACCCGGTCGCCTCCTACGGGGCGCGACAGCACTGCCCGGGACCACCCGGACGGCAGCCTGAAGGTCATGCGGAAGCAAACGCCGGAAGGTTTGGTGGCACCTCAGCTTCGGACGGATCAGTACCCGCGAGTGCAGTCGCGGACTGCGTGGTCGAGCCACCGTCTCGGTCGCCGCAACCGGCTAGTCAGTTTCATTCGCCGGGCGGCGTTGGTGGCCTTGATCGGTTATGTCGCGTTTCACGTGCTGCGGGGTGACTTTGCCCCCAATGCGCTGCTTGAGCAGAAACGCGAGTTGCAGGAGGCTGAGCGCACGGTGGCGGAGCTGCAGACGCGCTACGACCGGCTGCAGGACCGGGTGTCGAGGCTGTCGCGCGACTCGCTGGATCTGGATCTCCTGGAGGAGAGGGTTCGCGTGATGCTGGGCTGGGCCAGGCCCGGCGAGTACGTGTTTGTTGTTAACCCAGACAAAGCCGGGCAGTGAGCTGCTTCGGCCCGCGGGATAGTTCCTGATGGCCGTTTCGAAGCCGATGGAGAGAGGTACGGAAGACCTTCCAGCACTGCCCAATCTCGAGGTTCGATCGGCGGCATCGCGCGAGCCAAAGCCCAACGGACGCGAACGGACGGCACTGGGCCAGCCGCCGGAGGTGCTTCTCGACATCCATCGTCGCATGTTGTTGCTGCGACGCATGGAAGAGCGGATCGGGCAGCTCTACGCCATGGGGGAGATCGGCGGGTTTTGCCATCTCTACATCGGCCAGGAGGCCGTGGCAGTGGGGATGGAGCGCGCAACCCGCCCTGACGACCCTGTCATTACCGCATACCGGTGTCATGCGCACATGGTCGTTCGCGGGGCTGCGCCGGAGCAGGTCATCGGCGAGCTTCTGGGGAAGGCCCGGGGCGTCTCGCAGGGAAAGGGCGGCTCCATGCACATGTTCGATCCCGCCCGGAATTTCTACGGCGGGCACGGCATCGTCGGGGCTCAGGTTCCACTCGGTACGGGGATCGCTTTCGCGCTCAAGTACCGGAAAACCGATCGTGTCTGCGTAACCTACTTCGGAGACGGGGCGATCAGTCAGGGACAGGTCGCGGAGGCATTCAACATGGCGGCGCTCTGGAACCTGCCGATCGTGTACGTGGTCGAGAACAACCAGTACGGGATGGGCACCGCCGTTGATCGGGCAAGCGCCATCTCCGAGCTGCACAGACGGGGCGAGTCGTTCGGGATTCCCGGGCGCGAAGTGGACGGAATGGACCCCGTGGCCGTCGAGCAGGCGGGACAGGCCGCGCTGGAGCATGCCCGGGGCGGGCAGGGACCGATGCTGCTGGAGATGAAGACCTACCGGTACCGCGGGCATTCGATGTCAGACCCAGCGCTCTACCGGTCTCGCGAGGAAGTGCAGAAGGTTCGCGAGGAGCGGGATCCGATTGCGCGCGTGGCTGACGTTCTCGTGCAATCTGGAGTGGTCGACGCGGATCGACTGAAGGTGGTTGATCGGGAAATCCGGGCTCAGGTGATGGAGGCCGTGACCGCGGCCCAGGCGATGCCGGATGCGAACCCGGCGGAACTGCTGAGCGACATCTACGCTGCCGGTAGCTGACTCCCGATGCGCGAGATATCCGTCCGCGAGGCCATCCGGGATGCAATGGCCGAGGAGATGCGCCGCGACGAATCGGTGTTCCTTATGGGTGAGGAGGTGGCTGAGTACGAGGGTGCGTACAAGGTCAGCCAGGGACTGCTCAAGGAGTTCGGGCCGGAACGGGTGGTGGATACTCCGATCACGGAAGCCGGTTTTGCCGGTGTCGGCGTCGGTGCCGCCATGATGGGCCTACGGCCGATCGTGGAGTTCATGACCTGGAACTTTGCCATGCAGGCGATCGACCAGATCGTGAATTCGGCGGCAAAGACCCGCTACATGTCAGGAGGGCTCCTGGGTCTCCCTATCGTTTTTCGCGGGCCAAACGGTGTCGCTTCCCAGGTTGCCGCCCAGCACAGCCAGGATTACGGAGCCTGGTATGCGCACGTACCGGGGCTCAAGGTGGTGGCGCCGTTTGATGCGGCTGACGCGAAGGGCTTGCTGACGGCTGCCATCCGGGATCCGGACCCCGTCGTGTTTCTGGAGCACGAGCTTCTCTACGGGGAGAGCGGCCAGGTGCCCGACGGAGAGCACGTGGCGGAACTGGGCCGGGCGAGGGTTGTGCGACCGGGACGGGACGTCACCCTGGTCAGTTGGTCCCGCGGCGTGTCACTGGTCCTTGATGCAGCTGCCGAACTGGCGGAACAGGGCATCGACGCCGAGGTGATCGATCTTCGTTCGCTGCGGCCGCTGGACCGGGCGACCTTGCTGGGCTCGGTTCAACGAACCCACAGGATCGTAAGCGTGGAGGAGGGATGGCCAAGCTGCGGAGTCGGGGCGGAGATCGTGGCAACCGTCGTCGCCGAGGCGTTTGACGCGCTGGATGCGCCGCCGCAGCGGGTCAGTGGGGCGGATGTGCCCATGCCGTACGCAGCGCATCTTGAAGCGCTTGCGCTTCCGCTGTCCGAGACTGTGGTACGTGTGGCGCACGAGGTCTGTTACACGGATGGTTGAACATGGCCGGGGAGATCACGAATCATGCCGACACTGATCCGGATGCCGGCGCTGTCGCCGACCATGACGGAGGGGACGCTCGCGCGGTGGCTGAAGAATGAGGGAGACGGGGTTGAGCCCGGGGATGTGATCGCCGAAATCGAAACCGACAAGGCCACCATGGAGGTCGAGGCGGTCGACGAGGGAACCTTGGGCAAGATTCTGGTTGCGGACGGCACGGAAGGCGTTGCCGTCAACTCTGTCATCGCCGTTTTGGTCGGGGAAGGGGAAGATCCCCAGTCCGTGGAGGCGGCAACGGCGGAACTTGGCGACACGGCAGTGCCCGAGCCGCGCTCCGTTCCTCAGCCGAGCGCTGCGAAGCCCGCACCGCCTGAGGATGAGCCGCCCGCGGAAGCCCCTGCCCAGGCGCCGGCTCCGCCGCCGGCTGCGGTTTCTGAGCCGGCTGCTCCTGCGCAACCGTCACCGCCCGGCAGCCGGGTGTCCGCCAGCCCGCTCGCCCGCCGGATGGCGGCGCAGGCCGGGCTTGAGCTCGCGTCGATCCGCGGATCGGGGCCGCACGGGCGCATCGTCAAGGCGGACATCGACCGCGCTCTCCAGATGGGTGGCGCGCCGACGACGGATGAGGCGGAAGCTGCGCCCGAAAGGATTGAGCTCACCAACGTACGAAAGGTCATTGCGACCCGCCTGCTGGAAGCCAAGCAGACAATTCCGCACTTCTATTTGGAGACGGATGCCGAGGCCGGTGCGCTGCTCGACCTGCGTCGGCGCATCAATGCGGATCTGGAGCGGGAGCAGCGGGTCACCGTGAATGACCTGGTCGTCAAGGCCACGGCGATGGCGCTCCGCCGGGTGCCCGAGGTGAACTCCGCGTGGGGCGGCGACCACATCGTCCGCCACCGCGCCGTGCACGTCGCCGTGGCGGTGGCCGTCGACGACGGGCTCTTTACGCCGGTCGTCAGGAATACCGATCGCAAGGGAATCCGCGAAATCGCCCGCGAGATCCGGTCGCTGGTGCAGAAGACCCGAGCGGGGAAGCTGATGCCCGAGGAATATCAGGGCGGAACGTTCAGTGTCTCGAATCTGGGGATGTACGGCATTGGCGCCTTCGCAGCCGTCATCAATCCGCCCCAGGGCGGGATTCTGGCCGTGGGCGCGGCGGCGGAGCGGCCGGTCGTGCGTGACGGGGTGGTTACGGCGGCACCCGTGATGACCTTGACACTGTCGGGCGACCACCGGGTGATCGATGGAGCGGTCGGCGCGCGCTGGCTGGCTGAGCTGCGCAAACTGATTGAACATCCCGCATTGATGCTGGCGTAAGGCCGTGGCACGAACCGAGTACGATCTCGCCGTGATCGGCGGGGGGCCGGGCGGGTATGTGGCTGCTATCCGTGCCGCCCAGCTGGGCATGCGGACCGCGGTGGTGGAGCGCGAGCACCTGGGGGGCATCTGCCTCAACTGGGGCTGCATTCCGACCAAGGCACTGCTGCGAAGTTCCGAGCTTCGCCATCTCTTGGCGGAAGTGGACGTGCACGGCCTCACGGTCGGCCGTGTGAGCGTCGACGTCGAAAGGCTCGTCGCCCGAAGCCGGGGCGTCGCTTCGCAATTGACGCGCGGCGTCGCTCATCTGCTGAAAAAGCACAAGGTCGACGTGATCGAGGGGACCGGATCGCTCGCCGGCGATGGACGCATCCGGGTGATGCGCGACGACAAAGACGAGATACTGCTGTCAGCAGCGCACACCATCGTGGCGACCGGTGCGCGGGCCCGGGCCCTGCCAGGTATCGAGCCGGACGGCAAGGGGATCTGGACCTACCGCGAGGCCCTGCTGCCCGACACGCTTCCCAAACGTCTCTTGGTCATCGGGTCCGGTGCGATCGGCATGGAGTTCGCAAGTTTTTTCCATGACTTGGGGTCCGAAGTTACCGTCGTGGAAGTCCAGGACAGGATCCTTCCCAACGAGGATGCCGAGATCTCGGCGTTCGCCGAGAAGACATTCACTGCGCAGGGAATGCGGTTGCTCACGAATTCGACGGTCCAGTCGGTCGGTGCCAGAGGGCGGGCGCTGGCGGTAACGGTGGAACTCCCGGACCAGACCACCGACACGCTCTCGGTGAGCAAGGTGATCCTGGCGGTAGGCATTACCGGCAACGTGGAAGGCATTGGTCTGGAAGAGGCGGGGGTGAAAGTCGAGCACGGACACATCTCGACGGATCCGATAGGCGCGACGGGCATTCCGGGAATCCATGCGATTGGCGATGTCACCGGGCCCCCTTGGCTTGCGCACAAGGCGAGTCATGAAGGGATCGCGTGCGTAGAGGGCATTGCCGGCATGGAGCCCCACGCACCCGATACATCCCGCATCCCGGCGTGCACCTATTGCCGCCCGCAGGTCGCGAGCATCGGATTGACGGAGGCTGCGGCGGTTGCGGCAGGACACGAGGTGAAGGTCGGCAGATTCCCGTTTCTGGGCAACGGCAAGGCCATCGCCCTCGGGGAGCCTGAAGGGCTCGTGAAGACCGTCTTCGATGCGGGAACCGGCGAACTTCTCGGAGCTCACATGATCGGCGCAGAAGTGACGGAACTTATTCAGGGATTTGCGATCGCCCGGACGATGGAGGCCACCGAACTCGACCTGATGCATACGGTATTTCCGCATCCGACCTTGTCAGAAATGATGCATGAATCGACCCTGCAGGCGTTCGGCCGTGCCATTCACATCTAGGGACAGTCCGTTTGCCGGCGGCATGGCATGCGGACGGACACGGATGTGTCGTGTACACGGAGCTGCAAGTGCAGTGTGTCCGGCGACAGGCCTGACCGCTGACGGACGCCGCTTGCGAAACGCACTAGATCGCTAGGGTTAGGCATGCACCCACGCTCGGAATACATCAGCACGGCGCATCTGGTACCAGACCCGGATGCCGTGCGATTGCGCAAGCCGCCCTGGATACGCGTGAAGGCGCCAACTTCGGAAGGCTATCGAAGGACGAAGGATCTGGTTCAGGCGCTGGATCTCCGGACAGTGTGCGAAGAGGCCGCCTGCCCAAACATCGGCGAATGCTGGAGTCAGGGCCATGCGACGATGATGGTGCTCGGGGACATCTGCACGCGGAAGTGCGCGTTCTGCAACGTCGCCACAGGACGGCCACAGGCCATCGATCCCGGTGAGCCCCAGCGCCTTGCCGACGCGGTCGCGGCGCTGGGGCTTACGCACGTGGTCATCACCTCGGTGGACCGGGATGACCTGGCGGACGGGGGTGCCCGTCACTTCGCGGCTTGCATCAGGGCTCTGCGCGCGACCTGTCCGGGCGTAACCGTGGAGGTGCTAACCCCTGATTTCCAGCGGAAAGCCGGGGCGGTGGAGATGATCGCCGAAGCGGCGCCGGACGTGTTCAACCACAATCTTGAAACGGTTCCCCGCTTGTACCGGACGGTCAGGCGCGCGGCCGACTATGCCCACAGCCTGAGCCTTTTTCCGCGGATACGCGCCCTGAATCCCCGCATCTTCACCAAGTCCGGGCTGATGGTCGGGTTGGGCGAGAGCAACCGGGAGGTCTTCGCCGTCATGGACGACATGCGGGCGCATGACATCGATTTCCTGACGATCGGGCAGTACCTGCAACCGACACTCGGACACCATCCGGTCGAGCGCTTCGTATCGCCTGACGAGTTTGCCGAACTGGAAATGGCAGCGCGGGATCGGGGCTTCCTGCTGGTTTCGGCATCGCCGCTGACTCGATCCTCCTATCATGCCGACCAGGACTTTCGCAGACTGCAGGTGGCCGGCCGTGCCAGGGCGCACGCACCGGGGCAGTGCGACGAGGTCGATCGATCTCACGGGCAACCTTCCCGCGCCAGCGTGTGAGCCGGGCTGCACACGATGCCGCGGCACGCCGAGCGCCGGGTTTCCGCGTATACGGCTGAGCAGTTGTTCGATCTCGTGGTCGACGTGGAACGGTACCCGGAGTTTCTCCCCTGGTGCAGAGGCGCAGCAATCACGGCACGTCACGAGGACGGCTTCGACGCTGACCTCGCCATCGGATTTCGCCTGTTGCGAGCGAGTTACCGCAGCAGGATCACGTGCCAGCGGCCTTCGAGCGTCGACGTGACGCTCGTGCACGGGCCGTTCCGGTACCTCACCAACCAGTGGCTGTTCCGGAAGGTGGGCCACGCGCAGACCGAGATTGCTTTCGAGGTCGACTTCGAATTCCGCTCCTCGACGTTTTCGAGGGCCATGACGCCGCTGTTCGGCCTTGCTGTCCAGCGCATGGTGCACGAGTTCGAACAAAGAGCGAAACGCCTGTACGCAAAGCCCATTGCGGTTTCGGAAGACCTGGGCCGATAGTTTCCGTCTGGGTGGGGCCGGGAAATCGACCGATGCCGTTTCAGACTTGCGCGCCGGCTTGATCAGCGGATGGGGTGGAGCCAGGGCTCCGGGGCGCGAATCCCTGCATGCAGCGGGCCAGTGTCTCGAGCCGGCCCAGTTCTTGATCAAGCATCGCGAAGATCGCATCCAGACCGCGGTCCTCCTCTTCGAGGAGCCATCGGCGGCACGTCCGAAGCCAGACATAGGTGAGGGCGGTGGCGCGAAGGGTGCGTTCGAACTCGCTGCCTGCAAGATCAGCCGCGTCCAGCACATTTCCCATCGACGTGTGTATCCGTCGGAACATCCGGACGCCGGCGCTGGGGCAGCGTTGCGCTTCCGAACCGAATGCGCGGATCGCGGCACGGCGTGGCGCCAGGACATCGAGGCGGCACATCAGTACCTCCAGCAGCCGTTCCTTGGGGCTGGCTTCGGCGAAGTCCTCTTCATCCAATGTACTGACAACGCGCTCGTCCGTCTGTCGGGCAAAGGCGTCGAGGACGTCGTCCGCACTGCTGAACAGCGCTTGGGCGGCATCCGGATCAACGTTCGTCCTCTCTGCCAATTGGGCGACAGTCAGCCCGCGCCACTCGCTTTCCTCGGCGGCGCTGAGCGCAGCTTCGACAAGCAGTTCGGTGAGGGAATCGGCAGCAGGCATGGCAGTCCCGGGGACCGGACGCCTCTATACGACCCCGAAGGCGAGCATCGCTTCCGCCACCTTGCGGAAACCGGCGATGTTCGCACCGGCAACGTAGTCGATCCGGTCGCTGTCCTCGCGTCCGTACTCGACGCACCGATGATGGATATCGGTCATGATCTGCTCGAGCTGGTCCTCCATGTCTGCGAGGGTCCATGATAGGCGAGCAGAATTCTGGCTCATCTCCAGCCCGGAAACCGCTACTCCCCCTGCATTGGCGGCCTTGGCAGGACCGAAGAGCACCCCGGCCTCGGTGAGCAATTCGATGGCATTGAGCTCGGTCGGCATGTTGGCGCCCTCGCAGACAACTATTGTTCCCCCATTGATCAGGCAACGGGCATCGTCAAGGCCCAGTTCGTTCTGGGTGGCGCAAGGAAGCGCAACGTCGCAGGGGACGTGCCATGGCCGCCCGCCGGGATGGAAGGCGACCGTCGGAAACTGCTCCGTATATTCGGAGATGCGGGCGCGGCGCACTTCCTTCAGGTCCCGCACCCAGTGCAACTTCTCAGCGTCGATTCCGTCCGGATCGTGAATGAAACCACTGGAATCCGAAAGGGTTTGAACTGTCGCGCCCAACTGGAGCGCTTTCTCGGCGGCGTGCAGTGACACGTTGCCGGAGCCCGAAATGCTGACGCGGAGGCCGGTCAGGTCGCGCCCTGACTCCTTCAGCATGTGGGCGAGAAACAGGATCACCCCGTACCCTGTTGCCTCGGTCCGGATCAGGCTGCCGCCGAACTCCAGTCCCTTGCCGGTCAGGACTCCCTCGAACGATCCTGTAATCCGTTTGTACTGCCCGAACATGTACCCGATTTCACGAGCGCCGACTCCCATATCGCCGGCGGGCACATCAACGTTCGGGCCAATGTGCCGATATAGCTCATTGATGAAGGACTGGCAGAATCGCATGACTTCTGCCGATGACTTGCCTTTCGGACTGAAATTGGCGCCACCCTTGCCGGCACCCATCGGAAGCCCGGTGAGACTGTTCTTGAACGTCTGCTCAAAGGCTAGGAACTTGAGAATGCTCGGCGTGACCGTGTGACTGAAGCGGAGGCCCCCCTTGTAGGGGCCGATGGCATTGTTCATCTGCACCCGAAAACCGCGATTGACGACAATCTCGCCAGCATCGCTCTGCCAGGACACGCGGAACGACACCATGCGGTCGGGTTCGGTCATGCGCTCCAGGATTCGGAGCTCGCGGTAGACCGGATTCCGATCGATGTACGGGAGCAGGGTCCTCGCGACTTCGTACACCGCCTGATGGAATTCGCTCTCGCCGGGGTTCCGGACGATGAGGCCATCCATGAACTGTTGCAGCGGGGCCGGCTCGCCTGCATCGGGCATCGCTTGATCCGGTGACGTTTCTCTCTAGCTGGCCCTCCAGTTCATGAAGCCGAGTTCGGCCAGTCCGGCAATCCCGATCGAGCGCCGCCGGAAATCCATCCAGTTGTCGTAGATACGCTGATTGATCTCTCCGTCTTCGGCTGTTTCGGCCACGACTTCGTCGCTCACCTCGAACCATCGCTTCAGGATGTCAGCGGGCAACTGCTCGATCTTGGCGCCGTACTCCTGCACGAGACGCTCGAGTGCGAGGGCATTGTTGGAAGTGAACTCCGCCAACATCTGCGTGGTTTCTGCTTCCGCAGCCACCTGGATGAGCCGTTGCAGGCGTTTGGGAAGGTCGTCGAACGCTTCCTGGTTCACCATGAGCGAAAGTGTCGTGCCGGGCTCGTGGACACCTGGCCCGTAGCAGTACGGGGCGACCTTGTAGAACCCGTGGGCGAGATCCATCCACGGTCCGCCCCATTCCGCGGCGTCAATTACTCCCGATTGCAGGGAGGGCATGACCTCACCGCCCGGAAGATTGATCGTGGTTGCTCCAAGTCGCGCCAGCACCTCCGATTGCAGGCCCGCCATCCGCACACGAAGGCCCTGCAGGTCTGCAAGGCTCTCGAGGCGCCTGCGAAACCAGCCGATCATCTGCATGCCCGCGTTGCCCGCAATGAAACTCTTCAGGCCATACTTGGCGTACAGCTCATCCCAGAGTTCCTGCCCGCCGCCGTAGCGGATCCAGGCAATCTGTTCGATCGGTGCCAGGCCACCCGGGACCGAGCCGAAGAATGCAATGCTGCGGTTCTTGGAAATCCAGTAGTAGGGCGAATCATGCCCCATTTCAGCCTTTCCTTCGCGCACAGCGTCAAACACTTCGAACGCAGGAACGAATTCCCCCGCGGCGAACAGCTTGATCGTCAGCTCGCCGTCCGAAAGCTCGTTGATCCGGTCGACAATGCGCTGGGCGCCGGTACCGATACCCGGGAAGTTCTTTTGCCAGCACGTGACCATCTTCCACCGGCGTTCATTACGTGCGTAGGCGGGTGCGGCGATGGTGGTCGCGGCAGCTGTCGCGCCGCCAGCGAGAAACGACCGTCGGTCGAGCGGAGGGTTTGGCATTGAGTGCCCCTAGCGAAGAAAAGGCCGAAACTGCTCGCCGCAGAGCATAGGCCAGTGCGGAGAAGTTGGCGCAGCTTCGATCCGGCTGGGGCGGCGCCGCGGGAACGGGAGGTGGTTGGGAAGTCGGGGAAGAGGGCCGCGATGGACTCGGTGGCGGCAATGGGGCAGCAGCGTCCTCGGAAGGGCTGGGCGATCGGGCTTGCCCTTCTATCGGGGCGGAGAACCGACGGAAGGCAGCTGCGTAACTGCACAGTGGGGCGTCGTTTTTCGCACGATCACCAGGTATCCACGCAAGGGCGTTTCTTGCCGGTCCGGGGTGGCGGTGGCGGACAGGCCCGGAGACCCTCGACAATCCAGCGCCGGGTGTCGGCCGGGTCGATGACGTCGTCGATCTCGAACAGCGAAGCCGTGTTGATCGCCTTGCCCTGCTCATACATTCCGGCAACCCGTTCTTCGTAACGGGCCTTTCGCTCTTCCGGGTCCTTGATTGCGGCCAGTTCGTCGCGATAGCCCAGCTTGACGGCGCCTTCGAGGCCCATGCCGCCGAATTCCCCGGTGGGCCACGAAATCGCGAAGAATGGTGCATGGAAGCTGCCGGCTGCCATGGCCTGCGCCCCGAGTCCGTAGGACTTCCGCAAAACGATCGTGAACATCGGCACGGTGACGCTGGAACCGATGACGTACAAGCGGCAGCAATGACGTACCAGCGCGGTCTTTTCCGCTTCCGGTCCGACCATGTTGCCCGGCGTGTCGCAAAGGCAGAGGATGGGGATGTCGAAGGCGTCGCACAGTTGCATGAAACGCGCCGCCTTGTCGGCGCCATCACTGTCGACAGCGCCCGCCAGATGGAGGGGATTGTTGGCAACCAGTCCGATTGGCCGACCTTCGATGCGCACGAGTGCCGTCACCATGCCGGCAGCAAAGCCCTTCCGCAGCTCCAGCACGGAGCCATCGTCGGCTAGAAGTTCGATCACCCTTCGAACGTCGTAGGTCCGGAGCCGGTTCTCGGGAACGACGTGGCGAAGCTTCCGCTGGTCTGCGGCGGACCAGCCCGCAACCGGTCCCTGGAAATAGGACAGGTACTGCTTCGCAACCTGCACGGCTTCCGCCTCGTCCTCCACCTGGATGTCGACCACTCCGTTCGGCACCTGCACGTCGAGCGGCCCGACTTCCTCCGGTTTGAAGATCCCCAGGCCGCCGCCCTCGATCATGGCCGGTCCGCCCATGCCGATGTTCGTATTGCGGGTTGCGATCACGACATCGCTGCAGCCCAGGATCACGGCATTCCCGGCGAAACAGCGTCCCGAAGCGATTCCGATCATGGGGACGAGCCCGCTAAGCCGGCCAAAGAGGTGAAAGGCAGGAATATGCAGATCGGCGGCAAACACGATATCCGTGTCACCCGGACGCCCGCCGCCGCCTTCCGTAAAGAACACCATGGGCAGGCGCCAGTTCTCGGCGAGAGCGAACATCCTGTCCTTCTTGTGATGATTGAACTTGCCCTGCGTGCCCGCCAATACCGTGTAGTCGTAGGCCATGATCATGCACCGGGCGCGCTCGTCATCGAATACATCGCCGTTGACGCGGCCCATCCCCGCAATCAGCCCGTCTGCCGGCGTGCGATCGATCAGTTCTTCCATGGGGTATCGCTGGCGCCGTGCCGCGATGACGAGAGATCCGTATTCGGTGAACGATCCCGGGTCGACCAGGTCGTAGACGTTCTCGCGCGCGGTACGCTGACCGGTGCGGCGGCGGCGCGCCACCGCCTTCGGGCGGCGCTCGTCCTGCGTTCGGGCTTGTCGGTCAAGTACTTCCGCGAGATCGGGCCGAATATACGCGAGGTCAATGGAGGCCGAATCGTCTGCTTCAGAGGCCTCCAGGCTGGCCGCATTGATGACCGCCACGGGGCTTCCCTCGGCAACGGTATCACCCAGGGCCACCGGAATTCGGGACACATAGCCGGCGTGATCGGCGATGATCACGTGCTGCATCTTCATCGCTTCCATGACCAGCAAGTCGCCGCCGGCACGCACGGGATCCCCCTCGGACACCAGGATTTCGACCACGGTGCCCTGGAGCGGCGCCTTGACAGCGCCCGCCTCAAGCGGGCCTGGCTCTTGGGAGGTGGCGTCGGCCTGATCCTCGCCTTTCCCGTGCACCAGGACCGCAAGGGGGTCGCTGGAGTCAACCTGCGCACCCACGATGACTGGGCCGCCCCCTGGGGTTTCGTGCGTGGAACTGTCCGATGCGATCACCAGTTCGTCGAGAAGTGTCTCGACCAGCTCCGTATGGAGGAGTCCCGCCTTGACCTCTTCGCGCTCCAGCAGCCGGCGCATGAAGCCGAGATTGGTGGCAATGCCGGAGATGCGGAACTCGTCCAGCGCCCGGGTGAGCTTGCCGGCGGCAGTAGGGAACGAATCTCCCCGGACGATGACTTTGGCCAGAAGGGAATCGAAGCTCGGATGGGGAGCGAAACCAGCGCCTCCATGCGTATCGACGCGAATTCCCGGCCCCGTGGGCGGCTGGAATAGCTCGGCGGTCCCGGCAGCGGGGCGCACCTGGCCGTCCGGCCTCAGGATCTCCGCGTTGATCCGGGCCTGGATGGCGCACCCCTGCGGACCATTCCCGTTGGCGACATTCGACAGAGGTGCTCCGGCCGCCAGGTCAAACTGCAATCCGACAAGATCGATACCGAAAACCTCTTCTGTGACCGTATGTTCAACCTGAAGTCTCGGATTCGTTTCGATGAAGTGAAAGGCTCCGGATTCCTCTAGCAGAAACTCGAAAGTACCGAGGTTTGCGAACTCTGCCGCTCGTGCCATGGACACGGCACATTCGATGATCTGCTCGCGTGTGTCCGGGGACAGATTGGGGGCCGGTGCAATTTCCAGCAGTTTCTGTCGGCTGCGCTGCAGACTGCATTCACGCTCCCCGAACGCGGTGACGGTGCCGGTGCCGTCGCCGGCGATCTGGACTTCGAGGTGGCGCGGCCGTTGCACCAGCTTCTCCGCGTACAGGGCCTTGTTTCCGAATGCCCGCTCCGCTTCGTCTTCACATCGCGACCATTCGCGTTCGAGCTCTTCCAGGCTGCGCACCGCCCGCATTCCGCGTCCGCCGCCTCCGCCCGCCGCCTTGATCATCGCCGCTTCGCCAACCGCGAGCGTGCGGAAGAACTCGCGTGCCGCTTCAATGCCGCTGTCACCGGCCGTCCCGGGCAACACGGGAGTCCCGCACCGGTGGGCAAATTCGCGCGCACGTATCTTGTCGCCGAAGAGTTCGAGCGTCTCCGGGGCAGGGCCGACAAAGGTGCAGCCCGACTCGATGGCCGCGCGCGCAAAACCGGCATTCTCGCTCAGGAAGCCGTAACCCGGATGAATGGCGTCGCAGTCAGCGGCGTCTGCCGCCTGCAGCACCTGCTCGTGGTCGAGATATGCGGCGACGCCCCGACCCGGGATCGACTGCCGAAGCCATGCGCCGGCAGCAGCATGGAAGGGCGGGTCGTCCTCTGGATGAACCAGGACGGGTACCAGGCCCTTTTCGCAGGCCGTCCGCGCAATGCGCAAGGCGATCTCGCCACGGTTGGCAATGAGTACGCGCTTCAAACCTAACTCCCGAATACGATCGCAAGTTGTCGGGGTTGACCGGAGCCCGGCGGGATATCCGGGCAGGCAATGGTACAGTTGGCTGTACCATCTTTGAGGGGCAAGCCGCTACAGTACTCTACCGCTCCTTCAATTGTGACCGTGGATACTTCCTGCAATCCCGGGCCCTTACGCTGACGACTCCGGGTCGCTACAACGGCACCTTGGCGGGACCTCCAGCTGATTGCCCGGCTCTCACCCGATTTCGCTAGCCTGCCCTGCCGAAAGGATCGTCATGCCGCTTCCAACGTACTTGGAGAGACGTCTTTCACTTCCGCTCATTGGAGCGCCTCTGTTTATCGTGTCGAACCCCGACCTCGTCATCGAGCAGTGCAAGGCAGGTGTCATGGGTGCCTTCCCGGCGCTCAATGCAAGGCCTCCGGAGATGCTGGATCAGTGGATCGGGCGCATCAAGTCGGAGCTTGAGGCTTGGGCCAAGGCCCATCCCGGCGCACCCGTCGCGCCGTTCGCGGTCAACCAGATCGTGCACCGTTCGAATGAGCGGCTGGAACACGATGTCGACGTCTGCGTCAAGCACGAGGTGCCATTCATTATCAGCAGTCTGCAGGCGCCAACCGCAATCGAAGAACAGATCCATTCGTACGGCGGGCGGATTTTTCACGATGTGACCAACATCCGGCATGCCAAGAAGGCTCTGGACGAAGGGGCAGACGGTTTGATCCTGGTGTGCGCCGGAGCGGGCGGTCATGCAGGGACCCTGAGTCCGTTTGCCCTGGTCGCCGAAGTTCGCCAGTTCTTCGATGGCCCCGTCATTCTGTCCGGAGCCATGGCTACCGGCGGCCAGATCCTGGCGGCTCAGGCGATGGGGGCGGACCTCGCATACTTCGGGACGCGCTTCATCGCATCCAAGGAGGCGAATGCGCCGGAACGTTACAAGCAGATGGTGGTGGAAAGCCGCGCCTCGGACATCGTTTACACCAGCCTGTTTTCCGGGGTGAAAGGGAACTATCTGTCAGCCAGTATCGCGGAAGCCGGTCTGGACCCGGCGAATTTACCGGAAGCCGACAAGTCGAAAATGGACTTCCGATCCGGCGGCAGCGTTGATCGGCGCACCTGGCGGGACATCTGGAGCGCCGGGCAGAGCTCGGGAATGATCGGGGACGTGCCCTCGACTGCAGAGATCGTGGGACGGCTTCGCGCCGAGTATGAAGCGGCCAAGGATGGCCTGCGGGTTCAGAGCGAGCCGTTTCTGGCGTCGGCGGCGTGAACGGAGGGGGATCGACCGGCTTGCGTTCCCGCTTGAATTGGCCGTGCCGGGAGCCGACGCTGCCGCGGCCGGCGAGGCAGGCCGGGTCCGGGCCCTCTTCGTGCCCGTCACTGGGAGTTGAACATGCTCAATAGACTCGTGGTAGCAGCAGCGCTCGCAGCGATTGCGTCGTCTCCGGCGGCAGCCGACATCAAGATCGGCTTCGTCACGACCCTCACGACGCCCGCGGCAGTCATCGGACGCGACATGCGCGATGCGGTGGAGCTCGCACTTGAGCACATCGGCGGGCGCATGGGCCCGGAGACGGTCGAGGTCATCTACGGCGACGATGAGTTCAACGCACAAAAGGGAAAACAGGCCACCGAGCGGCTCATCTTGCGGGACGACGTTGATCTGGTCGCCGGTTACATCTGGTCCAACGTTCTGCTCGCATCGGCCCCCGTCGTGCTGAGTGCCGGCAAGATCCTCATCAGCGCGAACGCCGGCCCGGCGCCGCTGGCGGGTCGCCGGTGTCACGAGAACTTCTTCAATATCTCGTGGCAGAACGATCAGACGCCGATGGCGCTGGGTGAATTGCTGAATCAGGAAGGGATCAGGTCGCTCTACATCGTGGCCCCCAACTATGTGGCTGGCCAGAACATGGTGGCGGGTGTCGAGCGCGTGTTTACCGGCGAGGTCGTCGGGAAAGACATGACCGTGTGGCCTTCGCAGCGGGACTGGTCGGCAGAACTATCGAAGATCAAGGCTGCCGGCCCTGAGGGGGTCTTCATGTTCTACCCCGGCCCGGCGGGTCCGGCATTCGTCAAGCAGTACCAGCAGGCGGGCTTGATCGAAACCATTCCCCTGTTCTCCGTATACACGTTTGATTCCATCAGCTTGCCGCTGTTCCAGGAGGCCGGGATTGAGGCAGTGCTCGGTGGCAAGATGACCCAGTTCTGGGCGCCGGACATGCAAAACGAACAGAACCGGAAGTTCGTGACCGCATTCCAGACCAAGTATGGCCGTTACCCCTCGTTCTACGCGGCCCAGAGCTATGATTCCATGTTCTTCATCAAGTCCGCCGTCGAGGCGGTCGGCGGCAACGTCCAGGATGTTGATGGGATGCGAGCCGCCCTCAGGAAGGCCGAGTTTCCTTCGGTGCGGGGCAAGTTTCGGATGGGATCCAACCACTTTCCGGTCCAGAACTTCTATGAACGCACGGTGGTGGTCGACGCCGACGGCAATTGGACCACGTCCGCGGGCCCCGTGGTGCTGGAGGACCACCAGGACCCGTACGCCGGCCAGTGTGAGATGGGCGGCTAGGCCTCATCGCCAACCCTCCCGGCGCCTTGTGGCGTCTCGGGACATCGCGGGCCGGGCGAATCTTCGCCCGTAGCGGGAGCAGGATGGTTTATGGACTACGTCCTGCTGATTGAGCAGCTGCTGAACGGGTTTCAGCTCGGAATCATTCTGTTCCTCATGGCCGCGGGGCTCACCCTCGTGTTCGGGATCATGGACCTGGTGAACCTCGCGCACGGTTCCTTGTTCATGATCGGCGCATTCGTTGGCGGCACGTTGACGCTGGTAACCGATTCGCTGGTGTTGGGTGCCGTGCTCATGGTGCCGGCGATGTTTGCCATCGGCGTGCTGGTGGAAACCATCGCACTGCGGACCCTGTATCGCCGAAGCCATCTCGACCAGGTTCTGGCGACTTTCGGGCTCATCCTGTTCTTCAACGAGGCAACCCGATTGATCTGGGGACCGGAAGGCCTCGCGGTCCCGCTCCCGGATTTTCTGGAAGGGACCGTGGCGCTCGGGGCCGGCATCACCTATCCGCTCTATCGCGTCGTCATCATCGTGATCGGGCTTCTGGTGGCGCTTGGCCTGTACCTGCTGGTCGCGCGGACCCGCTTCGGGATGCTGGTCCGAGCCGGCGCGTCCAACCGGGAGATGGCGGGGGCCCTTGGGGTCAACATCCCCGTCCTGTTCTCGCTCGTGTTTGGGATCGGTGCAGTCCTTGCAGGCCTGGCCGGCCTGATCATCACGCCGATTACACAAGCTGCGATCGGAATGGGGGAGGACGTGCTGATTCTTGCCTTCGTCGTCATCGTGATTGGGGGCATTGGATCAGTGCGCGGCGCCTTCGTCGCCGCCCTCCTCACGGGCATCATCGACACGATGGGGCGGTCCTTTCTCGACGTGGTCCTGCTGCTGTTCCTGCCGCCCAATGCTGCCGAGTCGGCGGGCCCCGCCCTGTCGTCGATGCTGATCTACATCCTGATGGCAGGAATTCTGTTTTTTCGACCTCAGGGCCTGTTTCCCCCGCGGGGCGCGACGGCGGCCCCGTGAAGTCTCAACTGACCCCGGCGCACGCGGTTTCCGCGTTGCTGATCGCACTTTGTGCGGCGGTTCCGTATCTGGCTTCCGCGTTGGACGAGCCCTTCTACGTCATCGTGTTTGCCCGAATCATGATCTGGGCGATTGCCGCCATTAGCTTGAATCTGATCATGGGATTTGGCGGCATGATCAGCTTTGGCCATGCGGTGTACTTGGGCATCGGCGGCTATGCCGTGGGAATCCTGGCGTTCCATGACATCACCAGCGCGTGGATACAGTTGCCGGCAGCGATCGGACTGTGCGCCCTGGTAGCACTCGTATTCGGAGTCATCTGCCTCCGCACCCGGGGCATCTACTTCATCATGATCACCCTGGCGCTTGCGCAAATGGTGTTCTTTTTGAGCGTGAGTGCCGAGCGCTATGGCAGTGACGACGGGCTGAACATCCTCTGGCGGAGCGATTTCGGATCCGGAATCGTCGATCTGGAAGACGGTGCGGTCATGTACTACACGATCTTCGCCGTGCTCATGGGCTGCCTGTTCCTCCAGTGGCGCATGGTCGTCTCGCGGTTCGGCATGGTGCTGCGGGCATCGCAATCCAATGAGACGCGCGTTCAGGCCGTTGGGATTCCCACGTACCGCTACCGGCTTGCGGCGTTTGTCATCGCTGGCGTGATGTGCGGACTGGCGGGATTTCTGCAGGCAAACCTTGAGCGTTTCGTATCGCCGGACATGATGAACTGGCATCGGTCGGGAGAGTTGATCCTCATGACCGTCCTGGGCGGTACCGCAACCCTTTTCGGTCCTCTGGTCGGTGCGGTCGTCTTCCTCCTGCTGTCCGAGATGCTCTCAACCATCACGATTCACTGGCACCTGCTATTCGGCCCGTTCCTCATCCTGGTGGTGCTGTTTGCCCGCGGCGGGGTGATGGGCCTCTTGGGATCGAGAACTACCCGTGACTGAACGTCCGCGGGAGTTGCATCTCGAAGCGCGGGGGCTCAACAAGCGCTTCGGCGGCCTCCAGGCGGCAGCCGATCTCTCGATGCGTGCTCGGCATGGCGAGGTCCATGCCGTGATCGGACCCAACGGTGCGGGCAAGACGACACTGGTACACATGCTGTCCGGCTTCCTGCGGCCCGACAGCGGATCGATCGTGTTCGGCGGCGACGACATTACCTCGCTGCCGGCGCCCGGCCGGGTGCAGCGAGGGCTGGCGCGGTCGTTCCAGATCACCAGTGTGTTTCGTGACTTCACCGTACTGGAAAACGTGGTCCTGCCGGTACAGGCCCGCCAGGGTCACAGCTTCAGGTTCTGGCGGTCGGCCATGCGCGATCCGTCCCTGACGGGACCTGCCCGCGTTTTGCTCGAAGAGGTCGGACTAGGTGACCGCGCCGCGACCCTGGCTGGACATCTCGCGCACGGTGAGCAGCGCCAGCTGGAGATCGCAGTCGCCCTGGCCACGAACCCTTCCTTCCTCCTTCTCGATGAGCCCATGGCGGGCATGGGACCCGAGGAAAACCGTGCCCTGATCGATTTTCTGGGCGGTCTGAAGGAGACGCACGGCATGCTGCTGATCGAGCACGATCTGGATGCCGTGTTTGCCCTGGCGGATCGCATCACCGTGCTCGTCTACGGACGAGCAATTGCGTCGGGTCGGCCGGACGAGATCCGCCAGAACAGCCAGGTGCGCACAGCGTATCTCGGCGAGGCGCTCGTCTGATGCTTGAAGTACGACGTGTGAATGCGTTCTACGGCGACAGCCAGGTCCTGTTTGACATGAACCTCGCCGTGAGCAGCGGCGAGGTTGTGACGCTGCTCGGTCGCAACGGGATGGGAAAGACCACCACGGTGCGCACGATTATGGGAATCGTCAGGACGCGTTCCGGCACGATCACGTTGAATGGTACCCGTATCGATCATCTGCCCTCGCACGCCATTGCCCGGGCAGGAATCGGCCTGGTACCCGAAGGGCGTCAGATCTTTCCGAACCTGTCGGTTCGCGAAAACCTGATCGCCACGGCGCGCACCCCGAGCCGCGGCGGGCCCGGGTGGACCTTCGAGCGGGTGATCGAGCTGTTTCCGGCCGTCGGCACCCGGCTGGCGAGCGCCGGCAATCAGCTGTCGGGCGGCGAGCAGCAGATGCTGGCGATCGGCCGTGCACTCCTCACCAACCCACTACTGATGATCCTGGACGAGGCGACCGAAGGATTGGCGCCGCTCGTTCGTCAGGAGATCTGGGCATGCCTCGGCAGCCTCAAGAAAGCCGGGCAGGCGGTGCTGGTGATCGACAAGAACGTCGAGATGCTGGCCGGGTTGGCCGACCTGCATCACATCGTCGAAAAGGGCAGGGTAGTGTGGAAGGGGACCAGCGCGGAGCTGCGCGCGGACCGTTCCCTCCAGCTCCGTTACCTCGGGGTTTAGGCCCGCAGCTTGAAGCGCTGGATCTTTCCGGTTGCGGTCTTGGGCAGGTCGTCCACGAATTGCACCCAGCGCGGGTACTTGTACCGAGCGAGTCCCTCCTGGCAGAAGGCGCGGAGTTCGTCGGCCAGCTGATCTCGTGAGCCCTCCCGGTCCTTGAGCACCACGTAGGCCTCGGGTTTCGTGAGCCCGTCGTCATCGGATCGGCCCACGACTGCGGCCTCGAGCACGGCGGGGTGAGCGATCAGGCGGCCCTCGATTTCCACGGGCGATACCCAGATTCCGCCGACCTTGAGCATGTCGTCGCTCCGGCCGTGGCAGGTGAAGTACCCGGCGGCATCCCGGCTGTAGGAGTCCCCGGTACGAATCCAGCCATCGGACAAGGCAGCTGCCGTGCGCTCGGGCTGATTCCAGTACCGGGACATCACCGAGGCGCCGCGGACCCAGAGGTGGCCGACCTCCCCCTCGCCGATCTCGACGTCCTGATCGTCGAGGATGCGCGCTTCGTAGCCGGGAACCAGCTTGCCACTGACACCGGCCCTGGCATCCATGGTCCGGTTCGCAATGAAGATATGAAGGATCTCAGTCGTCCCAATGCCGTCCAGGATCGTGAGCCCGGTTTGCTCCCGCCACCGTTCAAAGATCCTGGCCGGGAGCGGCTCCCCGGCAGAGACGCACGCCCGCAGGCTGGAAAGGTCCGGAGATACTCCCTCCAGTGCACTGAGTTGTGCGGCGAACAGGGTTGGAACCGCGTAGTACAGGGTGGGCTGGAACCGCTCGATGTGTTCGAACATGTCCATCGGCGTGGGACGGCCGGCGAACAGTACCGATTGCCCCCCGGTCCACAGCGGGAAGGTCATACCATTCCCGAGGCCGTACGCAAAGAAGAGCTTCGCGGCAGAAAAATGTATGTCGGCGGCAGTGATGCCGAGCACCCCGACGCCGTAGTACTGGCTGGTGACCACCATGTCCCGGTGGGCGTGAACGACGCCCTTCGGGAGGCCGGTCGAGCCGGACGTGTACAGCCAGAAGCAGTCCGAATCCGCGGTCGCGGTCGCGGCGCGCAGGTCGGGGCTCGCTTCGGCCATGAGTGCGGAGAGCGTTCTCTCCGCTCCGTCCACGGGGAGCTGGTGCGCGGGTGCCGGCACGGCATCGGCCAGTGCGACCCCCATTTCGGCCGCGAACTCGGGAGACCAGACCACGCACCCTGCCCCTGAATCCTCGATCATGTGCCGGAAGTCATGTGCCCGCAGCAGCGTGTTGACCGGAACCGGGACCAAACCGGCCTTGATGGCGCCCCAGAAGACGAAGAAGAACGCAGGGCAGTCTTTGATCGCCATGATGACCCGGTCGCCGCGTCCGAGCCCGAGGCCTGTCAGCGTGTTGCCGGCGCGGTTTACCTGTTCAGCCAGTTCCGCGTACGTGGTATCGCCCTCATCACTGCGGATCGCGACGCGTGCACCGCGGCCTTCCACCAGGTGCCGGTCGATGAACGCCACGGCCGCATTGAAGGAGTCCGCGAACGTCAAGGTTGCCGGTCGCGTCGAAGTGTCAACGCGGACAGTGTTGTGTTCCATGGTTCAGTGAAAGCGGACGTAGTCGTAATCGAAGGGCTTGCCGTGGATTCCGCGTTTGGGTGGCGCGATCCATCCTGCCACCTTGCCCGGATCCGTGACCGGGATCATCAGCGAGCGCACGAACGCGCGGTCGTCGGCCGTCGGCAGCCATGCATCCTTCTCCCGTTCCCAACGCTCGCTGTCCACCAGCGCGCCGGCGGGTGAGGCGTGGATAGCCGCGAAGATGCCAATCGCGCGGTTGAATTTCTCATCCGGCAACGTGAGCTCGAAATCGATGTCATGCGCTTTGATGATTTTGTTGAAGCGATCAAGCCCGCGCTGACTGTCGAGGGTGAAGTCCCGCCGGAGCAGCAGGTTCATGCCGGCCCGAGCTGCGATCACCTGGGTGTCGATCCCGTCTGCCGTGACCTTCGGGATCTCAATCTGCTCATCGGCGAGCGTGTGGTCGTCGTCTCGCTTGCTCTCTTGATAGCGGCCCTTCAGGCCCATCGCGAAGTAGTTGGCCGCGTTGGTCGACCGTTCGGAGCCGAACAGGTCCAGGCATATCGAGTAGTGGAAGTTGATCCATTTCTGAATCATCGGCAGGGGCACACCACCGGCCGCACGCACATCCAGTGTGTCGTGTTCGCGTACGAGCTCGCAGGTCCGCTGTACGATCCGCATGAGGCCGGTTTCACCGACGAACATGTGATGCGCCTCTTCGGTCAGCATGAAACGGCAGGTTCGTGAGAGCGGGTCGAAGCCTGACTCCGACAGCGCGGCCAGCTGGAACTTGCCATCCCGATCCTGAAAGTACGTGAACATGAAGAAGGAGAGCCAGTCATCTGTCCGTTCATTGAACGCCTGCAGGATGCGGGGCCGGTCCGGGTCCCCGGCATGGCGCTCCAGGAGCGCTTCGGCCTCTTCTCGCCCATCACGGCCGAAATGGGCGTGGAGCAGATACACCATCGCCCAGAGATGCCGGCCTTCCTCGACGTTGACCTGGTAGAGGTTCCGGAGGTCGTAGAGCGAGGGGGGTGTGGCACCGAGTCTTCGCTGTTGTTCGACGGAGGCCGGCTCAGTATCGCCCTGCGTCACGATCAGGCGACGCAGTTCCCCACGGTACTCGCCCGGAATCTCGGTCCAGACCGGCGCTCCGCGGTGATCCCCGAACCCGATCGTCCGGTCCGCTTCGGGCCGCGCCAGGAAGATGCCCCAGCGGTAGTCCGGCATGCGGACATGGCCGAAATGAGCCCAGCCGTCCGAATCGACACTGATTGCGGTCCGCAAGTACACCTGAAAGTCGTTTGATTCGGCCGGCCCCATTTCATGCCACCAGCGGAGATAGGCGGGCTGCCATCGTTCAAGCGCGCGCAGCAGCCGACGGTCGTCGCCTAGGTCGACGTTGTTCGGAATGATCTCGTTGTAGTTCGCTTGCATGTTCCTACACCCGCCGACGATCGAACTCGGGCTGTCTGCCCGATCCGTACAGTTCCAGGGCCCCGCCGCTGCCCACGGCATTGGGACGTTGAAAGATCCAGTTCTGCCAGGCGCTTAAACGCGCAAAGATCTTGCTCTCGATGGTCTCTGGGCCCGGAAACCGCAGGCTGGCCTCCATGCCGGTCAGCGCGTCGGGGGAGAACGCAGCCCGCTCCTCGATGGCAAGCCGGACCTCATCCTCCCAATCGATATCATCTGGGGCGAACGTCACCAGGCCCAGTGCCTCCGCGTCGGCTGCCCCGAGATCCTGGCCGGTCCGCGCCTGAATGGCATCCATCGCGGCAGCATCACCAAGGAAGCGCGTCTCAAGCCGCGTCAGGCCGTTGCACATCGGGAGTGGCCCGAAATTCATGGCGGTCGGGCGGATCATGGCAGGTGGCAGATTGGAGCGGTCAAAATTCCCTTCCAGCATGAAGGAGCGATCAGCTGCGAGCGCCACTTCAAGAAACGTCCCGGCGAAACAGGAACCTGGCTCGATCAGCGCGATCAGAGACCGTGAGGACACGTCGATGCGCTTGAGCGTCCTTCGCAGATAGAGTGAAATTTCGCGTGCAAGCCAATGATTCACATGCTTGAGCAAGAAGTGGTCGTAGGCGGCGACGCGGGCGACGTCACCCAGGCTTCGGAAGATCCAGGTTCCGATTTGCGGTTCATTGAACCGCAGATGAAGCGCCGCGTCATCGAGTTCGCGAGCGATTGCCAGGAGCCAGAAGCGGTCGCCGCGCGCCAGGATCCCGGAAGGATCGTCGGGCGGCGCATCGTCGGGCCCCTGGAGCACGAACGTGGCGGTCCGCGCCTCTCGTTCGATGGCGACCGTGAGATTGGGATACCTGAGTCCCTCAGGCGAGATCGCTCGGGCGAGGGGGGCCAATCGCATGCCTGTTTCGCCACTGGGGCGGTCGGACGCAGCGGCCAGCGCCGCTGCCCGCTTCGCAACGGTCTCAGCGAGTCGCGAGCGAGGCGCCAGGGTATCCACGAGCTTCCAATTGAGCGCGCGTTGCCCCCGTACGCCTTCACCGGTGGTGCAGAAGAAATCCGCGCGGTCGCGCCGGACGCGTCTCTTGTCGACCACGCGGGTCAGTCCGCCGGTACCCGGCAGGACGGCGAGCAGGGGGACTTCGGGCAGGGATACCGCAGTCGAGCCGTCATCGACGAGCACGATTTCCTCGCACGCCAATGCCAGCTCGTAACCACCACCAGCAGCAGTGCCGTTGATCATGCACAGGTACGTCTGGCCCGATTCCGATGTTGCTTCCTCGATCGCGTTTCTGGTCTCGTTGGTGAACTTGCAAAAGTTCACTTTGTCGGCATGGGTGGCACTCGCCAGCATCGGGATATTCGCTCCCGCGGAAAACACTCGCTCCTTCGCGGACGTGATCACGACAGCTCCGACTGCCGGATACTCGAATCGAAGCCTCTGCACGGCATCGTAGAGTTCGATGTCGACCCCGAGATCGTACGAATTGAGTTTCAGATCGTACCCGGGCCGAATGCCTCCGTTCTCGTCGACATCAAGGCTCAGCGTGGCAATACGATCCTCAACCGTTAGCCGCCAATGTCTGTAGCGGTCCGGGTGGGTATCAAACGTGATGATCGGGTCAGAGGGCGCCGTCGGGGACTGCGAGTTCATCGATACGTCATCTCCAGCTCACGGATCTGGTTCGGTGTCATTGGCCGGGTCGCAGTATGCTCATGCGATGTCAGATAGCACGTTTCTGGGGCCACTTGCATCGTGTCCGGGCAATTTCATCAGGGTTTGCAGCGTGTCGTAGCGGCCAGACATCGTCTCGAGTACTTCTGGACACGCGAGCGGAGCGATCGGGAGCCGGTCCTGATCTTTCTACATGAAGGTCTTGGTTCTGCCGGGCTCTGGCGGAACTTCCCCGCGCAATTGAGCAGAGCAAGCAGGCTTCCGGGGCTGGTCTATTCGCGTTACGGCTACGGCGGCTCCGATGTCCTAGCGGGCGAACGCGCCGTCACCTACATGCATGAGGAAGCGCTCGACAGTCTGCCCGAATTGCGGGAGAAGTTGGGTCTCGATGACGTGATCCTGGTGGGACACAGCGATGGAGCGTCAATCGCGCTCATCCACGCTGCCGCGGGACGCTGGCCGGTGCGCTCCCTCATCCTCGAGGCCCCGCATGTCTTTGTGGAAAACCTCACGGTCGCCAGCATCGAAAAGGCGGCGAAGGCGTACGTGAACTCGACGCTGGCGGCGCGGATCGCTAGGCATCATCTTGACGGCGCCAAGACGTTCCTGGGCTGGAACCGCATCTGGCTGGACCCGGCCTTTCGGAGCTGGAATATCGAGGAATGCCTGCCGGCAATTACATGTCCGGTACTGGTCATCCAGGGAGAGGATGACGAGTACGGCACCTTGCTGCAGGTCGACAGTATCGCGGAACGTTGCTCAGGACCCGTCAAGACCCTCATGCTTCCGAACTGCCGCCATTCCCCGCACCGCGACCAGCCGGAGATCGTGCTGGAACGAGCGGCGGATTTCATCAGACGATATCTGGCTCTGTCGCTGGCCTCAGGGGCGTCCGCGTGGCACGGAGCAACGGATGCGCATGCGGCGGCGGCCGATACGGCCACGACAACCAGGAGTCCAAAAGAGTGACTGGAAGAACGCGGGGTTACACGTCGGTTACGGTCAACTGCCCTGAAGTCGGCAGCAGCAAAATGATTCTACAAATATCAAACGATATTAGCGTGCATTACACGATGTTTATTGGCTTTTTGTGAGGATGTGGCCGCTCGGGACGTTGCCGCACAGGGGCGAGCAAATCGCGGCCATAGGGAGGGAAGCCGAAGACTGTCCGCAAAGCAGCGGCTCTGCTACGGCTCTCCGCCCAGAGACGCTGGAGCCCAGAATCCATTCCCGACCCCAAGCCTAGGGATTGCGCGTTCGACGAACGGCATTCAATCGGTAGCGCTCTTGCACGTGTGTCGGAACACGGGTCCCGACACGCGCACCTGTGACTACATCGGCTGAATTCGCCAAGTACCGTCAGGGTTGCGGCAGGCTCGGCCGACCCCAGTGTGCATCTCACCGCCGATGATGATTTCCTGGACGAATTCACGGCAGTAGGTGTCACCGACCAGCACTGCCGGCTTCGGGACAACCGTGCCGGAATTTCCGGAATCGGGGTTGGACCAGGCCACAGCCGTTCCGCTCGGGGTGTTCTCGAGCGCGCTCTGGGCCGCTTGCGCGGCGTAGAGTTGGTCAGCCTTGTCAAGGCTGGCACCGATTTCATTGCCCAGGGCGGCACCGATAAGCGTGCCGACTCCTACGGCGACCAGCTTTCCGTCGCCCTTGCCAAACTGTGACCCTGCCACTCCACCGGCGATGGCGCCAGCCAGCGTTCCGAATTGCTGCTTCGGACCACCCGATTGGCAACCCGTCAAGCCGACTGCGAATGCCAGCAGCAAAAGGGAGCTACATGAGAAAAGCTTGGTATTCATGGTAGGAATTCCTTGCAGTAGTGCGCGGGACTATCCGCAAGCCAATTGGCGTACGTCCCATTATGGCTAACTTTAGAATCTAGGGTGCAAAAAGTTCACTTTCTTGTGAGTCCCGGCCTGCCCGAAGGCGCGACCGCAGGACCCGGCGGCAAGTCCCGTTCCAATACATCCCGCAGGTGCTGGCGCGGGGCTTCTCGAAAGCCCGGGCGTCCTGCGCGGCGTTGCTGTTCAGTGCCTCCAGCTACAAGGCACGCACCAAACCTGCCTGACGGGGTTGCTTGACAACCGATTCCGACAGCCAGTGGTTCGTTCTCTTCGCCGGACGAGGAAGGGTGGGGTTGAGCAATGAGTACTTTGGTTTTGGTCACGCATGAACTCTGATCACGTGCTCGGGTCGAGACGTTTGCCGCTAGGCATCGAGTCTTTCCAGCATTTTGGTAACCAGGGGATGGTTTGAATCGGAGAGAATTTCAAGAAAGCTGAAATGGTTGCAGTTCTCTGCGGTGACGAATTCGACAGGGATATCGTGATCACGGAGAAGCGCCTCGAAAGCGCGTGATTGTTCCACCCAGCCGGAGGGTTCGGCCCCGCCGGCCGCAACCAGCGTGGGCCAGGCTTGACAGGGAGTGCGCTGCAGCACGTCGTTCCGAGCGGCTTCGTCAGCATCAAGGCTGATTTCTTCGTTGACCGCTAGCGTGCGCGCAATTTCGGGTTCGTAAATCCCGGAAATCGCGAACACGCCCCGGACCTGTTCTGGGCGCAGTGCGTCCGGTGAAAATGTTTCCGTCATCATCATGCCGGCGAGGTGGGCGCCTGCCGAATGGCCGTACAGGAAGATGCGGTCAGGGTTACCGCCATAGCCCTCGGAATGCTGGGCCGCCCAGATCAGGCCTGCACGTATTTCATTCACAATCGTGCTCACTGTGACATCCGGGCAAAGGTCGTAATTGATGTTGAGAAACACCGCACCGGCATCGACGAAGGGCAGCGCTAGATGCGTGTGGTCGTCCTTGTCGAGGGCGCGCCAATAGCCTCCGTGAATAAACAGCACCACTGGGGCGGCCTGGCCATTGGACGGGCCCTTGAGGACGTCAATAGTCTGCTTTGCCCCGGAGCCGTATCGCACGTTGAAGTGTGAAGCGCCGGCAAGCTGCTCACGGGCCGCCGCTGCGGCCTTTGCCGCATTTTCGAGGTAGGTGTCTGCAGACGGAACCGCAACACGAGGACTAAAGTGAGCTTCACGCTCCTTCAGCGTCAAGGTATGCCAAGTGGTTTTCATCGCGAGTCTCTCCGCTATCGTTCGTTGGCCAGCAGTCTTGCGGGCCGCGGCGCTGGACGGGACACCCAGCTGCGTTTCTTCACTTGCCGACGGCGATTTCCATACTAGAGGGGACTTGCGCTGCGCGAAGATGTTGAGAGAACGCGTTTCTCGGGCGTGTCCGGTCCGCTTCGGAGTTTGGGAGCAACGGGATGTCTGAGCGCCGCTACAAATTCTGGGGCTGGGGGTACGAGGATCAAATTCCAGAGTCCGGAGAAGCCGAAGCCACGGTTGCAAGGGTGTCCGAGATCACCGGAGTCAGGCCCCGGGCAGAGATGAGGTGGCCCGCGATTGATCGCGTAACGCTACCTGACCCGCGAGTTCAACCGCCTTCTGTTCTTGCCGGCATCGCGTCCACAGACGCGCATGACCGGGCTGCGCACACGTACGGCAAGTCGTTCCCGGACTATGTCCGGGCGTTTGACCACGATTTCGAATGTGCCCCGGATCTTGTCATGTGGCCGAGACACGAGCGCGATGTGGTTGCGGTCCTGGACTGGGCCTCCGATGTCAATGTGGCAGTCATTCCCTTTGGTGGAGGTTCAAGTGTGGTGGGAGGCGTGGAGCCTAGCGTGGGCGAAGGCTTTGCCGGCGCAGTCAGTATGGATTTGCGGAAGCTCAACCGCGTGACCGACGTGAATGTGGCGGACCGTGCTGCCCATATCGAAGCAGGTGCTCTCGGACCCGTGCTGGAGCGACAGCTCAAGCCACATGGCCTGACCCTTCGGCATTTTCCGCAATCGTTCGAATTCTCGACTCTGGGAGGATGGATCGCGACCAGGTCCGGTGGCCATTTCGCGACACTGCAGACCCATATCGAGGATTCCATTGAATCACTTCGGGTCGTGTCCCCACGGGGAACGTTGGAAACTCGTCGCCTGCCAGGGTCGGGAGCAGGGCCCAGCCCTGATCGTCTCTTCGCCGGATCGGAGGGGGCGCTTGGCATCATTACGTCTGCGTGGATGCGCGTGGTGCCCCGGCCGGTCCATCGACGAAGCGCCGCGGTGTGGTTCAAGCAGTTCCTGGATGCGGCAAACGCCGCGCGGGGAGTGGTTCAGGCTGGTTTGTGGCCGGCGAATTGCCGCGTGATCGACGCGGAAGAAGCCCGGCTGACAGGTGTCGGTGATGGCAGCCGTCATCTGCTGGTTCTGGGTTTTGAGAACGCGAACCATCGGGTTGATTCATGGATGGAAGAGGCACTCCAGTGCACCGCCGACTTCAGTGGAATCTCCGACGAGAGCAGCGGGGACGCCCCTAACCGAAGTGGTGCGACAGGTAGCTGGCGAGATGCCTTCATGGGCGCACCCTACGTTCGAGAGACGTTGATTGCTCACGGTCTTATCGTGGATGCGGTCGAAACGGCGATTACGTGGGACCGGTTTCCAGAATTCCACCGCGCGGTCAGAGACAGCATTGGAGAGGCGATTCTTCGGGTAACCGGTGTGCCGGGACATGTCACGTGCCGATTTACGCATGTCTACGCCGACGGTCCCGCACCGTACTTCACGTTCCATGCGAAAGCGCCGAAGGGCGGCGCAATCCAGGCTTGGCGAGCAATCAAGGCAGCGGCCAGCGAGGCATTGCTCGCTGCCGGTGGGACGATCACGCATCATCATGCGGTTGGGCGTGACCACATGCCGTGGTACACGAAACAGCGTCCGGCACTCTTCGGATATGCACTCGCGGCAGCGAAGAAGGAACTGGACCCGGCGGGAATTCTTAATCCCGGTGTGTTGATCGGGAACGGCTCATGAAGTTGGCGCTATCCGCCGCCGCTGCGGCACTCTTGTTGACCGTCCCCGTCGCTGCGGAGCCCTTTGCGGACTGGCTCGACGGCGTGCGCGCCGAAGCCCTGGCCAACGGGGTAGGGCGGTCGGCGTTGGACGCTGCCCTCCAAGATCTGGAGGGCCCGCTGCCACGTGTGCTCGAGCTCGACCGCAAGCAATGGAAAAGGGACGTGACCCTTGATTGGTATCTCAATCGGGTGATCAGTGACGAGCGTGTCGATAGAGGGCGCGAAATGGGCCGGCGCTACCGAAGCCTCCTGACACAAGTCGGCGAGAAGTACGGGGTGCAGCCGCGTTTCATTTTGGCAATCTGGGGCATCGAGACCCATTACGGGAAAATTACCGGCGGGTTCCCGGTACTGGGCGCTCTGGCAACTCTTGCCTTCGATGGCCGACGGCAGGATTTCTTTCGGGGAGAGCTCCTGGAGGCACTAAGAATCATGGAACGCGAGCGCATTGAACCTGCTTCCATGCTTGGTTCATGGGCCGGCGCCATGGGGCAAAGTCAATTCATGCCGACGAGCTTCAGCAACTTTGCGCAGGACTACGACGGCGACGGGCGTCGGGACATCTGGACCACCGAAGCTGATGTCTTCGCCTCCATTGCGCATTACCTCAAGCGTCATGGCTGGCGGGACGACATCACCTGGGGCAGGGGGGTCAAGCTTCCTTCAGACTTTGACCCGGATCTGATTGGCCTCGACGTCACGCGCACGATACCCGAGTGGCAAGCGCTGGGGGTTCGGCGAATCGATGGAACCGACCTTCCTGCACGTGCCCTGGTCGCGTCGGTGGTGGCCCCGGATTACCCGGACGGGGACGCCTTCCTCGTATACGAGAACTTCCGGGTTACGCTGACGTACAACCGGTCGAGCTTCTATGCGACCGCCGTGGGAATTCTCTCGGACCGAATTGCACGGGGGCTTTGACATGCATCTTGCGGCGGTTTTCACGATGTTTGCGTGCGCGATGCTGTTGATGTCTGCATGCGGCAAACCTGCGCCGGTAGTGGCACCGCTGGAGGTGCCGCAGAGCGCGCCGCCAAGCTCCAGCAGCGACGGAATCTACAAGGTCGGGGCGCCCTACACCGTTGCAGGCCGCAGGTACACGCCGAAGGTCCAGCCGAACTACCGGGCAGAGGGGCTTGCCTCGTGGTACGGACCGAAATTTCACGGGAAACCGACGGCCAACGGCGAGATTTTTGATCAGTACGCGTTGACCGCCGCACACAAGACGCTGCCGTTGCCCAGCAAGGTGCGGGTCACCAACCTTGACAACGGTCGCCAGCTCGTGGTTAGGGTGAACGACCGAGGGCCGTTCGTTGGAGATCGCATCATCGATCTTTCGCGCCGGTCAGCCCAGTTGCTCGGCGTTGAAAAAGTGGGGGTCGCACCGGTACGCCTCGAACTGTTGGATAGTGGCCCACATCTCCTGACCGAGCCGCTGCAGCAGGAGCAAGTAGCGCAGGAGCCAGTGACGCCGGTGAGGGGAGGGAACGTCTATGTCCAGGTCGGTGCCTTCCGACTCCCCGACAATGCCCAGCGGCTTGCCTGGAAATTATCGAGGTTTGGTGATCCAAGCATCCAAGTGAGCAGGAATCACCGGTGGCATCGGGTGCGCTTCGGACCATTCGCGTCTGCCCTGGAAGCGGACACGTTCGTCCAGAGATTGGAGCGGGCAGGGTACCTTCCGAATGTCGTGGTTCAGATCCGCTAACGGTTTCCAACCGTATTTTCGATAGCCCGGCTGGCCTGTGACCGGGGCCATGAACACTCTCTCAAATACCTGCTCGGTCGCGCTCTACAGCACCCTCACAGGCGAGGAAGCGAAGAGAGAGTGCGAAATTGCCGCTAGGTGCCGGGTCGAGTTGACAGCTCCAGATACCAATCACTTATACAAATTGAAGTAATGGCGAATGTTCACATTGAACCTGGTATTCCACCTGTCATTACCGTTGGCGCCGAAGTCGCCGACGCCATTGAACACGTTTCCGTAGGCATCGCCTTCGTTCCCGACGAAAAAGTTGCCGTTGGAGAATGCAAGATCGGTGTAGATGTACCAACCAGCCCAACTCCAGACGGCTCCCAAGGTCACCAAGGAGCTATCGTTGAAATCGTCCTGTTGCTTCACGATCGAACTCCATTCCAGATATGGCGTCACGCTGTGAAGCTCCTCGAAGCCGGACGTATCTATCCCCTGGTACTGGAGAGATATGGATGGGATCCATGCCTCGGTTGCGACAGGCCAGGCAAAGTTGAATGCGCCCATGGGGATGAGGTCGACCGTTCCCCATGGGGGAGTGTTGGCTATGTCGTACTCGTAATACGACAGTTGAGAGGCCACCTTGATATTGCCGAATGTGGTAGCTCCGTGGACGGAAGCGGCGAAATGGTCAGCACTGCTACTACCAACGTTTTGTCCCTTCAACCTCCCGTACTGAACGGAGGCCCCGATGTCCCCGAAGCCATCGATCGCATATTCGGCGCGCACATTGATCTGGCCGTCCTCAGTGAAACCGTGTTCAGGGGCTTCCCCCCAGCCGATCGTGCCGTCTGAGGTCACGCTCTCGGTCCATAGCACGGGATCGTAGCTGTATCGGGCACTATCTACGCTGGACCCGTCCCAGTGCCCTTCGTCCTCGAGAAAATAGGCGATATCAATCGTGAGGTCGCCAATGGACTTTGTCCATCTGACTCCGAGGTCCATGTCGTCAATGAGGCCGACGTAGTAGTGCTGATCAAAGAACCAACTTGACGATATACCGTAGTTTCCGGGGCCAAATGGGGCGCGGACAATTCCAGCCCGCACGGTACCTAATCTGTCAGTACTGTAACCAAGCCAAGCAGTGTGCATCATGCTGTAGTCGTAGCTTGGTTCATTGTAATACCGGTACTCGACCCGGCCAGTAACGTTGTCGTATTTGAGGTCGGCGTTGAGGCGGAATATTTCTAGACGCATGGCTCCGAGGTTTTCACCGCGGTCATCAGAGTAGTCGCCATATACCCAGTTCAGGCCTAGGGCGCCGCCGACGTTGACCGGGCTGTCTTCGGCCGTTGCTTTCCCAGCCAATACTACGGCGAGAACAAGGCACAGGGCGGTGATTCCAATGTTCAGTGAATTGCCTGACTGTGCTTCTGACATGGTTTGTTCCGCCTTATGGGAATCAGGGTTTATGCCGATTAGGCCTCATTGCGGTCGTGCAAGAGATACGCTATGAGGGAACGAAAACGTAGTAACAGTTGGTACTCCGCAAGTCATTGACGCATCCACCGATATCACATCAATATCAGATCCGCAAGGCAGATTGATCTCCCAGCTCGCCTGTCCAGCGTGGTGGTCAATCCACGGCAGCCGTTTGTTCGGTCACATGAGTTCCAAGAGAGACATTGATACAAATGGATAGGAGTATATCTTGAGAGTATCTCTTAATTTCCATAATCATCATTATGCGCATATTACGGCCCTGCCAGGCGGTCCTCCCGTGCCCCGCGGTCGCTTCGCCCTTCATCTCAGAGCGACGTGCTGTGTACGGGCTGGCCTTCGGAACTAGACGCCGTAGATGATCTCCCCTCCGAAAACGCATGCTGCTTCGACGAGGAGACCAAGCGCTATAGCTGATCGAGCCAGGAGGCCCCGGAACTTCACCCAGAGCCAGGCCGCAAGTACCAGGCATAGTATGAATTCTGCCGGCGCCAGGATGTGGGCCCCGTGTCGCACGTCCCAATACGAAAACGAACTCACGTAGATCCAGTCGGAGAACGGCCAAAATGGCGGATGTCCATCCCCTGCGTGCAGCGGGATATCCGTGACGACATGGAGAATGGCGGCAATGCCAAAGGCGACGGCCCAGCGAGGGCGTGTGAAGAGGCCTAGGGCCGTACATGCCAAAAACAGGGGGACCGAGTTCGAGACCGCAAAAATCTCCTGCCAAAACGCCGTGAAATAGTCGATACCAAAGATTTGTCCCCCGGTTCGCCCGACAACCCACCCCTGCCAGGCCACCATCGCGATGATCGTGGCATCGGGTATCAGGGCTCCAGCAAGTGCCGCGGCATTCCTTGCCTTTCCGCCAGGTAGCCCGCAGGCGGCAACTCCCATGAGCAGATGCGCCGGCGTATTCATCGCTTCATGACCGAAGTCACCAGCGCTGCGAAGCTCACAGCGGAATGCGGAACAGAGCTCGCAGGCCGCCTGCGGGCGAATCCCCTAACTCGATCTCACCGCCGTGGCTGCGAGCAATATCGCGTGCAATGGTCAGTCCGAGTCCGGTTCCTCCCGACCTCGTGCCATCGCCGAGTTGCCGGAACGGCTTGAACGCTTCCTCGCGTCGTTCTGGGAGAATGCCAGGACCATCATCATCGATCACGATGTGGGCCCCATCCTTGTCTTGCGTCAGGCTGACTTCCAGTTGATGCCCTTGCCGTAGTGAATTCTCGAGGAGATTCGAGACGGCACGTCGTACGGCCCCCGCGCGCACACGGGCATGCACGGGCTCGCTTGATCTGAAGTCGATCCGGCCAGAACCGTCGTCAAACCGCTCAACCAGGTCGCCGAGGAGCTCGGCCAAATCGACATTGTCGGGGGCTTCCTCCCCTTCTCCCTGTGCGAATGCGAGGTACGACTCGATCATGTGTTCCATTTCATCAAGATCGGCCTTCATGCTGTTCCGATCTTCATTGTCCCCGAGCAATTCAAGCTGCAGGCGAAGACGAGTTACAAGAGTGCGCAAGTCGTGGCTCACCCCGGCCAGAAACTCGGTCCGCTGCTCGATTTGCCCCCGAATCCGGTCTCGCATCGTCAGGAATTCCTGCGCTACCCTCCGGACTTCCGTAGCACCTCGGACGACGAGCGGAGCGTGAGTGTCACCGCGACCGAAGCGTTCGGCTGCCCTGGCGACGGCGCGAAGCGGAAGAACCTGCTGTCGCAGGAAGTACACGGCCAGGACGAACGCAAGAACCGAACTCATGATCATCAAAGAAATGAAGATGTTGGTTGTGGAACTCGATACGTGTTCAATCGGCGCAATGACGTACAGGACGCCGGTAGGCAGCCCTACCTGCACTTCCACCGCTTCGTCACGTGAACGGGTGTCGTACCGGTACGGATAGTCCAACCGTCGACCGAGCATGCGTTCCAGGGCATAGTCCAGATAACTGCTCGCAGGGTGCGCAAACGCCCCATCCAGAGCTGCTCCGGGCTCGTAGCGCAATTGCACGTTGAATGCGGCCTCACTTTGACTGATGATCGCGTCAGCCTCTTGAGGGGCGACAATGATTTGTTTGCCAATCGAGCTGATCTGGTTGGCGAACTGGAATGCAAGCTGGCGCCCGACTTCCTCCCAGTGCTCTTCGTAGAAGATCGCGGCAAGAATCAATTGCAGGAGAACGAGGGGTACGGCGACGATAACGAGGGCTCGGCCGAAAAACCCTCGAGGCAGGACTCGCCGGACTTCTAAACTGGAACGTTCAAAGGGAAAGAGTTTCATCAAGGGCTCGCGCGAAGCGCGTATCCCGTACCGCGAATCGAGACGATGTGCCGGGCGGAACGGGCGCTTTCACCGAGCTTCCGTCGAAGTCGATTGATACAGACGTCGACGCTCCGCTCTCCGAGCGAACTCCCCCGCCCCAGCACGTCGCGTGCCACTGGCTTACCGGCCGCCCTGGCCAATCGAACCAGCACCTCGCCTTCGCGGGCGGTGAGCTGGACCGACCCCGAGCGATTCCAGAGGCGACGTCGCTCAAGATCAAAACGATACTCACCGAAATGCACCCAGCCAGGAGGTGGAAGCGGGCTCACGCGACGCAGCAGACCCGCCACTCGCAACGAGAGTTCATGCGGATCGAATGGCTTCCCCATGTAGTCGTCTGCCCCTGCTTCCAATCCTTCGATGCGATGCCGTGTCTCCTTCCGCGCGGTCAAGAAAAGGATCGGCACGTTGCCCAATGTCCGCAACGAGCGTGCGAGCGCCAGACCGTCTTCTCCCGGCATGCTGACATCGAGCACGATCAGGTCATAAGCAATTCCTGCTAGGCGTTCTCTTGCCGCGCTTGCGTCCTGAGCGACATCCACGAGGTACCCCTGCCCGGACAGATATCGTTGCAGGAGATTCCTCAGCCGCGCATCGTCGTCAACGACGAGCAGCCTGGATTCAAGCGGTTGCGGCGTTGCACCCAGCGCTCCTTTCACAGCGCGAGTCCAATACGGGCGCGGTCATCCGGTTCCATCAGGGCTTCGAGAAAAGTGTGAATGGACTCCCGACCGTTCGGTCCAGCCTGGGCGAGGGCAAACTCAATCCGAGCCCGCTGGGCGTGAAGCAAGGATAGTTCGAGCGCCCGGCCTGTTTCGGTCAGGGTCAGAATACCGCGACGTCCGTCCGTCGGGTCCTGCCGGCGTTCGACCAGTTGCGCGTCCATCAATTCGCGAAGCACGCGGGTCAAGGCCTGCTTCGTAATGCCCAGCGTGGCCAGCAGTTCGTGCACGGGAATGCTCCCGGCCCGTTCGATGAAATACAGCGCCCTGTGATGCGCGCGGCCGAGTCCGCGACTCGCCAAGACACGGTCGGCGTCGCCCGTAAAAGCGCGATAACCGAAGAAAAGACGTTCCGCTATAGCACGTGCTGCAAAATCCGACATAAATGCGTCAGCCATGTTGACGTTTCTAGAGGTAAGGTACTACGATGCGCTCCTTTCCGGAACGCTACCAGTGATTCCTGTGGGACACCTCCCATGATTGAAGATTACGGCCGACTGCCGGGGCAGCTCTGGCTTGACGGCGAACTACTGCCTTGGCAGGAGGCGCAGCTACACGTACTGAGTCATGCACTGCATTACGCCAGCTCTGTATTCGAGGGCGAGCGGGCGTACGGTGGAAAGATCTTCAAGGAACAAGAGCATACGGACCGCTTGATTCATTCAGCCACCACGCTGGGAATGGAGTTCCCCTGTTCCGGAGAGGAACTCAGCAAGGCTCGCCGTGCCGTGCTCGAAGCCAATGGGATCGTGGATGGCTACGTCCGACCGGTAGTCTGGCGCGGCAGCGAAATGATGGGCATTTCTGCCCAGCGGAACACCATTCATATCGCGGTCGCGGCTTGGGAGTGGCCCTCCTATTTTTCGCCAGAGGCCCGACTGAAGGGGATCAGGCTGGCACTTGCCGACTGGCGGCGCCCGTCGCCCGAAACCGCACCGGTCAACACGAAGGCTGCCGGCCTCTACATGACATGCACGCTTGCCAAGCACGCCGCCGAAGGCAAAGGCTACGACGACGCACTCATGCTCGATCACCGCGGACGGGTGGCGGAAACCACGGGTGCCAACATCTTCTTCGTGCGGGACGGTGTCATTCACACGCCCATACCGGACTGCTTTTTGGACGGTATTACCCGGCGTACGGCCATCGGCATCGCCAAAGCAAAAGGAATCGAAGTGGTCGAGGAAGTGATCATGCCGGAAGACATCGGTCTCGCTGAGGAGGTCTTCGTGACGGGTACGGCAGCAGAAGTCACACCGGTGTCGGTTATCGGCCAACATGCCTTTACGCCCGGCAAGGTCTGCCGCCTCATGATCGAGGAATATGCCAAGCTGACCTGCAGCTGACCCGAGTCAGAGACGACCTGATCTGCTGTTTGCTTCGATCTTGCGGAGCACACGGGCGAACGCCCGCATGCCTCATGCACATTCCTAGCTGAGCGATCCATCTGCCCCTTGGTGACCGGTTCTCAATGGCGGCAGGAAGGGGTCAGTTCGCAGCGGGCTCGGTTTGCCATTTCGCCGCTGCGACATCATCACGTACTTGAGCCTCGACCCATTGCTCCCCTTCTTCGGTCTCTTCGCACTTCCAGAACGGGGCTTTGGTCTTCAACCAGTCGATAAGGAACTGACAGCTTTCGAGCGCCGCTTGGCGGTGAGGAGCGGCCGTTACCACCAGGACAATGCGGTCTCCCGGAACCATGCGCCCGTAACGATGGATGATGAGGCTCGCGGAGAGGTTCCATCGCCGATTTGCTTCCTGCTCGATCGCAGCCAGCATGCGCTCGGTCATCCCCGGATAGTGCTCAAGGGTCATCGCCCGAAGCGCTGGCCCGCGAGGGTCCTCCCGGACTACTCCGATAAAGCTTGCCACCCCACCAACGGCAGTGCGCCCGTGCAAGAGCTTGTCGATCTCGGCACCTGGTTCAAAGTCAACGCCTTGCACCCGAATCACAAGCTCAGCCTCCGGTCATAGGGGGGAAAAAGGCCACCTCGTCGCCAGCCGCTACCGGATGTCCGAACGGGACGTGCTCTTGATTCACCGCTGCCCGAAGGAGTTCGCAATTACGGAACGCTGCAGCGTGTCCGCTGCTCCGTGAGGCAAGCCAATGCGCAAGTTCGCCGACGGTGCTCACCGAGTCGGGCAGATCGATTTGTTCGCGCGCCGTACCGACGCGGTCCCGCACCCACGCGAAATAGAGTACTTCCACCGGACGTGCTCTAGCCTGTAAGTCGACCGAGGCGGAAGTCTTCCTGCGCAGCTTGGACTTCCGTCAGCGTGTTCATAACAAACCCTCCGCTACGTGCAACCGCTTCACGAAGCGGCCGGCCGGAAACGAGGAGGAAACGCGCTCCGTCCGTTCCTGCAGAAACGCGCAATTCCGTCCCGTTCGAGAGCACTGCGACCGTTTCTTTTGCGAGTGGGTGGATGCTGAGGTCGTCGCCAGGAAATTCGATCGCTCCATCAATCATGTAGATGAACGCATTGTGATGGTCCGGTATCGGCTCAACCACGGCGGCTCCGGCTCCGAGCTGAAAGTCGAAATACCTCGGTTCGGTCAGTGGCTGCCGCACGGGGCCGGTCGTACCGCGCCCGGTTGTGCCGGCAATTACCTTCACAGTCACTTGAGCGCCCCTTCGTTCCAGCGGGATTTCGTTTGCATCGAACTCCTGATAGCTGGCGTGAGTCATCTTGTGTGACTTCGGCAGATTGACCCAAAGCTGAAATCCTGCCACCGGGCCGTTGGAATCTTCGGGCATTTCCGAGTGCACGATTCCCCGTCCCGCGGTCATCCATTGCACTCCCCCAGCCTTCAGCAGGCCTGAGTGCCCTGCGCTGTCTTCGTGGCGGACCTGGCCAGCGAGGAGATACGTCGCGGTTTCAAACCCACGATGTGGATGGGACGGGAAGCCGGTTTGTCGGTCTTGGTTGCCGGTCACGGAAAACACATCAAGCAGCAGGAAAGGATCGACCATGTCGAGCGCCGGAACACCGATCAGGCGTCGAACCTGAACCCCGTCACCTTCGGTTTCGTCCTGGCCGGAAGAAACGGTACGTGGTACCCGGTAGTTGGTCTTGGGAGCTTCAAACATGGTTCCTCATCAAATGAAAGGCTTGACACCGTCGCTGCTAGGGATCGTATTCGTCCTGTGCCCTGCCCAGATTCAGGAAACCCATCCGGCCAAATCCGGGGCATTCTGCGGAAGGACAGCGGGGTCGCCAGCGGTGCGGTGACGGTGACGCAACGGGACCTAGTCCTGCTTCGACGTCAGCGCGGCAACCGCTCGCAGGGTGTAGAGACTACCGCTCCAAAGACTGAGCGTGACGCTGACCCACAGAAGGGTCAACCCCACCGCGACCGGCCATTCCGTCCCGGGTACACCTGGGGCAAACAAAAGTACGCTCAAGGCCAGGAATTGCAGCGCAGTCTTGGCCTTGGCGACGGCAGAGACCGCAAGGGCCCCTCTCCCCTGCTCCGTTTGCCGCAAACCACCTACGAGGAAATCACGGACGAGCAAGATCACCGCGGCCACTGCCGGAACCCGTCCGTCAGCAGTCAGCATGATCAGTGCCGCCGCATGCATCACCTTGTCTGCGACCGGGTCAAGGATGCTTCCGAGTTCGGTCACGATATTCAACCGACGGGCCAGCCAGCCATCGAGGGCATCGCTGAGGCCTGCCGCGACGAACAAACTGCCGGCTCCCCAGATGCGCCATGAGTCGGGCAGGTAGAAGCAGGCCACAAACGGGACCACCAGCGCAATCCGTCCGCAAGTCACGAACAAGGCCGGATTGAATCTGTTGGATTCAGGCATCACTGGAGAAATGATTGTGCAGCGTGCGGGCCACCGCGGCACTGATCCCGTCAACCTGCAGCAGCTCCGAGAAGGTCGCATCTCGAATCGCCTGAAGCGACCCGAAATGCAGGATGAGTGCCCGTTTGCGACGAGGTCCGATACCCGGCAATTGATCGAGCTCCGATTGAATGCCGGTGCGAAGCCGGCGGGCCCGATGCCCTTCAATTGCAAACCGATGCGCTTCGTCCCGTAGCCGCTGGAGGAAATACAAGACGGGATCGTCAACAGTCAGGGAAACAGGACGATCGAAACCGGCATGAAAGAGTTCCCTGCCAGCGTTCCGGTCAGCTCCCTTGGCGACGCCGACGACCGCAGGCCCCAGAATACCGAGTTCCTCCAGCGTGGCGAGCGCGGTTCCGCGGTGCCCTGCCCCGCCATCGATCAATAGGAGATCGGGCCAGTGGCCTTTGCTTCGGTCTGGATCCTCGCGCTGAAGTCTCTTGAAGCGCCTTGTCAGCACTTCCCGCATCATCGCATAGTCATCGCCCGGATTTGCGGTTCGGACATTGAACCGACGATACGACGACTTCATGAAGCCATCCGGCCCGGCGACAACGAGCGCCCCGACCGGAAGAGTCCCCTGCAGGTGACTGTTGTCATAGATTTCGATTCGCCGCGGCGCCTGCGTGAGTCCGAAGACTTTCGCCAAACCATCGAGCATTTCCAGCTGATTCGCGCGCTCAGAAATTCGGCGAGCCAATGCCGCCTTTGCGTTGTCCTCTCCGGCACGCACCGCCTGTCGTTTTTCCCCGCGCTGGGGAATAAGGATCGCTACACGCCGGCCAACCTTTATGGAGAGCGCTTCGGCCAGCAGCGCCATGTCGGGAACCCGCTCGTTCAGCAGCAACGACGGCGGCGGGGCCTGCGTATCGTAAAACTGTGAAATGAACGCACCGAGCACTGTGGCTGGCGGTACGTCCTTGCCGTGCATCGGGAAGTGCGTGCGGTTGCCGAAATTGCTTCCGCCACGGAAGAAGAAGACCTGAACCGCAATCTGGCCACCCTGTTCAGCGACGGCGAAAACGTCTGCGTCACCCACGTGCTGCAGGTCGCCACCGCGCGCGGTCTGAATCGCATTCAACGCCTGAATTCGATCGCGTAGCACCGCCGCGCGCTCGAATTCGAGATCCTCGCTGGCGCGATCCATGGCTGAGCGAAGTACTGCCTGGACTTCCCTTCCTCCACCGTCCAGAAAACGCCGCGCCTGCTCAACGAATCCGGTGTACTCGGAATCGTTGACCTTCCCGACACAGGGCGCCGAACAGCGGCGGATCTGATACTGGAGGCATGGTCGGTCGCGAAGCTCAAATTCCCGATCGGAGCAGGTACGCAGCGGGAACGCGCGCTGAAGGGCGTTCAAGGTCACATTCACGGCTCGAACCGAAGCAAAGGGTCCGAAATAGTGTCCGTCTCGCTGCTTGCGTCCTCGATGCTTAAGGAGCTGTGGCCACGCGTGGTCGGTGCGGAGGCGGATGTAGGGATAGGACTTGTCGTCCCGCAAAAGAATGTTGTATCGAGGCCGAAGTTTCTTGATCCGATTGGCTTCCAATAGCAGCGCCTCGGCTTCATGTTCGGTGACCGTAAACTCGACATGCCGTACTTGGGCGATCATCCGCCGAAGGCGGATCGGAAGGCGTTGGACAGCGGCGTACGAGGCGACCCGGTTTCGAAGTACCCGCGCCTTTCCCACGTAGAGCACTTCCCTTTTTGCGGTTTCCATCTGATAGACGCCGGGTCGGGCGGGAAGTGAGCGGGCAGCGTCCCGCACGACGTCCGCTCCGATTTCCAGGTCGCTTTGATCGGTTCGACCTGATGTGGCGGCCGAGCAACCGGACGCGTCGGGAGATTTGGAGGGGGCTTTCGTTCGGCGTTCCATGCCTGACTTTGGCCTTCTTAAGGTGCGCATTCAACCGCAAGGCTCAAAGCCCCATTTCAGTCGCAATTGTGGAAAACACTGTGGAAAACATTGCCGTGGTCCGCTCAATTTCTTGTGTCTAATGGGGAAACAGATTGGAAAGCGCCAGTGCCAGTTTTCAGTGCAGGATATTAACCTGTTGAATTTGCGTCTCTTACGTTATCACCGGCCGAGGAGCGGCAGATGTCCCCTTCGTGGCTGGCCTCCGGTCAGTGCTCTTGTCGCCGCACACGCTTCTTGTGAATAAAACGCCTGCAACTACAGGTTGGTAGCAGATACAGCCCTGAATTGACAGGTACTCAGAGAGTTTGCTGCACCCGTACTCCCAAGGCTGCCGCGCCGGGGAGGACGTCAGGCTTGAGGATCGTGACGCTAACCCTGACCGCGCCGTCGAACTTCAAACAACAGGCGGCCACACGTTCAGCCAAGGTTTCCACCAGCTGAATGTGGCCGCCGTCAGCCAGCCGACGAACGACAGCTACTACATCTTCGTAGCTGACGACACAATTGAGATCATCTCCGTGCCGAATCGGTTTCACCTCCAGTTCGACGTCGACGAGGACGCGCTGCACACTGCTGCGCTCGTGTTGATGGACGCCAATGAGGCACTCCAGTTCAAGGCCCTTGACGAGGAGCGTGCGAGATTCAACCACGAACCGGTTCGTTCGGAGCGGGGTGAAGCCAGCCAAGGTGCTGACCACCGTCAGGCGCGATCATCTGCCCCGTGACCGACTTGGCATGCACCAAATAGACGAGCGCCTCAGAGATGTCGTCAGGAGAAGGACCAGGTGACAACGGAAGGCGACCCCGCGTGGCACGGAAACCGGCCTCTCCCTCGGACTGGCTGGACAGCGTTGGTCCGGGACCAATCGCGTTGACCCGGATCTGCGGGGCCAGCTCCAACGCGAGAATGCGGGTGGCAGCCCACAATCCTGCCCGACTGACGCTGTACGACAGATAGTGCGGAGTCACGGTCCAAACCCTGGGGTCAAGCAGATTTACGATCAAACCCGGCATCGATGCGGGAAGCAGCTCGGCGAAGGTGCGACTAAGCACCAGCGGAGCCCGAAGGTTCAGTTCAAGGTGGTCGTCCCAGGACGCCCGTGTTCCAGTACGCAGCGTATCGTGCGCAAAATGCGAAGCGTTATTGACCAGGATCGTACAGGGGCCGAGCTGTTCTGTTACTGCCCGCAACAGGTGCCGGGCAGCGTCTTCCGATCGCAGATCCGCCGCGAACGTTCGAGCCGTTCCCCCAGCGGCCTCGATTCCATTCGCGAGTTTCGAGGCCGCTTCCCTGGACTGCTTGTAATGTACGGCGACGGGATGCCCCAGGCCGGCAAGCGACCTCACGAGGGCGGCCCCGATGCGGCGGGCTCCCCCGGTGACAAGCGCCGTGCCTTTTCTTGAGTTGTCCCCCACCTCAGCGATGCCTTGAACGGGTGCGGCCCGAATTCCTCACGGTTCGCCGCCGCCGCGGCGGCGATTTCGGCCCCGCTCTCGAAGGGATGCCGAGATCGTTATCGCGGAGCGCCTTCAATTCGTCCCGCACCTGCGCAGCCTCCTCGAATTCAAGTGCAGCGGCATGGCGGTGCATGCGCTCCTCCAGCTCAGCTTCGTAGGCTTCCCGATTATGTCCGATACGATGCGGAATCTCGGGATCAATCTCAACCGTCACGTGATCCTGTTCATGGATGCTCCCTAGTACGTCGGCGATCGCTTTGCGCACTGATTCGGCCTGAATTCCATGCGTGTGATTCCACTTCATCTGGAGATCCCGGCGCCGACGGGTTTCCTCCAGGGCGCCCCTAAGCGATTCGGTCTCTTGGTCGGCGTACAGGATGACGCGTCCATCAACGTTCCGTGCCGCCCGGCCAATCGTCTGAATGAGCGACGTGCGAGAGCGGAGAAATCCCTCCTTGTCCGCATCCAGAATGGCGACCAACGCGCATTCGGGAATGTCCAGGCCTTCCCGCAGGAGGTTGATGCCCACCAGAATGTCGAAAACTCCGCGCCGTAGGTCACGGATGATCTCAATTCGTTCCAGAGTGTCGACATCGGAGTGCAGGTAACGAACACGTAGCCCTGATTCCTCGAGGTACTCGGTCAGATTTTCGGCCATCCGTTTCGTCAGGGTCGTCACGAGCACTCTGCCGCCTCCTTCGGCCACAGCCCGCGCTTCTCCCAACAGGTCATCCACCTGGTTGCCTGCGGGTCGAACTTCGCATTCAGGATCCACCAGGCCTGTTGGCCGGATGACTTGTTCGACTGCCTTACCACCCGTGTGCTCGAGCTCCCACGGACCGGGTGTCGCCGATACCAGTACCGTGGCAGGTCGCATGGCGTCCCATTCCTCAAACTTCAGGGGTCGGTTGTCGACGCACGAAGGGAGTCGAAATCCGTGCTGGGCGAGTGTCGTCTTGCGGTTGAAATCCCCCCGAAACATCCCCCGCACCTGCGGGACCGTGACGTGACTCTCGTCGACAAACAAGAGTGAGTTCTGCGGCAAGTACTCAAACAGCGTGGGAGGCGGTTCTCCCGGCTGGCGCCCGGTGAGATACCGGGAGTAATTCTCGATACCCGCACAACTTCCCGTCGCGCTCATCATTTCCAGATCGAAATTTGTCCGTTCTTCGAGACGCTGACGTTCCAGCAATTTTCCCGATGCCTCGAGTTCACCGAGTCGCTCGGCGAGTTCGACGCGAATCCGCTCAATAGCCTGATTCAAGGTGGGTTTTGGCGTGACGTAATGGCTATTCGCGTAGATCCGGACTTCCTCCATCGTGCCGGTGCGCTCACCAGTCAGCGGGTCGAACTCAGCAAGACGGTCCACCGTGTCGCCAAAGAGATCAATCCGCCACGCGCGATCCTCGAGATGGGCCGGAAAGACCTCGACGGTGTCTCCCCGGGCCCGGAAGGTCCCACGGACCAGGTTCATGTCGTTCCGACGATAGTGCAGTTCGACGAGGCGAGAGAGGAGCGTGTTCCTTTCGATTCTGCCGCCCATCTTTAGTTCGATGATCATTCGGGTATAGGTTTCGAGCGGCCCGATTCCGTAGATGCAGGAGACGCTGGCCACGATGATCACGTGGCTTTGCTCAAACAGGGCACGGGTTGCCGCGTGGCGCATGCGATCGATGTGCTCGTTTATCGAGGCGTCCTTCTCGATGTAGGTGTCGGTTCGGGGAACGTAGGCTTCAGGCTGGTAGTAGTCGTAATAGGAGACGAAGTACTCGACAGCATTCTTCGGAAACAACGATTTCATCTCGCCGTAGAGTTGCGCCGCGAGAGTCTTGTTGTGGGCAAGGATCAACGATGTGCGCTGCAGGCGCTGAATCACGTGCGCCATCGTGAATGTCTTGCCAGAACCGGTGACTCCCAGGAGTACCTGTTCACGTTGACCCTGTTCCAGCCCATCGACAAGTTCGTCAATTGCCTTCGGCTGATCTCCTGCCGGGTCGACTTCTGCTACCAGCTTGAACTCGTTAATGATCTTCGCGACGTGCTCTGGCATCAGGTCGACTACCTGGTTCACGAATGCGAGCCCCAACCCTCGGCTTTGGCCAAATCGCGTATCCGTCCCATTGCCGTGCGGATCTCATCGATACCCGCCGCATAGCTCAGGCGGATATAACCCTCGCCTAAGGCCCCGAAGCTCGTGCCCGCAACGGTTGCGATGTGCAGTTCCTCGAGCAGGCGATCCTGCAGTTCCAGGGCCGGGATGCCGGTACCTTCGATGTTGGGCATCGCGTAGAAGGCACCTTCCGGGCGGATCATCCGGAAGCCCGGCAGCGTGGCAATTTCCTCAATCAGCGCTTCCCGACGCTCTGCGAACGCTCTGACCATCGTTTCGACGTCGTCCTGGGGCCCCTTGAGCGCAGCAACGGCCGCGTGCTGGGTCGCGGCATTCGTACAGCTGATCGAGTTGATGTTCAGCCGCGCCGCGTGCTCGACAAGCGATTCCGGCCAGACTGCGTAACCGATCCGCCAACCTGTCATGGCATAGGTCTTGGACCATCCGTCCAGCATGATGAGACGGTCACGCAGATGCGAGTAACGCAGCATCGACCCGAATTCAGACCCTGCGTACACGATTCTCGAATAGATCTCGTCCGACAGAATGGCCACTTGTGGAAAATCGGCAAGGCCCTCTGCGAGCCGGTCCAGCACCGAAAGAGGAATCACACCTCCAGTGGGGTTTGCCGGACTGTTGACGATGATCAAACGCGTCTTTTCCGTCACCCGGGCAAGCACATCGTCGGGATCGAATGCGAATCCGTCTGTCTCGGCAAGCGCAATCGGTACGGGTGTGGCGCCGGTAAATCGAATTGCCGATTCGTAAATGGGAAACCCCGGATTGGGGTACATGATTTCGTGCCCGGGTGCGCCAAACATGAGAATTGCGTGCCACATGGTGACCTTGCCGCCCGGAACCACCACCACATGGTCGGGGTTCACCTCTACACCGCGACGTGCAGAGATATCAGCGGCAACTGCCTCCCGGAGCGGGAGAATCCCGTTGGCAGGCGTGTAGCCGTGGTGGCCATCTCGCAAGGCTTTCACAGCAGCCTCGACGATGTGGCCGGGAGTGCGGAAATCGGGCTGCCCAATGCCCAGGTTGATCACGTCATGGCCGTGACGCTCGAGCTCGGCTGCACGAGCAAGCACAACAAACGCGCTCTCGGTCCCGAGCCGGTTCATTCCCTCCACAAGTGCGAGATTCGACACGTGCGCGTCCCCCCGGAGCCATCGACAGTGGAATGGCCGGCAGTATAGGTGGAGAACTCGGTTTCACCGACGAACTGACGATGCAGGCAGGGGACTCCGCGCGCGGCGGTCGACCGAGCCAATGGCGGTCAGCTGGGGGACGTTCCGATGGCCTCCGTCTGGCTCTGAGTCAATGCCTCATGCAGGCCGGGCGGGATATCGTCCCCTGCCCCCGTTGCCACGACATTCCCGGAGTGCAGGCCTTGTGACGCAGGGTTGTCGGCAACTCCACAGCACGTCGGATCGGCCGGTGTCGGGAACTCACGCGCAGCAGGCCCGCCCGCGGAAGCAGCGAAGATCCCGGAAAGCGGCAGGGCTGCGCTTGGTCGGCTTTCAGTCCAGTTGAAGCAGCGGATCGGCCGCGAGACCGTCCGCCCGAGAGAGATCTTCTTCGGTGTTGACATTAAAGAACGGATCGACAGAGCCTACCTGCCACTCGACGGCGGATACGCGGTACGCGGAGGTGAAGGCGTCGATCTTGCGGACACCGTCATTCAAAGCTTCCCGGAGTTCGGCAAGAAGCGTGACGGGCCAGCACGCCACGACCGGATGTCGGCGTCCACCGGAACTTGCCACCGAGATGTCCGCTTCCGTTCGCTGGCGTGACTCCTCGAGCCTGGAAACGAGATTCATCGGCAGGAACGGCGAGTCGACCGGAACCGTTACGACCAATGCGGATGGGCCGGCTTCGTGTCTTGCCCACGTGAGCACCGCATGAATGCCGGCTAGCGGACCTGCGCCTCCGGTATCCACAAAGCTGTCGGGAATGACCGGCGCGCCGAGGAACCGAAATCGCACATGGTCGCCGTTGGCATTGATCACGATGCGATCGGCCTGAGGTGCCAGGCGACAATGGACGTGCGCAATCATGGGACGCCCGGCAACTTCGACCAGCCCCTTGTCGCCCCGTCGCAGGCGCGTCCCCCGACCGCCGGCGAGCAACGCGCCGACCCGGATCCTGCCCGACATTATTGAGGTGCCGCGCCCTTTCGAATGCTGGCTGGCGGATCGTCTGGAACCTCCGACGGATCGACATCCAGGATCAGGCGCTGCGTTCCCGCAAGTGCCAGGAATCGCCGGCCGCGTACCCGCCCGACCAACGTCAAGTTGGCTTGCTCCGCGAGTTCCACGCCCTGCGCAGTAAATCCCGACCTCGATACCAGGGCCGGGATGTTCATTTGCACCGTCTTGATCACCATCTCGCTGGTCAGGCGGCCGGTGGTATAGAGAAGCATTCGTGACGCGTCGACACGATTGAGCCATAGCCAGCCGGCAATCTTGTCCGCCGCGTTGTGCCGGCCGACGTCTTCGACGTACAGGAGTACCCGTTCCCCCTCGCAAAGGGCGCATCCGTGGATCGCGCCGGACTTGAGATAGAGCGAGGGCTGCAGGGTGATCTTGCGGCTGAGGGTATAGAGGGTAGACGTCCGGATCCGAACATCCGGGTCCAGCATGACGTCCTCGAAACTTTCCATCACCTGACCGAAGACTGTGCCCACTGCACATCCGGAAGTACGAATACGATGGCGCATCGTTTCTTCGTAGTCAGTAGCACGCTCCGTTCTTACCACCACAACTTCGCTCTCTTCGTCGTACTCCACCCCGCTCAGCGTATCGTCACGCTGAAGCATGGCCTGGTTGACGAGGTAGCCCACCGCCAGCAGCTTCGGATGATCACCCACGGTCATAGCCGTCACGATTTCCTGATCGTTCAGGAAGATCGTCAACGGTCGCTCTGCGACGACGTAGGCAGTTCTCCTCCGGCCTTCATGGTCAATTCCCGATACCCGGCGGGTGAGATCCGGATCGTCGGGACTGGGTGCGATCAGAAACTCTCCCGACGAGATTTCGTCGCCACTGTCCGGCAAACCGGCCGCTGCGCTCCGCTCATTCATGTGACTTAGGAGGATTGAATGACGGCGTCGAGTTTGAAATGAAAATCAATCTCCGGGATATGGATCTCGGCCGTCGCCTGCAGCGGCTTGTCTGGCAGCCTCTTGTCGGCCAAAGCCGAACGCACGGCTGTCTCGATTTCACGCTGTGCGTTGACACCCAACGTTTTCAGGAATCGGCGGAGGCTGCGGTTGAGGATCTCTTCGTCCATCGACGATCTCCTTAGGCGACGGTGGCGGAATCCGCCCTACCCGTGCAAGATACATTTAGTTCGTATGGCCATGTTCGGCAGGAGAACAACCATGAAGGCATTTCTGGCAGCGTTACTGGCGATGGGCGGCATTGCCGTCCTCACTGCGATCACACTGCCCGGCTGGGCAGACTGCTACGGTCAGGACGCGCGGGTTGGTACGCACGTACGTTTGTAGGCCAGATTGCGAACCATGACGGAAGTTCGAACCGGCAACGCCGCCAGCCAGCTCCCTCATCCTGCCCCAGGCATGGTTGCTAGCCAGGGTGCCGTGCACGAAATTCGGCAAATTCCCTGCGCAATGCCCTGAGCTCCTCGAGTACCGGTTCGGAATCTGCCGGATTCCCAGCCGATTTGGATGCGGAAGCATCCTGTTCGCTCGAGTGAATCGTTTGCATCGAATCGATCACAATCGCAATGAAGAGATTGAGCACGGTAAAGCTGGAAACGATGATAAAGGACACGAAGACGGTCCATGCCCACGGAAACTGCTGAAGAATGGGACGGACGATACCCATGGACCAGCTTTCGAGCGTCATGATCTGGAACAGGGAAAACATTGATTCACCGATGGTTCCGAACCAGTCCGGGTAAGCCACGCCGAACAAATTGGTCGTAATCACGGCGTAGACATAGAAGATGAGCAACAGCAGCACCGCAATTGCGGCGACTCCGGGGACCGCGTGCAGTAACGCCCCCACCACCCGGCGCAGCCGGGGAATCGCCGACACCACGCGCAGCACACGCAGCACGCGTAAAGCACGGAGAATCAATAGCGAGTCACTGGCAGGAGCCAGGGTGATCGCAACGACGGCGAAGTCGAATAGCCCCCACGGATCGCGAAAGAACCGGAATCCTCTTGCGATGATTCGAAGCCCGATCTCGACGCAAAAGAGCGTGATCACGATCTGATCGAAGACGTGCAGTTGGGGGCCGATTGCAGCGGTCACCGTCGGAGCTGTCTCGAGTCCAAGCGCAATTGCATTGAGCACGATGACAGTCATTGTCGTCGCGTGAAACGCGGGTGCATCGACCAGCCGACGAATCCTGTCACGTATTCCAGCAGCTGGGCTCCCTCGGCCAGTTTCCGTTCCCGCGCTGTCGTGGGGGCGTGGAGGAACGACCGCATCAGCATGCTCACGGCGTCGCAGCAAGTGCGACACACCCGTTAAGTTTTGGAATTTCAAGACAGCACTCCAAACCGTGGACCGGGCTGGCGTTGCACCCGGACCTGTTCAGCCACGCAGTGTCCTGCGCCGTGCTTCATCATGCATTTCGTCAGACGAACTGGCCACCGCGTCAGGCGGCACGCCAAATGCTGACTGGGGAAGTCGGGCGGGTTTCCGCCGTCCTGTAGCAAGACTTCAGGGAGGACGTCCGGTGGATTCTTCCGGCGGCTAGCCCTGGCCCTCTCGAGCAGCCACGGGCACGGAGTCATCATCGGTCACCGATTCCTCAGCGCTTGCCGCCCAGAGACTGTGATGCTGCTCCGCCCACGCAGCGTCGACCTTGCCGCTCCCCATCGCCTGGAACGCTCCTTCCATCCCGATCGTTCCGATGTAGATGTGCGCAAACATTACGACGATCAGTCCCAGCGACACCACGGCATGCCACACCTGGGCGAGCTGCATTTCCTGCATCGGTGTCAGCATGTCGGGGAGGCCGAAGCCAAACAGGTTGAGAAAAACGAAGGTCTTTCCGAAGATCGGAAACGCAAACGGCATGAGCAGCGCCACACCGGAAAGACTGACCGATACACCTCCAAGTATGACGATCCAGAAGATCGCCTTCTGGCCAGCATTGAAGCGTTCCGCTGCCGGGTGATGGCGATCGGAGAGCAATCCACCTCCCAGCCGGAGCCACTGCAGGTCGACCCGCGTAGGCACGTTGTGGCGTACCCAAAGCGCGAACATGAGGATCAGCCCTGCCATGAACGGGAAGGCCACAAAGTTATGCAGGAACTTTCCGGCCTCGGTGATGACCGCAAATGCTTCCTTGCCGACAACAGGAATGAAGAGGTATCGCCCGTACAGAAGATTCAGTCCGGACAGGGCAAGCACGATGAAACTGGCGGCCGTCATCCAATGGGCAAAGCGCTCAATGCCATTGAAGCGCACCACTTCCCGGCGGGTCGGCTTACCTGCCAGCGGAATGCGCCCGCGCCATGCGTAGAAGACGGCCAGCAGGATCAGCATGACGAACATGCTCCACGCACCTGCCGCCGTCACGGGTCCGTTTCGAATCGAGCGCCAGATCTCCCCCTCGGACTGGATAAGGATGCCCGCTTGCGGATCGGGAATCGAGACGCGACCGGCGGTGCCGCTCCGCACCCCGCGCCATCCATCGGACCTGGCGCTCTCCTCAATGCCGGTTTCCGATTGGCCAATCACGGTGGCCGCACCCACGATGACGGCGACGTAGCCAGCGGCGGCCAGCGCGGCGATCAACCCTACCGCTGCCAGGAAGGAACGTAGCAGCTGCGACATGGCCGATCAGAACCGCTGGTATTCGGCGCGGAGCGCCAACGCGTCACGGGTTTCTGCACTCAACTGCTGGTCAGGTGCGCCTGCGTAGGCGCCCTTGCCGGTGTCCAGGCGGCGCCCCTGTTCGCTTTCGCGGCAGCCGCCGAGGGCGACCACTGCGATGACGCAGACCGTGCTCAGGTGTCGGATTCGTATGCCGTGTTCCATCCCCAGACTCCGCCACCAAAACCGCGTGCCGTTACACGTTCCCGATAAATGTCCGACACGGTGTCCGCGTCTCCGGCCAGCAGCGCCTTGGTCGAACACATCTCCGCGCACAGGGGAAGTTTGCCCTCTGCGAGGCGGTTTCTGCCGTAAAGGGCAAACTCTTTCTCGGAGCCGTCTTCCTTCGGGCCGCCGGCGCAAAACGTGCACTTGTCCATCTTGCCCCGCCCGCCAAAGTTCCCAGCCTGAGGATACTGGGGGGCTCCGAACGGGCAGGCGTAGAAGCAGTACCCGCAGCCGATGCAGAGGTCCTTGTCGTGCAGTACGACGCCCTCATCGGTCTGGTAAAAGCAGTCGACCGGACATACGGCCATGCAAGGAGCATCTGAGCAGTGCATGCAGGCGGTTGAGATGGAGCGTTCGCCAGGCTGCCCGTCGTTTATCGTAACGACGCGCCGCCGATTGACGCCCCAAGGTACTTCATGCTCGTTCTTGCAGGCCGTGACACAAGCGTTGCACTCAATGCAACGGTCCGCGTCACAAAGGAACTTCATGCGGGCCATTGTGACGGTCCTCCTCAGGCCGCTGAGATGCGGCAGAGCGTGACTTTGCTCTCCTGCATCTGGGTCACGGAATCATAGCCGTAAGTACCCACGGTATTTGATGATTCGCCGAGGACGTACGGGTCGGCCCCTTCCGGGTAGCGGTCACGGAGGTCCTGCCCCATGAACCGCCCGCCGAAGTGGAATGGCATGAACGCCACCCCCGGGTCGACCCGGCGGGTCACCAGCGCCTTGACGAGTACGCGCCCGCCCTCCGGCCCTTCGACCCAGATGTCGTCGCCGTCCTGGAAGCCGGCATTGTTCGCATCCCGCGGATGAACCTCGCAGAACATTTCCTGCTGAAGCTCCGCAAGCCACGGATTTGACCGGCTCTCGTCGCCGCCGCCTTCGTACTCCACGAGGCGCCCAGTCGTCAGAATGATCGGGTAGTCCTTTGAGTAATCCCGCTCCTGGATGGAGCGATACAGGACGGGCACCCGGTATCCGCGGGTGTCCTCATAGGTTGGATAGTCGGATACGAGATCGCGGCGGGTCGTATAGAGCGGTTCGCGATGCAGGGGGACAGGGTCCGGGAAATTCCAGACGACGGCCCGGGCCTTTGCATTTCCGAACGGTGCGCACCCGTGCATGATCGCCACCCGCTGGATGCCGCCGGAGAGATCCGTCTTCCAGTTCGTCTTTTCGCCGGCGATTGACTCGATTACGGACCGCTCCTGTTCGCTCAGGTCGCTGTCCCAGCCAAGCCTCTTGAGCATCGCCATCGTGAATTCAGGATAACCATCTTCGATTTCAGAATCCTTGCTGAAAGAACCGTCTGCTAGCAGATTCTCACCTTCCCTGAGAACCCCGAAACGAGCCCTGAAGGTCAACCCGCCGTCAGCAACCGCCTGTGAGGTGTCATAAAGGATGGGTGTCCCCGGGTGAGCAAGCTTCTCATCTCCCCAACACGGCCACGGCAGTCCGAAGTACTCGCCATCGCAAGGGCCGCCTTCCGCCTTGAGCGTCGTGCGGTCAAAGGTAGCCATGTTCGCCATGTGCTTGCGCAGCCGCTCCGGCGTCTGGCCGGTGTAGCCGATCGTCCACATGCCCCGGTTGAATTCGCGCGTGATGTCCTCGATCACCGGCTCGTTGTCCCGCACTTCGATGTTGTGGAACAGCGGCCCGGCAATGTCCAGCCGATTGGCGAGCCGGTACAGGATCTCGTGGTCGGGCTTCGCCTCGAACAACGGTTCGACGACGCGTTCACGCCATTGCAGTGACCGGTTGGAGGCCGTCACCGACCCGTAAGTCTCGAACTGCGTGGCTGCGGGCAGCAGGTAGACGCCGTTCTGACGTTCGTGCAGAACGGCAGTCAGTGTGGGGTACGGGTCCACGACCACCAGCAGGTCAAGCTTGTTCATCGCCTTGCGCATGTCCGGAAGCCGCGTCTGTGAATTCGGCGCGTGGCCCCAGAAAATCATGGCCTTTAGTGCTTCCGGCTGATCGAGGTTTTCCTTGTCCTCGAGAACACCGTCCACCCAGCGGGATACGGGAATTCCCTTCGACTGCATCAAATTCGAAGAAGAGAACCGCGCTGCGAGCGTCTCGTACGAGACTCCCCAGACCCGGGCCCAATGCTTCCATGCTCCCTCGGAGAGACCGTAGTAGCCGGGCAACGTGTGGCTCAGCACTCCGAGGTCTGTTGCCCCCTGGACATTGTCGTGACCGCGGAAAATGTTGGTGCCGCCTCCAGCTTTGCCCATGTTGCCAAGGGCCAGCTGCAGGATGCAGTACGCACGGGTGTTGTTGTTTCCGGTCGTGTGCTGTGTTCCGCCCATGCACCAAATGACCGTTCCTGGGCGGTTGTCGGCCATCATCTTGGTGATCTTCCGGACCTGTTCGCCCGGTACTCCGGTTACGCGCTCAGTTTCCCTGGGAGTCCAGCGCGCCACCTCCTCACGAATCTGGTCGAGTCCCCACACACGTGCCTGGATGAACGCTTGATCTTCCCACCCGTTCTCGAACAGGTGCCAGAGCATCCCCCAGACCAGCGCCACGTCGGATCCGGGACGAATTCGCACATACTCGTCAGCGTGCGCCGCGGTGCGCGTGAAGCGCGGATCCACGACAATGAACGGGGCGCCCTGCTCCTTGGCCTTCAGCAGATGCACCATGGAGACCGGATGTGCTTCTGCAGGGTTCCCGCCAATCAGGAAGATCGACTTGGAGTTGTGGATATCGTTATAACTGTTGGTCATTGCACCATAGCCCCAGGTGTTGGCCACACCTGCAACCGTGGTGGAATGACAAATCCGGGCCTGATGATCGACGTTGTTGGTACCCCAGAATGCGGCGAATTTCCTGAAGAGATAGGCCTGTTCGTTATTGTGCTTGGCGGAACCCAGCCAATACACCGAGTCGGGCCCCGCGGTCGTCCGGATGCGTTCCAGCTCAGCGCCGACCTCATCGATCGCCTGCTCCCAATCCAAGCGCTCCCAGCGGCCATCCACCAATTTCATCGGGTACCGGAGACGACGCTCTCCGTGTGCGTGCTCCCGCACGGATGCGCCCTTGGCGCAATGCGCTCCTAAATTGAAGGGGCTATCGAAGCTGGGCTCCTGGCCAATCCACACCCCGTCCTGTACTTCGGCCGTGACCGCGCAGCCCACGGAACAGTGGGTACACACGGACAGGACGTTTTGAATGTCACCGCCGCGGGCAGGGGCGGAGTCAGCCGCCTCGATCCGTCCTCCCGGTACAAGTCCGGCCAGTGCGGAACCAGCGGCGACAATGCCTGAGTTGCGAAGAAAGGCCCGGCGATCAAGCGCGGTGCCGGCGATGGATGATCGAGAAGACATCAGGACACCTGCAGTAAGCCCGAGGAGAGTCGTTAGAAGCGCGCCAGCCGGTAGACCGTGCGGACGTGCTCAGTCTCGCGGTAACCGGCACGTGGTTTGGAGCGCTTTGGGGACGTGACGGCGGCCGAGGGGCGGACGGCCAGCCCGGCGGCACCGGTGGCACCGGCAGCGGCGAAAAGGGTGCGGCGACTGAGGCCGCGCCGCCGACGAGCCTTTTGCTCGGAATTGGTCGATTGGAGTGGCATACGCTCCTCCTTCGTTACCACCCGGGAAGCATAGCCGTACCAAGCCACAATTGCGCGGCTGTCTTCTGGAACAGCGGATCGCCGAATCAGCGAAATGTCGGCTCGCCCGCGCGATGCGCTCTTCAGCAGGTCGGTCTGGAGGGGGAACCCGATGCCCGGTGGCTGCAACGGTGCCTGAATGGATCGAGTAAGCGATCAAATCCGTGAGCGTTTACGCACGCGGTGGCGATCGGATCTGCTGCATCCCGCGATCCGCCGGGTCTGCACCTCATTATCTCCGCACGTCCGGGCTGCAACATTGGGGCGGGCATCGCTGGATGGTGCCCAGTGCCCGATTGGGGGCGCAGAGGGAGTTTACTGCCACGGCAACGACTGCAGGTAGCGGAACGGAATCGTGTTCGCGGGGCCCAGGCTCTGCCAGCGGGGCACGCGGCCGGTTTACCTGGTACCGACCGAGCAACGCGCGATGGTGCCCTTAGCGCACAAGACACCGAGCACAAAAAAAGGGGCGGCGGTCAGGCGACCGCCGCCCCGTGAGTGTCTAGAGAAGCGGGATCAGGCTTCGGTCATGGCCGCCTTCACCTTCTCTGCAGTAATCGGCCACGAACGTACGCGTGCACCCACTGCTGCATGAATGGCGTTGGCGATGGCAGGTCCGACAACCGTCACGACGGGCTCACCCGTTCCGGCCGGGTAGTGGCCGTTCTGGATGATGTTGACGTCGATTTCCGGTGCCTGGTTGATCCGCATCGGGGTCCAGGTATCGAGGTTCGACTGCTCAATCGAGCCGTCCTTCATCGTGATGTTCTCGTAGAGAACTCGCGAGGTGCCGTAGATGGCCGAACCCTGGATCTGCGCAATGACGCCGTCAGGGTTGACTGCCGTGCCCACATCCATCGCGATGGAGAGCTTCCTGACAGTCGGCTCCCCGGATTCGGGGTCGACGTGCACTTCCGCGACACAGGCCGTCCACGTCGGGGAACCACGTTCCTGCGACGTGACACTGGCGATGCCCTGCGCGGTGTTCGCGGGCAGCGGCTTCACGCCGTAGCCAGCGCGTCCGGCCGCAACCAACAGGGCATTCCGCAGACGCTCGGAACCACCGACCGTGTTCGGCGGGGTCCCTGCGTTCTTGCCGACTGCCTTCAGCAGCGACGTCCGGAATTCAAGCGGGTCACGTCCGACTGCATGCGCGGCCTCGTCGAGGAACGACTCCACAGCCCACATCGTCCAGGTCGGCGCAACTGCGCGCAGCTGGCCCGGAGGAGTGGCACTTTGGCCGACCACGTTTTCAATGGACCGGACGTACTGGTTCGGAATGTTGTACCAGTGGTCCGAACCGTTCGTCGAGAACGGGTCGATCTTGCCCTTCTTGTCGACGGATTCCGCCAGGAATCCCGGAGCCTGCCGCTTGGTTGCCCAAGCCGAGCAGACCGTGTGAACCATGGTGTCGAGGTCACCGGCCACGTTGATCCCACCCTTAACGGTCTGGTAGGTCAGTGACTGGTGGAAGTCGAACATCACGTCCTGTTCACGCGTGAACACGAGCTTGACAGGACGACCGGCTGCTTTCGCGGCCAGCGCTGCGGGAATCATTGCGTCCGGTTCGAGCCGACGGCCGAACCCGGTACCCGCGTACTGCTGGTGGTGAACGACATTGGCGGGCTCAACGCCGAGCGCCTCAGCCGTCATCGCCGTGCAACGCGTGGACCACTGGCACGCAGTGAAGAGGTGCCAGACCCCGTCCTGCTCCATAGCAACGCAGTTCATCGGCTCCATCATGCCGTGGTAGCCGATGCTGGTTTCGTACTCAGCCTCGACCACGGTGGCGGCACCGCTCATGCCGGCATCCGTGTCACCGTCGATCACCCAGGCAAAACCTTCGCCGTCAGCCGTCGCCTTCTTGGCGTAGGCAAGAATGTCAGCGGTGCTGACGCTGGCGTTCGGCCCCAGGTCCCAATCGACCGAGACAGCATCCGCAGCCTTTTCGGCGGCCCAGATGCTCTCGGCAAGCACGATCGCGTAACCGCGCTGGACGCCGGTCGGGTCCTCGATGATCTCGGTCCCGATGTAGCCGTCGATGCCACTGGCAGCCGAGTCGTCGACCGACTTCGGCATCGCACCCCAGCGGGTGGGCCAGGTCACGATCCGCCCGTACGCCATGTTCGGAACGAATACGTCGATCCCGTACCGTGCGGTCCCGTTGATCTTCGCCGGAATGTCGAGAGCGGGAACCGAAGTGCCGACGAGCTTGTACTCGCCAAACTTCTTCAGCTCGATCGCCTTCATTTCATCTTCGCTGAAGGTCCGGTCGATCGGGCCTCCGCTGATGATTTCCGAGTACGTCGCCGACTGCCCGGTGCCGGTGTGGGTAACCGTGCTGTTGGCAGCGGTGCACTCGCTGGCCGGAACGCCAAGCATATTGGCACCCGCTTCCACCAGAGCCATGCGGGCAGCCGCACCGATCCGGGAGTTGCGGTCGAAGGTCCAGTTCACCGACCATGATCCGCCGGTGATCATCAGGCCCCACTTCTCGTGGCTGTCCGGATAATCGATGCGGACGTCGTTCCAGTCGATTTCAAGCTCTTCGGCAACGGCCTGTGCCAGGGCGGTGCCAACGTGCTGCCCCATCTCGGTCTTCGTGATGTGGACAGTCGCGATCCCGCTCGGCTCCATCGTGAGGAACAGGCTCGGCTCGAAATTGCCGGCCGCCAGCGCCTCACGGGCGCCACCGGTCACGTGCGGCAGGACCGAGTAACCGACCACCAATCCGGTACCGGCTACGGCAGAGCCGACCAGTACGTCGCGGCGCGTTGCGCCGCCCAAGTCTTTCATGTGCTTGGTCATGGTCACGCCTCCTGCATCATCTGGGCAGCCCGACGGACACCCTGCTTGATTCGAGCGTACGTTGAGCAGCGGCAGATGTTGCCTTGCATGGCGTCGAGAATTTCCGCGTCACTCGGGCTCGAGTTGGACTCGAGGAACGCAGCGGCATTCATCATCTGCCCGGACTGGCAGTACCCGCACTGGGGAATCTGCAACTCCAGCCACGCCTTCTGCACCGGATGCTGACCCTTCGGGTCGAGGCCTTCAATCGTAGTGATCGTGGCACCTTCGGCGTCCGACAACTGCAGCTGGCAGGACCGCACGGCTTCACCATTCAGGTGAACCGTACAGGCCCCACAGAGGCCAATGCCGCATCCGAACTTCGTGCCGGTGAGACGCAATCCCTCGCGAATCACCCACAGAAGCTTGGTGTCCCCCGGTGCATCGACGACGTGCGACACGCCGTTGATGTTAAGAACAGCCATAATCCCTCCTCAGGAATACAAAGGGGACCACCGGCGATGCGGCTCGCTCGATTGGCGAACCGGCAAGCGCGCAACAACAGGCCCCGGTTTCGTTCATTGTAGTTGCCGACGCCCGATTCAGCAAGCTTGCAGGGCCCTTTTCGAGCCGATCTTCCGCGTCAGGCGCGGTCCTCAATCGGGACAAACGGGCGCTCACCCACGCCGGTGTACAGCTGGCGCGGTCGCCCGATCCGCTGGGCGGGATCCTCGATCATTTCATTCCACTGCGCGACCCAGCCGACCGTCCGTGCGACCGCAAACAGCACTGTGAACAAATTAGCTGGAAATCCAATAGCCTGCAGCGTAATTCCAGAATAGAAGTCAACGTTGGGATACAGCTTCTTCTCGATGAAATAGTCATCCTCCAGGGCAATACGCTCCAACTCCCTGGCCAGCCGGAACATGGGTTCGTTCTCTTTCCCCAACGCTCCGAGCACTTCGTGGGCGGTCGACTGCATGACGCGGGCGCGGGGGTCGTAGTTCTTGTAGACACGGTGCCCGAAGCCCATCAGGCGAAACGGATCGGCCGGGTCACGGGCGCGATCGATGAACGACTTCACCCGTGATACGTCCCCGATTTCCTGAAGCATGTTGATTACCGCCTCATTCGCGCCCCCGTGCGCCGGGCCCCACAGCGACGCGATTCCAGCGGCCACGCAAGCGAACGGATTCGCACCGGACGATCCCGCCAGCCGGACAGTCGACGTCGAGGCGTTCTGTTCGTGGTCGGCATGCAGGATCAGGATTCGGTTCATCGCACGCGCGAGCACGTCGTTGATCACGTACTCCTCGGCCGGTACGGCAAACATCATGTGCAGGAAATTCTCCGCGTAATCGAGATCGTTGCGCGGATAGATGAACGGCTGCCCGATCGAATACTTGTACGCCATCGTCGCAATCGTCGGGATCTTCGCGATCAGGCGATGGGAAGCGACCATCCGTTGGTGCGGATCGGTGATGTCCGTGCTGTCGTGATAGAACGCCGACAGAGCCCCGACCACGCCGCACAGTATCGCCATGGCATGGGCGTCGCGCCTGAAGCCCCGGAAGAGGTAGCTCAGCTGCTCGTGCAACATCGTGTGCCGGCTGATGGTGTAGGCGAACTCCTGGTTGCTTTGTGCGTCCGGCAATTCACCGCGCAACAGCAGGTACGCGACCTCCAGGAAATCACAACTCTGGGCAAGATCCTCGATGCGGTAGCCCCGGTGAAGCAAGATGCCCTGCTCGCCGTCGATATACGTGATTCTCGATTCGCACGATCCGGTCGAGGTGTAGCCGGGATCGTACGTAAATATGCCGGCATCCCGGTAAAGCGCCCGCACGTCGACCACGTCGGGGCCGACCGTGCCTGACAACTCCGGCATTTGAAAAGTCCGGCCGTCACTAAGCGTCAGTTGCGCTATCCGTCGTTCCGTATCCATGGCCATGGGTCTCTCTCTCGGATCCGAGCGATCAGCAAACCGGTATGCGCCGGTACCGTACCTAGCCCCCCTTACAGGGGCAAACGAACCTCCCTCCGGCCATTCAGCGCTGGATCAATTCGATCTTGTAACCATCTGGATCTTCGATGAATGCGATCACCGTCTGTCCATGCTGCATGGGTCCAGGCGGTCGCGGGATGGGCACGCCGTCCGCCTCAAGCCGCGCACAGGTTCCGTAGATGTCGGGGACTCCGAGCGCGATATGTCCCCATGCATCGCCCTGCACGTAATCGTTGTCCTGATCCCAATTGTGTGTGAGCTCCAGGACCGTGTGATTCTCCTCGGGGCCGTAGCCAACAAACGCCAAGGTGAAACGACCGCTCGGATAATCCTGTCTCCGAAGAACTTCCATACCCAGCATGCCCGTGTAGAAGGCCAACGAGCGCTCGAGGTCGCGGACCCGAATCATCGTATGAAGCATGTGGAATCGATTGGCATCGTTAGCAGTCAACGCTCACTCTCCTTCAGCGGGTCGCGTGAGGACGCAAGCGTAGCAAGGATCGTTCGGGCTGCGTGCCGGCTCGGCGGGAGATCACCGCTCCGGAGTTCCCCGATGACAGCCGACGTGACGGCGATCTGACTGGCGCGCGTCTCTGGACTGTCGAGGAGCACGTCGACTGCCTCGGCCAGCCGTTCCGGGCCGCAAGCCTGTTGGAGAAACTCCGGTATCACCTCGATCCCGCGCATGACATTGATTACACAAGCGTAATCGATCGTCACCATCCGCCGAACGATCGCCCAGGAAAGCGGGGCCATTCGGTAGGCCACCACCATGGCGGTGCGTTGGCGTGCCAGTTCGAGGGTCACGCTTCCCGACGCCACGAGTGCGGTATCGGCCGCCGCATACCATTCATGTTTCTCGGCTTCGTCCGCAACCAGCATCACCGGCAGGCCCGCAAAGGCCGCCTCGATTTGGCGCAAGCGTCCGGGGGCCACGCCAATGACGATCCGGAGGGCCTCCCGGCGGTGGAGGAGCATTCGCGCACATGCCGCGAACGGCGGGGCCAGCCGCTGCACCTCCCCTGCCCGGCTGCCGGGCAGGATCAGGAGAACCGGCGCGTCCGCGTCGATGCCTCGCTTCCGGCGGAGGTCCTCGGACGGCTTTGGCAATGATGCTTCGATGACGGGGTGGCCGACGAACGTAGCCGGCAGACCCTCCTGCTCGAAGTAGGATGGTTCAAACGGGAACAGGGTCAGCATCCGGTCCAGGAAACGGGCGACCTTGCGGGCACGGCCCGGTTTCCAGGCCCACACCGTCGGTGCCACGTAATGGATCAGCGGGATGCCGGCACCACGGAGACGCGCTCCCAGCCGGAAATTGAAGCCGGGTGCGTCGATGGTGACTACCGCATCCGGGCGCAACCGGCGCACGGCCGATTCCACCGTGCGCAGCCGACGGAGCACGCGCGGGATACGCGGTACGACCTCGGCAAACCCCATCAGGGCGATATCGTCAGCCGGAAACAGTGGCGTCAAGCCGGCGTCCCGCATCCTTGGGCCACCCACGCCGTCCAGGCGGAGCTTGTCCCCGGTTTCCGCCGCCAGGGCACGGATCAACCGCGCCCCGAGCTCATCTCCCGACGCCTCGCCCGCCACCAGGAACAGGTGCGGCATCGGGTCAGTCGTCGATGCGGCGGCCGAGCACGAAGAGCCCGTGTGCATCCGCGCGCTCGATCACCTCTTCGCGCCGGATAACCAGTACGGAGCCTGCTTCCACGGCAATGCCTGCGAGCCCGGCGGCGGCGACCTCCGTCACGGTATCCGGCCCGATGGTCGGAAGGTCGACGCGCCGCTCCTGATCGGGCTTTGCCACCTTCACGAGCACGCCCCCGCTTCCGCCCCGACGCTGCTTGCCGGCCCGCTGCACCATTTCAGCCGTGCCTTCCGCGGCTTCCACGGCCAAAACGTGGCCGCCCTGAATCACCGCCGCCTGGCCGACATCGATAGCTCCCAGCGCGCGCGCCACCACAACTCCCCGGGCGATATCGATCTCATCCTGTTCGTCCGGCTCCTGTTTTGACCAGAGTCCGGGCGGAGCCAAGAGCTCATCAACGAGAGAATCGGCACCCACGATCCGGAATCCTTCGCGTTCAAATTCATCGACGATGGCGCGCAGGAGGCCGTCGTCGCCGAGCGCAAAGCGGGCGGCCCGGGCGAGCACGCGGAGCGCTCTTGCGTCCGGGCGAAGCTCGGCGAGCGAGGGCCGTCGAACGTGCCCCGCCAATACCACCGTCTCAACAGCCGCCTCGCGAAGAATCCCGAGCAACTCCTCGGAAGCCCCCAGCCGGACCCACGCATCGGGTTCAAGTCCGCAAGCGGACTGATCTGCCTGCCCGGCCAATCCGAGCACGAAACACCGACGGCCGACCGTCCGGCAGGCTTCCGCCACAAGCCCGGGCAGCAAGCCGCCGCCGGCAACGATCCCGACCGGGGTCCCGGACACATCGGTACCGGATTCGGGCACGGATCTCAGAGGCGGCCGTCTCGAGGCAGGCACATCCCCCGCCTGGCGAGCCCCGGCGAATCTTCGATTTCACCACAGAAACGCACGATCTCCGCGACCCGTTCGGATCCCTCGAGTTCGGCCTGGAGATTGGCCACCTGCAGCCGGAACAGCTCGTCGCCGGAAAACAGGAATCCGTATGCCTTCCGCAGGTCGTCGATTTCCGCCTTGCTGAAACCCGCCCGCTGCAGACCGATGATGTTGAGACCGCGCAGCCAGGCCCGGTTCCCCGTCGCGAGTACGTACGGGATGACGTGCTTCTCAACGGCCGAACATCCGCCGATGAACGCGTAGGCGCCGATGCGCACGAATTGGTGCACACCTGTCAACGCGCCGACCTGAGCGAAGTCACCGATCACCGCGTGGCCGCCAACCTGGGCTCCGTTCGCGAGGATGACGTGATCACCGATCGAACAGTCGTGCGCGACGTGCGTGCCGACCATGAAGAGTACGTTGCTGCCCACGCGGGTCACCCGTTCACCCTTGGGGGTCCCGGTATGCAGCGTGACATGCTCGCGGATCACGTTGTTGGAACCGATCTCGATCCGGGTCGCGCCATCGACTGCCGGCCGCACCTGCGGTGGATACCCGATTGCAACAAAGGGGTAGATGAGGTTGTTGACGCCGAGCGTCGCCTCGCCGTCGATTGCCACATGCGAGATAAGGCGGGTGCCGGAGCCGATCCGGACGCCCGGCCCGATCGTGCAGTGCGGCCCGATCTCCACGCCGTCGGCAATGTCCGCCCGCTCGTCCACGACCGCGGTGGGGTGCCAGCGGCTCATCCGCTGTCGGCCAACTGGTCTCGGGGACGGATCATGGCGGTGAGCACCGCCTCGGCTGCCCGCTCGCCGTCAACTTCGGCAGTCGCGGCGACACGCCAGACATTCTCGCGGATCCGTTGCTTCTCGACACGAATCCACAGCTGATCTCCCGGCACTACGGGGCGGCGGAACCGGACGTTGTCGAGGCCCATCAGATAGACAATGTGATCCTGTCCCTCCTTGCCGATCGAGCGAATGGCAAACACGCCGGCCGCCTGCGCCATCGCCTCGACGACCAGCACACCTGGCATGACCGGATGCTCGGGAAAATGTCCCTGGAAGAACCCTTCGTTGATCGTCACGTTCTTCAGCATCACCGCGTGCTCGTACGCGACGTACTCGGTAATCCGATCGATCAGGAGAAAGGGGTAACGATGCGGGATCGCCTCAAGGATTGTTGAAAGGGCGGCGCTGCCCTCGCGATCGTCCGACTTGTTCATGATCCTGCATCCCCAGCTGCCTGCCCCCGACGCGTTGCCATGCGTCCGAGTACAACCGCTTGACGAAGATAGCGAGCGACCGGGACGGCGGGCGTGCCAGCAACCTTGGCGCCGTCACGGAGATCGCGCGTGACTCCTGCCTGGGCGCCAATCTCGCACCGAGACCCGACCTCGATGTGATCCGAGATCCCCGCCTGGCCGCCGGTCGCGGTGAACGCGCCGATGGTGCTGCTGCCGCCGATGCCGGTCTGGCCGGCCAGCACCGCATGCGGGCCGACCTGCACGTTGTGGCCGACATGGACCAGGTTGTCCAGGAAGGCCCCTTCCCCGATCACCGTGTCCCCGAGCGCACCCCGATCGATGCACGTGTTCGCTCCGATATCGGCCCGATCCTCGATTCGGACACGGCCGAGCTGCGGAACGCGATCGTGTCCCGGCGCGGGTCCGTCCATCACCAGTCCGAACCCGGCCTGCCCGATGCGCACCCCCGCGTGGATCCGGACGTCCGCTCCGACGAGCGCACAGACGATTGTCACGTTCGCGTCGATGCGCGTTCGCGCCCCGATCACCACCCCCGGGCCGATCGTCGTGTTGCATCCGACCCACGCTCCGGGCCCGATCTCGGCACGCGCGCCGATCACCGCTCCGGCTTCAATCCGGCACTTGGGATGCAGCGCTGCGGCAGGATCGACGGCCGCCCGGTCGCTGACCGCGGGGGCGGGCAGCGGATCCGGGAAGAGCGCGCCGGCCATGCGGGCAAACGCAAGACGCGGATTGGCCGCTACCAGGCAGGGGATTCCGGGCGGCACTTCCGCTACCAGCGCGTCGGCCGTGACACAGGCGCCCGCGTCTGGCCCCAGGCGCCGGAGTTCCGACCTCGAGACGCCGTAGCTCAATGCGCCGGCAGTCGCGTCGGCCCCGCGCGCGACGGTTCCGATCAGCCGGCCGCCGTCGTCTGGCCGCACCAGCCGCGCATCTCCCAGCTCCGCAAGCACTGCCAGCGAGAGCGGTCCCCTGGAAGAAAAGAAACGTGGGTCCGGCATCGTCCCTCAACCGTCCCCGTCCTCAGCCTCCTCCATGGAACCGGCTTCAGGAATCTCGAGGCTTGGAAACCGTTCATTGAGCCGTTCGACCACTTCGTCCGAGATGTTGATCTGTTCGGCGGCGATCACCAGCTGCGAGGCATCGAAGACCAGCGCGAAATTCCGTTCGAGTGCGATCTCGGCCACGATGCGAACCGTTTCTTCCTGCACCTGCTGCTGACTCTGGGCCATGATTTCCTGGAGTTCCTGATTCCGCTCGTTCACCCGCTTCTGCAGATTCTCGACCTCGCCCCGGAAACTGGCCTCCTCGACGGCGTATTCCTGGGGGGAAAGGACGCCGCGCTTCTGCGACAGCTCCTCTTGCTGCTGGCGCAGGCGCTCCTCAGCAGCCGTGATTTCCTCGCGGTAGCGCTGCTCACGCGCACCGACCTCTTCCCGTACGCCGTTCAGGGCTGTCGAGAGACGAAAAATCCGGTTGATATCGATGAGACCGATTGCGAAGTTCTCGGGTACGGCAATGGTGGGCGGCTCGGCGCCGTTGTCCTCCTGCGCGTGCGCAGTCGCGGCATAGGCGACCAGTGCGACTGCGGTGAGGAGCCGTAGACCGTGGTGCATAATGGGGGATCCTTCGAGGAAAATTGCAGGGGCGGCGTCAGAAGGTGCTGCCGAGGCTGAAGAGAATGGTTTCCGTCCGGTCGTAGTCCTCTTTGGCGAGCGCTGACGTCCAGTCGATACGGATCGGTCCGACGGGCGAACTCCAAGACAGCCCCACGCCGGCCGAGGCCCGTGCCGAGCCGGAATCCACGACGGTACCGCCATCGGTGACCACCGTCTCGCGGTCGATGCCCGTCAAGGTGCCGACGATGGCGAACACCCGCCCGTGCATGCCGAGTTCCCGTGGCAGCCCGAGATCGACCTTTAGCTCGGCGGTCAGCGTCGCGAACATGTTCCCGCCGAGGCCGCTGGAGCGGTTGGCCCCCAGGTAGCGGGGCCCGATGCCCGCGTACTCGAACCCGCGGAAACTCCGGTCACCCAGCAGAAAGCGATCGTAAATACTGACGTCCTGGTCGATGCCGTCGATCATTCCGGCACTGGCCAGCAGGCCCAGGACCCACTCGTCCCGCAGGAGATCGGTGTAGTAGCCCCCGCTCGTGGTCAGTCGGACGTACCGGTCGTCGCCACCGAGACCAGCGACGGTCGTCGAGAGATCGAAATTGTAGCCCTCGGTCGGGAACAGCGCGCTGTCGCGACGATCGTACGACCAGGAGGACGTGATCGAGGAGATCAGCCGCCGGCCGAGATCGACCTGAACTTCCTCCCGGCCCGTCACCCGAACCCATGTGATGCCGTACGTCAGGCGCTGACGAAGATACTCACCGAGGCTGAAGCCGAAACCGATTCGGGCACCCTGCTCATCCGATTCGTACGCGGTGCCGATCCGGTCCGTGTTGGAGGAAAAGACACTGGTGCTGAGGGACACGTCGCGCTGCCGGAAGTACGGCTCGGAATAGGCGATGCTGTACAAGCCTCCCGTGCGCGCGTTCTCCAGGGCCACCGTCAGGCTGCTGCCGGTGCCCAGAAGGTTGCGCTCGCGAAGCGAGATGTTTCCGATCGCGCCGCGGCTGGTCGAGTACCCCAGACCAAAGCTGATTTCGCCGGTGGAGCGTTCCTCCACGGTCAGCTCGACGTTCCGCTGATCGGCGGCGCTCCCGGGCACTTCCTGGAACTGCACGTCGGAGAAGAAGCCGAGGTTTCCGATCAGCGTCCGCGAGCGAGCGAGCAGACCCCGATTCAGGGGATCCCCTTCGGACAGGCGAAGGTACCGACGGACCACGTGGTCAAGCGTGCGGACGTTCCCCCTGATTTCGATGCGATCAACGTAGAGCCGCTCGCCCTCGCTCAGCCGGTAGTGCAGCGCGACCGTCTTCGCTTCCTCATCGATTTCCGGTTCGACATCGACCTGGACGAACGGAAATCCCGCCGTTACCACGGCGTCCGACAGGATGCCGATCGTGTCCTGGATGGCGCTGCGGCTGTAATCGTCTCCGACCTCGGTCTCGATGAGATCCTGCAAGGGCTCGACATCCACCTCGGGCAGCTCCGAGCTCGCGGAGGTTTCGCTGATGGTGTAGCGGTTCCCCTCGTCGACGGCGATCGTGATCAGGAAGGCGTCCCCGTCAGGCAGCAGCTCGGCGGCCGAGGACAGGATCCTGAAGCGGAGGTACCCCCGGTCGAAGTAGTGACGGCGGAGCAGCTCCTCGTCGAAGGCAAGTTGATCAGGGTCGTACCGGTCACTCGATGACAGAAACCGCCACCAGCGGCTTTCGCGCGTGCGCATCACGTCCCGCAGGTCGCCATCGCTGAAGCGGCGGTTGCCGACAAAATTGATACTCTCGATTCCCGTGAGTGGCCCTTCATCGATTTCGAAGATCACGTTGACCCGGTTCTGGTCCAGGAGAATGACCTTTGGCACGACCGATGCCCCGAACCGGCCGCTCCGGCGATAGACGGTGAGGAGGCGCTCCTGATCAGTACGGGCTCGACTGCGCGTGAAGACGGTGCGTTGACGCAGGGTGATTTCGCTGGCGAGGTCTTCGTCTTCAACCCTCTGATTGCCTTCGAACACCACCTGGTTAACGATCGGGTTCTCCACCACCCGCACGATCAGTGTGGTGCCCTCGCGGGCTAGCGTGACGTCGGCGAACAGCCCTGTCTCGAAGAGCGATTTCAGGGCGGTGTCGAGGAGCAGCGGGTCGAACGGGCTGCCGGGCTCAATCTGCTGGCCGGCGCGTACGGTCAGGTTCGACAGGATCGTAGAGTCCTCGATCCGCTGGTTGCCCTCGATCCGGATGTCACTGATCGGGCTGTCCTGCGCATCTGCAGCACTTGGCCCGCCGAGCAGCAGGACGATACCGGCGATGAGAAGGAGCCCGGAGAACGGGGCAAGACGACATCCCATCATTGGAACAGTCCACCTACGAAATTCAGCACGCTGGGACGGCTCAGGTCATTGGCGATGACGAACAACATGAGGCCCCCGACTGTCACGAGCCCCGTCATCTGAAACCAGTACATGAAACGCTGACTGAGCCTCCGCCCGCGGGCGAGTTCGGCTACCGCGACGACGATCTGTCCGCCATCCAGCATCGGAATCGGGAACAGGTTGATGATCCCGAGATTGACGGAAAGGAATGCGATGAAACCAAGCAGCGGGAGCAGCCCCTGCTCAGCGAAGTCTCCCGACACCTGCGCGATCATCACCGGACCGCCCAGCTCGTCCGTGCTGCGGCGCCCCGTCAGGATCTCGCCGAAGGCCCGCAGTACGGAACTCGTCAGGTACCACGTCTCACCGACGGCATCCCGCGCGGCTTCCAGCATCGTGGCCGGCTCGCGCTCTGGCCGGGCCAGGGCCACCCCGACTCGGCCGACCCTGTGGACCGTGCCCAGCGGATCGGTCCAGTCCACCGCCACCGGCGTCACGTCCAGTTCCATCACCCGACCATCGCGGTCGATGACAAACGTGAGCGCGGTCCCGGGATACGGGCTGACGGCGTCACGAATCTCCTGGGCGCGCGTGACCGTCTGCCCGTCGATGGACAGAATACGGTCTCCCGCCAGAATGCCCGCGCTCTCGGCCGCACTGTCCGGGAGGACCTGTTCGACAGTGTTCGAGACGCCAGTCTTCCCGAACGTCAGAATCAACCCGAAAAACACCATGACGGCAAACAGGAAGTTAGCCCCCGGACCCGCCGCCAGAATGGCGATGCGCCGCACCGGCGCATGCGCCTGCAGGCTCTCGTCCGGAACCTCCGGAACGTCCGCATCGCCGTCTGCTTGATCCGGCGGATTCGGGAAGCGGACATACCCGCCGAGCGGAATGACGCTGAGACGCCATCGTGTGCCCGCCCGATCAGTGACGCCGACCAACTCGCGTCCAAACCCGATCGAGAAGACCTCCACCTTGGCGCCGTTCCAGCGAGCGATCAGGTAATGCCCGAGTTCGTGGACGAACACGACGATGCAGAGCACCAACAGGAACCAGAGCAGGGATGAAAGCACGGACGCTGTGAACCCTAATGCACGCCGGTCAAAGCACGGGCGGACGCACGGGCCCGAGCGTCGACCGCGACGACAGCATTGAAGTCATCAATGGGAGTATCCGGGAGCGTCGCGAGGACTTCCTCGGACACGGCGGTAATTCTTGAAAACGGGAGCGCGCCGCGAAGAAACGCGGCAACCGCTTCTTCGTTGGCCGCATTCAGGATCGTAGGCGCCGACCCGCCTTGTTGCAAGGCTTCCCGCGCGATCCGGAGCGCCGGGAATCGGTCCGGGTCAGGCTTCCGGAACGTGAGTTGGCCGTGATCAGCCAGGTCGAGGCGAGGCAGTTCCAGCTCCATGCGGTCGGGCCACGCCAGTGCGCACGCAATGGGTACCCGCATGTCCGGGATGCCCAGGACGGCACACAGGGTACCGTCCACGTACTCAACCAGCCCATGGACGATGGATTGCGGATGGATCAGGACGTCAAGCTGCTCGGGTTGCACCGGAAACAGGTGCGCGGCCTCGATCAGCTCGAGCCCCTTGTTCATCATCGTCGCCGAATCCACGGAAATCTTGGCGCCCATGTCCCATACCGGATGTGCGACGGCGTCTGCCGGCGTGACGGATGCGAGGCTGTCCACGCTGCGGTCCAGGAACGGTCCTCCGGATGCAGTCAGGACGACGGCCCGCACCCGTTCCGGCCGACCTGCGTCGAATACCTGGAATATTGCGCTGTGCTCGGAATCGACCGGAATGATGCTGGCCCCTGACCGGGCTGCCGTACGCTTGAGCAGGGTCCCGGCACACACCATGCTTTCCTTGTTGGCTAGTGCCACCGTGGCGCCTCGTTCAAGGGCCTTCGCCGTGGGCGCCAGGCCCGCGGCACCGCCGATCGCCGCCATGACCCATTCCGCCGGGCGCGCACCGGCCTCGACGACGGCGTCCTCGCCGGCGCCGACCTCGATCCCGGTCCCGGCGAGTTCATCCTGGAGAACCTTGGCCTGGCTCTGGTCAGCGATCGCCGCATACCGGGCGCCCAGCGCCCGGGCCTGTTCCGCCAGCCTCGCCGCGTTGCTGCCGGCAGCGAGCGCCACGACCTCCCAGCGCTCCGGATGCTCAAGCAGCAGGCTTACGGTACTTTGCCCCACAGAGCCGGTGGAGCCGAGCACCGTGATCGCCTTTCCCGGTGGTCCCACTTCAGGCCCCTTCGACGATCAGCTTCCAGATTGCCACGAGCGTCACGCCAAACAGGAGCCCGTCGACACGGTCGAGAACCCCGCCATGGCCAGGTATCAGCCGGCCGGTGTCCTTGCATCCGTGCGTGCGCTTGACCGCGCTCATGACAAGGTCACCCGTGATCGTGGCCATCCCCACGCAAACTGCGCTGAGCGCGGCGGTTTCGGCAGGAAATCCTAGCAGTATCCCGGCGTAGCCGCCCACGACACCGGCCGCGAAGATGCCGCCGAACAGGCCGCTCCAGGTCTTGGCGGGGCTGATCGCAGGTATCAGAAGCCGGCCCCGCAGGACGCGTCCGCACAGAAACGCGAAGGTATCGGTGGTCCACACGACCAGCAGGCACCACAGCAAGAGGTCGCGCCCGTCCTCGCCGATCTCCCGAAGCTCCCAGAGCAGTACCAGCGGAACAGTAAGCAACGCGATGCCGAGCAGTCCTCGGTGAAGCGTTCGGGCGAACCCCTCGCGTACGATCCTGCCGGTGACGGCGCCCAAGCACGCAGCAGCGACGGCTGCAACGGGGCCTGCGAAGAAGTAAGCCGCTAGGCCCCCGGCAGCAGCGCCGGATGCCGGAAGCTGCGCCGCCAGGCCACGTTTACCCTGCATGTAGAACCATTCGAAAACGATTCTCCAGCCCGCCAGGATGAGCAGCAGCGCCAGCGGCCATCCACCCGTCCACGCCGGAACCAGTGCAAGGGGCACCAGCACAGCCGCTGACGCCATGCGGACAGCCAGTTCCACCCGGGCGGCCCTACGCATCGATCCCGCCGAACCGGCGTCGCCTGCACGTATATGCCGCGATCGCGTTCTGAAAGTCCTGGCGGGTGAAATCCGGCCAGAGAATGGACGTGAAATACAGTTCGGAGTACGCGATCTGCCACAATAGGAAATTGGAAATCCGGTGCTCACCCCCCGTTCGGATCACGAGGTCGGGATCCGGCACGCCGGCGGTCATCAGCCGTTGGCCGAGATCTCTCTCGTTCAGGTCCGAGGGATCGATATGCCTTTCGATGGCGTCCCGAAGCAGCTGGCGAAATGCCCAGGCCAGCTCGCTGCGACCGCTGTAGTTCAGTCCGACGATCACCTGCAGGCCGTCATTCGAGGATGTGTGGTCCTCCAACATCTCCATGCCTTCCGACACCTCCGCCGGAAGCTGCGCCCGCTCACCGATAAACGTCACCCGCACGTTCTGTTCCGCCAGTGCCTCCATTTCGGAATGCACATGCCGGACCATGAGCGACATCAGCACCTCGATCTCGCTGCGGGGCCGCTTCCAGTTCTCGGTTGAGAACGCGTAGAGCGTCAGATAGCGCACATCGCAGGCGATTGCGCCGGCAATCGTCTCGCGAACGGCATCCGCGCCCTTCCGATGTCCGTCGACACGGGCCAACCCGCGCTGCACGGCCCAACGGCCATTGCCGTCCATGATCACGGCAACGTGCGCAGGGCTCCCGGTGGGCTGATCGGCCCGCGCGCCCTCCGGAACTCGAGGGCCGGTCTTCCGAATCACACCTGCAGAATTTCCTGCCGCTTGACTGCTACCAACTGGTCGACCTGCCCGACAAAATCATCGGTAAGTTTCTGCACCTCATCGCCTTCTCGACGGTGCTCGTCCTCCGACAGCGTTCCCTCCCGCTGCGCGTTGCGAAGACCCTGCATCACGTGCTGGCGGACATTTCGAATGGCAACCCGGGCCTGCTCGGCATACCGGTCAGCAGTCCTTGCGAACTCCTTGCGCCGGTCTTCCGTCAGTTCCGGCAGCGGAACCCGGAGGAGGGTTCCTTCCGTGATGGGATTGAGCCCGAGATCCGATTCACGGATGGCCCGCTCGGCTGCCTTGACGTTGCCCTGGTCCCATACCTGGACGGTCAGGAGTCGTGCTTCCGGTGCGCCAACGGTCGCCACCTCGGCAAGCCGCATGGTCTGTCCGTACGCTTCGACCTGGATGGGTTCCAGCAGGCTCGTGTGGGCGCGCCCGGAGCGTAGCCCGGAGAACTCTTCCTTGAGAACACGAATGGCGCCTTCCATGCGTCGTTTGGCGTCGGCGAGATTCGAATCGGTCATGGTAGTCAGCCTTCCTCAGCGCCCATCATACCGAAGGCCTTCTCGCCGACCCGCCGGTCGTGCAGCACCAAGTGGCGTGGCTCGTCGCTGACCATCGTAAACGTCCCTTGGCCCTGCACGGCATCGACAAGTGCATTGGTCCCTTCAAGGGAGAAGACCAGGATTGGGATCTTTGCGTCCCGGGCGATCGACAGCGCGGCCGAATCCATCACCTTGAGATTCTTTGCAAGGGCATGTTGGTACGATATCCATGGAAATCGCCTGGCGTTCGGGTTGCGATGCGGATCGGAATCGTAGACCCCGTCCACCTGCGTTCCCTTGAAGATCGCGTCGCACCGCAGTTCCGCTGCACGTACGGCGGCCGCAGTATCGGTGGTAAACAGCGGGGACCCGGTGCCTGCGGCGCACACCAGCACCTCTGATTGTTCAAGATAGGTGTGCGCCTGCCAGCGCACGAATGGCTGGCAAATCTCCGGCATGGAAATTGCGGACATCACGTGCGCCTTGATGTTGTGTGCCCGCAGGGCGCTGTGCAGCGCCAGTCCGTTGATGACGGTCGCCAGCATTCCCATTTCGTCCGCCGTGGGACGGTCAAGGTACTGCAGCTTGCTCTCTGCGCCGCGGAAAATATTGCCCGCCCCGATCACAATGCAGACCTGGACGCCGAGGCGGTAGACCGACCGTACCTCTCTGGCGATGTGGCTTACCTTCTCGCCGTCGATCCCGTAGCCCTGCGGACCTGCGAAAGCCTCACCGGACAGCTTCACCAGCACCCGGCGATAGTACGGCCCCGGCGGGAGCGCTACCGTTTTCGCCCTGGTCCCTCTGCTCGCGCCCATCGGTCCCCTTCACCACCGGCGATCGCCGGGCCGATCATCCCTTGAGCGTACCGGCAACCTCGGCGGCCAGATTGGACTCCCGCTTCTCGACGCCCTCACCGAGCACGAGACAGGCGAGGCCGGACAGTTCAGCCCCTACTCCCGCTTCCTTCGCGGCCGAGGCGAGGGCATCGCTGACCTTTGTCTTGTTGTCGATGACCCACACCTGCTCGGTGAGCACCACCTCGCCATAGAACTTTCGCATCCGGCCATCGACCATCTTCTCGATGATATGGTCCGGCCGGCCGCTTTCCCTCGCCTGTTCCAGGAGCACGGCCCGCTCCCGCTCGATCAATGCGGGATCGAGGTCGTCGCGACGGATTGCCTGCGGCCTGGCGGCGGCCACATGCATGGCAAGCTGCTTGACGCACTCTTCAAGGCCGACCGGATCCCCGTCGGTCTCAACCGCGACCAGCGTCCCGATGCGTCCGAGGCCAGGCACGACGGAACCGTGCATGTAGCTCCCGATCAGTCCGCGCTCGATCGCGACCGACTCGGTGCGGCGCACCACAATGTTCTCGCCGGTGCGGGCGCTCACCTCGATCGCCCGCTCGGCTACCGTCGCGCCCCCGGCCAACCGCGACGCAGCAAGCACCTCGACGTCACCGCCGGCGTCCAGCCCTGCCTCGGCAACCTCGCGAACAAAGGCCTGGAATTCTGCATTCCGCGCGACAAAGTCGGTTTCGGCATTGACTTCAACCAATGCCGCCCGGTTGCCGTCCACACGGAGACCCACCAGTCCCTCGGCGGCAGCCCGCCCCGCCTTCTTCTCGGCTCCGGCGATACCCTTTGCGCGCAGCCAGTCCTGTGCCGCCTCCAGATCGCCGTCGGTTTCCGCCAGCGCGCGCTTGCAGTCCATCATGCCGGAGCCGGTTTTCTCTCGAAGCTGCTTGACCAGCGCTGCAGAAATCTGGGTCATTGTTCTGTCTCCCCGACCGTTTCCTGCACGGCCGCTTCGGGCGAGACAGTCTCCTCGGGTGCAGCCTCTGCCGACCCGGCCTCCTCGGACGTGACCTCTGTCGATCCGGCCTCCTCGGACGCGACCTCTGCCGATCCGGCCTCCTCAGGCACCGTCTCGTCTCCGGTGCCTGCTGCCGCCGGTTCCGCTTCATCAGAGGAATTGACGGGTGCGGTCGCTGCGGCTTCGCCCGGGGGCTCCACGGGTACGGCCGCATCGGCAGCCAGTGCTGCCGGAGCCGTCGTGTCGGCCTCGGCCGTCTCGTCGCCCACATCGAGCGACGTGTCTCCAACGCCTCCCTCCTCCGATGCGCCGACATCAACTCCGGCCAGCTTCTGCTCCTCTTCCAGCCCGCCCAGCACTGCGTTGGCGGCCAGCTCGCAGTACAGAATCACCGCGCGCGTGGCGTCATCGTTGCCCGGGATCGGGTAATCGATCCCCACCGGGTCTGAATTCGTGTCCAGGACGGCGATAACAGGGATCCCCAGTGACCTGGCCTCGGCTACGGCGATGCGCTCGTGATTGGTATCAACGACCACCATGGCGTCCGGCAGCCCGCCCATTTCACGGATTCCGCCGAGCGAGCGGAGCAGTTTCACGCGCTGACGTTGCAGGTTCAGTACCTCCTTCTTTGGGAGGTTGCCCTCATCTTCCTCCAACCGCTGTTCCATTTGCTTCAGGCGGTCGATGGATTTGGAGATCGTCTTCCAGTTGGTCAGCATGCCGCCAAGCCAGCGCTGGTTGACGTAGTGCTGACCACACCGCAGGGCGTGCTCTTCAACTGGGCGCTGTGCCTGCCGCTTGGTGCCGACGAACAGGACGCGGCCCCCGCCGGCCGCGACTTCCCGCAGAAACGCCAGGGCCGCGTACAGCATCGGCACGGTCTGCTGCAGATCGATGATGTGTATGCCGTCACGTTCGCTGTGGATGAACGGGGCCATCCGTGGATTCCATCGGCGAACCATGTGACCGAAGTGCACGCCAGCTTCCAGGAGCTGGCGCATCGTGAAGTGAGGAATGGACACTCGGGAGCTCCTTTATCCGGTTGAGCCGCCACGGGAGAAACCGGAAATCCGGCACCGGAAGGCCGGGCGCAGACAACGCCGGGCCGATCCCGTGTGAGTACTGGCCTTCGTCTAGGCGCAACGAACGAATTTTGCAAGCGGGACGGCGCGGCCAGCCGAACGATGGCCCGTCGACCGACGCCGGATCCGGCGGGTCGCTCAGGACACGGCGTCGCCGGTCCGCCGCACGCGCTGGACACATTCCTGCCAAAGCGCAAGGTCGGCGGAAGGATCGGCGCCGGTCGGTTCGAAGCAGCGGTCTTCCTTCCAAAGCCTTCTCAACTCCCGGGTATCGCCGTAGATCCCGGCGCCGAGGCCCGCCAAGAAAGCCGCCCCGAGAGCGGTCGTCTCGCTCACCAGCGGCCGCTCCACGGGCGCGTCAAGGGTGTCCGCGAGAAACTGCATGAGCCAGTCGTTGTTGGCCATTGCCCCGTCGACCCGAAGCCGACCGTCCCGGCCGAGCCCGCCGGCTGCCGAAACCAGATCGTGGGTCTGGTAGGCGACCGCTTCCAGACCCGCGCGCACGATGTGCGCCGGCGTCGTATCACGCGTCAAACCGAAGACCCCGCCGCGTGCTTCCGGATCCCAGTGCGGCGCCCCCAATCCGGTAAATGCCGGTACCAGCACGACTCCGCCGTTGTCCTGCACCGTCCCGGCCAACCCGGAGGATCGGGCAGGATCAGCCACCAGCCGAAGGGTTTTGCTTAGCCACTGCATCGTGCCGCCGGCATTGAAGATTGTGCCTTCGATGGCGTAGCTGACCTGATTTCCGATTCGGGAACCTACGGTCCCCAGCAGCCCGCCCCCGGGTTCCGGCAGATCGCTCCCGACGTTGATCAGCAGGAACGCGCCCGTTCCGTACGTGCACTTGGCCATGCCCGGCGAGAAGCATGCCTGGCCCACCGCCGCCGCCTGCTGGTCACCGGCCACGCCGCAGATCGGGATCCCGTCTCCGAACAATGCGGCATCGATCGTTCCATAGTCGGCCACGCTGTCCCGGACTTCCGGCAGCACCGAACGGGCTACCCCGAACAGCTGAAGCAGATCCGGGTCCCATTGCTGGGTAGCGATGTTGAACAGCATGGTGCGCGAAGCGTTGGTGGCGTCGGTCGCGTGCACGCGGCCGCCGGTAAGGCGCCACAGCAGGAAGCTGTCAATCGTCCCGAACGCCAGGGCGTCACTTGGGGCCCCCGCACCGTTCGCCCCGACGTGCCCGAGCAACCATTCGAGCTTGGTCGCGGAAAAATAGGAATCTGGAACCAGGCCGGTCGCCCTCGAAATCGCCGGCGCAAGCCCCTCTCGTCGAAGTTCGGCGCAGCGTGTCGCCCCCCGGCGGTCCTGCCAGACGATCGCGTTGTAGACAGGTCGGCCCGTGACTCGGTCCCACACCAGCGTCGTTTCGCGCTGATTGGCAATACCGGCAGCGACGATCGCCAGTCCCTGGTCGTCCGCGGCGCGAACGGCGGCACGACACGTCGAGAGCGTAGCGCGCCAAATCTCCTCAGGATCCTGCTCGACCCAACCGTCAGCGGGATACCGTGAAGCGATCGCTTCCTGGGCGACTATCAGCGGGCTCCCGTCGAGGCCGAACACGATGGCCCGGCTGCTGCTGGTCCCCTGATCGATGGCGAGGAGCGCAGGTTGTGTCATGGTGCCGTTCATCCGAACCGCACTCTAGCGAGTGCGGTTCCAGCGATGCGATAGCCGGAGCCGCATCGCGCCGGCGATATGCGGCCGAACATTTGCGACCGCCATCCAGCTAGCCGTCTGACGCGTTGGGGCGAACTCCGGTGCCCGATTTCGCTCGTCTTCGCGCTGCACGGGCGGCGACGCAAGCCTGGACACCACGGCATGCGGGTCCCGAGTCGCGGATGCTCCCTGATGCGGCGAGGCGACCACGGTGGAACGAGGCGCGGCAGCCGGTACAATCCGTGCCCATCCATGACGCAACCCCAGAGGTGTCCTGTGGCCAAACTTGCAAGACCGTTCGCGCTGCTCGCAATCGTCATCGTGGCCTCGGGAGCAGCCGCCGCGCAGACCATCGAAGACGTGACGACGGCCCGTTTCGAGGGCAGGTTCCTCGAGGCGGCGGATCTTGGCGAGGCGATCGGCACGTCGGAAGGGTATGCCCTGGCCGCGCAAGCCCTGGCGATCTACGGGCATCATCTCGCCGAGACGAAGGAAGAGAAGCAGGCTGTGCTCTCCCGGGCCGTCGGTCTGGGCGAGCGAGCCGTCGAACTCGACGACTCAAACAAGCTCGCGCATCAGGAGTTGGCGCATGCCATGGGACGGTACGCGGAAACGCTTCCGACCACCCAGGCCTTGAGTGGCGGCTACGCCGAGAAGACGATCGAGTCGATGAAACGGGGCCTCGAGATTGATCCCGACTTCGTGTACGGGCATCTGGCGGTCGGCGGCTGGCACGCCAAGATCATCGATGCGGCCGGTTTCCTGGGTGCCGTGATCTACGGCGCCAGCGAAGATGCGGCGCTCGCCCACTTCCAGCGCGCGACGGAACTCGCACCCGACAATGTCATCGTGATGGCCGGCTATGCCATCGGGCTCTTGCAGCTCGATGCAGACGACTTCCGAGGTCAGGCCGAGGAACTGCTTGCGCGCATCGAGGCGGCGCCCAAGGAAGACGCGTTCGAGCGGTTAATGCACCAGGAAGTCCTGAGGCAGTTCGCGGCTATCGACGGGTAGCAGGAGGGGCATTCCCCGACGCACGACGAGCCGGGGACCGGCGCCAGTCGCACGAACCATCAAACCCCACCGGGGCCGTAGTTGCGATCTTGTGTCGCCTCAGGAACTTGTCCGGTCACTCTGTCGCGTGTACGGCGGGGGCCTGAAGTAGCGCGGGTACTCACCGATCGCCGCCATGTCGATCTCGACCAGCGCCGGCCCACTTACCGCCAGCGCCTCCCGCATGGCCCCGTCAAGCTGATCCACCGCCTGTACCCGCGCAAAGTGCAGCCCGGCCAGCGCCGCCAACTGCTGAAAATCCGGGGCCAGAAGATCGCCAAAGAAGTGCCGGCCGCCGTACAGCGCGTCCTGGATGTGCCGGATCACGCCGTATCCGTTGTCGTTCATGACGACGAAGACGACGTCCGACTGCTCCTGCACCGCGGTCCACACCTCGGCCAGGCTGAGACAGAAACCGCCGTCTCCGCACATGGAGACGACCTTCCGGCCCTTGGCCCCAATGGCCGCGCCGATGCCGAACGGCAGCCCCGGGCCAATCGCCGCGCTAACCGGAAAGACGTTTGTGCGCGGATCGCTGAGCGGGAAAATCCGGTTACCCCACGTGCTGTTCGCGAGCGTGATGTCGCGAACCCAGACGGCATCCCGTGGTATCGCTTCGCGCAGGCGGGCCGGGAATTCCCGGTACGCATTCAGTCCGTCCACATAGCTGGCCACTGCCCGATCCCTGGTTTCAGTAACCGCAGCGGCGTGCCCGGCGTCGATCGAGAGCGATACCGCTTCAAGTCGCCCGGCGATGGCATCGAGGGCCGCCCCGGCCTCGCCCACATGAAAGAGGTCAGCGCTGTACGTGCGCCCGGACGCCATGGGGTTCACGTCAATGTGAATCCGGCTTTCCGGAAGCGGCATGCTCATGTCGACGGTTTCCTGTCCACGAAGTCGACACCCGGCGACCACCAGGAGATCGACGGAGCCCAGGAACTCGACGCACTCGGGCGTGGTCATGAGGGGACCGAGGACCAGCGGACTCTCTTCCGGCACGACGCCGCGGCCGTTCCAGCTCGTCGCCAACGGGATGCCGAGCTGCAGCCAGCGTTCCACCGCGGCGCGAGCATGCTTGGCTCCGTTGCCGGTCCATAGCAGCGGGCGGCGCGCGTTCGCGACCCGTGCTGCGATCGCATCGAGGCCGGCTGTCGCACCGGGATCGGGACGCGGTACCGGCAGGGACAGGAATTCCAATTCCCCCGGCCGGGTGAGCGTGTCCCGCTGAATATCGATCGGAATCTCGACGCTGACCGGGCCGGTCGGCGGCGTCAGCGCCAAGGTGGCGGCCTGCACGAGCGTCCCGAAGGCAGTCTCCGTACTCCGCACCCGAAATGCCGCCTTGGATACCGAGTCAAGCATGCCGAGCTGATCCGGCACGTCATGCACCGGGCCCTGGCCGCGGTCCAGATAACCGCTCGCAGTCTGGCCGGTCAGGTGCAGCAACGGCGTGCCGGCAAACCCGGCTTCGACCAGGGCCCCCGAAGCGTTCGCCGCTCCCGGGCCCGTGCTCGTGACCAGGACACCGAGCCCGCCCGATACGCGGGCATAGGCATCTGCCATGTGCCCGGCGCCGGCCTCGCCACGCCCCATCACGAAACGGATCGCGTTCCGGCGTCCGATGGCGTCCAGTATTGGGATGTTGTGGATCGAGACCACGCCGAACACGGTGGCAACCCCGATCGCATCGAGAAAATCGGCGACCAGATCGCCGACGGGTATGGTTTGTTGGCTGCTGCTCATAGGTTCTTGGCGGGGCTCGCTGCTCAGATGGACATGCGCCGGGCGGTGCCGGCTTGCGGGATCAGACGTTGGCAGGTGTCACGTTATCGCCGTAGTCTTCGCGCCGGCTGCACCAACCGGATGGGTGGCTGAGTGGTCGAAAGCACCGGTCTTGAAAACCGGCGATTCCGCAAGGAATCCGGGGGTTCGAATCCCTCCCCATCCGCCAATCCAGACTCAGGAATGCCCGGCGACGGCGCGCGGCTCGTAGAGTTCTTCCAAATACTCCAGATCGCCTGCATCGAGCGTTCGGTCGACTGCCTTCAACAGCGTGGCCAGCTGTTCCTGGCTCGACACCCCGACGATCGGTGCGGTAACGGCCGGTTGCGCCAACAGCCAGCTGAGGGCTATCTCCGGGCGGGAGGCTCCCAGACGCTCAGCAATTTCTCCAACCCGGTCGGCGATCGCGAAGTCAAGGTCCCGGTAGTACATGCTCTGGGCGATGTCGTCGGTCTTGGCGCGGACGGTGCCGCCTCCTCCTTGGCGGTGCCGGTTGCCCACGAGAAAGCCTCGGGCCAGCGGGCTCCAGGGAGTGACGGCAATGCCCTGATCGAGGCAAAGCGGGATCATCTCCCGCTCTTCCTCCCGATAGATCAGGTTGTAGTGATTCTGCATCGACACGAACGGAGTCCAGCCGTGCTGCCGCGCCACCGCCTGGGCTTTCATGAACTGCCAGGCGTACATGCTGGACGCCCCGACGTACAGCGCCTTTCCGGCGCGCACGACGTCGTGCAGCGCCTCCATCGTTTCCTCGATCGGAGTTTCGTAATCCCAGCGGTGAATGATGTAGAGGTCAACGTAGTCGGTGCCGAGTCGACCGAGCGATGCGTCGATGCTTTCCATGATGTGCTTGCGTGACAGGCCACCGTCGTTCGGACCGTCGCCCATGCGCTGAAACACCTTGGTTGCCAGCACGTACTCGTGGCGCCGAAGGAGGCTCCCCAGCACCCGGCCCGTGACTTCCTCGCTGCCCCCCAGTGCATAGACGTTCGCGGTATCGAAGAAATTGATGCCGGCGTCCACAGCCGCCTTGATGATCGGTCGGCTGGGCCCTTCCTCCATCACGTAGTCGCGCCAGCCTGGCGTGCCGAACGTCATCATGCCGAGGCAAAGCTTCGACACTTTGGTACCCGTGCGTCCAAAGTTCACATACTCCATCGAGGGTCTCCTGTGGGTGCGATAGCCGGTTTCAATCGGAGGCGGCGGAAATCCGGTCGAGGCCGCCCAGATAGGGCTGCAGGGCAGCGGGGACCGTGATGGAGCCGTCGGCTGCCTGGTAGTTCTCCATTACGGCGATCAGCAGCCGACCGGCGGCCACACCTGAACCGTTCAGCGTGTGGACGAATCGAAGCTCCCCCGAGTCTGGACTGCGAAACCGCGCATTCATGCGGCGGGCCTGAAAATCCCCACAGTTGGAGCAGCTCGATATTTCCCGGAACGCCTGCTGACCCGGCAGCCAGACCTCAAGGTCGTACGTCTGGCACGCGGCAAAGCCCATGTCGCCGCTCGACAGAAGGACCACCCGGTACGCGAGCCCGAGGCGCTGCAAGACCGCTTCGGCACAGCCGGTCATCCGTTCCAGCTCCGCGTCGGATTCCTCGGGCTGCGTGACGGAAACCAGCTCGACCTTGCTGAACTGGTGCATGCGGATCATGCCGCGGTTGTCGCGGCCGCCGGCCCCTGCCTCCGCCCGGTAGCACGGCGTCAGGGCGGTATACCGGAGCGGCAGGACGGCACCGTCCTGGATCTCGTCTGCGACCAGGTTGGTCAGCGGCACCTCCGCGGTGGGTATGAGCCACCGTCCATCCGTCGTGTGAAACAGATCCTCCGCGAACTTCGGCAACTGGCCGGTTCCGTACAGCGCGGTTTCGCGGACGAGCGTCGGCGGGCTCACTTCCTGATAGCCGTGCTCCTCGGTCTGCAGGTCCATCATGAAGGTGGTCAGGGCGCGCTCCAGTCGGGCCAGCGCGCCTGAGAGGATCACGAACCGTGCACCCGACATGCGGGCCGAACGCTGGAAATCCATCAGCCGGAGCGCTTCGCCCAGGGCCACATGATCCCGAGGCTCGAAGGCGAACGCGGGCGGCTCGCCCCAGCGGCGAAGCTCGCGGTTGGCTCGCTCGTCGGGGCCGTCCGGGACCTCAGCGGCCGGCAGATTGGGGAGTTCCGCAAGCTGCTCGCGGAGTTCGGCACCCAGCTGGTCCGCGCGTTCCTGGAGTTCGGGGATGGCTTTCTTCAGCGAGCCTACCCGCTGGATCAGCTCGGCCGCATCGTCGCCGGCAGCCTTCCGCACACCGATCTCGCGACTGGCCGTATTCCGCTCGGTCTGCGCCGCCTGCAGGTCGGTCAGGCACTTGCGCCGCCGGGCATCAAGCTCAAGGACGGCGGTCGCCCGCGGTGCGAGCCCGCGGCGCGCCAACCCGGCGTCGAACGCATCCGGGTGCTCACGAATCCACGCCATCGCAAACATGACGTGCCCGCCTACCTGCCCATGTGGTAGTCGGTTTCCGGAATGTCATCGTCCGGCCCACCGTCGTCCGGGCCGTCGTCCGGATCGTCGCCCTCGTTGTCGGCGAGATCCTCATCCTCGCCCCGCGCGTAGCGGCGCTCCATGGCTGCAGCCAGGAGGATCGAGATCTCGAACAGGACGATGATAGGAATTCCGAGGCCGACCTGGCTGATCAGGTCCGGGGGCGTCAGGAGGGCCGCCCCGACGAAGGCGATTACGACCGCATATTTTCGCCGTCGGCGCAGGGCATCCGCAGTCGTGAGTCCGGCCCGCGCCAGCAGGGTGATGGCGACGGGCAGCTGGAATGCCAGCCCGAAGGCGAACATGAGCTTCAGGACAAGCGAGAGGTACTCGTTGACCTTCGCCTCGAGCTCAATCGCCAGGCCGGTATCGACGGGTGCAGTCTGGAACGAGAGAAAGAACGACCAGGCGAGTGGAAAGATGAACGAGTAGACCAGCGCGGCGCCCAGAGCGAACAGCACGGGTGTCGCCACCAGGAACGGCAGGAAGGCATGGCGTTCGGTCCGGTACAGGCCGGGGGCCGCGAACTTGTAGAGCTGCGTCGCGATGACCGGGAAGGAAACGAACAGCGCGGTGTAGAACGACACCTTCAGGTAAGTGAAGAACGCCTCGGTCAGGGCCGTATAGATCATGCGCGGATTTTCGACGCCGCGCTGTTCGTAGATCTTCGCGAGGGGTCTCACCAGGAAGGCGTAGATGTCCTCGGCAAAGACGTAGGCGATCACGAAGCAAACAAAGAACGCGATGACCGCCCACTTCAGACGGTCCCGCAGTTCGATGAGGTGGTCGATTAACGGTGCCCTGGAGGCTTCGATCTCCGCTTCATCTCGATCCGTGCGCGACGCCATATGCGGAAACTATGCCTCGTCCTTGCCCGGTTCGGGGTCGGTCGCGCCGAGATGGCGCAATCCGACCGGACGAGAGGCGGCTTCCTTGGTCTCTGACTGGGCGCGGGCGGTCGCTCCGGCCGGCTGCGGAACCGGCGTACCGCCCGACACGGTCGGCGGGCGCGCCGGCGGCGGGCTGAGTGGAGCTGCGACCGGCTCGGCCGGCGCGTCCTCCTCCTCCGCGGTCGCGTTCCCGGGCTTCTTCGATTCGGACGGCACCCGGACGTCCTGCAGCGAGCGCGTGAGCTCGCCGCCCGGGTCTACCGTGGCCCTGATCTCGTCGCGAAATCCGCCCCGGGCCGCCTCGACGGTCTTGCGGACCTCGTCAAGCTCGGCCTCGCGGACGGCATCGTCGACGGATTCACGGAATTCCTTGGCCAGCGCCCGGATTTTCCCGGCCCACTGCCCCACCGTTCGGAGAACTTTCGGTATGTCCCGGGGCCCGACGACAAAGAGCACCACCACACTGATGACAAGGACTTCCGTCCAGCCAATGTCGAGCATCAAAGCCTCGGGGCACGCTGGGCCGTGCCGTTACGATTTGACCGTTTCGTCGGCTTTCGCTGCGGCGGCGGCCGAGGGCGCGGCGTCATCGGCAGCAACAGTTGCTTCGTGCGCCACTTCCTTCGGGTCGTCGGCGTCACCGGCGACCTCCTCCTTCATACCGGAGCGGAAACTTTTGATGCCCTTTGCCAGATCGCCCATCACCCGCGGCAACTTGCCAGCGCCGAAGAGGATGAGAACGATCGCAAGGATCAGGATGACCTGCCAAATGCCAATGCCCATGGCCCTAGAACCTCCGACTGCGCCATGGTTGGGGGACGCAACCCGCGAGACTTAGTATGGCAAAGATGCGGAGTTCCGCAACAATCACCTGCCTACCGGAAACACGAAAGCGCGCGCCGGATCGAGCCGTATCCCGACTTCCGAACCCGGCGCCGGGGCGGCGTCCGCAGGCACGCGGGCGTGGAAAATCATCTCCTCGCCGGACGGCCTGATCTCGACCACCGCCAGCGCGCCGAGGAGGCGCACGCTACCGACGCTGGCCAATGTGCCCTCACCCAGCAACAGGCCCTCTTCACGAATGAGAAGTTCGGCCGCGCTGCCGTCAGCAAGACCTGGCGCCTCAACCGGTCCGAACGGCGTCTCCACGCGGCCACGGTGCACCTGCACCGGAAACCGATTCACATGCCCCAGGATGCCGGCGCAAAATGCATTAGCGGGGTGGGCATAGATCTCGTGCGGAGTGCCGAGTTGCAGGACCGTGCCGCCCTGCATCACGCTGATCCGATCGGCGAACCGCATCGCGTCTTCCGGGTTGTGGCCAACGAGCACAGCGACGGTCCCGGATTCTCTCAGGACGCGGCAGGTCGCTGCCGCCAGATCGGTGCGCAACTGGGGATCAAGGCCCGAAAACGGCTCGTCGAGCAGCATGACGTCCGGGTCGGTGGCCAGCGCGCGTGCCAGCGCCACCCGCTGCGCCTCGCCGCCTGACAGCGTGTGCGGAAGCCGATCGGCAACGCCGGCCAATTCGACCCGCTCCAGCAACTCCTGCGCCCGTGACGTGCGCGCAAGGCGAGCGCCGCCGTTCAGGCCGAACGCCACGTTGTCGGCAGCGTTGAGATGCGGGAACAGAGCAGCATTCTGGAACACCATCCCGACCCGCCGTTCCTCCGGCGGGACCTCGACGGCACTGTTTGCCAGGACCCGGCCATCCACGACGATCGAGCCGCCGTGAATGTGCTCGATTCCGGCGATGGCCCGCAGCAGCGTGGTCTTGCCGGCTCCGGACGGCCCCACGATCCACAGGACTTCACCGTGGCGTGCGTCCAGGAACACATCCGCGATCAGGTTCCGGTCGTCGGTCTGCGACCGCACCGACAGACCCCTGACTTCCAAGCCACGCCTGGTTCCGCTTGTCATCGGAGGTAATTCCGCGCTTCCGACCGAGTGACAATTGCATCCCGGTGCCCCAAGAATCAATGGCTGCACGTGGTCAGGCAATTTCGGCGGGATGCTCGGCAGATCGTTAGCACCGCGGCCTCGGGAAGGACGGGCTGCCCTGCCCCGACGCGCCGAGGCAGGTCAGATGGATTCATCCGTCACGAGGGGGCTTCGGCTCGGATCTGCGGCTGCCGAAACCGGCGCGACAACACGATCAGCGGGAGTAGACCGGCCGCAACGATCGCAAGGGCCGGCAGGGCAGCATCGGCGATCCGTTCCTCGTCGGCCATTTCAAACGCCCGGACGGCAAGGGTGTTGAAGTCGAACGGCCGCAGGATCAACGTAGCGGGCAGCTCCTTCATGACCTCGACGAAGACCAGCGCGGCGGCCGTCGCAACACCGCTCCGCAGAAGCGGGACGTGCACCCGCAGCAATATGCCGCGTGGAAACACGCCGAGGGTCCGGGCCGCGGCGTCGAGGCTGCCTGGTATTCGGTGGTAGGAGCTTTCCAGAGCGTTCATCGATACCGCCAGGAAGCGGACTGCGTAAGCAAACAGGAGAACAGCCACGGATCCTGACAACAGCAGTCCGGTGCCAGTGCCAAACATGGCGTGGCTCGCGCTATCGAGTGCGTGATCAAGCAGCGAGCAGAGGCCGAGGATGCCAACCGCAACGACCACGCCGGGGATCGCGTACCCCGCGCCCGCCGTCCTGGCGAACGGCCGCACGATCGCCGGGTCAAGGCGGAGACCGAACACGACGAGCCCCGCGATACCCACCGTCAGCACGGTGGCGCCAAGCGCCAGGCCGAGGGTATTGAAGACTATTCCGACAAATGCCGGGTCGACCGGGGCACCGGCGCGAACATGCCACCAGATCAGAACGGCGGCCGGCAATGCGAACCCCAGGCCAACCGGAAGGGCACAACAGACGATGGCCAGGACCGAGCGGCGGCCGCGCAGTGCATACCGGCTCACCGGCCGACTTCGGTCGTTCTCGGGATGGTACCGGATGGTTCGCCGAAGCCGCCGCTCCGCCCAGAGGACGGCAAGCACGACCAGCAGCAGCACTGTCGCCAGCCGCGCGGCTGCACCGACATCCCCGAGTCCGAACCAGGCTCGGTAGATGCCGGTAGTGAAGGTTCCGATGCCGAACAATTCGGCCACCCCGATGTCGTTCAGCGTCTCCATGACTGCGAGCGCGCAGCCAGCGGCCAGCGCCGGCCGGGCCAGGGGAATGGCCAGGGTCCGAAAGATCGTGAGCGGACCCCGCCCGAGCAGCCGGCCGGTCTCGATCAGCGTGGCCGACTGCGTCGCGAACGCCGTCTGCACCAGGAGGTACACGTAGGGGTAGAGCACGAGCGACAGCACCGCGATTGCCCCCAGCGGCGAGCGTACCGCCGGAAACCAGTAGTCGTCCTTGACCCAGCCGAACCCGTCGCGCAGTGCGGTCTGGACCGGCCCGGCAAACTCGAGCAGGTCGCCGTAGACGAAAGCGGCTACGTAGCCGGGCAGTGCAAGGGGCAGGATCAGCGCCCAGGCGAACATCGAGCGACCGGGGAAGTCGCACATGGCGATCAGCCATGCCGTGCCGACCCCGAGGACCGCCGTTCCCGCGGCCACGCCGAACGCGATGCCGACGGTATTGACGACGTACCCGGCGAGCACCGTATCGACCAGGTGCGGCCAGAGATCGTTGGCCGGGCCGGCCGCCCCGAACAGGACCACCAACAGTGGCGCGACCAGCAGGAGCGACGCGCCGGAAGCTGTCCAGGTCCAGCCGTTCAGCGACCGAATCCGCCGTCCCGCATGGCCCAGGCGGCGGATTCTGGCCAGGCGCATGCGCTTAGTTCCACCCCGCGCGATCAGCGATTCGCACCGCATCGGGATTCAGTCGGCCGAACTGGACGACCGGTATGTCGTCGGTCGCGATACTCCCCCACTCCGCAACGACCCCGCTCGGTCCCACATCGGGGTGCACCGGGAACTCGTGGTTCAGTTCCGCGTAGAGCGACTGCGCCTCCGGCGAGGCCAGAAACTCGATGAGTTCCAGCGCCGCACCAGGATGCGGCGCGTGTTGGGCGACGCCAGCCCCGCTGACGTTGACATGGGCGCCCATCTGCGCGTCAGCCGGAAAGTAGATGGCCGTGCCGGCCAACCAGTCCGCATCGTCGGAACCGAGCAGCACCGCGTAGTAGTAGCTGTTCACGATCGAGAGATCGGCCTCGCCCGCCGCCACCGCGCGGATTTGGTCCCGGTCACCGCCGCTCGGAGGTCGGGCGAAATTTTCCACGAGTCCGTGCGCCCACCGCTCGGCGACCTCAGGTCCGTAGTTCGCGATGACCGCGGCGATCAGGGACTGGTTGTAGATCGAATTGCTGGAGCGGACGGCGATCCGCCCGCGCCAGACCGGATCAGCCAGCCCGAGGTACCCGTCGAGGTGGTCGGCGAGGTCCGTGTCGCTGACCCGTTCGGCCGCATACACGATGGCGCGTGCGCGGAGGCTGAGGCCGTACCACCGACCGTCCGGGTCACGGTAGGTCTCCGGCACGTTGGCATCGAGGTACGGCGAGCTCACCGTCCGCAACAGTCCGGCTTCGGCTGCGCGCCAGAGATTGCCGGCATCCACGGTGAGGAGGACGTCCGCCGGCGAATTCTCTCCCTCGGCCAGCAACCGCTGATGGAGTTGGCCGCCCTTTGCCGTCACCAACCTGACCTCGGTGCCGGTAGCCTCCGTGAACGCATCCAGCAGTGGTCGGACCAGTGCTTCCTTTCGGGCGGAGTACAAGTTGACCGATTCCGCCAATACCGCGTTCGCCGGCACGAGCAGGGACACGGTCATCGCAAGGACCGGCGCCGCGGTCATGGCACGTATCGCGAAGATTTTGCAAGTAACAATCATTCGCAGCTTCATAACCCATGTCCCCGGCTTCCGCAACCGCTGCTGCCGCGTGGACAGTCCAATCCGCCGACCTATGCTGCCGGACAACGCCTTGATCCGGCGCCCATCAGCAAGCCAGCCTCGTGCTTCAGACGGCTGTGCCGAGATGCGCCCGCCAACAGGGACTGCAATGCCTCCGATCTCCGACAACCCTCTTGACCTTGCCGACTTCATCGGCCGCTTTACCGAGGCCGCCTGTGTCGGCCCTGGCCGCAGGCTCGCGGAATTCTTCACCGATGATGGCGTCTACCATGACGGCTTCTACGGGGCGTTCTGCGGGCGCGCCGCGATCGCGGCCATGATCGACGATCACTTTCACGCGCATTCGGAAAACCTGGACTGGACGTACAAGGAACTCTGCGAAGGAAACGGCCTGGCGTACGGGACGTACCGGTTCCACTTCGATTCGCTGCTGCCGGGCGCCCGCGGCACCCGGGTCACCATGGAGGGCATGGGCCGGTTTCGGTTTCGCAGCAGGTTGATTGCCGATTACACGGAAGTGTTCGATGTCGGCATCGGACTCTCGCAGCTAGGCTTCCCGGCCGAGCGGATCGCGCGCTCGCTGCAAAAGCGCGCAGCCGTGGTGGTGAACGGCCCGGTTCTCTAGGGATCGGCGCCGGGAGCCGTCGGCACGGCTTCAGCGACGACGGGCCGAGCGCCGCCGATCCCCTTGGGAACGGCTTGGCCCTCATTGTGCGGCCGCCGAGTCTCCGCGAAGCGACAGCCGCCGGCCGCGCTCCCGGCGGCGCCCGCAGTGATCAATCCAGCAGCCCGCGGAATGGAATCCAGCTGACCGGCTGGCCCAAACGTACCTCGCCCACATCCTCCGGCAGGACTGCGAGCCCGTCCGCCCATACCACCGAAGAAAGGATCCCGGCGCCCCCGCGGGGGAACAGCTCGAGGACTTCCGGCTGCTCTGCAGAGTGCCGGCGCACGCGCAGGAACTCGCGGCGGCCGATCTTTTTCCGGTACGTGAACCCGCAGGTTCCCGGCACCCCGGACGGAAACGTCCAGTCCTCGCCCCCCAGACGGGCGATCACCGGCCGCGCGACCACGAGGAACATCACGAAAGCTGCGACCGGATTGCCCGGAAGGCCCACGACCGGTGTCTCCGCGAATTGTCCAAGGCCGACAGGACGTCCCGGCTTGACAGCCAGACGCCAGAAATAGAGGGATCCGGTGTCGTTCAGCAGGCGCCGCACGTGGTCCTCCTCGCTCTCGGACATCCCGCCGGAGACGATGAGCAGGTCGTGAAGCCTGACGGCCCGGCTGAACGCCTCGCGCACATCCTCGGCCCGATCTCCCATGATGCCGAGGTCACTGACGTCAGCCCCCGCTTCGCTGGCCAGCGCGCACAGCATCGCCCGATTCGAGTCGTAGACCTGGCCGGTCCCGAGTGCGCCGCCCGGCTCGGCGAGCTCATCGCCCGACGACAGGACCGCGATCCGCAGTCGCGTGCGAACCTTCACCGACGTGCGTCCGAGGGCCGCGAGGACTCCCGCCTCCGCCGGGCCCAGGCGCCGGCCCGCGCGCAGCACCGCCGCCCCGGCCTGGAGGTCCTCGCCGGCGGAGCGCGCATTAGCCCCTCGTTTCAGCCCGGCCGGCACGAACACGCGCTGGCCCCGGAGGTCGGCGTCCTCCTCCATCACCACGGTATCTGCGGCCGCCGGCAGGACGGCCCCGGTCAGCACCCGCACGGCAGCCCCGGGAGGCAGTTCGCCCACCCAGGGGTGCCCGGCCCCCGCGCTTCCGACCAACTTCAGCCAGCCATCAGCCGTCTCGCCCAGGTCGCTGAACCGGAATGCATAACCGTCAACGGCTGTGTTCGCATGCGGCGGCACGTCACGATCGCTGACGACGTCGTCGGCAAGAACCCGACCGGACGAGGAGCCGACCGGCACGTCGACCGACCGCGTGCATACCTGCAGGCGGCGGCCCAGCTCGGCATGGGCCTCCGCCACCGGGATCAGCTCACCGCCGAACGCGAAGCAATCGTCCTTAAGCTGCACGGTTCGACAGGCCGAGTTCAGCCAGCACGAAGTCGACGACGGCCGATTCGTCATTGAGGGGGAGGACTGGCCGTCCGCACCCTGGAACGGGCGCATCGGCAGCAATCGCCACGACCTGGGGATCGTCGGTCGCGAGGAGGGGGCGCCGCAGCGCCGGGCGGTGCACCTCGATCTTCTTGTGGGCGCCGCCCTTCCAGCCTTCGATGAGCAGGACGTCGACCGGTTCCATGCGGGCGATCAACCGTTCGGGGGTCCGGTCGACATCACGCTCCTCGTGGATCAGTGCCCAGCGCTGCCCGGAGGCCACGAGCACCTCGTGCGCGCCCGCCTCACGATGCACGAAACTGTCCTTCCCGGGTCGGTCGATTTCGAAGCTCGCATGCGCGTGCTTCATCGTCGAGACGGTATGGCCGCGGCGACCGAGTTCGGGAATGATGCGGGTGATCAGGGATGTCTTGCCGCTTCCCTGCCATCCCACGATGCCGATCCGAGGGATCACTTCCGCCCGCCATTCGAACGCTTGCCACCCTCCACCGCGTCCGGCCCGCGCCGATAGTCGTCGGCGGTCCGGACCCTGGGACGCGGGCGGTCACCGGCCGCAGAGGCGTCTTGGAACTGGTCGATGACCCGGCAGTCAGCACACATCTTCACACGACGTGCCAGGCGGGGGTCGGCCGCCAGCATCGGATGGCCGGCCAGCCGTTCCAGCGTGCGTTCGATAGACTGGCGCACGCCGAACGGCTTGCCGCACGACACGCATGCAAACGGCTGCTCTTCGTGCAGCGTGCGGCGCGCCCCGGGAGCGAGCGCCGGTTGCAGCCGCGGATGCAGCGTGATCGCCTGCTCCGGGCAGGTCGCGCGACACAGTCCGCACTGGACGCACGCATCTTCCTGAAACCCCAGCCGGGGGGTGTCGGGGTCAGCCTGCAGCGCGCCGGTCGGACAGGCCCCGACACAAGCCAGGCACAGGGTGCAGGCATCCTGGTCCACGGCGACGGCTCCGAACGGTGCATCCTTCGGCAGAACGATGGTGTCGGGAGGGCGCGGTGCGTTCGCGTGCAAGTGGCGGATGGCCTGCAGCGCGCCGGCGCGCCGCTCGCCGAGCGGCAGGAACTCGGCAACCGGCCAGTCTGCCGTGCTTTCCACGGTCTGCATCTTCGCGAGCAGGGCATCGGGATCGGCCGTCGCCACCTGCGCGACCCGGGCACCGAACCCGAGGGCTTCGGTAATTGCGTTCACGACCGCGATCTGGTCTTCGATCGGGCGGTGCGTGTCCGGGCGGGCCGGATTGCTGACGCACACGACGTATGCCGCTCCCCACGCCAGCGCCATCGCGAGCACGTCGGCGCCGGTTTGCGACGCGACCCCCAACGAGATCGGCAACCATCCGGACGGGACTCCATCCCCCAGCTGCCGTGTTGCCTCCACCAGTTCGGCGCCAAAACCGTCGCCGTAAAGGAGGAGGAACGGGGCATCGCTGGCCGCACCGTTCCACGCCTGCAACGCTGCCCGCAGCCGCCGCAGCGACGCCTCCTCGGCGGGGAGGTCGTAGCGGAGCGTTCCCGTCGGACAAGCAGCCGTGCAGAGCCCGCAGCCCGCACAGACGAGCGGGTCGAGTGCGACATGATCGCCCGCGGGAGCCAGCGCGCCAGGCGGGCACAGGTCGAGACAGCGCGTGCAGCCCTGGATCCGGCTTCGCGCGTGCGCGCAGTACTCGCTCCGCACGTCGACGTACAGCGGATGCTCGAATGCCCCCCGGCAGTTCGCGACCGCAGCCAACGCGGCTGTCAGCGCCCTCGGGTTGCGCGGGTCGCAACGCTCGTACCCCTGCCGGAGCTCCGGTGCCTGAATTGCCGTTGGAGCGCGGGTGAGATCGAGGACCGCATCCGCTTCCAGCACTTCACCGTCCCGGAGCGTCAAGCTCCAGGCCCCGAAATGGCCCTGGAGGCGTGCCGGCCGGTCCGCCACGACGGGAAACGGGATCTCCCCTGCTTCCTCGATGCCTGCCGGCGTCCCGTCGACCGCCAGGACCGTGACGGAATTCCCCGCGGCAAGCGCATGCCCCGCCGGCAATGCGTCGGCAGCGGCGCCCATGACCAGCACCCGGCCGCGCCCGCGAACCTCCAGCGCCCGCCCCGATGGTGCGGGTTCCTGCGTCCACGCGCGCAGCGCGGCGTCCAGGGGCGAACGGGTCGCTGCCACCACGGCCGGTACCTCTCCAACCACGCGGAAACGGCTGCTCGACAGCTTAGCGCGAGTTTGCCGTCCGGTGGTCGGTCATGACCCCCGGCGCACTCGCAGCCGCGGTGCCGTCACCACCTCCACGCCCGGTGCGACCCCACGCTGACGCGGCGCCGGTGGGGCAGCGCGACGGTTCTGCCGCGGATGCTGAACCGCACGGAGCACCGCCACCGCCTAATATGGTGTCTTCTCGGGAGCCAGCGGGAGACCCGGCATGCGGACCCGGTTACCGGTGCGAGTGATGCTCGAGCGTACGGAAGATTCCGGACGATGGGCTTCCGCCGTCTGTCAGGCCGTGGCGGTGACCCCCGAATTCACGCCGGCCAACGCGGGATACCCGGAGCTCGTACTGGAGCTTCACCGCAAGGAAACCGAAGGGTACCGCACGAATCTCGCCAGCGCGCGAGCCGTGTACGTGATCCTGAGGCCGGATCGAGACGGGGTCCTGTCGGAGCCGTTCCTGGCCACGGTGTGCCCGTTCGAGGCACAGGATTACGCTGACGATGCCGATTCGCGCGTCGACGCCGTGGCCATGCCCGACTCCATCGCCGCATGGGTGACCGCATTCGTGCGTCGCCATCACGTCGAGGAGCCATTCCGGAAACGGGCGCGCCAGCCCAGGCCTTCGCCCGAATCCTTCGCCCGGCCGCCGCGGGCGCCCCGATGAGCGGCTTCCTTGCCCGATGGTCGAAACGGGCCAGGGCCGCCCGGCCCCCCGCGCACGACGACGACGGCTCCCCCGCCGCCTCCGTCCCAACGACCGCGGACAGCATCCAGGGCATGAACGTGCCCGAACCCCCCGACCTGCCCGACGTGGAAGAGCTGGGGGCCGAATCCGACTACCGTCCGTTCCTGCAGCGGACGGTCGCGCCGGCCCTGCGCCGCCTGGCGCTCCGGCGGCTGTGGCGGAGCGACCCGGTGCTCGCCAACCTCGACGGGCTGAACGACTACGACGAGGACTTCGCCTCGCTCCACAAGACCGGCGCCGAGGCGATCGCCGCGGCCGTCCGGGCCGGCCGCCGCTATGCCCGGGAACCGGCTGCCCCGCCCGGCCCCGACCCGACCGAGGCGGACGGTCCCGCTCCGGACGCCTCCAGGGACGGTGGCGAGACCGCAGACACGGCGGCCGATGACCAGGATGCGCCGGAGAAACCGGCTTGAGCGCGAACGCATCCGGCGGCGGTACCCCATCCTCACTGGATATCGAGGATCGCTCGCGCGCCCAGTGCTACCTGCTGTTTTCCGGACTTCTCCACGCGCCCCCGACAGCGGATCTGCTGGCGACGGCCGCCGCGCTCGAGGGCGCCGGCGAGGTGGCCCTGCTGGGGGCGCTCGGCGAGCTGGGCGGGTGCGCCCGCACGATGACGCGCGAAGCCGTCCGCCACGAGTACGACGATCTTTTTCTCGGCCTGGGGGAAGCGGGCATCAACCCGTACCAGTCCTACTACCTGACCGGATTCCTGTACGAGAAACCGCTGGCAGAACTCCGGCGCACTTTCCGCGACCTCGGGATCCGCGGCGCCCGGACGACCGGCGATCCCGAGGACCATGCGGCCGCGATCCTCGAGACGATGGCCGGGCTGATTGTCGGCACCTTCGGACCGCCGGTATCCCTGCCGTCGCAAAAGAACTTCTTCTCGCGGCACGTCTGGACCTGGATCCCGGCCCTCTTCCGGGATCTCGTCGAGCACCAGGAGGCCGTCTTCTACCGGGCGGTAGGTGCCGCCGGCGGCACCTTTCTCGAAACCGAGCAGCGCGCTTTCGAGCAGATCGCTCCGGTCGACTGACGTCACGGGTGCCGGACGACCGGAGGGCGTCCGGCGGGTACAACAGGCCAGCCCGCTAGTGGCAGGACTTCCCCAGGACCCGCAGGCGCCAGTAGTTGTACGGCAGCGGCACCAGGAACCCGGCCGCCAGCATCGGCGGGATCACCCACCACGTTAGCCTGGCGCCGCCGGTGAGCAGGATGTCCACTGCGTTCATGGCCGCCTCCATGCCGAGCATGGACAGCAGCGACATGCCGAAGGCGGTCCGCACCGCCTCGCGCAGCTGCATGATCCGCACCAGCAGGATGGTCTCGAGCGTGAAGCTGGTGGCAATGCCGTTCACCATGGCAAGGCTCATGATCAGCCAGACAGGCCAGGTCACTCCCGCGAGCTGGCAGACCCAGATCGTCCCCAGATCGCCCAGCGCGCAGCCGAAGAGGCAGGCCGCCGTGTTGCGGCAAGCCAGGCGCAGCAACTGCCAGCGGGAGCCGGTGACCGGAACGGTGCTCGAAATGCTCATGCCCGCCATTCAGCGCCCGGGCCGCAGCGCCTGCCAGCCTGCGTACCTGGCACCAGCACCCAGCTCGTCCGCGACCGCCAGGAGCCGGTTGTACTTTGCCGTGCGTTCGCCGCGCGCCAGGGATCCGGTCTTGATCTGCCCGCACCCCGTACCGACCGCCAAATCCGCGATCGTCGTGTCCTCAGTCTCCCCCGAGCGGTGCGACGCGATCACGCCGAAGCCCGCTGCAGCCGCCCGGTGCATTGCATCCAGTGCTTCGCTCAGCGTTCCTACCTGGTTGACCTTCGCCAGCAGGGCGTTGGCGGCTCCGCCCTCGATCCCCTGCTCGAGGCGACCGACGTTCGTGACGAACAGGTCGTCTCCGACGATCTGGAGCCGCTTCCCCGCGGCGGCGGTGAAGTCCTGCCAGGCGCTCCAGTCATCGTCGCCGAACGGGTCTTCGATCGACACGATCGGATGCCGGTCGAGCAGGGCGGTCCAGTACGCCGCCAGTTCCGCCGCGTCCAGCGTGCGGTCCTCGCCGGCGAGCCGGTACCGCCCGTCCTTCAGCAGCTCGCCGGCCGCCGCGTCGAGGGCGATCCCGACCTCCTCGCCCGGCCGGTAGCCCGCCCGTTCGATCGCCTGCAGCAGGCACCCGATGGCGGCGTCGGTGCCCTCGAGGGCCGGCGCAAAGCCGCCTTCGTCCCCGAGCCCGGTGTCGTGCCCGGCCTCGCCCAGCAGGTCGGCCAGCGCATGGAAGATCTCGGACCCCCACCGCACGGCCTCGGCGAACGTCGACGCCCCGCCCGGGACGATCATGAACTCCTGCACATCCAGGCCGTTCCGCGCGTGGACGCCACCGTTCAGCAGGTTCATGAGCGGCGTCGGCAGGGTCCGCGCACCGAGGCCGCCCAGATGCCGGTAGAGCGGGATGTTCCGGGACCTGGATGCCGCCCGCGCCGCGGCCAGGCTGACCCCCAGCAGCGCGTTGGCACCGAGGCGCGATTTGTCCGGGGTGCCGTCGAGCGTAATGAGCGCGTCGTCGAGGGCGCGCTGGTCCATCGCGTCGAGGCCGAGCACCGCGTCCTGGATTTCCCCCTCGACGGCGGCCACCGCGGTAAGGACCCCGCGGCCACGGTACCGGCCCGGATCCCCATCGCGCCGTTCGTGCGCCTCGTGGGCGCCGGTGGAGGCGCCGGACGGAACCGCGGCCTGCGCCCGGGCGCCCGCCTCGAGGGTGACTTCCACCGCCACCGTCGGGTGGCCCCGGCTGTCCAAGATCTCGCGCGCCCGTAGCGCGCGCAGGGCTGTCGCCGTCATCATCCGCGCTCCTTCGCCAGCCGGTCGAACGCCACCAGCGTGCCGAGCAGCGCCGGCAGGCCGGCCATCGGCACCATGTTCGGGCCGTCGCTCGGCGCGTGGTCGGGGTCGGGATGCGTCTCCATGAACACCGCCGCCACGCCGACTGCGCAGGCCGCCCGCGCCAGGACGGGAACGAACTCGCGGCGGCCGCCGGAGCGGGTCCCCTCCCCGCCTGGCTCCTGCACCGAATGCGTCGCGTCGAACACCACCGGGCAGCCAGTCTCGCGCAGCACCGGGAGGGCCCGCATGTCGTTCACGAGGCGATTGTAGCCAAAGGACGTGCCGCGCTCGCACACCAGAACCTGCGCATTGCCGGCGCCGCGCAGCTTGTCGACCACGTTCCGCATGTCCCAGGGCGCGAGGAACTGCCCCTTCTTTACCATGACGGGTTTCCCGGTCACGGCGGCAGCGAGCAGGAGATCCGTCTGGCGGCACAGGAACGCGGGGATCTGCAGCAGGTCGACGTGCTCGGCCACCGGCGCGCACTGCTCGCGCTCGTGCACGTCGGTCACCACGACGGCCCCGAGCCGTTCGCGCAGCTCCGCGAACACGTCGAGCGCCGGCGCCATCCCCAGCCCGCGCGGGCTGGCGGCACTCGTTCGGTTCGCCTTGTCGAATGATGTCTTGTAGACGAGCCCCACCCCTGCCTCGCGGGCGATTTCCTGCAGGGCGGCGCAAGTCTCCAATGCGTGCGCCCGGCTTTCCATCGCACACGGCCCGGCGATCAGGGCGAGCGGCCGATCATTGCCGATGGTCACGTGACCCACCATCACCGCCCCGGCCGGCATCAGATGAGCCGCTCCTGCCGGATGGCAGCCTCGATGAACGACGTGAACAGCGGGTGCGGGGCGAACGGGCGCGAGCGCAGTTCCGGGTGGAACTGGACGCCGAAGAACCAGGGATGGTCGCTCAGTTCCGCGATCTCGAACAACGCCCCGTCCGGCGACTTGCCCGAGAATCGGAGACCCGCTGCCCGGAGCCTCTCCTCGTACGCCGGGTTGACCTCGTAGCGGTGCCGGTGGCGTTCCCGGACCCGTCCCGTGCCGTAGATCGCGGATGCCCGGGTAGCGGGGTCGAGCACGCAATCGTAGCCCCCGAGGCGCATGGTGCCGCCGAGGTTGCCGCCGGGATCCCGCGTTTCCACCGTGCCTGCGTGAATCCACTCGGTCATGAGGCCGACGACCGGCTCCGCGCAGGCCCCAAACTCGGTCGAGCCCGCCTCGCGGATGCCGGCGATCGTCCGCGCCACCTCGATGACCGCGAGCTGCAGTCCGAGGCAGATCCCGAAGTACGGGACTTTCCGCGTGCGCGCAAACTCGATCGCCCGCATCTTGCCCGTGATGCCGCGGTCGCCGAAGCCGCCGGGAACCAGGACGCCGTGGGCCTGCTGCAGGACCGCGAGGGTCTCGGCGGCCGGCTCCTCCGGTTCCAGCAGCTCCGCATCGAGCCATTGCACCCGCACGCCGACCCGGTGCGACACGCCGCTGTGCACCAAGGCCTCGATCAGCGACTTGTAGGCATCCTGCAGCCCGGTGTACTTGCCGACGACCGCGATGTTGACCTCGCCGGCCGGCAGCCGGATCGAATCGACCACCCGGTGCCAGCGGTCGAGGTCGGGATCCGGCCTGCCGGACAGGCCGAAATAACGGAGCACCTTCGTATCGAGCCCCTCCCGGCGGTAGATGGCCGGCACCTCGTACACCGTGTCGGCGTCGATGGCCGGGACCACGCAGTCGGGGTCCACGTTGCAGAAGAGCGCGAGCTTGGCCCGCTCCGCTTCGGGAATCGGCCGGTCGCAGCGGCACAGCAGCAGGTCCGGCTGGATCCCAATGCCGCGCAGTTCCTTCACCGAATGCTGGGTCGGCTTGGTCTTCTGCTCGCCCACCGCCTCCAGGTACGGCACGAGCGTCAGGTGCAGGTACAGCACCCTAGCCCGACCCACCTCGTTGCCGAACTGGCGGATGGCCTCGAGGAACGGCAGGCCCTCGATGTCGCCGACCGTGCCGCCGATCTCGACCAGCACGAAGTCCTCGTCGTCGGTGTCCGCGCCGATGAACTCCTTGATCGTGTCGGTCACGTGGGGGATGACCTGGACCGTGCCGCCCAGGTAGTCGCCGCGCCGCTCGCGGGCCAGCACCCGCTCGTAGACGCGGCCCGACGTCACGTTGTCGCTGCGGTGCGCCTCGACGCCCGTGAAGCGCTCGTAGTGACCCAGGTCGAGGTCGGTCTCGGCGCCGTCGTCGGTGACGTAGACCTCGCCGTGCTGGTACGGGCTCATCGTCCCGGCATCGACGTTCAGGTACGGATCCAGCTTCCGCAGGCGCACCCGGTAGCCGTGCGCCTGCAGCAGGGCGCCCAGGGCGGCCGCGGAAAGGCCCTTGCCGAGGGACGAAACGACGCCGCCCGTGATGAACAGGAACCGCGGGCGGGCGTCGGACATCACGCCGGGCCGGGGCTGGCGCGGCACGGAACGGGGATGCCGGCGACCGCGAAGGTCGTCACTCTCCGGTGGGCGGCGCCGGCTCGGAGTCGGCCTCGTCGGTCACGGGCTCCAGGATGCCGCCCGGCAGGCTCTCCTCGGTGATGGGCACCACCGACAGCGGATCATCGTCGGGGATGCTAGCCAGCACTGCCAGAAGCAGGCTGATTCCCATGAACGCGACCGCCAGCACGGCGGTCGTGCGCGTCAGCAGGTTTGCCGAGCCACGGTTGCTCATGACCCCGCCGAACGGGTCGGAGCCCCCGCCGATCCCGCCCAGCGCGCCGCCGTCGCTCCGCTGCAGCAGGATGGTGCCGACCAGGGCCGCGGCGACGCAGACGTGGATCACGAGCAGGAAAGCTGTCATGGCGGGACGGTCCGGGTCAGGGAGACTGCCTCGCATATGCCCCAGAACTCCCCGGGTTGCAAGGATGCACCCCCGACCAGCAGCCCGTCGACGCCGCCCCCCGCCGCAATCGCGCCGGCATTGCGGGCCCGCACCGATCCACCGTAGACCACCCGCCACGGACCGGGACCGTGGATCCGCACCAGGGCGTCGCGAAGCGTCGCGTGCATGGCCTCGATGTCGGGCACGCCCGGCGTGTCGCCGGTGCCGATCGACCAGACCGGCTCGTACGCGACCACGGTGGCCGCGGCATCAACGGCCGCCGGCAGCGAAGCGAGGACCTGATCCGTGACGTGCCGTTCGGCCTGCCCGTCCTGCCGGACGGCGGTGCTCTCCCCGACGCAGACGATGGCCGTGAGGCCCGCCGCCTGGGCGGCCACCACCTTCGCGCGCACCGCGGCGTTGCTTTCGTGCTGGTGCGTCCGTCGCTCCGAATGCCCGAGCAGCACGTACCCGCAGCCGGCATCGCGGAGCATCGCCGCCGCCACTTCGCCGGTGCGCGGTCCCGGCTCCGCGCTCGAGCAATCCTGCCCGCCCAGCCGGAACGGGGTCTCCTGGATCCGCTGGCCCACCGGGACGAGCAGCGGATGCGGCGGGCATAGCACGATCTCCGCATGCCGCACGACCGTCGAGCCGCCAGTTGCCAGCCGCTCCGCCAAGCCGCCCACGAGCGCCGCCGCCTCGGACAGCGTTCCATGCATCTTCCAGTTGCCGACCACCAGGCAGGATGACACGGACACAGCGCAACTCTCTCGCGAAACCGGTGACGCCATGGGTGGCCGGAGCGTGGCGCTCCACTATAGTCTGTCGGTCACCGCTTTTCCGTCGAGAGAGTCGATCATGCTGCAGGCGATGCGCCGCCATGCCGGGTCCTGGGTTGCGAAGGGATTTCTGCTGCTGCTGGCGGCCAGCTTCGGGTTGTGGGGCGTCGGCGACATCTTCAGCGGCTACCGTGATCCCGTCGTCGCCGAGGTCGGCGATCGGGACATTCACGCATCGGCCTTCTTCGACCGCTACAACCAGCGCCTGTCGGAGCTCCGGCAGTCCCTGGGCGGCGCGGTCGACGAGAGCCTGATCCGCCAGCTCGGGTTGCCGGAGCAGGTCCTCAACGACATGGCCCGGCGTCTGCTGATCCGCGTGGAGGTGTCCGAACGCGGCCTCACTGCCGGCCAGCAGGATCTCGGAACGTGGCTGCAGGACCAGCAGATGTTCCGGAACAGCCTGGGACAGTTCGACCGCAACCTGTTCACCTACGCCGCGCGCGCGCAGGGCCTGCAGCAGGAAGAGTTCCTCGCCCTCCTCGGCGAGTTGCGCACCAGCGAGCTGCTGCTCGATGCCGTGTCGTCGGGCGCCCAGCCGCCGGACCGCTGGGTGCGCGCCTTCCACGCGCTCGAGCGGGAGCGCCGCCGGGCCCGGGCCGCCGTGTTCCTGGCCGCCGATTCCGATGCACCCGTACCGGCGGCGGACGAGGCCGTGCGGGCCCGCCACGCCGACCAGGGCGAGCGCTACCAGACCCCCCAACGTCGCCACCTGAGCTACGCGGTCCTGGACCCGGAGGCCCTGAAGGACGCGGTCGCGATTTCCGAGGACGAGCTGGCAGAGGCGTTCGAGCAGCGGCGCGACGAGTACTTCGAGGCCGAGCGGCGCCGGGTCAGGCAGTACCTGGCCGATTCGCGGGACGACGCCGATCGCGTGCTGGCCCGGGCGCGCGAGGGCGCAGGCCTCGCCGGTGCGGTCGAGGAGATACTGGGCGAGCCGGTCACGGAGCTCGGCCTTGTGGCCCGCGAGGAGCTTGACGCGGACTACGCGGAGGCGGTCTTCTCGGCCGGCGCGAACACGGTGCACGGTCCGGCGGAGACGACCTTCGGCTGGCGCGTCTTTGAAGTTGCCGACATCGAGGAGGCCCGGGCGCCGTCGCTCGACGACATCCGGGAAACGCTGACCGACGCCCTCCAGCTGGAGCGCGCCTTCGACCTGCTGCACGAGCGCGCCGAGGTCTTCTATGACGAACGCGCCGGCAATGCCTCGCTCGAGGAGGCGGCCCGGGCGAGCGGCGCATCGGTGGTGACGGTCTCCGATATCGACGCCCGGGGCCGTGACAGCGCCGGCGCCGCGCACCCGGACGCGCCCGACCGGGCGCTCCTGGCGCTGGGCTTCAACGTCAACGCCGGCACCACTTCCGATCTCGAGGAACTCGACGACGGACGCATGGTGGCCGTGCGGGTGGACCAGGATGTCCCGGCCCGGGCCATGACCCTCGACGAGGCCCGCGCCGGCATTCTCGAGGATCTCGCGGAGGAGGCCCGGCTCGCCGATGCGAAAGCGCGCGCCGAAGCGTACGTTGCGGCGGCCTCCGGCACCGCCAACCTCTCCGCACTGGCCACGGTGCACGGGGGCGTCCTGCACACCTCCGATTCGTTCACGCGCAACGGCGAGGGCGCGGCCGCCGATTTTCCCGAGGCTGCACGGCAGGTGGCGTTCGCACTCGAAGCCGGCGGCGCCACGAGCGGCGCCGAGGAGCTCGGCGGCGGCTATGTCGTCGTGACGCTCGACGAGGTCATCCCCGCCGACGAACCCACCAGCGACGATCTGGCGGCCGGCCGCACCGCGCTCGGTGGCGCGCTCGGCGCCGACGTCGTCAACTCGTTCATCGCGTCGCTCTGGACCGCGCATCAGGTGCGCATCAATCGGGCGGTGCTGGACCGGGTCCTCACCGACAGCACCGGCACGGCGAACTAAGGGCGAGCCGCCCGCATGCCGGTTCAGCCCCCGCGCGGCGCGTTCCGGCAGCCGTACGATGCAGGCACCCCGCAGATCGTCTGGCGCACCCTGATCGCGGACCTCGAGACCCCGGTGTCGGCCATGCTGAAGCTGGCCCGCAGCCGGCCCAACAGTTTCCTGCTCGAATCCGTCGAGGGCGGCGACACGCGCGGGCGCTATTCGATCATCGGCTTCGCCCCGGACGTGATCTGGCGGTCCCACGGCGACCGGGCCGAAATCAACCGCAGCGCCCACCGCGATCCTGACGCCTTCGAGCGCGAACCGCTCGGGACGCTCGAATCACTGCGCCGGCTACTGGACGAATCGCGCATCGACCTTCCTGCCGGGCTGCCGCCGATGGCCGCCGGGCTCGTCGGTTTCATGGGGTTCGACACGGTGCGCCTGATCGAGCGACTGCCGACGGACCGCCCGCCCGCGCTCGGGCTGCCCGACAGTCTCCTGATTCGCCCGACGGTCATGGCCATCTTCGACGCGGTATCCGACACGGTGACCCTCGCGACCCCGGTCTACCCGGACAGCGAACTTGCGGCAGACGCCGCATACACCGAGGCCGAACGCCGCCTGGAGGACACGGTGCACGCCCTTGCGACGCCGCTCGCGCCCGAACCGGAGCCGGACACCGATCAGCTCCCGCCGCCCACGCCGGTCTCCAACATGTCTCCGGACCATTTCCGGGGGATGGTGACACGGGCGCGCGAGTACATCCTGGACGGCGACATCTTCCAGGTGGTTCTGGCCCAGCGGTTCGCCGCCCCCTTCCGGCTGCCGCCGTTCGCGCTCTACCGGGCCCTGCGCCGCCTCAATCCCTCGCCCTTCCTGTTCTACCTTGACCTCGCCGGCGTCGCCGTCGTGGGCTCCAGCCCCGAGATCCTGGTGCGCGCGCGCGACGGGACGGTCACCGTCCGGCCGATCGCCGGGACCCGGCCGCGGGGCGCGGACCGCGCGCGCGACCTCGCCTACGAACGCGAACTCCTGGCGGATCCCAAGGAATGCGCCGAACACCTCATGCTGCTGGACCTCGGCCGGAACGACGTGGGCCGGGTCAGCGTCCCCGGCTCGGTGCGGGTGACCGAGCAGATGATCGTCGAGCGCTACAGCCACGTGATGCATATCGTCTCCAACGTCGACGGCGATCTGGACCCCCGACACGACGGCATCGATGCGCTGATGGCAGGCTTTCCGGCCGGCACCGTGAGCGGCGCCCCCAAGGTCCGGGCGCTGGAGATCATCGACGAGCTGGAGTCTGAACGGCGGGGGATCTACGCCGGGTGCGTGGGTTACTTCTCCGTGAACGGATCGATGGATTCCTGCATCGCGCTTCGCACCGCGGTGGTGCAGGACGGGACGATGTACGTGCAGGCCGGGGCGGGGATCGTCGCCGACAGCGATCCCGAGGCCGAGTACCAGGAAACGGTCGACAAAGCCCGGGCGCTGTTCCAGGCCGCCGAAGAGGCGGTGCGGTTCGCCGGCGGCCGCGGCTAGGCCGGGCGTCACGCACCGGAACGCGTCGATGTACGTCCTGATCGACAACTACGACAGCTTCACCTGGAACCTCTGGCACTACCTGGAGGAACTGGGGGCGTCCGTCGAGGTTCATCGGAACGACACCCTCTCGGTCGCGGACGTGCTCGCCCGCGAACCGGAGGGGATCGTCCTGTCGCCGGGGCCGTGCACCCCCAACCAGGCGGGGATCTGCCTCGAGCTGGTGCGCGCCGCCGCCGGCCGGACGCCGGTGCTCGGGGTCTGCTTGGGGCATCAGTCCATCGGCCAGGCGTTCGGCGGCCGGGTCGTCCGCGCCCGGACGGTGATGCACGGCAAGACCAGTCCGATCGAGCATGACGGCGAGGACATCTTCCGCGGCCTGCCCTCTCCGTTCACGGCGGCCCGCTACCATTCGCTGGTGCTCGAACGGACCTCGCTGCCCGACTGCCTGCGGATCACCGCCGAGACCGCCGACGGCGTCGTCATGGGCATCCGGCACGTCGAGCACGCGCTCTTCGGGGTCCAGTTCCATCCGGAGAGCATCGCCTCCGAACAGGGCCACCCGCTATTGCGGAACTTTCTCCGGACGACCCGGACGGAGCCGTCCCCGTGAGCGACGGGCCGGAGTTTCGCGACGTCCTCGCACGGGTCGCCGACGGCGGCGTGCTCGACCGCGAGCAGGCGCAGCACGCGTTCTCGCTCCTGATGGAAGGAGCGGCCAGCCCGGCCCAGACGGCCGCGTTCCTGATGGCGTTGCGGGTCCGTACGGAGCGGGTGGACGAGATCGCCGGGGCTGCCCGGGCCATGCGGGCGAAGGCCACGCCCGTCAGTGCCCCGCCCGACGCCATCGACACCTGCGGCACCGGGGGCGACGGGCTGGGCACCGTCAACGTCTCGACCGCCGCAGCCCTCGTGGTCGCGGGCTGCGGCGTGCCGGTCGCCAAGCACGGCAACCGGGCGGTCTCGTCCAAGTCCGGATCCTCCGACGTACTGGGCGCCCTCGGGGTCGACGTGGCCGCGCCCGTCGCGGCGGTCGAGGAAGCCATGCGGACGGCCGGGGTCGGCTTTCTGATGGCCACGATCTACCACCCGGCCATGCGACACGTCGGGCCCGTGCGGGCCGATCTCGGGTTGCGCACGGTCTTCAACCTGCTGGGACCGCTCGCCAATCCGGCAGCCGTGCGACGCCAGGTGATCGGCGTGTTCGCCACGCGCTGGCTGACGCCCCTGGCCGAGGTGCTCCGGGAACTGGGCTCCGAGCATGCCTGGATCGTGCACGGCATGGACGGCATGGACGAGCTCACGCTCACCGGTGAATCCAGCGTCGCCGAACTCAGGGACGGTCGGGTGCGCACGTTCAGGGTATCCCCCGAGGATGCCGGCCTCGCGAGGGCCTCGCCCGAAGACCTGGTCGGCGGTGATGCCGCGGCGAACGCGGCCAGCATCCGGCAGCTGCTGGACGGTGCACCGGGCCCGTACCGCGATATCGTGCTGCTGAACGCGGCAGCCGCGCTGGTCGTTGCCGGGCAGGCCGGCGATCTCAGGGAAGGCGCTGCGCTCGCCGCCCGGTCGATCGATACCGGCGCGGCAGGCGCCGCGCTCGAGCGGCTGGTCGCATGCACGCAGGGGTCCGCATGAACGACCGGTTACGCGCCATCCTCGAGACGAAGCGCACCCACGTGGCCGCCCGGCGCAACGCGGTGCCGGAGGCCGAGCTGGAGCGGCAGGTGGCCGACCAGGATCCCCCCCGTGGTTTCGCGGCGGCGCTCCGCCGGTCGGTCGCGTCCGACGCCTACGGGCTCATCGCCGAGATCAAGCGGGCCAGCCCCTCCAAGGGCCGCCTGCGGGACGATTTCGACCCCGCGGTACTGGCCCGCGCTTTGCACCGGGGCGGAGCCGCCTGTATCTCGGTGCTGACGGACGAACCCTTCTTCGAGGGCGCCGATGCCCACCTCCGGGCCGCGCGCGCGGCCGCACCGGTCCCGATGCTCCGCAAGGACTTCATGCTGGAGCGGTACCAGATCCTGGAAGCCCGCTCGCTCGGCGCGGACTGTGTACTGTTGATACTGGCGGCCCTGACGGATTCGCACGCACGGGTGCTGGCGGCGGATGCGAAGGCGCTCGGAATGGACGTCCTGGCCGAGGTGCACGACGAGCGCGAACTTGAGCGTGCGGAGGCCCTGGATCCGGACCTGGTCGGGATCAACAATCGCAACCTCCGCACGTTCGCGGTCGACCTTGCGACCACCGAACGCCTGGCGGCCCGGGCACCGGCCGGGCGCGATCTGGTGGCGGAGAGCGGCCTCGGCGGACCGGCGGACCTCCGCCGCCTGGCCGACTGCGGGGTCCGCCGATTCCTGGTTGGAGAAACGCTGATGCGGAACGCCGACGTCACGGCCGCCGTCCGAACCCTGCTGAACCAGCGGGCAGGCGCGGCATGAGCGAGCGCTTCACGCACCTGGACCCGTCCGGACACGCCCGGATGGTGGACGTGGGCGCCAAGCCCGTCACCCGCCGCACCGCCACCGCGGCGGCGCGGGTCACCATGTCGCCGACCACCCTGCAGATGATCCTGGACGGCGGACATCAGAAGGGCGATGTCCTCGGCGTCGCGCGGGTTGCCGGCATCATGGCGGCCAAGCGCACGCACGAACTGATCCCGCTGTGCCACCCCCTGCCGCTCGATTCGGTGGCGGTGGAGTTGGTCTGTAATGACGACGACGCGGCGGTCGACGTCCAGGCGACCTGCACCACCTCCGGCAGGACCGGCGTGGAGATGGAAGCGCTGACGGCCGCCAGCGTCGCGGCGCTCACGGTCTACGACATGTGCAAGGCGGTCGATCGCGCGATGCAGATCGGCAGCGTCCGTCTCCTCCACAAGGCCGGCGGCAAGTCGGGGACCTTCCACGCCCCATGATCCCGGTTGCGGACGCCCGCCGGCAGATCCTGGAGGCCATGCCCCTGCTGGCGACGGAGCGGATCGCCCTGTCGGAGGCACTGGGTCGGGTGCTGGCCGCCGACGTCACCGCACGTACCGACCAGCCGCCGTCGGCCGTATCGGCCATGGATGGTTACGCCGTGCGGGCCGCCGACGTGGCGGCAACGCCCTGCGACCTGGCCGTCATCGGCGAGGCGCCGGCCGGACGACCCTTCGACGGGACCGCCCGGATCGGCGATGCCGTCCGGATCTTCACCGGCGCCCCGCTGCCCGCCGGTACCGACAGTGTCGTCATCCAGGAAAACACGGAACCCCGGGACGATGGCCGGATCCGCGTCCTGGCCGGGGCCCCGGTCGGCAAACACGTCCGCGACCGCGGGATCGATTTCCGTTCAGGCGACGCCCTCGTGGCAGCCGGAAGCGTGCTGACGGCCCGAGACATCGGCCTGTCCGCCGCCGCCGACTGGCCCTGGCTCAGCGTCCGGCGGCGTCCGCGGATCGCGCTGCTCGCGACCGGCGACGAAATCGTCCTGCCGGGCGAGGCCCGACGCTCCGGCCAGATCGTCTCGTCGAACACCTTCGCACTCGAATCGATGATCCGGGCCGTGGGCGGCGATGCAGTCGACCTGTCTCTGGTGCCGGACGATCCGGCCGCGCTGCGGGCCGCCGTCGACGGCGTGCGGGCGTTCGACCTGCTGGTGACGACCGGCGGCGTGTCGGTCGGCGCCTACGACCTCGTCGGGCGGGCACTCGAGGAGGCCGGATTGACCCGGCACTTCTGGAAAATCGCCATGCGCCCCGGCAAACCGCTGCTGTTCGGAACGCTGCCGGGCGGACCCCCGGTCCTCGGCTTCCCCGGGAATCCCGTATCCACGTTCGTCTGCGCCCTGGTGTTTCTTCTGCCCGCGTTACGGGCCATGCAGGGGCTCGACCCGGGTCCCGCGTCGGCACAGGCGGTACTCGGCTGCGACTTGCCGGAGAATGACCGTCGCGAGGATTACCTCCGGGCGGCAGCCAGCCGAGATCCCGACGGCGTCATGACGGTGCATCCGTTTGAACTTCAGGACAGTTCCGTGCTATCGCTGCTCGCCCGGGCCGATTGCCTGGTCATCCGACCACCGCACGCGCCCGCGGCCCCCGCCGGCACGCCCGTGACCGCGCTCCTCTTCCCGTCGGCTGCCGGCGGTCTATAAGCACCCGCAAATTCCGAACCCGATCGCCCGTCAGAGAGGACGCAACGTGGTCACATTGACTTCTTGTAGCGAACAAAGTAGAACATAGAGGCATGGGCCGCAGCCACATTGGGTTCCCTGCATGCTTACTCGAAAACAGCACGAACTCCTCGTCTACCTCAACAAGCGGATCGAGGAGACCGGAATCTCCCCCTCGTTCGAGGATATGAAGAACGCCCTCGGGCTCAAGTCGAAATCCGGCATCTACCGCCATCTCACCTCGCTGGTGGAACGTGGCTTCGTCGAACGCCTGCCGAACCGAGCCCGCGCCATCCGGGTCGTGCGCAAGCCCGAGGAAGCCGCGGCGACGGTCGAGAGCAGCAGCTCCGGCCAGTGGGGAACCCTGATCGACCTCCCCTACTTCGGGACGATCGCCGCCGGTACGCCGATCGAGGCCATCCAGCACGAATCGTTCATCAAGGTTCCTCCCACGATGAATCTGGGTGTCGGCAGCGGCGAGCACTTCGCGCTGAAGATCCAGGGGGACTCGATGATCGACGCCGGAATCCTCGACGGAGACATGGGGATCTTCCGGCGCCAGCAGACCGCCGAAAACGGGCAGATTGTCATCGCCTTTATCGACGGTCGCGAAGCCACGCTGAAGCGGTTCCGGCCGCGAGCCGACTCCATCGAGCTCGTGCCCGAAAACAAGGACATGGAACCGATCGTGGTGCACCCGGGCCAGCTTCAGATACAGGGCATCATGAAGGGCCTGTACCGCACCAGCATCTACTAGGCTCCCGCTCCCTTCCCGGGCGCGCGTCCGCGGCTCCGCGCGCCGTTCCTCCGTCTGCCCGAGGCGTTCGCCCATGACCGTCGTGACGCGCTTTGCCCCATCCCCCACCGGAATCCTCCACATCGGCGGAGCCCGGACCGCACTCTTCAATTGGCTGTACGCCCGTGGACGAGAGGGGCGGTTTCTTCTTCGGGTGGAAGACACGGACCGCGCCCGCTCGACGCGCGAGGCGACGCGCGCGATTCTCGACGGACTGTCCTGGCTTGAACTCGGCTGGGACGGCGAGCCAGTCTTTCAGTCAAGCCGCTCGGAGCGCCACCGCGAGATTGCCGACACCCTCCTTCGCACAGGGCACGCCTACCGCTGCTACTGCACCCCGGAGGAACTCGCGGCGATGCGGGCACAGGCGACCGCAGAGAAACGCGCGATGTGGTACGACGGCCGGTGGCGAGACCGCGACCCGGCCGATGCACCCGCGGGAATTGCGCCCACGGTCCGCATCCGCACGCCGGTCACCGGGGACACCATCATCGCTGACTCTGTCCAGGGCACCGTCAACGTCGCGAACCAGGAAGTCGACGACTTCGTCATCCTGCGCGCAGACGGCACGCCTACCTACATGCTGTCAGTGGTGGTGGACGACCATGACATGGAGGTCACGCACGTCATCCGCGGCGATGATCACTTCACCAACGCCTTCCGCCAGTGCCAGATCTACGACCTTCTAGGGTGGACGCGGCCCGCGTTCGCGCATATTCCCCTGATCCACGGTGCGGACGGGAAGAAGCTCAGCAAGCGGCACGGCGCACTCGGGGTCGATCACTACCGGGAAGCGGGCTACCTGCCTGCCGCGCTCAGGAACTACCTGCTCCGGCTCGGCTGGGCCCGCGGCGACGAAGAGGTCATCCGTACCGAGGACGCCATCCGGTGGTTCGACCTGGACGGGGTCGGACAGAGCGCCGCGCGCTTCGACCTCAAGCGGCTCGACCACCTGAACAGCGTCTATCTGCGCGACATCGATGATGCAGACCTGGCAACGGAGCTCAGCGCCCGCCTGAGCGCCGAAGGACTGCCGGGCGACCCGGAGCACGTTGTACGCCTGACCCGCGCCATGCCCGACCTGAAGGTACGCGCCCGCACCCTCAACGAACTGGCCACGATCGCCCGCTTCTACGTGCTCCCCCGTCCTCTCGCGCTCGATTCGAAGGCCGAACGCCAGCTCGATCCGGCCGCGCAGGCGCTCCTGCGGGACGTGTCCGAGATCCTTGCCGCGGCCGACGCCTGGTCGAGCGACGGCCTCGAGACGCGGGTTCGCGAGTATGCCTCGCGTACCGACACGAAGCTGGGCAAGGTGGCCCAGCCCCTCCGGGCGGCCCTGACGGGGGCCACGACCTCCCCGCCCATTTTTTCGGTCATGGACGTCCTGGGCCGCGCCGAGACGCTGGGCCGGATCGGCGACGTGATCGACTGAAGAGCGCCAGCTCAGATACAGCGCCCGCCGTCCACCTCCAGCATCACCCCGGTCAGGAACTCGGCCTCATCCGAGGCGAGGAACAGCGCTGCGTTTGCCACGTCCGCCGGCGTGGAGAGCCGCCCTATCGGCACCGTCGCGCGGAACCGCGCCAGGGCCTCTTCTTGGTCACCGTCGCCGAGGAAATCCGGCAGCATCGCGGTTTCCCCCGCGACCGGGCAGATCCCGTTCACCCGAATGTTCTCCGCTGCGAGCTCGAGCGCCAGCGTGCGGCTCAACGTGAGCAGGGCCCCCTTCGTCGAGTTGTATGGGGCGAGACCCGGCCGCGGCGCCAGCGCCGCCGTCGACACCGTGTTCAGGATCACGCCGCCCCGTCCCTGCCGGCGCAGGACCGGTACGGCGTGCTTCGCGCCCAGGAAGCAACTCTTCACGTTGATCCGGAACAGCCGGTCGAAGAACTCCTCGTCGACCTCGACGAGGGGCGTCGGCTTCATCCCGATGGCGGCGTTCTGCACGAGGATGTCGAGCTGTCCGAACGCATCGGTTGCGGCTCCGATCATGCGCCTGGTGTCGGCATCACTGGCCACGTCGGCCCGGCAGGCGACGGCACCGCCGCCGGAATCCCGGATTGCCTGGGCGACCTGCTCGGCGCCGTTGCCGTTGACGTCGGTGACCACCACGCGCGCCCCCTCCTGCGCAAAACGGTGCGCGATGCCTTCCCCAAACCCACTGGCGCCCCCGGTCACGATCGCGACTTTGTCTTGCAGTCTCATGGCAATCCTTTCCGGCCCGCACCCGGGCCGTGTTGCAGATGGCTCCATAGGTATTGGGGACGGCCCTGCACCGCAACAGCCACGCCCGGAGATGCCGTGACCGTCAGCATGCGGGCGGGCCTGCCGGCGGCTGGCCGCCATGTCGCCGCGACGGCACGAACCGGTTCCAGGTGATCGCTTGGAGCCGGTGCAGGAGCTGGCCCGATTGCGCGGCGGACACATATGGCACAGCCGGTCCAATGCCCACTATCCTGTCCGCGGAACGCACTGCACGATCGGTGTTCTCCGAGCACTCTCCGTTCGTAGCGACGCACCGGCCCCGGTCGTCACACCGGGCTGCCAGCCGCTACCCTGCCGACCGCATGCACGACCTTCGCCAGGAGTCTCTCTTATGCGCATCCCTGCCGACCTGCTGGAAGCCTATGTCGCACAGATCTTCAGGGGCGCCAGCTGTTCCGAGGACGAGTCCAAGCGGATTGCGTTCTATCTCTGCCGTGCCAACCTCGCAGGGCATGACAGCCATGGCGTGATTCGCGTTCCCCGCTACCTCTCCTGGATGGAGATCGGGTCGGTGAAGGCCGGAATCCAGCCCGAAGTGGTGCGCGAAGGACCCACGCACGCCGTGGTCGACGGCTGCTTCGGTTTCGGGCAGACGGTCGGCCCATTCTGCGCGGACCTGGGCATCGCAAAGGCGCAAGAGCAGGGCCTGGCCATCGTGGCCATCCGCAATTCCGGCCATCTGGGCCGCATCGGTGACTGGCCCGAGCGGGCGACCGATGCCGGAATCGCCTCCATCCACTTCGTCAACACGTCGGGCCTCGGCCTGCTGGTCGCTCCCTTCGGATCGCCCGACCGCAGATTCTCGACCAATCCTTTCGCTGCCGGCGTTCCCATCCCCGGAGAGGATCCGCTCATCCTGGACTTTGCGACCTCGGTGGTGGCGGAAGGCAAGGTCCTGGTGGCCCATCAGGGCGGCAAACCGTTGCCGGATGGCGCCCTGATCTCCGCAGAGGGAGAGTTCTCGACCAACCCGGAGCTCATCTACGGCACCGGGACGGGGGCAAATCCAAATGACATGCGCGGTGGCGGCGGTGCCATCCGGGCCATGGGCGAGCACAAGGGATCCGGTCTGGCCTTCCTCTGTGAAGTCCTGGCCGGCGCCCTCACGGGTTCGGGGTGTGCGACCCCCGCCCAGTCCAACCTCGCAAACGGCATGCTGTCGTTCTACTTCCGTCCCAACGTGCTGGGTTCAGAGAGCGCGTTCGCCGCCGAGATGCAGCGCTACCTCGCGTTCTTCCGCAGCGCGCGGCCGCTTGAGGAAGGGGGCCGGGTGATGACGCCTGGCGAGCCCGAGAACCGCTCCCGCGCCGACCGGCTCGCGAACGGGATCCCCCTGACGGACACGACCTGGGACTCTATCTGCGCCGCAGGCGACAAGTACGGCGTCCCCGCTCCGGACATCGCGCCGCAAGCCGTCGCATCGTGATCCGCGGAGTCCGGTGCGCGGCCCTCCTGGGCACCCTGCTGGCCGCGCCCCCGGCCCTCGGACAGGAGGCGACCTGCGCAGCGGACACCGGGAATGACCCGGTATGCGAATTCCGGATCCACGGGGCCGGTGAGGGGGCATCCGATCTCGGTGTCTACAACGTCGCCCTGTCGCTGAAACGCCTGGGGTCGGTGGCGGCGGAAGAGGCCGTCTTCTCGATCGCAATCGATGCCGGTGAGTGCGGTCAACCCCTGCACCGCTTCATCGAGGAGCCGGCCGCGTTTGCCGGCGAGGAAACGGAACTGCGGTTCAATTTTCCGCTGTTCCTGCATGCGGCCGGCAGTGGTGGCGAATACTGCGTGCGGGTCGCCGCGTCCGGCTGTGAAGGCGGCTGTGCCGGCCAGGTCGGACTCGCGGTCGGGGACTCGGCCATCATGCGCCAGGAGACGGATCCCCGCCTGCGCTAGCCCGCTTCGCTCACCACCTCCGGATGTGCTGACGTCGGGGCGGTGTTTGGGGGCGATTCGGACGGTTGTCGGGGTCTGGATCGTGCCGTGGGGTAGCTTCCACGGTCGAGCGGCGTTGCGGCGGGCCCGATTCGGCGGTAGGTGACGGGGCATCGCCGGCCGCCGGGCAGGTTCCACCGGCGGCGCTCCTGGTCAGCGCG
>JAJDYI010000005.1 GCA_022825235.1 Alphaproteobacteria bacterium | reverse complement strand
CGGATGAACGCCGCCCACCGGCCCCGCTACCTGCTCTCCGGGCTGCTCGAATGCGGCGCGTGCGGCGGCCCTTACTCGATGCGCGGCCAGGGCCGCTACGGCTGCTCCAACCACGTCATGACGGCATCGTGCTCCAACAGCAGGACCATCCGGCGCGTCGAGATCGAGGAGCGGGTCATGGCGGGCCTACGCGAGAAGCTGATGGCGCCCGAGGCCGCCGCCGAGGCGATGAAGGCGTATGCCGAGGAGACGAACCAGCTCAACCGCGAGCGCCGCGCATCGGGCGCGACGGACCGCAAGGAGCTGGCCGGAATCGAGAAGAAGATCGCCACCATGATCGCGGTGATCGAGGACGGCGGCTATGCGCGGGGCATGATGGACCGCATGCGCGAGCTTGAGGCCCGCCAGGACGCGATCAACGAACGGCTGTCAGCCGCTCCTGTCGACATCCCGGACATCCACCCGAACATCGCCGGCGTCTACCGCCGCAAGGTGGAGCGTCTCGCCGAGGCGCTGGCCGACCCGCGCGACCGCGACGAGGCGGCGGAAGCCATACGGGGGCTGATCGAGCGCATCGTGCTGACCCCCGGCGCGAAGCGCGGCGAGTTGCATGCCGCGCTCCATGGCGACCTCGGCACCATCATCGAGTGGGCCGGGAGCGGCAGGGCGAAGGGAGCGACCGACACTCCCAGATCGGGAATGTCGGTCTCGGTGGTAGCGGGGGCAGGATTTGAACCTGCGACCTTCAGGTTATGAGTGTGACCACAAACTGCGTCTCAGATGCGCTGACGACGACTGACTGTTGACAAACCGCTGATTTATCGTCTTTTTCGTATTTCTTGCGGACGCATGCGCCGCCTCCCCTGCGCTGCGAAACGATCCAAAGTGTTTGCCAATAGTTTGCCAGCTTGCTAGACTGCCCTTCCGACGTCAAGAATTCTGTCCCATGCCAAACCGCATCCCCAAGCTCACCAGGCGCGCCGTCGAGGCCATCAAGCCGAACGGCGCCGATACCCTCTACTGGGACGGAGAGCTGACCGGCTTCGGCCTCCGCGTCCGGAAGTCGGGCAGGAAAAACTACGTCCTCCAGACCCGCGTCTGCGGTAAGCTGTGCTGGTTCACCATCGGGCAGCATGGCCGCATCACCGCCGACGAGGCGAGGGCCGCGGCGCTGGAAATTCTGGCCCAGGCGAAGAAGGGCATCGACCCGCGCGACGCCGATGCCAAGCGGGAGGCCGAGCCGGTCATGGCCGATCTCGGCCGGCGCTTCCTCGAGGAGTATGTCCCCGTCCACTGCAAGCCCAGCACCCAGGGGAAGCCCAGCACCCAGGGGGAATACCGGCGGTCAGTGGAGCTCTTCATCGACCCCGCGATCGGCGAGATGCGGATCGCCGGCGTGGAGCGCAAGGACATCGCCAAGCTGCATTTCGACCTGCGCGACAAGCCCTACCAGGCAAATCGGACGCTGGGCGTGCTCTCAAAGATGTTCTCGCTCGCCGAGATTTGGGGCCTGCGGCCGGACGGGTCCAATCCGTGCCGGCACGTCAAGCGCTACAAGGAGAGCAAGCGCGAGCGGTTCCTGTCCGCCGAGGAGACCGAGCGGCTGGGCGAGGTTCTCGCAGAGGCCGAGAGCGAAATGCCGTCAGCTGTCGCCGCCTTCCGCCTATTGCTCTTGACGGGCTGCCGGCTGTCGGAAATCCAGTTCCTGTGCTGGGAATACGTCAGGGACGACTGCATCGAGCTCCCCGACGCGAAGACCGGCGGGCGGGTAGTGCCGCTCGGGCCCGAGGCCCGTGCAGTGCTGGCAGCCCTGCCCCGCGAGGAGGACAATCCCTGGGTCATCCGCGGCCGGCTGCCGGGCACCCATCTCACTGATCTTCAGCGCCCCTGGCGGCGCATCCGCGCGCGTGCCGGGCTGGAGGACGTGCGAATTCACGACCTTCGTCACAGTTATGCTTCGAGGGCGTTGGCGCTCGGCGAAAGCCTCACCATGATCGGGAAACTGCTCGGACACACGCAGGTGCAGACGACCGCCCGATATGCGCACCTGGCCCGGGATTCCATTCAGAGCGCCGCCGCGCGGATCACGGGCAGCATCGGCGGGAACTTGGCCCCCGACCGTTAGCGCTTCTTTCACGACGTTAGGGACTGCTTCCTTCTGCCCGCCGACGCCATCTTCGGCAGCACCTCGACCACGGCCTCGGTGTCGTGATCCATGACAATCACCACAGCGCGGACCGCTCTGTCGGAAACCCGAAATACACTCTCAGTGAGCGCAGCCTCGCCTACCGCATGCCCGGACCGGAAGACGGCTGAGGCTGGATGCGCCGGGGCCGGCGGTGTCGCAACGGCAATTCCCTGGACCTGCTGTCCTCCTTGTGCTGGTGCATCGCCCCATTTATCGAGTAAACTTGGGATGACGTCGTAGTGTAGTGGTAGCACACCTGCCGATTAGAGGATTACCGACGATGAAAGCGGGAAGCGCGGGTTCGATTCCCGACGACGTCAAATCAGATAAGATCGTACATTCTGAAGCCTTACACATTCTACTTCGCGATATCGGCGAAGCCGTATTCGCTCTCAATACTGCCGTGGTAGGATTGGATGCCGTAGAAAATGGCCACAACAAGCCGACAGCACTAGATATATCATGGCAGCCGCGTAATCCAAAAATAGCGGCCAGAACGTCTCGAAAGTTCATCGTAGAAAGCGTGATGATCCACGCTTCAGAAGCTATCCATCAGTTCACATTGGCGCTGAGCAAGTTGAGCAGGTTCGAACCTGCGCGGGCGAAATGGAAAGGCAACACAACCACATCGGAAAAGATTTCCACGATCTGTGCTGTGGTGCTCGATAAAGATGATTACCTTGTTCCAGCCGTTGTCCTACTTGTCCATTGGCGAAACCGCATCGTACACGCGAGCTCGAACGCCAAATTGAAACATCACGAAAGACAACTCCTTCTCAACAACAGGGCCATCATCTGTGACCGATACAGGGGACTGGACATATCTGAACTCTTGAAACACTTCGAAGCCCAACGGCCTACACTCAAGGACGCTTCCTCCCTGATTGCGATGACGATCAATCTTGCACGGAAGATGGACTGTGCCATGCAGCAGAACCTCAGCAAGGAGGAACTGGACTCGTGGCTGGATCACTACCGGATTTGGCCGATGCTAAAAAAGGTAAGGGCAGAAACCGCTCCAGGAAAATATCGGGAGTCCGTTCGCCGCCTCTTCCGATCTCAAGCGCCATATTTGCTCGATGCCTATCGCGCCCATTACGATCCAGGCACCGAATGATCGATCGGTTGCGATGCCCCGAAAAAAGGTAATCTCTATATCCGCAAGCATTGGCGACCGTAACGGAGTTCTTTGTTTCCCACTATAACTCGAGATCCTTAACTGTCAGTAAACGGTGACACTTTGGGCACCTGGGTTTCATCGCGCTAAACGCCTCATCCATTGATGCACTCCCGTCCACGGAATAGCTCCCGCCGTCGAAACCTTCGAGTGAGTACCTTTCCCACATTCTTGAGTAAGGCTGATCATTCTCACTCAGTATTATATTTCCTTCATGTCCGCATTCACAGACAAGCCTGAATCGAGTTCTCATAGTCATCTTACGTCTCCAATCGCGGAATTGTACGTTGCTCCGCCTCAACCACTCAAAGCTCTTCCTAGCCTTTCCAAGCTTGATTCTACGGCCTGCTCAACCGTCTGGGAAAACCGCAAGTGTACCTCTCTTGTATTCAGATGCTGCTCAAACAGTAGCTTCGCTGTCTCCGGTTGCTCGTCGTCACGAACGCACGACTCTAGAAATACGGGCAACTCTATCTGCCCGCTCATTGCCGCATTCGTCAAGCGCTCGAAGTCGTCGATTGTCAGAACGTATATGTGCTTGTACGGCAGAAACCTCTCTGCATCGCTATTCGGATAATCCAGCGTACCGTCTGGATACATAGATACCAAACCCGTTCCTCTGCTGGCCCCCAGCTCCTTATTGGTCACGATTAGAAGGTAGTCCGTCTCGGCTTCAAGCACCCGGGGGGGTGCACGGCGTACATTTCGGAGCGATACCGACGTTGCCCAAGCCTGCCCCACCGCCGTCCTGATCGCCCTCGTCTTGTGAGCAAAAATTCCGCTGTTGCCGACCGTCATCACTGACTCGTGATACAGTCCCGCCTTCGCCTCAATGAAGACGTTACAGCCGGGGAACGACAGCAACCCGTCTGGCACCTTCGTGTCTGCGGCGATAAATGAGCGCAGGCCGACTTCGTCGACAAATTCCGCCGGCACTTTTCGTGCTTCTGTAACCACGTGCCGCTCGAACAATCGGCCGAATCGCTGCATGTATTCCTGACCTTCCTCACTAAGCACCGAGTGAACGAAGTTCTCTAGGCCGCGGTAGAACACCATGGGATGCCAGCAGATCATGGCGTTGCCACTACGAAAAAACGGGTAACGGGTCAAAATTGGAAACTCGAAATACTCCGACGCCACCTTGCACCTGGCATCGGGCAACGAGCGACAGAACTCCAGCAGCTCAGGAAATGTACGCGAAAGCGAACGCTGAAAGGACGCAGTGACTGCCGGCGTATACGCTCCATGAAGTGAGCTGAGGTAGGCGTCGCCGAGTACTCGGTTTCCGTCCAGGATCTTGCCAAATGTTCCAAGACCGAGATCAATAAACTCCAGAACGTCGATCCCGCTCCTCTTCTTGAAAAGCCTGCGCAGCGGATAGTCCTCCCTTTGCTCGGCAAGCAGCGCAGCTTCACGTACGAAACTCTTGCTGAAGCCACGCTGAAACCCGAGCTGCGGCCGGGTCAGCTGACGCATGAACAATCCGAGCGGCATTTCATTGCGGTCGCTCCTGTCCAGCCTCTCGGGAAACTTCCATAGCCGCTGACGCAAGTCGTCCAGTTGCTCCAGCGAAATCGACGGCAGGTGGGCTCTGCCGGGAAAGCGGTCCTGGCATGCCCACTTGACCATCAGCATCGTGAGCCAAGGAGCTCTCCCGAGTTCCTCCACCGGATCCGGCGACCGCTCACCAAGTACATCAATCGCGCCACTGACGATCGATTCGATGTTGAATCTGCGTGCCCGGTTACGCCACTCCTTGTAGGCGTCCGTGAAAGACATGTGGTGCATCGCCCTTCACCGCATTGCGATGGCAGATGAAAGCGCCGGCTTGCCATTTGCAGGCAATTCCCGACGCCCCTCCTGATCAGGCGGACAACATCGCCGATTGCTCACGAGATTCTCTCAACCGTTTGTTGAACACGGCGATCCAAGCCTCGTGTTCGTCCTTCAAGCCCGCAACCAGCTCTTCGACCAGCGCGTCGTTGATTGCTTCCGGCTGGCCGTGGGTGAACTTGTTCCGGCACTGTTCCACCTGCTTGAGCAGAGACGCCACGCGCCCGTAACCGAGATCGTTGAGATCGGCCCGGTAGGTGGACGAGAACACCACCCTGTACAGCCTGTCCATTCGCGCGCCGACGGAGGAATGGCGCTCTAGGAGATGATCCATCACCTGCCCAGGCACCGCCTTCGTCGTCTCCCGAAACAGCCTCCCGATACGCGTTTCGAAATAGCTCCAGAACACGAGCACCACGATGGCGCGCGCGGACGGCCGGCTGTTCTCCGGGACCGAGCCATACAGGTCGGCGTCGACAGGCCTCCGCCATTCCCGCTCCAGCATCCTGAGGTAGACCCAGTCCTCATATCTCCCCTCGCCTCCGGCAAAATCGGGCTCCAAAGACAGTTCGTGGCCGTCGGTATCGCGCATCACCAACGGGGCGGGCTCTACCTCGACCCACGTCTTACCGCACGCTCCACACTTTGCTTCTAAATCGATCGTCCGAATTCCCCCGCACATGCAGCGAATATATCCGCTCCAGAGAAGTTCCCACGACCAGTCGTCCGGCATTGATTCGTACCACAGGAGATCCTTGTCCCGGCTGTCGCCGTTCCCTCCCTCACCCACGCTCAGACCCCTTCTTTCGCTTTGTCCTTGTCCAACGCACGTCTGCGAACCAGGTTTCTCGATCCACGCGATAGCCTCGCAAAACTTCTCCGTGAGACCTGCCATCCAACCCAAATTCTCACCCCGTTGCCGTCGGCAGTTCCATCGCATCGCCCATGCCAAGCCTCTTTCCGCACTCCCGGCAGCCCGGATCCTTCCGCGGAACCACGTTTTGCACAGCATGCCGCAGGAAATGATGGTGCTGATACACCGCATCGCCGCCATCTGACCGCAAATCGAGGAAGTCGAACAAGAAGTCGTTCACCGCCTGTCCCGCAGCCACGGCATTGAGTGTGATCACGCTCGGATTGGGCTCCCTTACCCCGTAGTCCTGGTCCTTGCGTTCATCATCAGTCTTCGCCTCGATCGCCAGCTGGGTTCCATCGATCAGCCCGTTGCACCAGAGGCACCCTGTTCCCGGCCGAAGCTGCCGGACCGCGCACATGGCCTCCTCGATCGAACCGCCCGCGCCCGGCCTGATCTTGGCGCCCATCTGCACAGCGGGAATCAGATATTGATGCACCAGCGCATTCACCACGAGCCGGCCCCGCATGGAGTCCGCCGCCAGAAAAATGAAATCGCAGTCCCGCAGCTTCATCGCGACGTCGTCGTTCGCGATGTCGTCCCGCATCGCTTCTAGGCAGATACCCGGTCTTGCTTCCCGCAGGTGCCGCACGGCGATCTGCGTCTTGAACTGCCCGGTCTCGACATCCGTCGGCGTCGCGCCGACGACCCGGGACAGGTTGGTGTCCTCGATGACGTCGAGATCGACTAGGACGAGGTGTCCGACGCCAAGACGCGCGACATATTCCGCGACCAGGGAGCCGACGCCGCCCAGCCCTACGACCGCCACCTTGCTTGTCCCCAGCACGGCCTGCCCGGCATTGCCGAACATGCGCACCTGCCGATCGAAGCCGGCGCCCGCCCTAGCCGCCCGCTGCGGGTTGGCATAGAGCCTTCTGATGCTCCGTCCGACGATCCGGTAAGACCCGAGTACTCGGCGTGTCCCGTCCGGCATCCAGATATCCGCTGCCACCGCGCGACGCCCGAAGACCAGCGCGCCGACCGGCACGCCCTTGCCGATGTCGCGCAAGGCCGGATAGCCTCGCTCGTGCGAGTCCAGATCGACCTTGCTGAACCGCACGGACGTGTCCGAACCGTGATTGTGCACCGCCAGGTAGGCCATGCGCTCGTCCCGGCATCGCACAATCTGCCTGTGAATGAACGTGGGATCGAGCGCGCGGTAGCCGTATTTTCCGGGAACGTAGTCCGTGCCAACACGCGCCGGCTCCACGGCATTGACCAACAGGCGAAGCCCGCCACCACAGGATACGATCCCCGCGCGCAGAACCGCGCCGTATTCATCGCCGTCACCCGGATAGAGATGCGCCATCAGGCGGTCGTGATCCTCTTCCCTGATCATCACGTCGCATATCGGTTCGGTCTTCATTGGACCTTTTCCAGAAAATCGAGGATCTTGAGGAACTTGGCCACGGCAGTCTGGCCGGAATTCTGCATCCGGTTGTTCCGCCGGGAGATCTGGATCGCCGGGCGACCGCAGAAATTGTGCCCGGCGGTGATCGGCGCCTCGAAGGCCTTACCGTCCCTGCGTCGCACCGCGGCGTCCATGAACACTGGATAGATGTCGGCATAGGGGTATTGCGCAGTAATGTGGCCCCCCAGCCAGGATCGCTCCGGTTCGTAGCGCGTGCCGATAACCACGCTCTCGACCATCACGTGGGCCCCTCCCTGTCCGTCCTCGCTTACTGTGAGCTCCGAACCGGGAAAGGCCCGCTTCAGCTCTTCGATGGCCTCGCCAACCTCCGCCTTCACGCCATCACCCCGCATTAGCTGTTGTCGTCGGGCTCGATGGCCGTGAAGCTGAGATGCTCGCGGATGACCACCTTGTCGTCGTTACCGATGACCTTGCCGGTGCCGTTCGGCATCTCCTGCTGGAGAACGAAGTTCTCCTTGATCCCGACGCCCTGCCTGATCGCCTCCTCCTTGATCTCCAGCCCCGACGCCGGTCCTTCGAGCATTTCGACCTTTTTGCCGTTGACCTCGATCTCCACCTTCTTCGGATCGGCGCCCGGACTCTCCCCAGGCTTCGCGTCTTCGACCACCGGCCTGTTCCCGCCGGCTTCGATTCCCTTGCCGTTCACCGTCATGGCACTTGCTCCTTTGACATGCGATTGCTGATGAGCAAGAATATAAGGGTTGCGGACCAGCACGTCAATTGCTAAATCGCATTTGCGATCGACGATCCTAGAAGGGACTGCACATGCAGACGATCACGGCAGGGGCCTTGGCTTTCCGGCTAATTCCCGGCCAGCGCTTCACCCGCCTACTGTGGGAGTGCGCGCCATGACCCGACGCGCCCGATTCGATTTTCCGTCCTTCTATGCCGCCCTCAGCGCCACGGTGAAGGCGCGCGACACCACCTGGAAAGCCGTAAGCGAACAGACCGGTGTCTCGCAGACCACGCTCTCCCGCATGTCGAACGGCCGTCAGCCGGATGCGGCCAGCCTCACTGCCTTGGCCGCCTGGTCAGGGCTCGACCCCGTCGACTTCATGTCCACGCCACGGCGAGCGCGCGAGCCGATCGCCATGGTCTCCAAACTGCTCCGAGAGGATCCCAACCTCGATCGCGCCGGTGCCGACGCGCTGGAGACCATCATCACGGCCGCCTACGATCGCTTCAAACGCCAGACCGACGACCGCTAGTTTCGGGAGACGGAAGGCATCGGGGGACCTTTCCCGCCCTACGCCTCCTTCGTTTTCTTCCCCGCGGCAGCTTTCTGTCGCCTCGAGGCTGGCCCTGGTGAAAACCTCAGCTCCGCAGCCCGTTCCTCGTTCTTCCTGACCTGCCTTTCGGTGTCCGGGATCGTCCGCTCCTTCATTGACGTCGTGTAGGCCTTCAAAACGTCTTCATCCAGCGACTTGGCGCCCTTCTTCTCGAGATACTCATTCAGCCTCCTGTTCATGCACTCCTCCCTGGTTCAGGCGCACCCGTAGCATTTGCCGACCGGTCCACCGGTGGCGATCTCACGGGTCGCAGATTGGTCTCCATGCGACTCAACGGCGTATTCGCAGCCCGTCGGAGCGCGATCTCGCGCCCATCCGGCACCCCCGAGGACCGGTCGAATACGATTGCCAGCTCGTGATTGTGGCAAAGCCACATGGGCTGCTCGTCCTTGCGGCTCGCACTGGCATCAAGCACCACCCGCGCCGTGATGTGCCGGTCGTTCCACTGTACCTCGGACGCATACTCTATCACCCAGACGAACTGTGTCGTCTTCAGGTGCATGAGTAAATCTACCAACTCATCTCCGAACTGCGAGACATTCTCCCGTGCAAAACGCCTGAGCGCCGACACGGTGGTTATGAAATACCGTCGCAACAGCGTGTCTTCTTCGGGCAAGTTCAGCACCGCCTTGTAAATCGGATACATGGTATCAAGAGAAAACGATTCCACGGCTTGTGCGGGATAGAAAATCTTGTCTGGCAATGGAACGATGAACGCGTTGAAGTCCTCCGCCGTATAGTTCTCGGTGTCCACTTCCGATCTCGTGTCATCCCCGATGCCCACTGAGCTGTAGGGCAACATGTTGTCGTCGACGGCGAGAAGACTGTTCACCAGAGACCACACGTGAGAGCTGCCCTCCCTGGAGTCCCCGGATTCGTCGCGCCACTCATAGCCGGCGAGCACGATGGCATGGCCTTCATTGTCCATTGCCTCGCTCTGCAACGACATGAACAACGGGAAACCTGAGTCCAGATAGCTCAGCATCTGAGCGAAGAACCTGTCGTCATTCACCCATTCCTGCGCCTCGTCGTCCCATTCCCTGACGATCATCAACGGATAGCAGCCCGCAGCTTGGAAGATCCGTTCCGCTTCGTACAGGTTCAGGCCCAGAGAGGGCGTCAGTCCGCCGGGATCGAACGGTTGCGCCATCATCGTGATCTCATGCATCAGCAACTCTCGGTGCTGCGCATACTGCTCGCTGTAGTGCCGGAGAATGGCCCAGCACGAAACATGCGCGCATACCGCGATGTCCGCATGCTGCGCCATCGACGGGAAGCCCCAGACCGACAGCGTATATCCAAGCAAGTGAACCTTGTGCCGGGATTGGATGGCCGTGCCGCGCGCGCCGATCCTGATTCGTGGGGAGAGTAGCGAACGACCGAGCGTCGCCGCGATCGTCGGCCTCAGCACCATGAATCCAAAGTAGTGATCTTCGAGCCAAGCGTCTGGACCCTGCAAATCCAGGGGGGATTCGCTAAAGGACACGTCCTTGTCGAAGAAATGCAGCCTGACGCAATCCTGCCGATAGGGCCGCCCCATCTTTGCATAGAAATTGTAGAAGGTGCTCCTGTAGTCCTTGTCTATGTAATCGTGTTCCACGAGAACGCCGCTGACGATTTCGCTCGAAATGTTGGTCTTCAGTTCCTCCGCGATGACTGCCGGCTCGAACTCGACATCCAGAATGTCAACCAGCCTGTCATAGTCGTCCTGACAGTCGATTTCGAGCCACGTATAACCGCCTGGCGCAACCTCTTGGGATTCTTCACTCACCGCCATTCATCCCCTGTCACTTCAACCAATCTCCCGGGACGCTGCTCCCGCAGCGAGATTTGCTGGCCTCCGGCAACCACACTCAGTGCCCAATCTGTGTTGCCAGGTTCAGTTTGGGCCGCTTCCATTATCTTCTTGCCTCATACGCCATCCTTGTACCCGACAGGCAGGTTGGGCGACCTCAAATCCCCGCACTCGTTGACGCTTCCGTAATCTCCGCATGCGACACTCGCCACGCCCGTCATCGCATCGAAACCGGCCGGATTCAACCCCAGGTCCCCCGCTGTCGTCGCCTGTCGTTCGTTCCGGGCGAAAAGCGACCGAATGGGTCGCAGAGGTGGCGCAGACTCCGGCCCTCCAGGATTGCTGACCAGCGCGGTACCGAGCCGGCTGGGGTAGCTCCACCAAATGGCACATGCCGATCTTCCCCTCTCCGCCGCCCGCCTCAGTGCGCGGTTTCCTTCCCGATTCCGAACAGCTTGGGATCGAACTGCACGAATCGGTCGAACAACGCCGTCTTGCGCCACTCGCCGTGGCCCGTCCGAGTCGCATCCTCGCCGCGGCACTCGACCAGTCCGAACCAGCGCAACGGCCGCAGCAGACGCAGCACGAACAGCACCGGCGCCACCCACTCCGGATTGCGCAGCACGGCTTCGTCCGGCAGCACGCTGAGACGCATCAGCGTTTCGGTGTCCTGCCACTGGTCCCCGGTCGTCGAGAGAGACCACAGTGCCAGGCCGATTTGCGGCTGGGGCCAGTTGCCGCACTCGGGCTCCCCGAACAGGCTGAGGCTCACCTCCCAGAAGCAGTTCCTGAAGAAGTTCCTCTGGACACGTTCCTGCGCGCCCTTGAGCACATGGCGCCCGGTTCCCCCGACCCAGAGCCTGCCTTCTTTTCGGATCAGCAGGCTGTTCATCGTCACCAGCTCCCTGAGCAGCCGCAGCTCCTCGACGTAACCTTCCCGCAGCCGCTTGCCGGCGCGCCATTTCTCCTCGAACAGGCAGCCCGGCCAGTCCATTGCCTCACGCATGGCCGATACGGTTTTGAGGGGCAGGTTGCCACGGGCGGTGAGTTCCAGACCGTCCGCCTCCTCGGCGGCGCGCATCAGCACGAATGCGTTCTGCACCATCGGCGACCGGGCGATCTCTTCGTCCGTCAGATCGAACGCCAGTCGGAGCGCCCCGTCCTCCCAGGCCGGCATGCCGCGCAACGCATTGATCCGGTCCGCCTTGAGGCTGGCCCAGGTCGGCACCACGCCATTCAGCCACCGGTCGTAAACGGGCGGCATTCCCGCAATGCGCAACATGTCGAACGCCATCTCCCTTTCTTCGCACCCTCCCGCCAACCGTATCGGCCTGACGGGTTCCCAGGCGCTGCCCGCTGGAGGCCCGCATTCCTCGACTGTCGGTCCGGCCGCGTCAATCCCCAAGCCGCCACAGCCCGGCACTCCCAATCATCGTCCTGTCGGGCGTGACGCAGATCCTCACCGTATCTTCCCGCCGCCCGCGACGGTAGCCGCAACCCTGCCGGGTTGACTGCCGGATCCGGCCGGTTCCGCTGTACTCGCCGTTTTTTCTGCGGGCACAGACGGCCGCCTTCATTCCACGTCCGGTCAACGGCCTCCGCACAGGCGGCCACTGCGAGCGCCACACTGCCCGCGGCCGCCACAACCGTCGTTGCCAGGAAGGTCATGGTCGCCTTCCCGACGCTGGTATGGACGGCGCCGACCTCGGCGCCAACGGACGGTGCACGACGACGGAAGGAGGCAGAGGCCGGCGTCTTCCGGGCGCATTGCGGGGCCGCAGAGCGGGTCCCCGCGCCGCCATCCGGGAGGCCGATCCATGTCCGTCAAACTCGCCGATATTCCCGTGCCGCCCGAGTGCCGGGAGGCGGTCCGCGCCGGCGCTCTCGTCGCCATCAATACCAGCGGCGGCAAGGACAGCCAGACCATGACGATCCTGCTGTCCCGGATCGTGCCGCGCGCCCAACTGGTGGCCGTTCACGCCCCGCTCGGCGAAGTCGAATGGCCGGGCACGGTCGAGCATATCGAAGCGACCCTGCCCGCCGGCGTGCCGCTGATATTCGCGCCCGTTGCATCCGGCAAGTCGCTGCTCGACCGCGTCGAGGATCGCGGCAAATTCCCGGGTATCCGGCAGAGATGGTGTACCGCGGAGCACAAGCGCGGACCGATCGAGCGTGAGCTGCGGCGG
>JAJDYI010000072.1 GCA_022825235.1 Alphaproteobacteria bacterium | reverse complement strand
ACGACAGCATCGATCTCGACCTTCATGTGGCGAACACGGCTTTCGAAGGTGCGGTTGACGGAGCTCAGCTCTTCCAGAGTACCGCGAAGGCGGTGGGCATCAACATCAATGTGGTGCGCGAAGCCAACGATGGTTACTGGTCGGATGTATGGCAGAAGAAGCCGTGGTGTGCCAGCTACTGGGCGGGCCGTGCGACTGAAGACTGGATGTTCTCTCTGGTATATGCGTCGGGAGGCGCATGGAATGAAACCCACTGGTCGAACGAGAAGTTCGACAGGCTGCTCGTGGAAGCGCGGGCGGAGCTGGACACCGAGAAGCGCCGCAGCATGTACAGTGAAATGCAGCGACTCGTTCGCGACGAGGGAGGGGCCGTGATACCGATTTATGCAAGCTTCGTGCAGGCAGCTTCCGCCAAGGTGCATGTTCCGGAACAGATTGCGAACAACCTGGAGTTCGACGGACACAAGAACGTCGAACGGTGGTGGTTCAGCTAGCGAGAGGCGGTGCGTCGCAAGCCCGAGGAGAAGGCGCACTTGATGCAATGTAGACCATGGCGTCGGCCATGGTCTACGAGGCTTGGATGGAAGATGGAATGAAATACCCCGATTGGAATGAAGTCCGTGACGGCATGTGGGCAGCGAAGCTCGACTTTCCGATGATCGATGACGAGACACCGACATTCATGGGATGTCAGCACGTCACCCGTAAGGACGAGCTCGAAGGAGCCGATGTCGTCATTATCGGAAGCCCCTACGTGTCGAGCTCGTCCGATGAATGGGCTGGCGTTGGCAAGGAGCACTGGCTCGCTGCGCCGAAACGGGTGCGCCAGCAATCCATTCGCTATCAATCCGGTTATATTCAGGATTTCAGGTTCAACGTATTCGACTACCTCCATGTTGTCGACTATGGCGACGCGGACATTCCTCCAGAGGCGAATGTCGGAATTCTGAACCCGGATCTCATCCTGACGGCGCAGGCGGCGGTAGAGCGCAAGGTCAACGACGCGCTCGAGGTTGGCGCCTTGCCGGTTGTGATCGGCCAGAATTCTCCGTGCGGATCTTACGCCATTGCCAAGTGTGTTGCGGAAAATACGGACGGTGATGTCGGTATCGTCAGTCTGGATGCACATTGGGACATTTTTCCGCAGTGCCCGCAGACCAACGATCCGCGTATTGCCGGCGGATTTTGCTGGTTGTACAAGACGATGGAATTTCACGACAATGTTCACGCTCGCAATCTGGTGGAAATCGGTCCGCGCGGCATGCTGGAGGCCTCGGACATGGTTGAAGAGATCCTTGCCCGAGGGGCCCTCTTTTTTTCTGGATGGGACGTGCGGCGCCAAGGAGTCGAGGCGGTTTGCAAGGGACTCGATCATGCCTACAACGGCACCAAGGCGGTCTATGCACATTTTGACATGGACGTTCTAGGCGGAGCCGGACCCGCACCTGGGGATATCCTTGGGGAATTGGCCGAGCCCATCGGATTGAGTGATTATGAGTGCATTCGTATCGCCCATGAACTCGGGTTGCGGGGGGTGCAGGGGTTCTCATTTATCTGCATACCGCCAGGCTCTCCGGTAGCATATCGAGTAATTGTCTACATCATCATGTATCTCTTGGCGGGCAAGGCCATTCGGACCCGGTCTCACGGTCGAACAGGGGAGTCGAGGTGATTGGCCGCTGTTTGCCGTGAAAGTCCTCTGGGTTCTGGACGAGCGCAGCCATGGCTACCGGAAGTCGCCTCGGTCAATCTCTTGCTCGCTGTGGCTGGAGACGGAGTCGAGCTTCGGGCGGCCCCAGTCTGTGGCCCGGTGTCGACGGCGCTGGGAATCGGCGAGTATCAGTTTGCCGCGGTCGCGGCGGGGGCGTGGACCTCGTGCAGGGGATGGGTCCTCATGGCTTCACCTCTTGCTTCGTGGGAGGAAGGCGGAGGCGGGACGGGGCCGGTCAGACTGGACTCACACCCGCGTCGGATGTGGTGCGATTTGCCGCGCGTCCACGGCACGGGGGGCCGGGAACAATCCGGGGCTCGGAGCCAACCGGCCGGAGCCAGTTTGGACATCGGGAAGCAACGATCACCAATAAAACGACGGCTACTGTGCCGCCTCCGCCGCTCTCACTACACCGCCGACGCATCGTTGATGCACTCGAAAGAGCCTGCCAAATTTTGCCGGAAGTCAAGAAAACTGCTCCCGGACAACAGGTTAAAAGGTCCTCGTCAAATGCTTCAACTCCCTCCAAACCGTGAACCCGTCTCATATTCAGGACACGACCATAGTGTAAGCCAGCCACGACACACAAGCTTGCACTACCGAAGTGTTCAGCGTCCCGTCGGCTGAACATCCGCGCGGAAAACTGCCCGGTAGAACTCCCGTCGGGCCACTGCCTGCGTGGCTGGTTTTCCTCCACGCCCTCCCTGGTCGCATCGCGTGACGCTACCGCTGGCAGGATGCGCAGGATCGGCGGCCAAGAGATGCTGCCCCGCACGATGTGCTGCGCGGCCTCTTGGCTCCGACCACACGGCCGGTTCAGGATCCGAGATCCACTCGGACACCTGCGAGCGCTTCAGTCCGGCCGAACCCGTCCCGCACCGCCGCGACGCCCAGGCCGAAGGACGCGTTCGAACCGTCGGCATACCCCACGCTTACCAGAAGTCCCACTCCTCGGGCTCGAGGTACTTCTTCACGTTCTCGGGCACCGGCCAGATCGCCGTCCTCGAGGCCGGCGCGCTTGTTGCGCCAGGGCTGACCGCCCTCGGCCGTCCACTCCTCGTCTTCCACGTCGATCTTCAGGATTCCGTGGGGATTCCCCAAGCGGATGATCTTGATGATGCCGGTCAGATCGATATTGCCGCCGGTTGTCCACGACCAGCCGTGATGGGCCAGAGCCCCGCTCATCGGAACCGTGAGTCCCTAGGCCAGGACCGCGATGAACAAGAGCCTCGTCCATTATCGCCTCCCCGACCTATCGCATGATCCGGGACTGCGTCTGATTGGTGCTGCCCACTGGCAGGGTCAGGGGGCCGGCGAATTCACTCAGCGAGCGTGTACCTCAGGATGGAGGCTTGGATCTGTTGTTTGCAGATCGTGCCAAAGGCATCGGCGATCCGTGAATGTCTGGCACGCACTGGATAGGACAATACTATACTGGGAGAGACTAGGTCGTCGGCCAGCGACCGGCGGACCAGCCGATAGCCGTGATAGGACAGACTGGTCGGCGGGCGCAAATTGAGCAGGGAGTAGCCAAGACCCGCGCCTACCAACTCACACAGAGTTTGGTAATACTGCGTGCGGACCAGGACTCTCGGCTGTAGATTCCGTTCGCGGAACAGCGACACGAAGTAGTCGCGCGACACTGGTTGATCGAACAATATCATCGGCTGATCCGCCAGCTCGCTCAAATACAGTTCCGAATGCCGGGCCTCTGGTGCATCCTCGGCCAGCACTACATGCGTCGGAGCCGATGCAAGAACTTCCCGTGGTAGATCCTGCCGCAAGCCGAAGTCATAAGTGAGAATCACATCCGCCTTGTCGTCGCGCAAGGCCGTTTCGATTTCCGTAGACGTGCCCTCCCGCAGTCGCACGGTCACGTTGGGATAGCGACCGATGAACTCCTTGAGCACCAGCGGGAACACGAGCGGCGACAATGGGGCAAAGCAGGCGATGCGGATCTCGCCTGACAGTGAGTGTGCCCATTTGACGGCCTGCTCCTTGAACCCGTCCATTTCGGCCAGCACGGTTACGGCGCGGGCAACAACGTCCCGTCCTGCCGGCGTTATCGAGACACCTTTTGCCGGACGCCGATCGAACAGCCGTACCCCAAGCTCGCTCTCCAGGGAGTCAAGGGCCGCGGCGACGCCGGACGGCGAGAGCGACAGCTCACGCGAAGCAGCCGTAATGCTTCGGCACCGTGCGACGCTTGCCGCTATGTGCAGTTGCCTGAAACTGACATTCATCGGAAAAACTGTATATGTTTTCCACATTAAACCACTTTTGCTGAAGAATTTCGAATGCTAGATTGAATCAATCTGGATTCCGCCGTCGCGCGTACGGAAGAAATGAAGGTGCCTCGGTCCGACCCGGCCGACTGCGCAAAACGCCGGGCTCCCGCACCAGCCGGCAGCAAGACGACCAAGGAGGACTGCAATGGCCTCGACCTTCCCGATGGTAATCGCGTTTGCTTTCATGGCTGCAATGCTACTGGTCGGAACCTGGCTGCGTGCCAACGTGCCGATCTTGCGCATGACGCTTGTGCCCGCCAGCATGATCGGCGGTATTGCAGGTTTCATACTCATCAGCCTTGGCCTGTCGCTCGGATTCGAAGCGCAGACCTTTGCTCCATTCACCTTTCACTTCTTTACACTGAGCTTCATGTCGCTGGTACTGACCGGCTCGGACACCTTGGTGGGCAAATCGTCTCCCATCTATCGGGGCGGCATGTGGCTGACACTGATCTGGACCATGACGCTGGCCATGCAGGCCCTCATCGGGTTCGGCGTCATTGCCGGATACAATGTCGTGACAAGTTCTTCGGTCAGCGGTTTCCTCGGTGCCATATCCACCTACGGCTACACGATGGGACCGGGGCAGGCGCTCACCTTCGGCGGCATCTGGGAGAGAAGCTTCAACATCGAAAGCGCTGCAACGGTGGGCCTGATCTATGCGTCATTCGGATTTATCGCGGCGTTTGTCGTCGGCGTCCCGGTGGCCAGATGGGCGATCAAGAAAGGCTACAATCAGAACGCCGTGGCGCATATCGATGACGAGTTCCTGCGCGGCTATTACGAGCGATCCACGAACGTGTCGGCGGGACGGCAGGTGACCCATTCCGCCAATGTCGATACGCTCGCCTTTCATTTCGCCATCCTCGGCGTTGCGTATATTCTCACCAACTATTGGCTTGTGTTCATGCAATCGGTCATCGGCGACTCCAGGCCATTGGGCATCTCCGTAGGCGTGATCTTCTCGCACAACCTGTTCTTCTTTCACGGCCTGGTGGTCTGCCTCATCATCCGGACAATCATGGAACGGTTCGGACTTGCGCATTTCATCGACAACACCACGCAGAAACGCATCACCGGCTCCGCGGTCGATTTCATGGTGGTGGGTACCATCATGAGCATCAAGTTCTCCGTCCTCGTGGAGTTCCTCGCCCCCGTGCTTCTTGTCACGCTGGCCGTCACTCTCGCAACGGCGGCGCTGTGTTTCGGCCTCGGCCGGAAGCTGGCGGATCTGGGCATCGAGCGGGCCGTCACTATCTTCGGCTGCTGCTGCGGGTCAACGGGAACGGGTCTGCTGTTGCTGCGTATCCTGGACCCCGACTTCTCCACCTCGGTGGCAAAGGAGCTGGCCTTCTTCAACGTCGCCATCCTTTTCACCTGCTTCCATATCATCCTGGTGATGTCGCCCATTCTGCCCGACTACAGCATGATGAACATCTGGATCGTCTTCGGTCTGACGTTCGTTGTCGCCTGGGGCGCCCTCTACGCCATGGGATTCATGAGAGGAGGCTCTGCATTCGCGCGCGCGGAAGCCTAGGCACACGGCAATGCGATCCTGGGTCCGATGAGGTCAGGGATGAGCGCCGACATCACCATCTACCCGGCAAGGAGGGTCGTCACCATGTGCGCCGGGCGGCCGGAGGCGACCCACGTGGCGGTGCGCGGCGGGCGCGTCCTCGGCGTCGGCTCGCTCGACGAGCTGGCTGGCTGGGGCGACTACGATCTTGAGACTGTTTTCGCTGACAAAGTCATCATGCCGGGCTTCGTCGAGGGGCATGCACACACGCTGGAAGGCGTCTTCTGGCAGTACATCTACGTCGGCTATTTCGATCGTCCTGGTCCCGACGGTCGGCTCTGGAAGGGCCTGAAGAGCATCGATCAAGTGGTGGCCAGGCTGTCCGACCAGGCCGGCCGGCCGGCCTGGTCGGACAAGCCGGTGGTCGGCTGGGGATTCGATCCCATCTACTTCTCGTCGCGGCGCATGCTGGCCTCGGACCTGGATCGGGTCAGCGACGATCGCCCGGTCATCGTGATGCATGCCAGCGGACACATGCTCAACGCCAACGGCTTCATCCTGAAGAAGGCGGGCGTGTCCAGTGAAACCGACGTCGATGGCATCGTGAAGGACGACACCGGGCAGCCGACGGGAGAGCTACAGGAACTGGCGGCGATGTTCATGGCGTTCGAGGTCGCCGACATTCATCCCTTCGAGGACATGGGTTCCGCCCGAAGTCTTCGTTACTTCGCTGCCGTCTCGCGCCGCGCGGGGGTCACAACCGTCACGGATCTCTATAGCGCACTCAGTCCCCAAAATGTCGCCGACATGCTTGAGGCAACTTCGCAGGAGACCTTCCCGGTCCGACTCGTACCGGCCTACGGGGCGCTGTCGGCACCGACCACGCAGGGCCTGTCGCTTCTCGAGGATCTTCGCCCCAAGAGCACGGGCAAGCTCCGCTTCGGCATCGTCAAGATGATGACCGATGGGTCGATCCAGGGCTTCACCGCACGGCTCAAATGGCCGGGCTACTTCAATCACGCGCCGAACGGCATCTGGAACACCTCGCCCGAGGAGATCACCGAGCAGCTCGCCGCCTATCATGCGGGAGGCTTCCAGGTGCACAGTCATACCAACGGCGATGAGGCCACCGAGGTGATGCTCGATGCCATCGAGAGGGCGCTGTCGGAACACCCCCGCGCAGACCATCGACACACGCTGCAGCACTGCCAGATGATGACCGAGGCGCAGCTCGAGCGTGCCGCGGCCTTGGGCGTCTGCGTGAACATGTTCGCCAACCATCTGTACTACTGGGGCGAGGAGCATCTTGCCCAGACGGTCGGGCCCGATCGGGCACACCTTCTGGAGCCCTTCGCGACGGCGCAGCGCCTGGGGGTTCGCTATGCCATGCATTCGGACGCTCCGGTCACACCGATCGGTCCGCTGTTCACTGCATGGTGCGCGGTCGAAAGGCGGACGGCGGCGGGACGCATTCTTGGCGAGCACGAACGGATTTCCGTAGATCAGGCTCTGCGTGCCATCACCCTGGGTGCGGCATACACGCTGAAGATGGATCACGAGGTGGGCAGTATCGAAACCGGAAAGCGTGCAGACTTTGCCATCCTGGAAGAGGACCCCCGTAAGGTCCCCCCATGCGAGTTGAAGGATGTTCCGGTTTGGGGCACCGTCCTGGGAAACCGGATCTTTCCGGCAGACGGTTCAGGCTAGCGACCGACCCATGAAGCACCCGCACCCGGTAGTTCCGGTCACTGTCATTGCCGGTTACCTTGGCGCCGGCAAGACATCGCTCCTCAACCACATCGTGACCCACCGCGAAACCTCCCATTTTGCGATTCTGGTAAACGATTTCGGTGCTCTCAATATCGATGCGGATCTGATCGAGTTGCAGGGCGGTCAGGCATTTCGCCTCGAGAGCGGATGCATTTGCTGCAACATCGGCAACAGCCTCATTTTCACGCTCCTCTCCATCCTGCGTTCGGAACTCCGGCCGGAGCGAATTCTGATCGAGGCAAGTGGCGTCGCCGATCCGACCAGGATCGCCGATATCGCGCGTCTCTCGCGGTCCCTGTCACTCGACGGTGTCGTGGTCCTGGTCGATTGCGAACGCATACGCAGTCTGCTTGAAGACCGGCTCGTCGGGGAAACCGTCCGAAACCAGCTCGAAGCTGCCGAACTGCTTCTCCTCAACAAGCGGGATCTGGTGTCATCGGAGTATCTATCCGGACTTCGCGAATGGCTGGAGGAGCGTTTCAAGAAAAGACGGATTGTCGAAACAGCGTTCGGCTGTGCGCCACTCGATCTCATCTTCGCGCCTCGCGACGATTTCGCCACCCCTTCGACTACGGCCAGACCGGCAAGGAACGTGGAGAACGGCAATGACGAGTCGCATGCGAACCAATCCCACCGCCTGATGGGCGTTCACGATGACACATTCTGGAGTTGGAGTTTTGAGACCTCCGCCGTGTTCAGGCGTGAATCCCTGGAAAGGGTGCTCAGGGAGATCACACCATTGGTCGCCAGAGCCAAGGGCCTCGTGAGGTTTCGTGACGCACCGGACAAGACCATGACCGTCCAGTTGAGCGGAGAGCACCTGTCAATCGCCCAGGCTCCTCGCACTGCCGCCTCGACCTTAGCCAGCCGCATTGTCCTGATCGGGGTTGGAGACAAGCTTGACGGTGGGCGGCTGACCGACTTGTTTTCGTCAGCGCTGCACGACGCGAGCTGAATCGGTGTTTCGCGAGTCGCGGAGATCGCCTTCGCGCTGCGGGGGCCTCGATTATGGTGACGGGGACACCGATGCGGGGCAATGGCAACGCGTCTGGTGGATTTCCGCAGGGTAAGGATTTTGACCGAAATCAGGTTTCCAACTTCACCATGGGTGAAGTTGGAAGCGTTAACTCGATCAGACCCCTTACTCGTCTTGTACGAAACGCCGTGGGTCTTGAGCCGATCAACCATCTGCGGGCGCGCAATTCCCAGCAGCTGCGCGGCCGCAGCGACGTTGCCGCGGGTGTGCTCCACTGTCCTGCGCAGCAACACCTTCCCGTCCCGCGGAGCAAACGACCTCGAAGCGTTGCAACATCAAGGGAAACATCAGCCACAACAGCGGCAGGCGGATCTACGTAAGCGATGGAGTGGACGCCCTCCTTCCCACGGCGTCACGATGCGCCAAGGAGACAACGCACACGGCGTGCGCGGAGAGGATAAGGGGATAAGGGGATAAGGGGATAAGGGGAGCGTCCATGGACCACGATAGCATTATCGGCATCGACATTTCGAAGAGAAGCTTCCAGCTGCATGGGGCCACGGCCACAGGGGTGCCGGTGCTGCGCAGGAAGCTCTCGCGAGGGAAGGTTCTCGAGTGTCTCGCATCGCAGCCGCCGTGCCTCGACCCCGTGGTGGGCGGGGCGGATCATCGCAGCCGGCTCGCGCATTCGAGCACGGTTGTGCACATCGCGCGCTCAGTGTGCTGGGGAACCTCGACGACGACGCCGTCGGGCAGAAGCATTCGACACGCCGGCGCCGGCGGTGCGACGCGCACCGGCACGAACGCCGGGGCGGCTTCGGTGGACTCGCTCAGCAACCCCCGACGCTTGAGCCTGCGATGGGCCCGGTACAGCGAACTCGACGACAGCCCGTTCGCGGCGGCGTAGGCTCGCAGCGACGTGTCCTGCGCCTGCCAGGCGCGAAGATGGTCCAGCCAGAACTGCTGGCGCGCACTCCTGGCGCGAGGTATCTGTGAATCGGGAAACGTCCCGGCCATGGCCAACCCCTCCAACGGTCGATGGGACATCGACCGTGGCACGGCCGGTCGACCGGGGGAAGGACGTACTTCGCGAAGCGCTTACAATCAGGCCGGTCAAGGAGAATCCGATTCGACTGAACCAAGTGGCAGGCGGCGTCGGCCCTTGCCGTTCTGCCATGGGTCATGTCGGCAAGCAGGGCTACCGGGGCGGAGCCGACGGCCCTTGCGGCTCTCGTGATGTCAGTGCGTGAGACCTCATCAAGAACTGGAACGCTCGTGGATCCTCTCACGTGGCAATCGACCGGATGTACGTCGAAGAGGACGCGCCATTCCCGATCCGGCTTGTGACTCGAGCGGTACTGGTTCGATGCGGGAAACGACCGGATTCCCGCGAGGAATGGCACGCCGGCAATGACCGGGAAGGGGACTGGCCACATGTCGCACACGAGTGACGAACACGGCATCGGCGGTACCTCCCCCGCCTCTTCGACAGACGCACATCTTCTTACCTTCACCGAGGAGATGCTCCTGCTGCTGGGCGACGAGGAAGGCGAGTTCCTTCCCATCCGGGAACACGCCTTCGAGTGCGCGCTCGCCGGGGCGGTGCTGATGGACCTCGCCTTCGAGTATCGGATCGACACCGACCTCCAGGCGCTGGTGGTCACCGACCCCACGCCGACCGGCAATCCCATGCTCGACCGCATCCTGGCGCAGATCGAGGCACGCACGGACACGACGGACACCCAGGCATGGATCCGGGTGCTGTCCACCGACGAATCGGCCACCATCCGGGAGCAGGCGCTGGCGAGCCTCGTGGAGCGCGGCATCGTGGAGCGGCGCGAGGAGCGGTTCCTGTGGGCGTTCCGCTCCGTGCGCTATCCCACGCTCGATGACGGCGCCGAGCGCGAGATCAAGTCGCGTCTGGAGGAGGTGCTGTCCGACGACATCCCCGACCCCCGCGACATCGCCCTGATCTGTCTGGTGGATGCCTGCCAGATCCTCGCCGATCTGTTCCCCGACCGGGAGATCAAGGACTTCGCGCCCCGCATCGAGCAGTTGCGCAAGATGGACCTGATCGGCCGCGAGGTGGCCGGCACCATCGCCGACATCCAGCGAACGATCATCCGTGCGGCCCGAGCCCAGGCGCAGCGCTTCCAGAAAATGCTGCTGACGCTCTCCATCGCGGGGGGCCTGGCGGCGGCCGCGACGCTCCTCGCACCCCGCATCCCCCTTCCGGATCGATTCGGTCCCACCCTGCTCGAGCATCTCTGGTTCGACGGGTTCTGGCAGCAGTGGAGCGGCTACCTGCTGCTCGCGCTCAGCGTCGCCGGACTCGTCATCGCCGTCATCATCAAGAAGCGGCTGGTGGCCCGCATCGCCGGCTCCCACCGGTGGCGCCTGTCCCACATCGTGTTCGGCATCGCGTGCGTGCTGGCGCTGTTCGCCCACACCGGCTTTCGCTTCGGCGTCAACGTCAACGCGGTGCTGATGGGCTTCTTCCTCGCCGCGCTGCTCTCGGGCGCGCTCGCCGGCGTCGCGATCGGCGGGGCGCAGCGGCTCCGGGAGATGGGGATCGGCAAGACCGGCAAGCCGCGCCGCGTCCTGCTGTGGGTGCACGTCGCGGCCATCTGCCCATTGCCGGCTCTCCTGACCGTTCACATACTCGCGGCCTACCTGTACTGAGAGGATCGCCGCGTGTCGTCGAACGTCATTCTCTGGGTGGTGGCGGCGACGCTGGTGGGCGCGGTGTACATCGCGACGGCGATGGTGGTGGGGGGCGATCGACGCATGCTGCTCATCGGGAAGACCACCGATGCGCACCACCAGTTCGAGATGTCCTGCGAGACCTGCCACGCCGCGTCCGCGTTCGCCGGCGCGGCGGCGGCGGAGAAGGCGCTGAACAAGACGTGCCGGAAGTGCCACGAGGACGAGCTGAAGGCGGCCGACGACAGCCATCCGCGCAAGAAATTCCGCAACCCCAGAATGGCCGCCTACCGGGAGAAGCTCGATGCGCGCCTGTGCACGAGCTGTCATCTCGAGCACCGGCCCGAGATCACGCGAACGAACGCGGTCACCGTCGCGCTGGACTTCTGCGTGGCGTGCCACTCCGAGGGCGATCAGGACGTGCGGACCGCCCGCCCGTCCCATGCCGGCCTCGGCTTCGAAACCTGCGCCTCGGCGGGCTGTCACAACTATCACGACAACCGCGCGCTCTACGAAAAGTTCCTGGTCCGGCACGCGGGCGAGCCCTGGCTCGCGGCGGCGCCGGTGCACAAGGCGTCCGCGCGCCAGCGCGCTCCGAAACCCGCCGCGCCGGCGGCGCTCGGGCGCGGCGACGCGATCGCGCCCGAGGCCGCGCTCGCCGATCCGGCCTGGCTCGACCGCTGGGCCGGTTCCGGGCACGCGGCGGCCGGGGTGAATTGCGGCGCCTGCCACGCGCCCAAATCCGGGAAGAACGCCGCGCGGGAGAAAACCCTGGCCCGCTGGGTCGACGCGCCGGGCACGGCGGTCTGCGAGGACTGTCACAGGCCGCAGGCACGGACCTTCGTGCTCGGCCGGCACGGCATGCGCCGGCATCCCCGGGTCGCCAAACCCCGGAACCCGCTGCGCCAGTTGCGGAAGCTCGGGCTCTCCGAAGTCGTCCCGGACGAGGTCGCGTCCTGGCTCGCCGATGCGGTCCCGCCGACGACCATGACCGTCGCGGAAGCCCGGATCCCGATGCGCCCGGACGCCGCGCACCGAGCGCTCGACTGCGGCACCTGCCACACGCCCCACGCGGTCGATACCGCGCGGGCCGCGGTGGAGGCGTGTGCCTCGTGCCATGACGATTCCCACACGCGGGCCTATTTCGACAGCCCCCATCATGCGCTGTGGCGGGCCGAGCTCGCCGGCAAGGCGGAACCCGGCACCGGCGTGAGCTGCGCGACCTGCCACATGCCCGGAACCGGGCGCCGTGGGAGGATCGCCACCAACCACAATCAGAACGACACTCTGCGGCCGAACGAGAAGATGATCCGGCCCGTTTGCCTCGACTGCCACGGCCTCGGTTTTTCGCTGAACGCGCTTGCCGATGCCGCCTTGGTCGGGCGAAACTTCACGGGAACGCCTGCGGTCCGGGTCGAAAGCATCGACTGGGCGACGAAGCGCGCCGCGACGGGAAAGCGGGACACCGGCGGATGACGGCCCGATACGCCCTTTTCCTCGCACCGACTCCGGAACCGGACACGGGAGACCGGCTATGAAACGAACGTCGCTCACGATCGCCGCGCTCGCCTTCGGCATCGGCTCGGCAATGGCGACAAGCGCCGCGGCGGAGGGGATTTCCTTGCGCAAGGTCGCCGACATGCTCTACCAGGTGATGTCGGCCGACCGCGAGGTCTATACCCGCAGGGTGGTCCAGCGCCTGACGGTGGACAACAAGGTCGTCACCGCGTCCGAGCACTTCGAGGACGACACCGCGCTGCCCCTGCCGGCGCAGATGTTCCGCTTCGGCGCGGAACGGGTGATGGACGAGACCGAGGACTTCTCTTACGCGCTTCTGTCGTTGAACCCGATCAACAGGAAGAACGGCCCCGGGACGGATCTGGAGAGAAAGGGTTTGCAATTCGTCGTCGACAATCCGGGCGAGAACTTCTACGGCGAGGAGGAGTTGGGCGGCGAGCGCTACTTCGCCGCAGTCTATCCCGACTACGCGGTGGTCGAGGCCTGTGCCAGCTGCCACAACGGGCACAAGGATTCGCCCCGCCGGGACATCGAGGTGGGCGACGTGATGGGCGGGGTCGTCATCCGCATACCGATCAAGTGAGCCCAGAGCGATGGTGGATCGTCCAGACGCACAGCGCGATCGTAACGGAGATCCGCTCCGGCAGCTTTCTCCGGAGGATCGGCTTCAGGAGCACCCCCACCGGGACCCGGCAATCCCTGCGGCGCCACATGCGGGCAGAGAGCGCCCTCGATGCGGTTGACCGATTTCACCGACTACGCTCTCAGGGTGCTGATGTATCTCTCTGTGCACGACGGTGGCTTGAACACCATCGGCCAGATTGCCGCCTGCTACGGTATATCCGAGAGTCATCTGAGCAAGGTCGCGTGGGAGCTCGGATGCGCCGGGTTCATCCACACGGTTCGCGGCAAGGGCGGCGGCTTGAGGCTGGCACGCTCGCCGAAGGCGATTTCTGTCGGCGAGGTCGCGCGGCGCATGGAACGGACGATCTTGTTCGCCGAATGCGCGGCCGACCGGTCAGGTGCGTGCCGGATCGCGCCGTGCTGTGAACTCAAGAATATCCTCATCGAGGCCGAGGCAGCGTTTAACGAAGTCCTCGACGGCTACACGGTTGACGATCTCCTGCGACGGAATTGGAAACTCCGCGAAATCCTGTCCATCGAACCGCTCCCATGAACCATCAAAGTCGCCAGACGCTGTCCGATCTGCTCGGCGGCTTCCCCGGTCTCGCGGTCGCCGGGATCGCCCCGGCTACCTTTTCCCGCCGAACGCGGCGGACAGGTCGTGCCGTTCGAGCGTCCCGCCCATGCCCTCGTGACCGGAGCCGAAGAACGCGCCGGTCACGGTGCCGAGGTCCCTGCCGTTCCAGGCATGGGCCGACCCTGCCCTCCCAAACGCGCTCTCGGCCCGGCGGAAGGTGTTGCCCAGATCGTCCGCCCGAACCGCGTAATGGAGGTCGCCGTCACCCCAGGTCCCGCCG
>JAJDYI010000036.1 GCA_022825235.1 Alphaproteobacteria bacterium | reverse complement strand
ATACCGATATAATCGCCATTGTCAATATACCATCCGCTATCTACATGGCTACAGTCATCCGCGCGAATGGCCACGCAAACCCCGCCAGCACAAGCACTTGGCTCGATCATCCGGTGGCAATCAGGGGGAACTTCAGGCTAGCGGAGTCAAGCCACGTACAGCTGGGAACCGGCATCTCCGCAGCGAGGCAGGCGCGCCGGAGTGCATGGCGATCGAACGCGGTGTGGTGGACGACCACGCATCCGGCCAGGAACCGGTTGAGGTCCGGCGCGCACTGGCGGAACGTCGGTGCCGCGGTCACCGTGTATTCGTTGATTCCGTGAATGGCGATGTTGCGCGGATCGAAGTGCGCTTCCGGGTCAACCAGCGTGCTCCACTCGTCCACCAGGCGACCGCTCTCGTAGACGGCGAGACCGATCTGGCAGATCGATCCCACGTCCGCATTGGCGGTTTCCACGTCCAGTGCGACGAAGGCGAGACCCGATCCCGTCACGGAGCGCAACCGCCGCAGCGGGCTCTAGCGAGGACCATCCGCAGCACTTCTCCGGTCGTTGGGCCTCATACGACGGTCTGGCTGCGGCGACCCAGGACGCTGTCGCGATGCACGTAGACGTTCAACAGCAACCCCATGCAGGCGAACAGCGTGAGCATCGCCGTGCCCCCGTAGCTGATGGGCGGCAAGGGATACCCGACGACCGGGAGCGTTCCCGTGGTCATGGAAATGTTGATGAACGCGTACAGGAACACGATGAAGGTGATGGAAGCCGCCAGCACCCGGCCGAAATGATTGCGGACGAACTGCGCGAGAACAACTCCCCAGAGGATGATCAGCGCGTAGATGGCCACCATCGCCAGCGCCCCCGCAAATCCGAATTCCTCCGCAAACACGGTGAACGCAAAATCGGTGTGGTGCTCGGGCAGGAACGCGAGCTGCGTCTGGCTGCCCCCCAGGAACCCCCGACCGAAGGCGCCGCCCGACCCCACCGCGATCTTGGACTGCAGGAGATGGTATCCCGCTCCGAGCGGGTCGGATTCCGGATCGAGAAACGAACGCACGCGCACGCGCTGATATTCGTGCAGCACGAACCACCACAACAGCGGCAACGCCCCGACCGCCGCCACGGTTCCGGCCACCACGACCCGCAGGCTCAACCCCGCCTGGAACGCCGTCACGCAGCCCACCGCGACGATCGCCGCGGCAGTTCCCAGATCAGGCTGGCGCCATACGAGAAACGCGGGCACGGCGATCATGATCCCGGGAACCACTAATTCCAGGAGCCCGCCACGCCCGCGTCGGTCATGGAAGAAGCGCGCGAGGGCCAGCACCAGTGCCAGTTTGGCCGGCTCGGACGGCTGGAACTGATACGAGCCGATTCGGATCCACCGATCGACGGCAAGGCCGCTCGGGATGAATTCCAGCACCAACAGCAAGGCCAGAGTTATCGCCAGCGGGATGTAGGCAAAACGCAGCCACACCCGGATGTCGACGAGTGCAACCCCGACCATCAACGCACACCCGGCCAGCGCCCGAATCGCGTGCGGCCAAAACCAGGGCTGTCCGCTGCCGCCTGCTGCCGAGAACTGGACCGCCAGTCCGGCCGAAACCAGGACCAGCAATGCAAGCAACAGGTAGATGGGAGGCGTCTGGACCAGGCCTTCCAGGCGTTCGCGAAACCCGGGAACGTTCTCGTCCACCTCGCGTACGAAGTCGACGCCGCTCACGCGATCGGTCCCGCCTCGCGATCCGGGTCGGTGATGCCGAGGCGCTGCGCTTCCAACAGGAGGTCCCGGGCTATGGGCGCGGCGACGCGCGAGCCGCTGCCGCCGTGTTCGACGACGACGGCCACCGCGTAGCGGGGCTGCTCGAGGGGGGCAAAACCGATGAAGAGCGCGTGGTCACGGAATTTCCAGGGAAGGTCCTCGTTCTTCTTCACCCCTGCTTCTCGTTCCTCGGCCGTGATGCGGCGCACCTGCACGGTGCCGGTCTTGCCGGCCATGCGAAAGTCCGCCCGCTCGATGGCGGCCCCGCGGGCCGTTCCGGTCGGGTTGTTGACGACCGCCGACATCGCATCCCGGACGAAGGCCAGCGAGGATTCCTGGATGTCGAGGGGGCCGGCGAGGTCGTCGCCCCGCCCATATTCCGCCGCCGTGGAAGGGGCCTCGTCAACACCGTGGCTGGCCACCCCCTGGACGAACCGGACCCCAAGATCGCGGCCGCTGGCGATCCGGGCGGTCATCAGTGCAAGCTGGATCGGCGTCACGAGCAGGTAGCCCTGGCCGATCCCGATGTTGGCCGTATCGCTCTGGTACCAGGACTTCCTGTAGACCTCCTTCTTCCATGCCTTCGTCGGCACCAGGCCGGCGCGTTCGTTGACCGATTCGTCGACAGCGGTCGAAGCGCCCAGTCCCAGGCGCCGAGACATCGCCGCTATCCGATCGACCCCAAGGTTGAGTGCCAGTTCGTAGAAGTGCAGATCGCACGACTGTGCGATCGCCTCGGTCAGGCTGAGCCGGCCATGCCCGGAGCGTCGCCAGCAGTGGAAGCGGTTGCCGCCGATTTCCCGCACGCCGCCACAGAAGACCGTGGTGTTCGGATCATGACCGGCCTCCAGGGCGGCGAGCGCCACCGCCACCTTGAACGTGGAACCCGGCGCGTACCGTCCCCGCACCGCACGGTCGACGAGCGGTGTGGAGGGGCTGTTGCTCAACGCGCTCCACGTCGCCTGGTCCAGGCCGGAAACGAAGAGATTGGGATCAAAACTCGGCGACGAGCAGCATGCCAGCGCCTCACCGCCGACGGTGTCGATCACCACAGCGGCACCGGTCTCCTCCGCCAGCAGCGAAGCGGCATAGCGCTGCAGGCGGTAGTCGATCGTCAACCGAAGATCCTTGCCGGGCACCGCCTTCTTTTCCCGGAGGTTGCGCACCGGTTTTCCGTGCGCGTTCACCTCCACGTGGAGGTTTCCGATCTTCCCGCGCAGAATTTCCTCGCGCGCCCGCTCGAATCCCACGCGACCGATCTGGTAGTTGCTCAGATGGGCCAGCACTTCGTTCCGGCTGAGGTCGTCCTGCGTGACCGACGACACGTAGCCGAGCAGATGGGCCAGCACCTCGCCGGCCGGATAGTGGCGCTCGGACTCGCGCCGGACCGAGACGCCCGGCAGCACCACCGAATGCGAAGCGACCTTGGTGACGTCCTCCCAGGAATCCAGCCGCACGAGCCGGTGTGGCCCTCCCCGGTCACCGGCCGTCGGCCGCAGGATCTCGTGGAGTTCGCTGTACTGCGTGGCCGACGGCTGGAGGATGTGCGCCAGCCGCAGCATCATGTCGCGCCGGCCCTCGTCTTCGCTCGGAGGAACGACGTGGAGATAGTGATGCCAGCGGTTGCCGGCCAGCAGCACTCCCTCGCGATCGAAGATGCGCCCGCGCGGCGGAACCAGCAGCTGGAGCTTGACGCGGTTCTCGTCGGACCGCGCAGCGTACTGCTCGTGCTCCAGGATCTGCAGCTGGTACAGCCGTTCGGCGACGACCGCGAGGAAGCAGCCGTTCAGCCCCAGGACCAGCAGGGACCGGCGGTCGAAATCGTTTCTGTGGCGACGCTCAACGGGCTTCATGTCGATGCGTCGGCGCCTCAAACAGGTACTGCAGTAGGACGAACGATTGGAGGATGACCGGATACAGCAGGAGAATCACCGCGATCTGGAAGAGGACCGCCTTGGCCGACACGAAACCGCCGGTGGGACCAATACCGACCAGCAGCACGGCGACCGTCGCGACGACGGTCAGGATGGGGCCCAGTACCCACGGATAGAACCACGCCGGCGCGGTCGCAAAGCGATGCTGCAGGGCCCCGATCGCAAACCGGAGCAGGAACAGGGTCAGCGGCACAGTGCCGAGCTGGACCCCGGACAGCACATCGCAGGCGATCCCGAACATGAACAGGATGAAGGGGTTCAGGCGGCTGGTGTGCGCCGGGTACAGGCAGCAGAAACCCGCCACCGCCAGCACCGGCATCGGGGCCAGGATGTCCACCGACAGCGCCGGGCCGGCGAGGGCGGCCTGCCCGAGCAAAGGGATCAGCATGGCGACCGGGCCGAACGCTCCGGTGGGTAGCACCCTCACAGCAGTTGCTCGGCGGGCACGGCGTCGACCGGTGCGCTCGGGATCACCTGCAGGTATCGCATGCCCTCGATGTCGACCGCCGGCCGGATGCGCATGCCCGCCTCTGTGTGCTCGACGCTGCCGACCAGGAGATGCGGCGGGAACATGCCTCCCTGGCCCGAGGTGTGCAGGGCCTCGCGTTCCAAGAAGCTGGTCGGGCTGGACGAGGACCCCACGTAGGCGAAACGCAGGAACCCGTTTTGGCCGCCGGTGACCACGGCGCTGTGGCCGGAGCGTTCACCGAATACGGGGACATGGGAGGCAATGCTGGTCAGCAGCTGCACCCGGGCCGCCTGCTCGCCGACGACGGTTGCATACCCCACCATTCGGCCCAGGGACACCACGGGGTCGCCGACGCCAATGCCGTCCCGCCTGCCCCCGTCGATCACGATGGTGTTGCGGGGCGAGGCCGTCCCGGCGGCCACGACCTGCACGGACACGTACGTCGGCACCTGCGAGGGCACCAGCGCCAGCAATTCCCGCAGCTTGATGTTCTCGCTCTCGACGCGCTGCATCGTGCTGATCTGACCGTTCAGTCGATCCAGCTCGAAGCGCAGGCGCCGGTTTTCTTCGCGGGCATGGACGAGCTCGTCGAAGTCGCGGACCAGCATGGCCGCCCCTTCGAACGGCACATTCACGGTCGCGACGGTCATCGCCATCGCGTCGAGCAGCGCGGCCTCGATCCTCGAGACCGTCGGCGATTCAAACTGCCCGAGCAGCAGGAGGGCGAGCGATGCGCCCGCCAGGACCCCGGCCGCGTACCGCCGGTAACTCGCCTGCAGCCTGTCGGCGACGCTGGCTAGCCGGTGTACGCCTCTCATGTCGACGTCCCACTACTCCCGGATCGATCCTCGGCCCCCAGCCACGCACCCGCGCCCGTCAGCTGGAACCGATCTGCGCCAGCTGGCGCAGCAGCAGGCGGTTGCCCAGCAGCTTGCCGGTCCCGTAGGCGACACAGAACAGCGGCTCGTCGTGGACCGCGACCGGCAGCCCGGTCGTGTCGCGGATCACCTTGTCGATGCCCTTGAGAAGTGCGCCCCCGCCGGTCAGGAGGACCCCCTGATTGACGAGATCGGCAGCAAGTTCGGGGCTGGTGTGCCGCAGCGCATCGCGCACGGTCTCGGCAATCTGGTCGACCGTTTCGGAGTAGGCCTCGTACATGTGCCGCTCCGAGACCTCGATCTCGCGCGGCAGGCCGGTCGTGAGGTCCATGCCGCGTACCGCACAGGTCTGGCCATCGGTACCGTCCTCCGGCAGGCTGACGGAGCCGATGTCCTTCTTCAGATTCTCGGCGCTCTGCTCGCCCAGCTGCAGCTGGAAATTGTTCCGCACGTACGTGATCAGCGCCTGATCCAGCTTGTCGCCCCCGAGCTGCACCGAGCGGGTGGTCGCCAGGCCGCCGAGCGAAATGATCCCCACCTCGGTCGTGCCGCCGCCGATATCCACCACCATCGACGCGTTGGACTCCATGATCGGCATGTCCGCGCCCAGGGCCGCCGCCATCGGCTCCTCGATGAGGACGACATCGCGCGCACCGGTCGACTCGGCCGACTCGCGGATCGCCCGTCGCTCCACCTGCGTCGCTCCGGAGGGAATGCACACCGCAATGCGTGGCGAGATGAAACTACGGTTGCGATGGACCCGGCGGATGAAGTGCTCGAGCATCAGGCCGGCCATCTCGAAATCGGCGATCACGCCGTTCCGCATGGGCCGGATGGCCCTGATCGAGTCGGGCGTGCGCCCGATCATCTGCTTGGCGTCCTTGCCGACTGCCAACGTGTGTGGTTTGCCGTCCCGATAGCCAACCGAGATGATCGAGGGTTCGTTCAGGACCACTCCCTGGCCTTGCACGTAGACGAGCGTGTTCGCAGTACCCAAGTCAATTCCGAACTCGCTCGAGAACGCATCCAGGAGTCCTGAGAAGATGCCCATCAGACCATCCCGCTAAGCTGCGGCTACCCCTGCGCCACGAATGCCGGTGGGACCCCCCGTTGGCGTTTCGTGAAGAGCCGATTCAGAGCCGCGATGTAGGCCGAGGCCGCCGCCACCATGGTATCAGTGTCCGCCGCATGACCCGTCACTGAACGTCCGTTCTCCTCGAGGCGGACGGTCACGTCGGCTTGCGCGTCGGTCCCGCCGGTGACGGCACTGACCTGAAATAATTCAAGCCGGTAGTCACCTGGCACCAACGCCGCGATCCCCTTGAACACCGCGTCGACCGGGCCCGTTCCGCTGAGTTCCTTGCGATGCTCCACCCCGTCGATGCGTAGCGTGACCTCTGCCTGCGCGTCCTCTCCGGTGCCGCAGCGGAGCGCCAGGTCCACCAGGGCCACCCGCTCGTCCTCCTTGGCGACACCGACATCCGCCAGGGCCAGGAGGTCTTCCTCGTAGACCTCCTTCTTCTTGTCGGCAAGCTCCTTGAATCGGACGAAAACGTCGTTCAACTGGTTGCCGGCCAGCTCGATTCCGAGCTCGCGCAACTTCGCGCTCAGCGCCGCCCGGCCGGAATGCTTGCCGAGCACCAGGCTGGACTTCGTGAGCCCGACCGATTCCGGCGTCATGATCTCGTAGGTCTCGGCGTGCTTCAGCATGCCGTCCTGGTGAATGCCCGATTCGTGCGCGAATGCGTTTGCACCGACCACTGCCTTGTTTGGTTGGACCGAGAACCCCGTCACCTGTGCCAGCAGGCGCGATGCGCGCGTGATATGCCGGGTGGCCACCGACGTCTCGTATCGCATCGCGTCCTTGCGGGTCCGGAGCGCCATGACGATTTCTTCCATTGCCGCGTTGCCGGCACGCTCGCCGATCCCGTTGATCGTGCATTCCACCTGGCGCGCACCCGCTCCGATCGCTGCCAGCGAGTTTGCCACCGCCAGGCCGAGATCGTTGTGGCAGTGCACCGAGAGCACCGCCTTGTCGATGTTCGGCACCCGGTTGCGCAGCATCGCGATCAGGTCGGCGAACTCCGACGGGATCGCGTAGCCGACCGTGTCCGGGATGTTGATGGTGCCGGCGCCGGCGTCGATGGCGCTCTCGACGCATCGGCAAAGAAAGTCGTGATCTGTGCGTGAGCCGTCCTCGGGACTCCATTCGACGTCCTCGGCGAAGTTCCTGGCGTAGCTCACGCTGTCCACGACCAGCGCGTGGACTTCCTCCGGCTCCAGCTGGAGTTTGTGCTTCATGTGGAGCGCGCTGGTCGAGATGAAGGTGTGGATGCGGGCCCGCTCTGCCTGCTTCAGCGCCTCGGCCGCACGTTCGATGTCCCGGCGGCTGGCGCGCGCCAGGCCGCAGATCACCGAATCCTTCACTGCCCCTGCAACTGCCTGAACGGCCTCGAAGTCCCCGTTGGACGCGGCCGGGAATCCGGCCTCGATCACGTCCACGTTGAGATGGGACAGCACCTCCGCGACCCGCAGCTTCTCCTCAAGGTTCATCGAGCAGCCGGGCGACTGTTCGCCGTCGCGCAAGGTGGTGTCGAAGATCACTACATGATCGGCGGATTTAGCCATGACGGTCCCCGAGGGCAGACGCGCAAAAGCGGCGCGGCTGAATGGCCTGATGGCCCCACGCTCACTCCGTGTGCTGTCAGGCTGTATCTAGCCTGAATCTGCCGTCAGTTCAACGGGATTCGTGCGATAGCTCAGCCGTCTTGCCCGGTCTGACCTCCTCGTGGAGGGAACGCGAAGGCGATGCCGTGATGCGCGATCGCTAGCCATGGGACACCGGCGCGGGGATCGGAACGGGAACCTCGGGCACCCGGTCCCGTGCCCGTTGGCTGGTCCGCAGGTGGGCTTCGCGCATCGTGGATGCTGCGATGGCGCCCGAAGTGGCCCGGTCGGACATGCATCGGTCGCTGGCTTCGCCGACAGAAAGACGAAGACCTGCCACCCCGACGGCCGGACGCGGCCCACTGCGGTCTCGCCGGCGCAGCATCGCGCAGACCAGGCCCATGCGGCTCCGGGCCTCTGCGATCAGTCGCCCTTGCGCATCCGGGATCAGCGTGCCGTCAGGAACCCGCCCCGGGGCCGGCGGCGGCTACCCGGTCAGGAACACGGCCCGGTAGGCTCCAGCCGGCCGGTCGGCGCCGGATCAGCGCCTTCCGCTCCCGGGGTCGCTGTTCAACCGGGATGACAGGGGCGTTTCCCGCGAAGGGATATCCGCCCTAGTTCCGGTTGCGGTCCACCAGCTTGTTCTCGGCCAGCCAGGGCATCATGGCGCGGAGCTTTTCGCCGACTTCCTCGATCGGATGCCCGGCTGCGCGCCGGCGCATGCTCTTGAAGCTCGGCTGTCCGACGGCGCATTCGGTCATCCACTGGCGCGTGAACCGGCCTTTCTGAATGTCCTCGAGCACGCCCTTCATGGCGGCCCTCGCCTCGTCGCCGATGATCCGCGGGCCGCTCGTGTAGTCGCCGTACTCGGCCGTGTTCGACACCGAGTAGCGCATGTTGGCGATCCCGCCCTCGTAAATGAGATCCACGATCAGCTTGACCTCGTGCAGGCACTCGAAATACGCCATCTCGGGGGCGTAGCCGGCTTCCACCAGCGTCTCATAACCGGCGGTGATCAGCTCCGTGAGGCCGCCGCAGAGCACCACCTGTTCCCCGAACAGATCCGTCTCGCACTCTTCCTTGAACGTGGTCTCGATGATGCCGGCGCGGCCTGCCCCGAGCCCGCACCCGTAGGAGAGGCCGATTTCCAGGGCATTGCCGGACGCGTTCTGGTGGACCGCCACCAGCGACGGCACGCCGCCGCCGCGCTCGTACTCTGCGCGCACCGTGTGCCCCGGCCCCTTCGGCGCCAGCATGAAAATGTCCAGATCGGGACGCGGATCGATCAGGCCGTAGTGAATGTTCAGTCCGTGGGCAAACCCAAGGGCCGCGCCCTGCTGCATGTTCTGCTCGAGGTGATCGCGCCAGATGCCGCCCTGCAGCTCGTCCGGCGTGGCCATCATCATGACGTCGGCCCAGCGGGCGGCGTCCGCTACGGAAACCACCTCGAAGCCCGCAGCCTCCGCCTTGGGCGCCGAACCGGAACCTGCCCGCAGCGCGATCTTCACCTCCTGCACGCCGCTGTCGCGCAAGTTGGCGGCATGGGCATGGCCCTGGCTTCCGTAACCGATCACGACAACCTTTTTCCCCTTGATGAGGTTGGCGTCTGCATCGCGGTCGTAGTACACGCGCATGAAAGTGTCTCCAGTTGGCAATCGTGGGCCGGGCCGGCCGGCCAGGCCGCAGGAATTTAGGAAGGCGTATCGCCGCGAGCGAGCGCGACCGCGCCGGTCCTGGCCACTTCCGCCAGACCGAGTGGCCGCATCAGATCGATAAAGGCGTCGAGCTTGCCCGCCGAGCCCGTCAACTCGAAGATGAACGAACGATTCGTGCTGTCGACCACGCGTGCGCGGAAGATGTCCGCGATCCGGAGCGCCTCGACGCGTTTCTCCCCCCGACCATGCACCTTCACCAGCAGCAGATCCCTGGCAACGTACGGGCCCTCGAGGGTCAGGTCCACGACCTTGTGCACCGGCACGATCCGGTCGATCTGGCTGCGGATCTGTTCCACGGTCATCGGCGTGCCGGTCGTCACGATCGTGATCCGGGACCAGCCCTGCGCCCGGTCCACTTCGGCCACCGTGAGGCTCTCGATGTTGTACCCGCGCGCCGAAAACAACCCGACAACGCGCGCGAGCACGCCGAATTCGTTGTCCACGAGTACCGAGAGCACGTGGGTTGAGCTGGCCGCGTCCACCATCAACCCCCCCAGGGCCGGAATGCGCAACGAAGGAGCGCCCCAGCCGGGTCGTCCATCGGGCGGAATGTAGCGGACGCGCCGGGCAGGCGGAAGGCGGCCCGCCGGGACACCCCGATCAGCCCGACGCCGCGCCGGCAGGGGGTTCGGTCCCGAGCAGCGACCAGAACGAAATCCAGCCCTGCAGCGCAGCGACGTGCACGAGCCCGGTGACCAGGGCGGCGGCCGCGGTGGCCACCAGCACCTTCCGGAGCAGCAGGGGGCGGGCCGGTGCACCGGGGTCCTGCCCCGGTACGCGTTCCCGGGACGGCTCGATGCCCACCGGAAGCAGCATGAAGAACAGCAGCCACCAGACGATGGAGAACACCACCACCAGCCCGAGCGCCGACATCAGCGCTGCTCCAGTTCGATGAGGGTCCCGTCGAAGTCCTTGGGGTGCAGGAACAGGACCGGTTTCCCGTGGGCCCCGATCCTCGGCTCCCCGTCGCCGAGGACCCGCGCACCTTCCTGCACCAGCCGGTCGCGGGCCGCACCCAGGTCGGCGACCTCGTAGCAGAGATGGTGGATGCCGCCGGCCGGGTTCCGCGCCAGAAACGACGCGACCGGCGACTTCTCGCCCAGGGGATGCAGCAATTCGATCTTGGTGTTGGGAAGGGCCACGAACACCGTGGTGACCCCGTGCTCCGGCAGGGGGAGCGGCGCCGACACACGGGCACCGAAGATGTCCCGATAGCGACGGGCGGCGGCCTCGAGATCGGGCACCGCGATGGCGACATGGTTCAGTTCGCCCAGGATTGGCTGCATCTCGGTCAGTCCTTCAAGCGGATCAGTTCGACGACGACATCCGGCTGCTTGAACAGGGACCGCCGACACGTGCGCCGAACGGCCTTCTCCAGTACCGCCCGCGCCTGTCCGTCGTCCTCGCTCTGGCCGGCGGGCAGACCGTCCCAGACGCTCAGCACGGTCTCGGCGATGTCCACCCGGGCCCCGCTCCCGGCCGGGTCGAGCCCGTGCAGGGTGATCCTCGGTTCCACAAGCACCTCGTCGTCCTCGACGACCATGGTCACGGTAACCGCCCCGTGGTGCGCCATCCGCCGGCGCGCCTGCAGGTGATCCGACTCTCGCGGCACGACGTCCGCCCCGTCCAGGACCAGCCGGCCCACGTCGACCCGGCCGGCCTCCGCCGCCGTGCCCGGAGCCAGACGGATCACCTGGCCGTTGCGCGGCTCGAAGACCTCCGGCACCTGCAGCGACCTGGCGAGGTTGGCGTGGGCGCGGATGTGCAGCGGTTCGCCGTGCACGGGCAGGGCGATGCGCGGCCGGATGCAGTGGTACATCCGCGCGAGCTCGTCCCGCGCCGGGTGCCCCGACACGTGGATCGGCGCCTGGTCGGAGGTGATGACGTCGCATCCCAGCTCGGTCAGCCCGTTCCAGATGCGCTTGACCGCGATCTCGTTTCCCGGGATGACCCGCGACGAGAAGATCACCCGGTCACCGGGCGCGAAGTGGAGCGCGCGGTGGCGGCGCTCGATGATCCGGGACAGCGCCGCCCGGGGCTCGCCCTGCGAGCCGGTGCACGCGACGAGCAGCTCGCGGCGCGGGATCGACCGGATCGCGTCTTCCTTCACGAACGCCGGGACTCCGTCGAGGTATCCCGCCGTCCGTGCCGCGTCGGTCAGCCGCCAGAGCGAGCGCCCGACGAGGGCCATGCGCCGGCGGCAGCGCCGCGCCACCTCGGCCACCGTGCGCAGCCGTGCCACGTTCGAGGCGAACGTCGCCACCGCCACCAGCCCTTCCTGGCCCTCGACCAGCGGCACCAGTTCATCGGCGATGTCGCCCTCCGAACCGGACTCGCCCGCGATCAGGGCGTTGGTCGAATCACCGGTAATGGCCAAGACTCCAGCGTCCCCCAGTTGCCGAAGCCTGGCCTCGTCCGTCGTCGGCCCGAGCCCGGGCCGCGGGTCGAACTTCCAGTCGCCCGTGTGCAGCACCACGCCGGCCGGCGTCGTCAAGGCGATCGCGTGCGATTCCGGAATCGAGTGCGTAATCGGCACGTATTCCACGCGGAAATCCCCAAGTTGCCGGGAATCGCCCGGCGCTACCTGGTCCACGGGCACGACCCCCCGCAGGCCCGCGTCCGAGAGCTTCTCGCGCAGGAGCGTGGCGGCGAACGGGGTCGCAAGCACCGGGCAGCGCAGCCGCGGCCACAGGTGGTGCACCGCGCCGTGGTGATCCTCGTGGGCATGCGTCAGCACGATGGCCTTGATCCGGTCCTCCATGCCCTCGAGGGCCCGGATGTCCGGCATCACGACGTCCGCCTCCGGCATCCGCTCGTCCCGGAACGACACGCCGCAGTCGATCATGATCCAGCGACCGGCGTACCCGTAGAGGTTCAGGTTCATGCCGATCTCGCCGGAACCACCAAGCGGCACGAACAGCAGCTCGTCCGGCCCGGGTATCGGGAGCCCGTTCATGGCGACGGCCCCCGGTTGTGGCGATGCACGAAGCAGAGGCCATACAGGGTGAGGTTGGGGTCGACGGTGCCGATCACGTCGGTGGCCTGTGCGAACAGGTCGGCAAGGCCGCCCGTCGCCACGACCTGCATCGACGCCTGTCCCCGTTCGTCCCGAATGCGCTGGATCAGACCCTCGATCAGGCCGACGTAGCCCCAGTAGATCCCCGAGCGCATGGCCCCGACGGTGTCCCGGCCGACGACCGCCGCGGGCCGCCCGATGGCGATCCGCGGGAGCCGGGCCGCTTCCGCGTGCAGCGCCTCGAGCGACAGGTTGACGCCGGGCGCGATCACGCCGCCTTCGTACGAGCCGCGCGACCCGACGACGTCAAAGGTCGTCGCCGTTCCGAAGTCGACGACGATCACGGCGCCGCCGTACCGCCGGTAGGCCCCCACCGCGTTCACGAGCCGGTCCGCGCCGACTTCCTGCGGGCTCGGAATGTTGACCTCGATGCCGAGGTCGAGCCCGTCACCCACCACGTCGGCGCGGCAGCCGAACATCCGGTCGGCGAGCAGGCGCAGCTCGAACAGCGACGCCGGCACCACCGTCGAGATCACGACGGCGCCGATCGTGTCGGGGCGGCGACCGTCCAGCTTCATCAGCTGGGACAGCGTGGCCGCGTACTCGTCCGCCGTGCGGTCCACCGACGTCGCCAGGCGCCAGGAGACCAGCAGGCGATCCTCCTCGAACACGGCGAACACCGTGTTGGTGTTGCCGACGTCCACGGCCAGCAGCTGCGACGCCATCAGCCGGCCATCTCGGGGAATGCGTCGCCGGCGACGATGCGCCGGCGCCCGCCCTCGGCCAGATCCAGCAGCAGGGCGCCGTCGCGGTCGATCCCGGCGAACGCCCCACGCACCTCCTCGGCGCCGAGCCGGACCCGGAACGGGGTGCCGGTCGGCAGCGCCAGCTCGCGCCAGCGATCGAGGATCCGGGCCGGCCCCAGAGCGGCGCGGTCAGCCAGGCGGCCAAGGTAGGCGGCGAGCAGCCTGGCCGGGCGCACACTCGGCGCGCCCGCCTGCGCCAGGTCGGTCGCCGGCAGCGACGTCGTGGCGGGGTGCGACACCAGGTTCACGCCGGTTCCCACCACTGCGACGGCGCGCTCGGGGGCCGTCTCGGCAAGAATCCCGGCGAGCTTCCGCCCGCCGACCACCACGTCGTTGGGCCACTTAAGTCGGGCGGCCACCCGTTGCCCCGTCACGTCCAGTATCGCTTCCACGAGACAGATGCCGGCCCGGAACACCTCAAGGCCCGGATGGCCCGCGCCGGCCGCGGGCCGCACCACCGACGCGTAGAGATTGCCGGGCGGCGAGACCCAGCCCCGGCCGTGCCGACCCCGGCCCTGCTCCTGCCGGCGCGCCCAGACGACCAGTCCGGCCTCGGCCGGCCGGCCGGCCCGGCGCCACGCCTCCGCGTTGGTGCTGTCGACGGTGTGCAGCCGCACTACCCGAAAATCCGTCACCATGTCCGCTCAGAGTCCGAGCGTACCCGCTGCCCTGGCGGCTGCCTCCACCACCACCGGGGCAACCACGAGGAACAGCAGGGCGGTCACGGCGGTCGCCGTCACCGTCCACGTGATCCGTCGCCCGGGCACGCGCTCGAAGTCCTCGTCTCCGTCCGCGAAGTACATCACGTAGACCACCCGGAAGTAATAGGCGGCGGCCACCACGCTGGCGAGCACGCCGACCACCGCCAGCCAGAACAGGCCGGCCTCGACGGCAGCCCGGAACACGTAGAGCTTGGCGAGGAAGCCGGCAAGCGGCGGCAGCCCCGCCATCGACAGCAGCAGGGTCGAGAACGCCAGCGCGAACATGGGGCGGCGGCGGCCGATCCCGGCGAGGTGCTCCACCTGCTCGAAGGGTTGGTGGCTGCGGTGCATGGCCAGGAGGCACGCGAAGGCGCCGATCGTCATGACCGCGTACACCGCGAGGTAGATGCACGCGCCGTGCAGCCCCTCGGGGGAGCCGGCGGCGATGCCGACGAAGATGTACCCGGAGTGACCGATGGTCCCGTACGCCAGCAGGCGCTTCAGCCCCGTCTGCCGCAGCGCGCCGAAGGCGCCCACCGTCATGGACAGCACGGCCAGCGCGGCGATCGCCGGCATCCACACGTCGGCGAGGCCGACGAGCGGGCCGAACAGCACGCGCAGCAACAACGCGCCGGCGGCAACCTTTGGGGCCGCCGCCAGGAACGCCGTCACGGGGGTCGGCGCCCCCTCGTAGACGTCGGGCGTCCACATGTGGAACGGCGCCGCCGACAGCTTGAAGGCGATTCCCGCCACGAGGAAGACGAGGCCGGCCGCGGCTCCCAACGGCGAGGCGTCGGGCAGCGTGGTCGCCAGCGCGTCGAATGCCGTCGTGCCGGTGAACCCGTACAGGAGCGCACACCCGTACAGCAGTAGCGCCGAGGCCAGCGCACCCAGGACGAAATACTTGATCCCGGCCTCGCCCGCGTGGCGCGATTCCCGCTTGAGCGCCGTCAGGACGTAGAGCGGGATGCTCATCATCTCGAGGCCGAGGTACAGGCTCATCAGATTGCTTGCCGACACGGTGGCGAGCATGCCGATCGCCGAGAACAGGACCAGCACCGGGTATTCGAACGCCCGCATGCTCGCCGACTGGCGCCCTTCCTCGGCGATCAGCAGGGTCCAGGCAGTCGCGCCCAGGACCAGGACCTTCATGAACTTGGCGAACCCGTCCACCACGAACAGCCCGCCGAAGACCGGACCGTCGGGCGCGATCGGCACCAGGGCGAGCGCGGCCACCAGCGCGAGCAGCGCGGCGCGGGTCAGCCATTGCCGCCGGCTGTCGACGACGAAGGGCCCCACCATGGTGAGCACGGTTGCCGCGAGCGCCAGGAACAGCTCAGGCAGGGCGCCGAGGAGCGCGGGATCGAGCGCCGTCACGCGCCGCCGCCCGTCTGCGCGGCCAGCAGCCGCGCGGCCAGTTCGGCGGCGGGACCCTCGACCAGCCGGAACACGAACGCGGGCTGGACGCCCAGCCAGAGCACCAGGATCGCGAGCGGCAGGAACATGCCGGTCTCGCGGAGGCTCAGGTCGGGCAGCGGCGCGCCGCCGGGCACGCCGCCGAACACCACCCGCCGGTACAGCCAGAGCATGTAGGCCGCCGACAGCACCATGCCGAGCGCTGCGCAGGCCGCGAACACGGCGCTCACCGGAAACACGCCGACGATGACGAGGAATTCACCAACGAAGCCGCTGGTTGCCGGCAGTCCGACCGCCGCCAGCGCAAACAGCATGAAGAGCGCGGCGTACCGCGGCATCGAATGGACGAGGCCGCCGTAGTCCGCGATCTCCCGGGAGTGCCGCCGGTCGTACACCACGCCCACCACCAGGAACAGCGCGGCGGACACGAGGCCGTGACTCAACATCTGCATGATCGCGCCGGAAATGGCGCGTGCCGACGCGGTGAACAGCCCGAGCGTGACCACCCCCATGTGGGCCACCGAGGAATAGGCGATCAGGCGTTTCATGTCCCGCTGCATCAGCGCGACCAGAGACGTGTAGAGGATCGCGATGGCGCTCAGCACGTAGACCAGCGGCACGAACTCCGCACTGGCGGCTGGCAGCATCGGCAGCGAAAAGCGCAGGAACCCGTAGCCGCCGAGCTTCAGGAGCACGCCCGCCAGGATGACCGACCCCGCCGTCGGCGCCTGGACGTGGGCATCGGGCAGCCAGGTGTGCAGCGGCCACATCGGCACCTTGACCGCGAAGGACGCGAACATCGCGATCCAGATCCAGCGCTGCGCCTCGAGCGGGATGGAGGTCGCTGCCAGGCGATCCATGTCGGTAGACCCGGCCATGCTGGCCAGCGTCAGGATCGCAATCAGGAACAGGACGGAGCCGGCCAGCGTGTAGAGCACGAACTTGAAGGCGGCGTGCACGCGCCGCTCGCCGCCCCAGATCCCGATAATCAGGAACATCGGGATCAGGATGGCCTCGAAGAACACGTAGAACAGCAGGGCGTCGCGGGCCACGAACACCCCGATCATGAGGGCCTCCATGGCCAGGAACGCGACCATCCAGGAGCGCACGCGCTCCACGACCGTCGTCCAGGAAGCGACGATGCAGATCGGCACCAGCAGGGCCGTCAGCAGGATGAACAGGACGGAGATCCCGTCGACGCCCAAGTGGTACGCCACTCCGAGTTCGGGCAGCCACACGGCATGCTCGACGAACTGGAAGCCCTCCTGCCCGGGGTCGAACCGCATAGCCAGCACGATCGCCAGCGCCAGGTTGGCGAGCGAGGTCCAGAGGGTCACGTCGCGGGCGTTGCGGTCGTTCTGCGCGTCGGCGCGGCCAGTCAGCGCGAGGAAGGCGATCCCCCCCACCGGGAGGAACACGAGGAGCGACAGGATGGGCCAGGTGCTCACCACAGCCCCCCGATCAGCAGATTCCACGCCGCGAACAGCACCGCCCCGATCACCACCACGAGCGCGTAATGGTGCAGTTGGCCCGTCTGGAGGAACTGCACCCGCACGGCGCCGGCCAGCGCGGCGCGGCCGATCCCCTCGGGCCCGTGCCGGTCGATGAGCCCGCGGTCGACCGAGACGCCGAGGAAGGCGCCGAGGCGGCGGATGGGCCGCACGGCTGCCGAGTCGTAGAGGGCATCGAACCGCCAGCCGCTGGCCAGGAAGGCCCGGGCGGCAGACGTCCTCGCCGCGAAGCGGGCGCGAAGGTCGGGGCGGGCTAGGTACAGCAGCCAGGCTGCCAGCAGTCCGGCGGCCCCGGCCACGGCCGGTGCGACCGGGACCCAGGCCGGGACGTCCGCATGGTGCGTCACGGCGAACAGGCCGCGCCAGAACGGTGCGTCCGCCGCCGCGAGGTCATGCGCCCACCAGCCCGCCACGCACGCTGCCACGGCCAGCACGAGCACGGGGAACCGCATTGACCAGCCCGGCTCGTGCGCCGCCGCCACGACACCTGCGGGCGCCCTGGCCTCGCCGGCGAACACCAGGAACACGAGCCGCCAGCTGTACAGGCCGGTCAGGAACGCCGCGGCGAGGCCCATCCAGAAGCCGGTCATGGCGACCGGTCCGTGCGCCGCATACGCACTTTCCAGAATGACGTCCTTCGACCAGAACCCGGCAAACGGGGGCAGGCCCGAGAGCGCCAGACTCCCGATCACCATCGCCGCGCACGTGAGCGGCATCCGCCGCGCCAGCCCGCCCATCCGGCGCAGGTCCTGCTCGTGCGCCAGCGCATGGATCACCGCGCCGGCGCCGAGGAACAGCAGCGCCTTGAAGAACGCATGCGTGAACAGATGGAAGAGGGCGGCCGCGGGCACCGCGACGCCGGCCGCGAGGAACATGTACCCGAGCTGGCTGCAGGTCGACCACGCGACCACACGCTTGATGTCGGTCTGCGCCAGCGCGATTGTCGCGGCGAACAGGGCGGTGGCGGCGCCGACCGCCGCCACCAGGTCGAGGGCAACCGGCGCGCCGGCGTAGAGCGGCGCGCAGCGCGCCACCAGGAACACGCCCGCCGTCACCATGGTCGCCGCGTGCAGCAGCGCGGATACCGGCGTCGGGCCCTCCATCGCGTCGGCCAGCCAGGTGTGGAGCCCGATCTGCGCGGACTTCCCCATTGCGCCGACCAGCAGCAGCACGCCGATGACCTCGAGGGCCGGCAGGCCCAGCAGCGTCGCCGACGTCGATCCCGCGGCGTCGAACACCGCGTCGAACGTAAGGCTGTCGAAGGTGAGTGCGATGGCGGCGAGCGCGAGCACCAGCCCGACGTCGCCGATCCGGTTCATCAGGAACGCCTTGATGGCGGCCGCGTTGGCCGTGGCCCGCTCGTACCAGAAGCCGATCAGGAGGTACGAGGACAGGCCGACGCCCTCCCAGCCGCAGAACAGCTGCAGGAAGTTGTCGGCGCTGACCAGCAGAAGCATCGAGAACGTGAACAGCGACAGGAAGGCGAAGAAGCGCGGGCGATGCGGATCCTCGGCCATGTAGCCGATGGCGTAGAGGTGCACCAGCGCGGAGATCGCGTTCACCACCACCAGCATCAGCGCCGAGAGCGGGTCCAGCCGGAGCGACCAGTCGAGGTGGAGGCCGTCCACCGCGATCCACGTCGCGAGCGTCACGCGGGTGGGCTCGTCGCCGAGCCCGGCCAGGACGACGAGCGACGCGGCGAGCGCCAGCGCGGTCATGGTCGTGGCCGCGATGCCGGCGAAGACCGGCGGCGCCCGCCGGGCGGTCAGCGCGGCCAGCACTGCCGCGGCCAGCGGCAGGAACACCGCGGCGACCGCCATCATCCCTTCAGGTCCTGGATGTCTTCGACCGCAATGGTCCCGCGAAGGCGGAAGAACACCACCAGGATCGCCAGGCCGACGGCGGCCTCGGCGGCGGCCACGGTCAGGACGAACAGCGTGAACACCTGGCCGGCCGGGTCCCCGAGATGGGCCGAGAAGGCGACGAAATTGAGGTTGACCGCCAGGAGCAGCAGCTCGATCGCCATCAGGATCATGATGACGTTCCGGCGGTTCAGGACGATCCCGACGATCCCGACCGTGAACACCGCGCCGCCCAGGATGAGGTAGTGCGCGAGGGTGACCGTCACCGGCCCTGCTCCGACACGCCGGCGCCGACGGCCGGGTCCTCGAGGCGGACCGATTCGCCCTGGCGCCTGACAAACTGCCGTACCGGGTTCTGCCGGCGCACCCCGGGGCGGAAGCGATGCGCGAGCACGATGGCGCCGATCATGGCGACGAGGAGGATCGCACCCGCCAGTTCAAACAGCGCCGCGTAGTCGGTGTAGATCAGGCGTCCCAGCGCGCGCGTGTTGGACACGCCGCCGGGGAGCGGCTCCGGGGAACCGCCCGGCCCCCCCGCCACGGCCACGAAGGCGAGCTCGAGCAGCAGGATCACGCCGGCCGCCAGGGCGGCCGGCAGCCGGGCGCGAAGCGACCCGCCCGGCCGGCCCGTATCCAAGGTCATGACGACGAACAGGAACAGGACGGCCACGGCGCCCACGTACACGATCAGCATCATCATCCCGAGGAACTCGGCCCCGAGCAGGATGAACAGGCCGGCCGCGTTCAGAAACGCCAGAATCAGGAAAAAGACGGCGTGGACGAGGCTCCGCGCCGACACCACGAAGACGGACGACAACATGAGCACGGCCGAACAGAGCCAGAAGAACAGGTCGGGCGCGGCCATGAGCGTTCAGCGCGCCGTGGTGTCCGCGGCCAGGCGGTCGGCGAGCGCGCGTTCCCAGCGATCACCGTTCTCGAGCAGACGTTCCTTCGTGTAGAGGAGCTCTTCACGGGTCTCCGTGGAGAACTCGAAGTTGGGTCCCTGTACGATCGCATCGACCGGGCACGCCTCCTCGCAGAGCCCGCAGTAGATGCACTTGGTCATGTCGATGTCGTACCGGGTGGTCCGCCGGCTGCCGTCCGCCCGCGGCTCCGCCTCGATGGTGATCGCGAGCGCCGGGCAGACCGCCTCGCAGAGCTTGCAAGCGATGCAGCGTTCCTCGCCGTTGGGGTAGCGCCGCAGGGCGTGCTCGCCGCGGAACCGGTGACTGAGAGGGCCCTTCTCGTTCGGATAGGCGAGGGTCACCGACGGGCTCAGCATGCGCCGGAACGTCCGCGCGAGGCCGGCGAAGACCTCGGCCAGCGCCGCCATCCGGAGCGCGAGCAGCACCCTGATCAGGACGTTGGAGGCCGCCATCGGATCACTTCCCTCCCGGCAGCGCATCAAACGCCACCAGGGCACCGGCGGTCAGCACCACCCATGCCAGCGACAGCGGCAGGAAGACCTTCCAGCCGATCCGCATCAACTGGTCGTAGCGATACCGGGGGAGCGTCGCGCGGACCCAGAGGAACAGGAACAGCAGGAACGCCGTCTTGAGGGCGAACCAGACGAAACCGGGCAACGCCAGTGCCGCCGTTCCCGGCAGCGGCAGCCAGCCGCCCAGGAACAGGATCGTCCCCATGGCGCTCATCAGGATCATGGAGGCGTATTCACCCATGAAGAACATGAGGAACAGCATCGACGAGTACTCGGTGGCGTAGCCGGCGACGAGCGCCGCCTCGTCCTCCGGCAGGTCGAACGGCGCGCGGTTGGTTTCGGCCAGGGACGAGATGAAGAACACCACGGCCATGGGGAGGAGCGGCACCACGTACCAGATCTTCTCCTGGGCCCGGACGATCTCGGTCAGGTTGAGCGATCCCGCGCACAGGACCACGGTCACGATCACGAAACCGATCGAAACCTCGTAGGAGACCATCTGGGCCGCGGACCGGAGCGCGCCCAGGAACGGGTACTTCGAGTTGCTGGCCCAGCCCGCCATGATGATGCCGTAGACGGCCATCGACGAGATCGCGAACAGGTAGAGGACCCCGACGTTGATGTCGGCCAGCACCATCCGCTCGCTCACGGGGATCACCGCCCAGGCGGCGAGGCTCAGGGTGAACATCACCACCGGCGCCAGCACGAACACCACGCGGTTCGCGCGGGTCGGAATGACCGTTTCCTTGGCCAGCATCTTGAGGCCGTCGGCCAACGGCTGCAGCAGTCCGAACGGACCCACGACGTTCGGTCCGCGCCGCCGATGGGCGGCCGCGAGAACCTTCCGTTCCGCGAGTGTCAGGTAGGCCACGCACGCGAGCAACGGCACGACCAACAGGAGGATCAGGGCCGTGACCTGCAGCACGGTCAGGACGGCATCAAGCATCGGCCACCGCCCGCGCACAGGCGGCCATGGTGGCCGACGCCCGGCTGATCGGGCACGTGCGGTAGTAGTCCGGGACCATCTCCTCGAACGGGGCCGCGTCCAGCGCGCCGTCCGGATCGCCGAACGGGGCCAGCGGCGCCGGCGGCGGCAGCTGGTCGATGTGCGCGAGGTGCGGCACCGCCGCCGCGATCCGGCTCCGGAGCCCGTCCAGCGATTCGTAGGGAAGCGGGCTCCCCAGCTCCCGCGCCAGCGCCACGAGGATCTTCCAGTCCGGCCGGGCATCGCCCGGGGGCGGATGAGCGGGCCGGGCCTGCTGCGGACGTCCCTCCGTGTTGACGTAGGTGGCCGCCTGCTCGGTGTACGCGGCACCCGGCAGCACCACGTCCGCGTAGCGCGCCCCCCGGTCGGCATGGTGGCCCTGGTAGACGGTGAACGTGTCCCGGAACGCGTCCGGATCCACCTCGTCGGCGCCCAGTAGGTACACGAAATCGAGCCCCCCCGCCCGCGCGGCCGCCAGCATGCCGCCCGCATCGAGCCCGCCGTCCGCCGGCACGATGCCGAGTTCCAGCCCGCCCGCGCGGGCCGCGCTCCGCTGCAGCACCGAGAACCCGTTCCAGACCGGGCCCGCGGCCCCCACGGTGTCGGCGAGCCGGCGGGCTAGGCCGAGCACCACGCCGCCGTCCGGGCGCGCGAGGGCGCCCGAGCCCACCACGATCAGGGGGTACCTCGCCCGCTCGAGCACGTCGGCAAAGGGATGCGAGCCCTCCGCCAGCTCGGCCAGGACCTGCGGCGCCGCACCCAGCTCGGTGACGGGATAGGTCAGGTCCGTCACCGGGCCCGCCCGGGCGACGGGGATGCCGGCCGCGCGCCAGCGCTTGCGGAACCGGGCATTGATCACGGGGGCCTCGCGTCGGGGATTGGTGCCGATCAGCAGGAGCGCGTCGGCCCGGTCGATTCCGGCGATGCCCGCGTTGAAGCGCCACGAAGCGGGCTCGCCCGGCCCGAACGCGCCGCCGTCCTGCCGGCAGTCGACGCTGGCCACCCCCCGCGCGCGCATCAGGTCGGCGAGGGCCGTCATGCCCTCGAGGCCCGGGAGATCGCCCATCAGCGCCGCGGTCCGTTCCGGTGCCGCGGCCTGCAGGGCCGTCGCGACCGCCGCCAGGGCGGCCTCCCAGGTCACTGGCCTGAACGCGCCGCCCTCGCGCAGCCACGGCCGGTCCAGCCGCCGGACCGCCAGACCGTCGATGGCGTAGCGCGAACGGTCCCCGATCCACTCCTCGTTGATCTCCTCGTTCACGCGCGGCAGCACGCGCAGGACCCGCCCGTCCCGCGAATCGATCCGGATCGCCGATCCAGCGGCATCCAGGACGTCGACACTCTCGGTATGCGACAACTCCCAGGGACGGGCGGCAAAGGCGTACGGCTTGGACGTGAGGGCGCCGACCGGACACAGGTCCACGACGTTGCCGGAGAGCTCGCTGTGCAGGCAGCCGTCGAGGGCGGCGACGATCTCCATGTCCTCGCCGCGGCCCATGGTGCCGAGTTCGGGGACGCCGGCGACCTCGTCCATGAACCGGACGCAGCGTGTGCAGTGGATGCAGCGCGTCATGACCGTCTTGACGAGCGGGCCGAAGTCCTTGTCGGTGACCGCCCGCTTGGCTTCCCGGTAGCGGCTCCGGACCCGGCCGTAGTAGAGCGCCTGGTCCTGGAGGTCGCACTCGCCGCCCTGGTCGCAGATGGGACAGTCGAGCGGATGGTTCACGAGCAGGAACTCCATCACGCCCTCGCGTGCGGCCTGCACGCGCTCCGACCGGGTCAGGATCTGCATGCCGTCGGTCACCGGCATGGCGCAGCTGGCGAGTGGCTTGGGCACGCCCACCTGCTCCACCAGGCACATGCGGCAGTTGCCCGCGATCGACAGGCGCTCGTGGAAGCAGAACCGCGGGATCTCCACACCGGCCTGCTCGCAGGCGCGGAGCACCGTGGTGCCCTCGGCGACCTCGATCTCGGTGCCGTCGATGCTGAGCGTCGGCATCGTCCGTCTCAGGCTGCGAGGGGGCGGCGGCCGCCCGCGACGCGCCGCTCGAGTTCATCGCGAAAATGCGCGAGCAGGCCCTGGACGGGCCAGGCCGCGGCATCGCCCAGGGCGCAGATGGTGTGGCCCTCGATCTGGCCGCAGATCGCTTCGAGCGTGTCGAGATCGGACGGCGCGGCCGCACCGGCCACGAACCGGTCCATGATCCGCGACACCCAGCCGGTCCCCTCCCGGCACGGCGTGCACTGGCCGCAGCTCTCGTGCCAGTAGAAATGGGACAGCCGGGCGATGGCCGCCACGATGTCGGTGCTCTTGTCCATCACGATGACCCCGGCCGTGCCCAGCGCACTCCCCGCCTCGCGCAGCCCGTCGAAGTCCATCCGCAGGTCCTCGCATGCGGCGGCCGGCAACACCTTCGTGCTGGAGCCGCCGGGGATCACCGCCAGCAGGTTGTCCCAGCCGCCGCGGACGCCGCCGGCGTGCTGCTCGATGAGCTCGCGGAGCGGGATCCCCATCGCCGCCTCGACCGTGCCGGGGCGCTCCACGTGCCCCGACAGGCAGAACAGCTTGGTGCCGGTGTTCTGGGCCCGGCCGATCCCGCCGAACCAGGGCGCCCCGCGCCGGAGGATCGTCGGCACCACCGCGATGGTCTCCACGTTGTTCACGGTCGTGGGGCAGCCCCACAGCCCGGCGCTGGCCGGGAACGGCGGCTTGAGCCGCGGGAAGCCCTTCTTGCCCTCGAGGCTCTCGATCAGCCCGGTCTCCTCGCCGCAGATGTAGGCGCCGGCGCCCCGGTGGACGTGTACGTCGAAATCGTACCCCGACCCGCAGGCGTCGGTTCCCAGCAACCCCTCCGCGTAGCAGTCTGCGAGCGCTGCCTCGAGGCAGCGCCGCTCTGCCTCGAACTCGCCGCGCACGTAGATGTACGCCGTGTGTGCGCCGACGCCGACGCCGGCCAAGAGCGTCCCCTCGATCAGCTTGTGCGGCTCGTGCAGCAGGATCTCGCGGTCCTTGCACGTCCCCGGCTCGCTCTCGTCGGCGTTCACGATCAGGTAGTGGGGGCGCTCGGGCGCGGGCTCCTTCGGCATGAACGACCACTTGAGGCCCGTTGAGAAGCCGGCCCCGCCCCGGCCCCGCAGTCCGGATTCGCGGACCGTGCCCTGGATCGCGTCGCGGCCGCGGAGGACCAGCGCCCGCGTGTCGTCCCAGTCGCCGCGCCGCCGTGCGCCGGCCAGGCCGGCGTCCCCGCTCCCATCGAGGTTGTGGAAGACCCGGTCGGCGGCGCGCACGGGCTCAGTCATCCTCGGCGCGCCGCCGGTCGCGCAGCCAGGCGCGCATCCGCTCGCCGTCCAGGCGTTCGTGGTAATCGTCGTTGATCTGCACGACCGGGGCGTCGGCACAGGCCCCGAGGCACTCCACCTCGACCAGCGTGAAGCGGCCGTCCGGCGTGGTTTCGCCCGGCGCGATGCCCAGCTCTTCCCGGGCCCCGGCGAGGACCTCGTCGCTGCCCCGGAGCCAGCACGGCGTCGTCCGGCAGACCTGCACCAGGTAGCGGCCCACGGGCCGGTCGTGGAACATGGAGTAGAACGTCACGAGTTCCCGCACCCGCATCGACGGCATGCCGAGATAGTCGCCGACCGCGTCCACGACGGCGGGCGGGAGCCAGCCGCCGTGCCGCCGCTGCGCAAGGTCCAGGAGCGGCAGCACGGCGCTCTGGCGGTGCGCGGTCGGGTAACGGCCGAGGATCTCCTCGGCGGCGTCGCGGTCCGGGCCCGGGAAGAGTTCGGCCCCGCCGCTCACCGGTCGACCTCCCCGAAGACGATGTCCAGCGACGCGATGCACGCGACCACGTCGGCCAGCTGGTGCCCGCGGACCATCGCGTCGAGGCCCTGCAGGTGCGCGAAGCCCGGCGCCCGGATATGGCACCGGTACGGCCGGTTGCCGCCGTCGGCCACGAGGTACACGCCGAACTCGCCCTTGGGCGCCTCCACCGCCGCGTAGACTTCGCCCTCGGGCACCCGCACGCCCTCCGTGAACAGCTTGAAGTGCGCGATCAGCGCCTCCATCGAGTGCTTCATGTCCCCGCGCTCGGGCGGTCGAATGCGGGGATTCCCGGCGAGCACCGGACCGGCCGGCAGGCGGGCGAGGCATTGCCGGATGAGGCCGACGCTCTGGCGCATTTCCTCGAGGCGCAGCAGGTAGCGGTCGAAGCAGTCGCCGTTGGTGCCGACCGGGACCCTGAAATCGAGGTCACCGTAGATCTCGTAGGGCTGCGCCCGCCGCAGGTCCCACGCGATGCCGGATCCCCGGAGCATCGGGCCGGTGAAGCCCCAGGCCAGCGCGTCCTTGGCGGTCACCACGCCGATGTCCACGGTGCGCTGGCGGAAGATCCGGTTCTCGCTCAGCAGTTCCTCCACGTCCCGCAGGATCGTCTCGAACCCGTCGGCCCAGGCGAGGATCTCGTCGGTCAGGCCCGCCGGGAGGTCGCGCTGGACCCCGCCCACCCGGTAGTAGGCGGCGTGCAGCCGGGCGCCCGAGGCCGCTTCATAGAAGCCCATCAGCTTCTCGCGTTCCTCGAACAGCCAGAGGAACGGCGTGGTGGCACCCAGGTCGAGCGCCTGCGCGCCGATCTGCAGAGCGTGGTTGAGGACCCGCGTGATCTCGTCGAACAGCACGCGCAGGTACTGCGCCCGGGGCGGAATCTCGAGCTCCAGCAGCCGTTCCGCAGCCAGCACGAAGGCATGCTCCTGGGCCATCGGCGACACGTAGTCCAGCCGGTCGAAGTAGGGAATGGCCTGCAGGTATGTCTTGTGCTCGATGAGCTTCTCGGTGCCCCGGTGCAGCAGCCCGATGTGCGGGTCGGCCCGCTCCACGACCTCTCCGTCCATCTCGAGCACCAGGCGCAGCACACCGTGGGCGGCCGGGTGCTGGGGCCCGAAGTTCAGGGTCAGGTTCTGGATCTGGACGTCGCTCATGTTCCGGGGTCCTCCGGGGCCGGCGGCGGCGGAGCCGCGCCCTCCCAGGGACTCTCGAAGTCGAACTCCCGAAACGCCTGGGGCAGGCGCACCGGCTCGTACACGACGCGTTTCAGGCCGTCGTCGTACCGCACCTCGACCTTGCCGGATAGGGGGAAGTCGCGTCGCAGGGGATGCCCCTGGAAGCCGTAGTCGGTCAGGATTCGCCGCAGGTCGGGGTGGCCCTCGAAGGCGATCCCGAACAGGTCCCAGACCTCGCGCTCGTACCACTCGGCCGACGGGAAGACCGCCACCGCCGAGGGCACCGCGCAATCCTCGGCCACGGCGACCTTCACACGGATCCGCCGGTTGTGGACGATGCTGAGCAGGTGGTACACCACGTCGAAGCGGCTGGGCCGTTCGGGATAGTCCACCGCGCACACGTCTAGGAGCTGGGAAAACCGGAGGCTGGGCTCGTCGCGCAGGTGCTCCAGCACCCTCGCGATGTCCGCCGCGGCGACCAAGAGCTCATGATCGCCGAAACGGAAGCGGCCGCGCGCGCCGGGAAACTCGCGCTGCACGGCGGCCACGAGGGCCCCGTGCGCGCGGGCGGCGTCGCCGCCCTCGGGGGAATCGTTCATGCCAGCCTGCGGCGACGGGCCAAGCCTCGCGTGCCGCGTGCCGTCCCGACCGCGTTCACGCCCCCTTGACCCTCCCGGTGCGCCGGATCTTCTTCTGCAGCTGCAGAATGCCGTAGAGCAGCGCCTCTGCCGTCGGGGGGCAGCCCGGCACGTACACGTCCACCGGCACGATCCGGTCGCAGCCACGAACCACCGAGTAGGAGTAGTGGTAGTAGCCCCCGCCGTTCGCGCAGCTCCCCATGGAAATGACCCAGCGCGGCTCCGCCATCTGGTCGTAGACCTTCCGGAGCGCGGGTGCCATCTTGTTGGTGAGGGTGCCCGCGACGATCATCACGTCCGACTGCCGCGGACTCGGACGGAACACCACCCCGAACCGGTCGAGGTCGTAGCGGCTGGCGCCCGCGTGCATCATCTCGACAGCGCAGCACGCGAGGCCGAACGACATCGGCCACAGCGAACCGGTGCGCGCCCAGTTGACGAGGCGGTCGACCTGCGTCACGACGAAGCCCCGGTCCGACAGGCCGTCGGCCAGGCGGTTGGCCAGCGGCGGTGCGCCTACTCCCATTCCAGCGCCCCCTTTCGCCATTCGTAGACGAACCCGGCCGTCAGCAGCGCCAGGAAGACCATCATCGACGCGAATCCGTACAGGCCGATATCACCGAGGGCGACGGCCCAGGGGAACAGGAAGGCGATCTCCAGATTGAAGATGATGAACAGGATGGCTACTAGGTAGAAGCGCACGTCGAAGCGGCCGCGCGCGTCGTCGAACGGGGCGAAGCCGCATTCGTAGGCGGAGAGTTTCTCGGGATCTGGGCGCTGCGGTGCAACCAGCCAGGCGGCCACCGCCATGGCGCCGCCAAGCGCGCCCGCAACCACGAAAAACAGGGCGATGGGGAGGTAGTCCGCCAAAAACGCGTTCATGGACCCGAGTTCGCATAATGGCGGGAGTGACGGGACTTGAACCCGCGACCTCTGGCGTGACAAGCCAGCGCTCTAACCAAGCTGAGCTACACCCCCATCCAAATGGACAGGCTGCCGGGGTTGTCCGAGTACGTTCTAGGATTGCGGCCGGAGAGTGTCAACCTTGTCCGTCACCACGCCGCGGTGACGGACACCGGCATCCCCGCAACGCGCCCTGTCGAAGGCCGCGGTGTCGTCCGGCCGGCGTCCCGCGGGCCATGCCGGGCCTGCAGGCTCCGCCCTGAAGCGATCCCGCATCCAGCGCCGGCCGATGGTCGGCGGAGCCGGGCCGTCGGCGCCCATCGGTGGGCACCCCCCGTGCGGCCGGCGGCCGCCCGAGGAACCCGGCCCGCCGCCGCCTAGTTGACTGCGTCCTTCAGCGCCTTGGCCGGCCGGAAACGGACCGACTTGGACGCCTTGACCTGAATCGATTCGCCGGTGCGCGGATTCCGTCCCATTCGCGCTCCGCGGGATGAGACGGCGAAGGTCCCGAAACCGGCGATCCGGGCCTCGTCCCCGGCGGATAGCGTGTTGGAAATGGCGCCCAGCACTGACTCGACAGCGCGGCCAGCGTCGGCTTGGCTAAGTCCGGTAGCGGAGGCCACATTGGCCACGAGTTCGCTCTTGTTCAAGTGAGCTTCTCCCCAAGTTCATGCAACAGGCCGCACCGCCTGCCAAAGCGTTGCAAGGTACCTTTGCTGCGCACGTTCTGCAACGAGTTCAGGCGCCTAATCGCGCCTGGCGACGCGCGACATCGCTCGCAGCCGATCGTGCGCCCCCCCACCGCCGCCTGAACACCGCGGCGCACCGCTGCTCTCACTGCGATTCAGTGGGCGCGATGCGGCCGGACCGGATCGCCTCCCAGCGCGCCAGGCGGTCGCGGATGGCATGCTCCTGCCCCCGATCGGTGGGTCGGTAGAAACGCTGGCGCGGCAAGTCGTCCGGAAAGTAGTTCTGACCGGAAAACGCGTCGGGGGAATCGTGGTCGTAGGCATAGCCGGCCCCATAACCGAGATCGCGCATCAGCGCCGTCGGCGCGTTCCGGATGTGGAGCGGCGGCGGCAGGGACCCCGACGACCCGGCCATGTCCAACGCCGCCTTGTAGGCCGTGTATGCGGCATTCGACTTCGGTGCGCAGGCGAGTTCGATCGTCACCTGCGCCAGCGCTAGCTCACCCTCGGGAGAGCCCAGCCGCTCGTAGGCGTCGAACGCGGCGACCGCGTGAACCAGGACATCGGGGGCCGCCAGCCCTACGTCCTCCGCGGCCATCCGGATCAGGCGCCGCCCCACGTACCGGGGATTCTCGCCGGCGGCCAGCATGCGTGCGAGCCAGTACAGCGACGCGTCCGGATCCGACCCGCGCACCGACTTGTGGAGGGCACTGATCAGGTCGTAGTGCTGATCCCCCTTGCGGTCGTAGAGCAGGGCGCGCGCCTGCACGCGGGCCCGCAGGTCGGTGCGGTCGAGCGGTACCGTTGGCGGGTCCGCGCCAAGGTCCTCGGCAAGGTTGATCAGGATCCGGCCGTCGCCGTCGGCCATGCCGAGCAGCGCGGCCCGCGCCTCCGGCTGCAATGCGAGCGGCCCGCCGAGGCGCGCCTCCGCGCGCTGCAGCAGCTCCTCAAGCGCCGGTTCCTCGAGGCGCCGAAGCGTGAGTACCCGGCAGCGCGACAGCAGCGCCGCGCCCACCTCGAACGAGGGGTTCTCCGTGGTCGCGCCGATCAGGGTCGCGGTCCCGTCCTCGACGGCGGGCAGCAGCGCGTCCTGCTGGCCACGGTTGAAGCGGTGGATTTCGTCGACGAAGAGCAGGGTGCCTCGGCCTTCGCGCCTCCGAGCCGCGGCGTCGGCAAAGGCCTTGCGGAGGGTCTGCACGCCCTGCCCTACGGCCGATATCTGCACGAGCTCAAGGTCGCCGGCGGCAGCGAGCAGACGGCCGATCGTGGTCTTGCCGGTGCCCGGCGGGCCCCACAGGATGGCCGACCGGACCACGCCGGTGGACACCATGGAGGCGATGGGGCCGTCCCCCTTGACCAGGTGTTCCTGCCCGACGAGTTCCCCGAGCGTCCGCGGACGCATGCGATCGGCCAGTGGCCGCTCGGGGGCTGCCGATTCCAGCCCGGCCGCTTCGAAGAGGTCGGTCAGGGCCCGCCCGCCTGAAGCGCACCGGGCGGGACGCTGGCCGCCGCCGGCATCACCCCATCAGTCGTTCCGCCGGTTGAACCCCAGACGACGCCACCACGGCTGCTTGTCGGCGTCGTCCCGCGCGGGCGTGGTGCCGGGCGCCTCGGGCGCCTCCGGTACCGCCACCGCCGCCGGGGCCTGCGCCACGGGCGCCCGCGCCGCCGGGGTCCGGTCGACGAATTCGATGTACGCCATGTCCGCGGCGTCGCCGTACCGATGCCCGGCTCGGACGATCCGGGTGTAGCCGCCGGATCGGGCGGCAAACCGCTCGGAGAGCGGCCCGAACAGCTTCGCGATGTCGGCGTCGCGTGGCAAGCGGGCCATGGCCGTGCGCCGGGCGTGCAGGGTGTCCTGCTTGGCCAGCGTGACCAGGCGTTCCACGATCGGCCGCAGCTCCTTGGCCTTGGGCAGGGTGGTTCGGATCCGCTCGTGCTTGATCAGCGCGGCGGCCAGATTCCGGAAGGTCGCCTTCCGGTGGGCGCTCGTGCGGTTGAGCTTGCGGCCGCTGTGCCGGTGTCGCATGACGTAGCCTCCCCGGTCCTCGTTCAGCGCATGCGGGCCAGGCGGGCATCCGCCTGGGCCTGGACCAGTTCTTCGATGTTCTCGGGCGGCCAGTCGGTCACCTGCATTCCGAACGAGAGACCCATGGTCTTCAACACGTCACGGATCTCGTTCATCGAGCGCGCCCCGAAGTTGGGTGTCTTCCGGAGATCCTCCTCGGTTTTGCGGACCAGATCGCCGACATAGACGATGTTGTCGTTCTTCAGGCAGTTGGCCGCCCGCACGGACAACTCCAGCTCCTCGACCTTCTTGAGAAGGTGCGGGTTGAGCGATGCCGTGACCTCCGGCGTCACCGCCGCGGCGGGACGGACGGTGGCCATGGTCCCGCTGGTAATGAAGATCCCGAGCTGATCGTTGAGCGTGCGCGCCGCGCGCTCGACCGCCTCGGACGGGGTGAGGGTGCCGTCGGTCTCGACGGTGAGGGACAGACTGTCGTAGTCCGTCACCTGCCCGACCCGGGTGTTCTGGACCTGATAGGCCACGGTGCGGATCGGGCTGTAGATTGCATCGACCGGAATCAGGCCGACCGAGACGTTCTCCGGCCGGTTCTGGGCGGCCGGCACGTACCCCTTCCCGGACGCGACGGTCAGCTCCATGTTCAGCTCTGCGCCGTCGTCGAGATGACATAGGACCAGGTCGGGATTGACGATGTCGACATCAGCGGTCGGCGTGATCATCCCGGCGGTCACGGTCTCCGGCCCCTTGACCCGGAGTTCCAGGTGGCGCGGTCGCTCCGAGTGCGTCCGGAGGATGATCGCCTTCACGTTCAGGATGAGATCGATCACGTCCTCGCGCACGCCGGGAATCGACGAGAACTCGTGCAGCACCCCTTCGATGCGGATGGCCGTCACCGCTGAGCCGGGCAACGACGACAGCAGCACGCGCCGGAGCGCGTTCCCAAGCGTGAGTCCGAAACCACGTTCCAAGGGTTCAACGACGAGCGTCGCCTTGCGCGCCGGATCGGTGCCCGGGCGGACGTCGACGGCCGACGGACTGATCAAGTGTTCGGAACCCAACCTGAAATCGCTCATGCGAATTGTGTCTCCTGACTGGTGGCGGACGTCACACCCGCGCCCCTCGAGGGCGGGGTCCTCGGTCTCGGCGTCCTGACTCCCGTCAGACCCGGCGGCGTTTCGGCGGGCGGCAACCGTTGTGGGGGATGGGCGTGACGTCCCGGATGGCGGTGATCACGAAGCCGGTGCTCTGCAGGGCCCGGAGCGCCGATTCCCGGCCCGACCCGGGGCCGCGCACCTCGACCTCAAGGGTCTTCACCCCGTGCTCCTGCGCCTTGCGGCCGACCGCCTCCGCCGCCATCTGTGAGGCGTACGGGGTGGCCTTGCGCGAGCCCGAGAACTCCCGCTCGCCCGCCGACGACCACGCGAGCGTGTTGCCCTGGTGATCCGTGATCGTGATGATCGTGTTGTTGAACGTGGCGCTGACGTGCGCGACCGCAGCGGTGATGTTCTTTCGTTGCTTGCGCCGACGTCGTTCACGAGCCATGTGGCGTCACTCCGTTGAAATGCCAAACGCGGCCTGGGACGTCAGGCCTTCTTCTTGCCGGTCACGGGCCGCGCCCTTCCCTTCCGGGTCCGGGCGTTCGTGTGGGTGCGCTGCCCGTTGACCGGAAGGCCCCGTCGGTGCCGCAGCCCCCGATAACAGCCGAGATCCATCAGGCGCTTGATCTGCATGGCCTTCTCGCGACGGAGTGACCCCTCGATCATCGGCATGCGGTCGACGATCTCGCGCACGCGCCCCAGCTCGGCCTCGGTGAGGTCCCGCACCCGCTTGTCGTCGGACAAGCCAGCCTGCTCCCGGATCTGCCGCGCCGTCGTCCGACCGACGCCGTAGATATAGGTAAGCGCATAATCGACCCTCTTTTCCGAGGGCACATTGACACCGGCCAACCGAGCCACCGCAAGATCTCCGAAATGCAGAAGGAACCGCGCCCTCTTACGGGCGGGGAACCCGGCAAGCATAATACCTATGGCAATGCCGTCAACGGCGCCACAACGCTCCCACGGGCACCCGGCCAACCTCGACGTCGCTGGTCCGCCTAGCCAACGTAGTGGCCCGGGAAAGGCCCGTCAAAACCGTCGAGACAGTCCGCGGCATCATGCGGCTGCCCGCCGCGGCCGACGCCCCCTGGCGCGTTACGGCGACCGGCAGCACACGGCACCCGTGATAGCAACCGCCTTGACAGCCCGATAGCCAACGCGAACACCCTGAAACCGTCACCGTTTCGAGCGGCCTGCGATAGGCCGCGAGCGCTGAGAATCGGCATCTGCATTGCCTACAGCTAACGGGCAGTGTACCGTCCGACGGCAGGCAGATTATTGCGCTTTGCCCGACGTCTAGCGGCGCATCGAGACGCTCGACGACGCTTGGAGCGCCACCAGCCGACCCGCGCCCGGCCGATGCCGCCATGGAGGTCGCAGCATGAAGCGAGACTTGTCGACTGGTTCCGGCGATAGGCGGGGCCACCACACCGGAGCGCCCGTGGTCGCCTTCGGGGCTTCCGTCCTCGCCGTCCTTTGCCCGACCGCTGCCCAGGCCGCCGCCGACGCGGCCACGGGTTTCGTCCTAAATACCTTCTCGTTCCTGATCTGGGGCGTCCTAGTCATGTGGATGTGCGCCGGGTTCACCATGCTGGAGGCGGGCTCCGTCCGTACTAAGAACGCATCCGTCATCTGCCTGAAGAACATCGGCCTCTACTCCATTGCGGGCCTCGCGTTCTATTTCATCGGCTACAACCTGATGTACGTCGACGTCGGCCAGTTTGCGGGCAGCCTGAAGCTCTTCTACGGGTCGTCGGCCGCAGAGCTAGCCCTGCTCGCCGAGGCGACCGATGCCGAACCTGCCGTCGTCGAGGCCGGCTACTCGACGATGTCGGACTGGTTCTTCCAGATGGTGTTCGTCGCGACCACCGCGTCGATCGTGTCCGGGGCCATCGCCGAACGCGTCCGACTGTGGACGTTCTTTGCGTTCGTGCTGCTCCTGACCGGCCTCATCTACCCCATCGTCGGCGCCTGGACATGGGGCGGTGGCTGGCTCTCGGACATGGGCTTCCAGGACTTCGCGGGGTCCACGATCGTCCACTCCACCGGCGGATGGGCCGCCCTCGCCGGCATCTACGTCATCGGCGCGAGACTGCACAAGTTCCGCCCTGACGGGACGATCAAGCCGACCCCGCCGTCGAACGTGGTGGCGGTGACGCTGGGGGTCTTCATCCTCTGGATGGGCTGGTTCGGCTTCAACGGCGGCTCCCAGCTCGCGCTGGCCGGCGCCGTCGACGCCGTGGCGATGAGCATCGTGCTCGTCAACACCACGCTCGGGGGGGCAGCAGGCGTGATCGTCGCCATTGCCGTTTCCCGGCCGCTGTTCGGCCGCGTGGACCTGCTCGCGGGTCTCAACGGCGCGATCGCCGGCTTGGTTGCCGTCACCGCCGGCCCGGATTTCGTGGACCACTACTGGGCGGTCCTGATCGGCGGCGTCGGCGGTTTCCTCTGTACAGCGGGCATGCGGCTGATGGAAGTCCTGAAACTCGACGACGTGGTGGGGGCCGTGCCCGCCCACCTGGTCGCCGGCGTGTGGGGCACGCTGGCGGTCTGCTTTGCGGCGGGGGGCAATTTCCTCGTGCAGCTCACCGGCATTGTCGCCATCGGTGCGTTCGTGTTCGTTTCCTCGTTCGTGATCTGGAAGGTCCTGGACCTCCTCATCGGCGTACGGGTGACGGAGCGGGTCGAGGGACTGGGTCAGGATGTCGCGGAGCTCGGGATCGAGGCGTATCCCGAGTTCATGCTGATGCCTGACGAGGACGACATGCGGGCTGCCGGCAAGTAGAACGCACGCCAAACCCGCTGGAGGGCGCGGACGGTCGGGCCCCCCGTGCCGCCAGGCGTGGCCCGAAACCCGGTGTTTTGCAGGCCCATCGCATTTCTGGCATAACCCCTGCGCGGCAGCGCAGCCGGGATCGGGGTTGCGTGAACCTGGGCCGTGTTGCAGGGGTGGCCGAGTGGTTAAAGGCACCAGACTGTAAATCTGGCGACGTTACGTCTACGTGGGTTCGAATCCTACCCCCTGCACCATCCAACCCAACGGTTGTGAACAACCGCGGCAAGCGGCACGACGCGGGTGTAGCTCAATGGTAGAGCCCTAGCCTTCCAAGCTAGTTACGTGGGTTCGATTCCCATCACCCGCTCCAGCCCCGGCTTCCCGAAGTCGCCGACAAATTGATTCCAGTTGGATTGACTGTAAGCCCAAGGAAGCGCCGATTACCTGCCTCGCAAACAATTGGCAAACATTTCGATCGGAATGTCCTGGGGGCTTTGAAGCAGCGTTTGGCGTATTTTGGGCCGTGGGACGGACCCGTCGTCCGGGTAGGCGGGAAACTGCTGCGCCCCGTGCCCCCGTCACGGTAGGAACGCCAGTTGCCCGGCCCCCCCCCGCGCAGGTCCAACATGGTCCGCAAACCATCCGACCCCTACCTCGGGTGATGGACGGCCCAGTCTGGCCGCGACGAAGGCAATGCAGGCACGGGGACGTGTCAATTACTCGGAACGATGCCGGGAAAGGCTCGCGCTCAGCGGTGCGGTTGCCGCCCGGCCAAGAGATCGAGGTACCGGCCAACCCCGGATTTCTGCACGCTACTGGCGCTGACCACTGTCGTTAGGCCGGGCGAGCAGTTCCCGGCGTATGTCTTCCGCAATCTCTTCGACTTCCCTGGCCACCCTCGGCTCAAGCCCAAGCTCCCTCTCCAGCGCCGTTCTAAGCGGCAGCAGGAGATCGCCGGCGGGCGATGAGTTGATCAGTTCGCACATCCTTTCCGGCCCGACACCCGTCGAGAGATCGGCCAGGGCCACCAGCACGTCTCTCGGCAAGACGTTCAGTTCGGGAAGAATCCACAGCGCCCTTTCGACATCCCCGGCGCATGCTTCGCCATCGCCTTGCGCCAAGTATGCCCGCGCCCGCATCAAATGGCCCCGCACTCTGCTGTCCGGCATTCCCGCCCGCCCCTGCAGCAGCGCACGGTCGAGAAATCCGACGGCGGTCCCTGCGCGGCCTTCGGTCAATTCGTGCAGTGCCCGCTTGCACAGCGCCGATTCCGCGGTGTCTCGAAGCACCGGTACATCGCTCGCTTCGAAGCGCCGGACAACCTCGTCCCACGCCGCCAGCCCTTCCTCGGTCCGGTCAAGAGCGACCAGCAGGGCACCTCTGTTGACGCGAGCTTGCGCGACTGTCTCGACACCATAGGGCTCTTCGCTATCCCCGAATCGACGGAGCGCGTCGTCACAGGCCTCAAGCGCCTCCTCCGGCCGGTTCAACGAGCCCAATACCGCCACGCTGTTGAGGACAGCCGTCGCAATCTCCTCGTGATGCAAGGATGCATCGCCCTCCCCGAACCGGTGCACGACGTCGCTCCACACCGCAATCGCGTCCTCCGGTCGGTTCATATGGACCAGTGTCGCACCCTTGCCGACGAGAGCGGAGGCAACCTGCTTCGAAATTTCCGGCACCTCGCTGGTTCCGAATCGCCGCTCGATCTCGTCCCAGACCGCCAGCGCCTCCTCGTTCCTGTGCGTGGTGGCGAGCACGATGCCCTTGTTGAGTAGAATCCCCGCGACCGCATCGACCACTCCCGGCACGACACTTTCCCCGAAGCGATCGACCGCCCGGTCGCAGGTCGCGAGCGCCTCCTCCGGCCGATTCAGCTCGAACAGGTCGGCGCACCTGTGCTGAAGGGAGCTTGCCGCGAGCGCGACCCACTCCGGCACGTCGCTGTTTCCAAAGCGGTCTTCGACCTGCTCCCAGACCTTGAGCGCCTCTTCGAAACGGCCCAACTGTTCCAGCACGGCGCCCCTGTGCGTCTGGGCATGCGCAATCATGGCAAGAACACCGGTCCGATTGTCGCCACCGAAGCGTTCCACCATGTCGCCCCACTGTTGCAAGGCTTCCTCGGACCTTCCAGCGTTGTGCAGCGCCGCCGCCCTGTTCATCAGCGCGTTGCAATACGGTTCCGCCGCATCCGGCGAACCGACCGCCTCGAAGCCCCGGATCGCTTCTTCCCACGACGAGAGTGCTTCCGTTTCCCGCTTCAACGCGGCCAGTACGTTGCCTCTGTTGGCGAAACAGCGCGCCACCACCTCCCGAAAGAACGGAGCATCGCTTGCCTTGTAGCTTTCCGCGACCCCGTCGAGCGCGGTCAGCGCCTCCTCCAACCGGCCCGATTTGAAGAGCGCTGTTCCGATATTTACAAGCGCCGAAGCAACCTGTTCGACGATTCTGAGAGAGTCGCTCGTCCCGAATCGCTGCACCACGGCACCCCAGGTGTCTATTGCTTCGTTGACGCGGTTCAGCGCGATGAGTGCGTGCCCCCGTGCGACCATGGAGACCGCCACTACACCGTGAACCCCGGACGAATCACTATTGCCGACGCGTTCCAGCACTTCGTCGCAGGCATCCAGGGCTTCCTGGGGCCGGTTCAAAGCATTCAGCGCGACCGTAGTCCCGATCATCGCATTCACTACTAGCATCTCGAGTGCCGGCACCCGGCTCGTGCCGAAGCGTCGCACGACCTCGTTCCAGGCTGTCAGCGCTTCCGTGTGGCGGTCTAGGTTGCCCAGCAATACGCCCTTGCTCGCGAGCGCTGTCGCCACCGCCAGAGGGTGGCCCTCCCCGTCGTCTGCCCCAAACCGCCGCACCACGTCGTCCCACACCGCCGATGCTTCTTCCGCTCTCCCCAGATTGCCCAACGCCTTTCCCTTGTTGACGAGCGCCATCGACACCTGTTCGAGATCTGCCAGCGCATCGCTCTTCCCGAACCTCCGGACGACCTCGTCCCAGGCCGCCACGGCATCCTGCAACCGACCCCCTTTCGCGAGCGCCAACGCTTTCCTCAAGAGGTCCCTGGTGGCCGACGGCGCCGCGGACACTTCAGAAAACTCACAGGGCGCATACGCCAGGGCAGGCGACGCCAGCGAAAGTAGTTCTTCGCGATGCGGATCGAGGGACGGCAGCCCAACGAGACGCTCGAAGGCCATTCGGTAAATCGCCAACGCGCCGCCGTCAGACCCCAGCGCTTCACGCGCCATGCGGGCCCCAACCTCCTTCAGCTGGTCCGTGGAGTAGTACGCCTCCATGAAGCGGATCAGCGCATCGATTAGCGGTGCCGGTCCGCGCGCCCGGCGCATCAGGTAGTAAATGTTGTAGAGCCGCTCGGTCAGATAGTAGAGCTTGCGCCGCGGGCTGCCGCCGCTCACCTCCACGGCACCCCGATCGACCAGACGGGCCAGCTGGGCACTGCACTTGCTGGTTCCGAGCCTGGCCCGCTCCGCGACCTCGCGTGTATTCGCCGGTTTCCAGAGATCGGCTAGGGCGAGATACACCTTTCGCTCCTGGGCCGGAAGCGCATCGAGGTGGCTCTTGAAATACTCGGTATGGTCATCGACAAGGTCGAGAAGATCGGCCATCAGCTCGCGGAACGACAGGTTTGCGCCGAACCGGGCCACGATGGTGAGCAACCGCGGGCTGCCGCCGGTGAGAATCCGCAATGCTTGGATCGTCCGTGGCGCCCGTGTCTGCCCCGACACGGTCTGCCACAAGGTCGCGCAGCCTTCCGTGTCAAGCGGCTGTAACCGGATCACCCGGAAGAGCTCGTAGAGCGCTTTCTTCGGATCGTCCATCTGGTCGAACCGGCTGGTCGCGCTAGCCAGCAGAACGATCCGCGGTTCGGTCTGCAGCACCTTCCGCAGCCGCCAGCCCGCATCGTCGTCGCCCATGTCCCTGAACATCATGTTCAGGTTCTCGACGATCAGTACGAGGCGCTTCTCTTCCCGATCTGCAAGGTCCTGCAGCACCCCGAGGCACCGGTCCTCCAGCGTCCGGTCGTCATGGATGGTGCGCAGTTCCTCGAAGGTGCGCTGCAAGTCGACATCGCCGTCCCGGCGCGGCGCCTGATGAGCCAGTCGGGAAACGCATTCGAGCCAGAACTCGCCGGCTGTCGAGACCTCGTAGCTTTCCTCCGCGAACACGATCGGGAAGAAGCGCGCCGCCAGATCCGCATCGCGCGGCACCTCCGCCGCCACCCGCAGGAGCAGGCTGGTCTTTCCGCTGCCCCGCGGCCCGATCACGATCTGATGGGGGTTCGCGCTACCCGAGCACTCGCGTAGTGCCTCAATCAGGGTTTCGTATTCGGCCGTCCGGACGCAGAAGGTCGCGACAAGTTCATCGATCGAGAGAAAACCAGGATTGTATTTCCTGGCGGCCACGGCCATCGGTCCGACTCCCGTTCTCAGCGCTGCCGGTCGAACACGGACACGAACCTCTGCCCGTAGCGTCCGCGCCACCAGTCCTCGACGAGTCCGGACACGAACCGGTAACCGCCGTCCCTAGGTTCCAGATAGCCGTCGTGCTGCAGGACGTGCAGCACATGGTCAAACGCGGGCGCGCCGTCTCCGTCGTGCGCGTCTCCCGTCGCGAAATATTCGCGGTACCGGTCGATCGTTTCGGCAGCGATACCGCCGTCGACTGCCGCTGCCGTGAGAATCTCCAGCGCAACCGTGTACCCCGTTCTCCCGAGGACCGTCTCCAGCCGGCCCTCGTAATGCTGCAGGTCCACCTGCCCCCGGACGCCCTGCATCTCCCGCACATAGACCCATTCGACATCTTCCAGCGAGGCGGCCTTTCTCCCGGTGCGCCGCAGATGATCGTGCATCCTGTCAAAGAACATCTGGACGTGGTGCGGGATGCAACAACGCAGCCTGCGGCACATGTCCCTCCCGGCCTCCGGCCCGAGACTGACCTCGTAGGACTGGCCAAGCGCCTCCAGGCAGGAAACGGCAGTTTCCTCGCTCCACGGTTTCAGATCGTAAGGAGAAAAGATGTTGGCTTGGGCGCTGAGCCCGGCCTGTTCCAACAGCGGCTCCAGGCTCACGCTGCCCGACAGGATCAGCGTGACCTGATCCCTGTGGGCTTGACCCGCCTTGCGCAGCCAGCTCAGGAACGCGTCAGCCTCCCGTTTCCCCTCCGGTGTCACGCGTCCTGTCTCGTCCTTCAGCAGCCGGTTTATCAGTATCGGTAACTCGTCGATTGCGAGCACGACCGGCCGGCCACTTTCCGACAGGGCGGCAAAGATCGCGTCACCTCTTTGCGACCAATTTCCCGCATCGATCCCGGCCCGCAGTTTGACCTTCAGATCCGCAAGCGAGAGTTCCTCGATCCGGCCGCCAGCGCTCCTCACCAGAATGGCGAAACTGGTCATGATCCGATCCCAAGCCGCACGCACGGCCTTCGCCTGAACTCCGATTTCGGCAATCGCATCGGCCGGATCGGTAGCCGCCTCCAGATCGACGAAGACGACCTCGAAGTCTCCCGTTTCGGCCAGACGGCGCTGCAGCTCCCGCACCAGACTGGTCTTACCCATCCGCCGCTGTGCGGTCAGAAGGGTGTGGGTTTTCTCCCGCACCCGCTCTTCCAACGCTTCGAGCTCCGACTCGCGGTCGAAGAAGTTCTCTCCGTCGACCCAGTTGCTGCCGCCTTTTCGGATCATGGCTCTCCTCCAACGAAAACGTTGGCAACAATATCGTTGGCAACAACCTTGTTGTCAACCCTGAATCCAGATCTGCCGCATTCCGTAGGACCGTCTACCCTGCCTGCATTTCGCAGCACCTTCACTGCTGCACAACCGGCTTTCCCGCCCCTGATTCGATCTCGCCTGCCTCGCCTCTCGCTCTGTCGGCCGGGAGGCGCTTGCCAACCGAGATCCACTGACAGATGTCGTCCCTGGATTGGCCACGCGCCTTCTCGATTACACGTGTGGATTGGACCCATCAACCGAACGATCGCACATTTCTTTTTGGACCGCTTTAGGTGACGAAAGTGCGAAGCTTCCAAATGGACTCAATTTGGTACAGTAATTTCAGGGACAGACAAAAGCTATAGTCTCTTCAGCATGCGCCAAAAGGCAAACATCACAATGTCCCTAAACAAGGAAGACGTATGGGCGGATTTGAGGTTTGCTCTCGACGAACTGGAGAGACCGCCGCGCGATATACATAGCCGCTTGACTCATGCAGCGAACCTAGACGCACAACCTGAAGATAAATTCTTTAAGAGACTCCTACAGATTGGATTACTCTCCTCAGCATATTCAAAAGCTAAGTTAAGGGCGGATGCTAGGAATGCTCACGAGGCAATCGAGAAGGGCCTCAAGGCGATTCTGTTGGACGCTGGCATGTCAGAGAAAGAGATTCGTTCTCGCGGGCACGAACTACACCGACTGATGGCCGATATTCAACAACACAGCCCCAAGGCATTCAAAGAGCTAGAGCGATGTTTCGACGCCGCTATCCAATACCTGGAAAGCGTCACAACCATCCAGCGAAATACAAACATCCTTGACTATTTTCGGAAACATGGCAAAGCCGAAGTACTTGTAACAAATAGGTATGCGAGTATCGAGGGTGGTAACAACACGGACGGAGGAATGATCGGGCGTGTTTATATGGAAATTATACGTGCGCTGTTGTCGCTAATGTTCGGCTGGACCCCAAATTGCATTGACCACCGCATTGAGGAAGAGGTAAGAAAAGCAATATTGTCTGAGAGCAAACGTGATCCGGCGTGGGACGCAGCAGAGTGGTTAGGTCTGGGGCCTATTCGCCCACGACTTGAAGCAATAGAAAACCTAATGAGCAACAAAGTGCTTCGTGCTGCGCTACGGAGGTGTGCAAGAGAATCTAAGGATAGCGGTATTCGATATTGGGCACAGAAGCTCAGGCACGATCTCTCAGCTGCTAGAAGAAATGCGCGAGCTGCGCACTGGCGTGGGTAGGGTTGGAAACATTTCTCTTGATTTCTTGCCAGCCTGAATTCCGCATTCTTCTTTGCCCGTTTTCCGTCATCGAATTGTCACCGGATTCGCACTAATTCCTGACGTTGCATGCCGCGCCTGCTGCGCCATCCCCTCCTTTCTCGAATCGCGTACGTGAATGCGTTCCGTCGGACCGTGACGTCTGCTTGCCAATTCGCACCAACGGCATCGGCGGTTCTCGCGCCCAGCTTTGATGATGCGGGGCAGCCGACGGACTCAACGAGCGCAATCGCTTGACATTCCCCCATCACACCTGCGGCCGCCGCCCGGCCGCAAACTCGAAATACCCGCCCTGCATGAGAAAGCGCGCTTCTTTTCCAGCCGGGAGACTTGTGCCCGCACGTCGCTGTCGGGCTACCAGTCCCTCGGAGCGATTGATTCCGCGCCGAGGATCTCAAGCGCGATCTGGCGCAGCGACTTCCCGGCCGTCACCCCCTCCACTGCCTTCAACATGTCCGCGTCGCCCAACCCCCGCCCTAGCGAGGGTACTCCCGGACCGCAAGCGCACGGGCGTTGCGCAACCGGGCGAGGAACGTGCGGGAATCCGCCAGCAGATCGTGCTCCGCCAGCACGCCGTCGCCGGGGCCGAAGCCACTGCCCGGTTCAGTCGCGGGCTGCACGGCCGCGCCGCCGTATTCGAACTCAATTGCCAAGCTGCCGCCGGTCGGCCGCAGGCCCGCGACCGCCAGTCCATCCGCCACGGTCGTCCTGTCGATCGGCGTCGCCCCGGGTCCCAGTGCCGCGTTCATGTGTCAAGAACTGACGTTTCTTGTGGCACGTCCTTTACCCATGGCTGGGTTTCACCATAATTCCGTGCGTACGTGGATGGGGCATTTGCGCGGCCCTTGTCGTCGCAGGGCATGTATGACCATGCGTAATTTCACCGGGACCTGCCCCTAGATCGGCAGGTACAAGGCCGGAATTGACGCCAGATACGAAGAATATCCCCGCCGCCTACGCAGAGGGATTCTCCCGGGGCCGGCAAGTCGATCCCGAACGGACGGCGACTTACCTCGCGCACACCATGATCGGCGATCCGCTCGCCGACGCCATGGTCGCCGAACTCGAGCCGCTCGGACAGGATGAGTCGGCCAGGCTGATCGAGCTCGGCATGCACGATCGCGAGGGCGATGCGCTTCGCGACGCACCAGCATCGGTCAGGGAATTCTTCGCGCACTGCGCCGAACCGCCGGACTGGCTCAACCTGTCCACATTCCAGCCTGGCTGCCGCATGTTCCACCGGAACACGCGGCTGATTCTCGCCGGCATGGTGGGCGGGGTGCTGGTGGAGGGGTTCTCCACCAACATCGCGAAGTCGTTCTTTCTCACCGGGCGGCTGCGCGACCAGGGCGTGCGTCGGCTGAAGCAGAATAACCGGCATATGCTGGAGATCTTCATGCCCGGCGGCATGGACGCGCATGCCGACGGGTGGACGCATTCCGTTCGCATAAGGCTGGTGCACGCGAAGATCCGGCAACTGCTGGACCGTTCCGAGGAATGGGACACCGACGAACTGGGCACGCCGATCAGTTCCGCGCATCTGGGTTTCGCGGTCGCCGCCTTTTCCGCCAGGCTGCTGCAGCACCTGAAGCGCCTGGGTGGGTCCTTCTCCGAGGAGGAGCGCCGGAGCTTCATGGCAGTGTGGCGGTATTCCGGCTATCTGATGGGCATTCCCGAGACCATCCTGTACCGCAGCGAAGAAGACGCGCTCGAAGTCGTTCGTATCGGACGGCTTTGCGAACCGGCGCCATCGGCGGAGTCGATTGCCCTCGCATCATCGCTGATCAATTCCGCGCCGCTGTTCGCAGGTCTCGACGACCGCAACGAGCGCCGGAAGCTTGCCGGCTACATCGCGCAGCTATCGCGTGCACTGATCGGCGTCCAACTCGCCGACGAGCTCATGTTTCCCGAGAGTTCCACTTTCGGCGTCCTGTGGAAGTTCCGGACGCTGAATCGGGTCGAGAGGATTTTGGGAAAGTTGAGCGCCAAGCGCGCCGCCGAAACCGCGAACCTGACCACCATTCTCGAGGTTTCGATGTTCGACGAGAGGGGAACCAGCTACCGGTTGCCCGATCACGTCTACGCAGAGCAATCCTCGCAGTGGTAGGCCTCTTTCGATGACTGGAAGCAGCCGCGGCTCGTGAAAGCGACGACCTAACGGGTTCGCCGTCATCCGGTTCAGGTATCGGGGCGCTGGAAGAGGTACTGGCGGATCATCCACGATTGAAACGATCGACCCGATAGGGGTGCAGGTCGATATTGGGCCGACGCATGGCCACCAAATCGGCAATCAGCCTGCCCATCCGCGGCCCCATCGTCATACCGACATGTTGGGAGCCGAACGCGAAGAGAACGGCCGGCGCATCTGGAAGCGGTCCGATCAATGGCAGGCTGTCGACCGTCGACGGCCTCTGACCCATCCACGTCGTTTCCGATTGCCATGAAAGCCGGGGGAAGACCCGCCGGACGGTACGCCGCAACGCCTGGACCGGTGCCCGGCTTGGGGGCGCGTTGACGGGGGCCACCTCCACTGTCCCTGCGAAGCGCAGCCCGTCCGCCATCGGCGTAACCGACGTCTTGGCATCGGCCACCATGATCGGGCCACGCGGCATGTAAGAAGCGCCCGACAGCATCACGTGATAGCCCCGCTCGGCGACCATCGCCGTCTTGTAACCGAGGCGTCTTGCCAACCCTGCCGACCACACTCCTGCGGCCAACACCACCCGGTCGGCGTGTTCCCGGGCGCCGCCCGCCAAGGTGACTGCCGCCCCGCCACTCTCGCAAGGCACAATGTCGACTGCCTCCCCGGTCAGGAACCTTCCGCCCTCGCGTTCGAAATGCTCCGCGAGAGCCGCTACGTAACCCGCTGGCGACGAGATAAAGCCGTGGTCGCGGAACGAGGCCGCGAAAGCATAGGCGCCCGACAACTCCGGTTCGTGTGCGTTCAGCGTCGCGCAATCCCACTCATCCCATTCGCCGCCCAAACTTCGGCGCAGGCCGAAAACGAATGCGTCCTTCCTGAACGCCGCGCGGTTTCGATAGATGGCGGTGTAGTTGGCCGATCGGACAAAGGACGCCGCATTGGTTCCGCGTGCGAGGGCGAGATGCTGCTCCACCGTGTCACCGATCAGTGGCGCGAGCGCCTTGGCGACCTGCTCGACCTTGGTGCGCCTTCCGTTCCAGAGGAAGTGCAGGAGCCAGGGCATGGACCGCGCCAGGCTGCCCCAGTGAAGGTGTAGCGGCGCATCACGGCTCAGGAGATAGCCCGGCAGCTTCCACACCAGCCCCGGCACCGAGACCGGAACTACAGAACTCGCGGCGAGCACGCCGGCGTTACCAAAAGAAGCTTGGCCCGGCTCGCCCGGCCGGGTCCGGTCGATGAGGGAGACCTCGTGTCCGTCACGGCGCAGCCACTCGGCCGTGGAAACTCCAACGATGCCGGCACCCACTACGGCGACGCGCACCGGGCTACCCCTCCCCCGACCCCGGAGGGAACCAGCAGAAGCCAAACCCACCTTGGATGCCACCAGTCGCCGTCATGCGAATCTCTCGTGTGACCTCGCCCCGGCCGCGGTTGAAGCTCCGCGTTTCCGTCGCCGGCGTCAAGGAACGCCAAGCTTCGACGATTGCCGGAGATCCCGTGGAGATCAACTGTCGGGCCAAGCGTTGGTGAACAGTTGGTACGGACGTCCGGCACGCCCTGTGCGAGGAACCAGTACTTTCCAATTGGTACTGCTGGTCCCCTCCGGATCCCAGACATCTCGGCCAGCCCCGCCAGCCCGCCACGAGATGGTTTGTCTCATCAGGGCCGACTCAGCTGATTCCACGTTTCAAGGGGTGCCCTGCTTCCGGGCAACCTGAATTGATCATTCTCAATTTTGTGGAAGAGCGCCGGTTGCCCACCACGGGTCTCGGGCGTATCGTCCGAACGCATGAGGGCGCATAGCTCAGTCGGTAGAGCAGCTGACTCTTAATCAGCGGGTCCAGGGTTCGAGTCCCTGTGCGCCCTCCACCTCTAAATATCTGAATATATTAACCCTTTCGAGGCCATCTGCGGGTTCGAAAGAGCCCTGTCAGCCAGGATGGCAAACAATTGGCAAACATCTGGAAGATTAATTCCGACTGCTGATGGCGATGTCCGTGGCTTCGCACGGTCCCTTCTTGCGCGGGCATAGTTTTCGTTCGGTCACCGAGTGGGAGTCGGGGTCGATGGTGGTCGGCATCCTGAATGAGCCCGGATGGCCCAGTGCTTCCGCCACGTCGGCGGCGGCACGGTTCCGCGCTATCACCCGCTGACCGAGCACATACCGGGCATATCTGTTCGGCGGTGGCGCGGATGGGTCCCTCCACCGGGACGGTGGCCGAGTGCGATCGTGTCCCCGCACGTGGTGTAACAAGCGTCTGGGTGTGCTCGTGTTCTCCGGTGGGCCGAGGTGACGTTCAGGCCGCCGGTGTGGGCGGTCCGCCGTCGGGAGGTTGGCAGGTTTTGGTGGTGGCGGCCAGTGGCA
>JAJDYI010000030.1 GCA_022825235.1 Alphaproteobacteria bacterium | reverse complement strand
ACGGCCCACCCCGCTCCAGCAACAGGCCTTCAAGCTGCTCGGCGTACGGTTGACGCGTAGCCAGTAGCGCGCCGCTGACAATTTATGACTGCCCGCCAAAACAGGCTCTTACTTCTTCCACTCTCTGGAACTTCAGCCTAGCGCGCGGGCATCTCCGTGTTGCGCGACCGTCACCGGATCAAGCCGCTTTGCTTCGGCCCCTTGAGCGACGCGGCGCCAACCACGTACACGACGGCAGAAACCGGGCTGTTCAGAGGTCCCCTAGAACGGTATGTCGTCGTCCTGAATATCGTCGGCCGGCGCCGCATGCGTCATCGGGTTGCGCTGGGCCGAGTCACCGCTCGAGAAATCGTCCTGCGGCTTGGCACCGCCCTTGAAGCGCTCGAACCTGCCCTTCGGCGACGGTGCCGCCCGCGGCCCGTCATCGCGCGGCGGCGAGAACAACAGGCGGAACGCCGGTGCGCGCGGATTGTCACTGTCGTTCGGAAACACCATCACGAAGGAACCCGCGGGGATCGTGATGTCCTCGTCGTCCGACACGCGCCCGCCGATGTACTCGCGGCCGTTGGCACTTGTGCGCTCCCAGAGACCGGCAATCTCCTGCAGGCTGTCGTCGCTCCGGCGAAAGCGTTCGTCGCTCATGGTCTGATCCTCGTTTTCCCCGTCACCACCATTTTTACCACACGCCAAGGGAGATCATCGAAGCCTCATCCGAGGAGCTGGCGCCGCAGAAAATCCGCCCCGAGCACGATCCCCTCATGGTCGATCGAATGTCCCAGCTGCGGCCGGACGTGGTACCGCACCCGGGCGCCCAACGGCGCCAGTTCGGCGACCGCAGCGTACATTCCCGCAACCGGCAACACGTCATCGGCCGCCCCATGCACCAGCAAGACGTCGGCGCCACTAGCGGTTCGCGCCGACGGCAGCAACGCCCCCGAATACCCGAGGATCCCGGCGAAGCGCCGCGGCAGCCCCAGTTCCAGAGCCACCATGGTGCCCTGGCTGAAGCCCACCAGCGCCACGCGTCCCTCCGAAAGGCCGAGCCTTTCCTGTTCGGTCTCGAGAAAGACCTCCAGGTCGGCAACCGCACGCGCGGCCGCGGCGGTTCGGTCCTGCTCGGCCCTCGCAAGACTGAACCACTGAAAGCCAGCCGGGTTCTGGTCGCATCGCTCCGGTCCGTGGGGGGAGACGAACTCTGCATCGGGTAGCGCACTGGCGAACAGGGGGGCCAGCTGAATCAGGTCGTCACCACTCGATCCCCAGCCGTGCAGGAACACCACCAGTTGCCGGGCGTCCGCGCCCGATTGCGGTCCTACACGCGGCCCCGACAGAAGGCGCGTTCGCGCGCCGCTGACCGATTCATCCATTGCCCACTCTCCACCATTCGCCGAGTGGCCAGTGACTACCCGCCCGGAGCCGTTCAGGCAACGGAAGAGAGTGATCGGGCCACCGTCATGGACACCGGCCATCGAACGGCGACGACTATCATGCGCAGACGCGTCTCGGCATCGGGGGGCATGCAGTGCAGGACAAGGTCGTCATCGTGACCGGCGCCACCGACGGGATCGGGCGTGCGACCGCAAAGGCCCTCGCCGCTCGCGGTGCGCGCATCGTCGCCGTGGGACGGAACCCGGAGAAAGGCGAAGCGGTGGCCTCGGAGCTGCGCGCAAGCGCCGGCAACGATGCCGTGACTTTCCTGCCGGCTGATCTCTCCCGTCAGGGCGACGTCCGCTCGCTGGCCGCAACGATCGCGGAACGGCATGACCGCCTGGATGTGCTCGTGAACAACGCGGGCGGGCTGTTCGCCACCCGGAAGGTCAGTGCCGACGGGATCGAGATGACCCTCGCCCTCAACCATCTCGCCTATTTCCTGCTGACCAACCTCCTGCTGGAGCAGCTGCGGGCGACGCCCGGTGCGCGCATCGTGAACGTTGCGTCCGCGGCGCATGCGGGGGAAGCGCTCGATTTCGACGACCTGCAGCTGACCCGCCGCTACAACGGCTGGACTGCCTACAGGCGCTCGAAACTCTGCAACCTCCTGTTCACCTACGAGCTGGCCCGGAGGATCGGCGAGGCGGGCCCGACCGTGAACGCGCTCCATCCCGGGTTCGTGAGCTCGCATCTCGGACAGGGCCGCTCGGATAATTCCGCGCTCTGGCGGACCGTCGCCACCCTGGTATTCCGTTTCACCGGCGCCGTGACACCCGAGAAGGGTGCCAGGACCTCGATCCTGCTGGCGACCTCACCGGAACTTGCCGGCGTCACCGGCCAGTACTTCGTGCCCGACGTGACCGGCAAGAACGGCCCGCGGGGGCGGCCCGCATCCTCGTCGGCAGTCTCGCGGGACCCGGAAGGCGCCGCACGCCTGTGGGACCTGTCGGCGGCCCTGACGTCGCTTTGAGGGCGTAGCGGCGACATGCCACGCAACTGCCCTAATTCACCAGCCCGATACGGCGAATTCGCGAAGCACGCTAGGCTCAACGCGGCCGGCGCCGCGGGGCCTTGGCCCGCGGTACCGGTTGCGCGAGTTCGGCGATCCGGCCACTGCCGAGTCCCCTGAAGCAGCACGAGGTGCCTATGCCTTCCCTGTCCCGACTGGCAACCCGGCTCATTACCCCGGCAGCCAAGCAGGTGCTGCTGGCGAGGGAGCGGCTGGAATCCGGCGTCGCGTACGATCCCACCTCGCCTTCCACCCGGCACGATCCCTACGGCGTCTACGAACAGCTCCGGCGCAAGGATCCGGTGCACCGGATGCGGCTGATGAAGGCGTGGGTCCTGACCCGGTACGACGACGTCGACCGCCTCCTCCGGGATCACAAGCACTTCACATCGGAGGGGCGGAACTACGGCTACACCTCCTACCTGACGATGCTCGACTTCGATCCGCCCAAGCACACCCGTCTGCGGAGTCTTGTGTCGAAGGCGTTTACGCCGCGCGCCGTCGAGAAGCTCGAACCCCGGATCCATGCTGTCGTCCACGACCTCCTGGACGATGTGGCCGGGCGCGACCGCTTCGACCTCATCGACGCCGTCGCATTCCCGCTGCCCGTCATCGTGATCGCCGAGATGCTCGGCGTGCCGCCGGAAGACCGTGACCGGTTCCGGGGCTGGTCCGACGACATTGCCATGGCGGTCGAGCCGCTGCTCGAGGAAGCCAACATCCAGAAGGTTCGGAAGGCGACCGGCGCGCTGTTCGAGTATTTCGAGGGACAGATCGAGAAACGCCGGACAGACCCGCAGGATGATCTGCTGACCGCCCTCATGGCCGCCGAGGAAGAAGGCGATCGCCTGGACCGCGAGGAGCTCCTCTCCACCCTGATGCTGCTGCTCGTCGCCGGTAACGAGACCACGCGCAACTTGATTGGGAACGGCATGTTGGCCCTCCTTCGTCACCCCGATCAACTCGAGCGCCTGCGGCAGCATCCGGACATGCTCGACGCGGCCGTCGGCGAGCTGCTCCGCTTCGACCCCCCGGTCCAGTTTGACGGCCGGATTGCCCGCGAGGACGTTGAGGTCGGCGGCAAGACCATCCGCTCCGGCGATCGAGTGATCTCCCTGCTCGGGGCGGCGAACCGGGACCCCGACGCGTTCGCCGAACCTGACCGGCTAGATATCGGCCGGTCCGAGAAAAGCCACATATCCTTCGGACGCGGAATCCATTACTGCCTCGGGGCTTCGCTCGCGGTTCTGGAAGGGAAGGTCGTGTTCGCGGCCCTGCTGGAACGCTTCCCGACGATCCGCCTGGCGGAGCCGCCGGTACGGCGCAACCAGATGGTCCTCCGCGGGCTCTCCGAACTCTGGATCGACGTCGCATGACACCGCTGACCCCGCGGTGCCGGGCCGAACGGGGCGCTTGCCAAGGCTCCCCTGGCCGGTAACGGCCCCGCAACGCCGCCACCGCCGCGGGTACGTCGCTGACACCACCCGCCACCCCCGCCCATTGAACTATCCTGTTGATCCGCCGTCCTGCCGGAGCCGACCGTGAGCCTGCTGCAATCCGTCTTTCCCTACATCCTGGGGATCAGCCTTGCGGCGGTCGTCATCGTCCTTGCGGTGGGCGTCATCTCGATGTTCCGCGGCGGCGAGTTCAACGCCCGCTGGGGCAATCGACTGATGCGCGCCCGGGTCGCACTGCAGGCACTCGCCGTCCTGCTGATCCTTGCGTTCGCCGCGCTGATGCAGAACTCTCCCTGAGCGAAATCCCGCCGCTTTCGTCTAGGATGCCCGCTGGCCCCGCGACCCGACGCGGGCCCTCCCCTCACTGCCACTCTCCCTCCGGAGCCGGTCGCTCATGAAAATCCTTGTCGCAGTCAAGCGGGTCATCGACTTCAACGTACGCGTCCGGGTGCTCCCGGACGGTTCGGGCGTCGAGACCGACAACGTCAAGATGTCCATGAATCCGTTCGATGAAATTGCCGTGGAAGAAGCGATCCGGCTGAAGGAAGCGGGCACTGCGGCCGAGGTGGTCGCCGTCTCGATCGGTCCGGCGCGCTGCCAGGAGACCATCCGCACCGCCCTCGCCTTCGGATGCGACCGCGGGATCCACGTGGAGACCGACCAGCCCCCGGAGCCGCTGGCGGTCGCGAAACTGCTGGCCGGCGTCGTCGCGGTCGAGAACCCTTCGCTCGTGATCCTCGGCAAGCAGGCCATCGACGACGACAGCAATCAGACCGGCCAGATGCTCGCGGCGCTGCTCGGCTGGCCGCAGGGCACGTTTGCATCCGAACTCGTGATCGGTGACGGCGCGTTCGACGTCACCCGCGAGATCGACGGCGGGCTCGAGACCATCTCGATCAACGCGCCGGCGGTGGTCACCACTGACCTCCGGCTGAACGAACCCCGCTATCCCTCGCTGCCCGGCATCATGAAGGCGAAACGCAAGCCCATCGAGGCACGGACTCCCGCCGATTACGGCGTCGACGTCGCGCCGCGGCTGGAGACGGTCAGCGTGGCCGAGCCGCCGCCCCGCCCGCCGGGACGCATGCTCGACTCCGCAGCAGAACTCGTACACATCCTCCGAGAAGAAAAGGGCATTCTCTGATGGCTGTCCTGGTCATTGCCGAAACCGACGGCGCCAACCTTCCCCGCGGCACGCTCGCCACGGTCACCGCCGCACTCGCCCTCGACTCCGAGGTCGACGTGCTGGTCCTCGACGAGAACGCCGACGCAGCGGCGGCAGCGGCGAGCGGGATCGTGGGCGTCCGCTCCGTGATCAAGGCGGGCGGTCCCGGCCTCGCCGGCGGCCTCGCCGAGAACCTCACGCCGGCGGTGGTGGAAGCGGCGGCCGGCTACGGCCACCTGCTGGCGCCGGCGGGGACCTGGGGCAAGAACCTGATGCCCCGCGTCGCCGCCAGCATGGACGTCCAGCAGATCTCCGACATCACCGAGGTGATCGACGCCGAGACGTTCGTGAGGCCCATCTATGCGGGGAACGCGCTGGCCACGGTCCGCTCCCGCGATCCCGTGAAGATCATCACCGTGCGGGGCACGGCGTTCGCGGTGGCGGAGGCGCCGGGCGGATCGGCCAGCGTGACCGACGGTCCCGAGGTCGCGGCCCACGACAGCGCCCGGTTCGTCAGCCGCGAGCTCAGCCAGTCGGATCGCCCGGAGCTTGCCGGCGCGCGCATCGTCATCTCGGGCGGCCGCGGGATGGGGAGCGGCGAGAACTTCGAGCTCCTCGACCGCCTGGCCGACAAGCTCGGCGCCGCTGTGGGTGCGAGCCGCGCCGCCGTCGACGCCGGCTATGTCCCGAACGACTTCCAGGTCGGCCAGACCGGCAAGGTGGTGGCACCCGAGCTCTACATTGCGGTGGGGATTTCCGGGGCGATCCAGCACCTGGCCGGCATGAAGGACAGCAAGGTGATCGTCGCGATCAACAAGGACCAGGAGGCCCCCATCTTCCAGGTGGCGGACTACGGGCTGGTCGGCGACCTGTTCAAGATCGTGCCGGAGATCGTCGACGCGCTCTGATCGGCACGGTCAGACGCGTCCGTGAGCCGCCCCATGCAAATGATCTGCTTGGACCTCGAAGGCGTGCTGGTGCCCGAGATCTGGCAGGCCGTGGCCGCTGAGACCGGCATCGACGAGCTCGGGAAGACCACGCGCGAGGTTGCCGACTACGACGCCCTGATGCGCCACCGGATCGAGGTCATGGCGGCCAACGCCATCGACCTCCCCCGGCTGCGCGCCGTCGCGGCGTCCCTCCAGCCGTTCCCGGGCGCGCGCGCCTTTCTCGACCGCCTGCGCGAAGCCTGCCAGGTCACCATCCTGTCCGACACGTTCTACGAACTCTCGGACCCGCTGTTTGCCGCGCTGGGCCGGCCCGCGGCCTTCTGCCACCACCTGGAGATGACCGCCGACCAGCGGATCGTCGGGTGGCGGAAGCGGATCGACGACCACAAGCGGCGCGCGGTCGAGGGGTTCACCGCCCTCGGCTTCGACGTGGTGGCGGCCGGTGACTCGTACAACGACATCGCGATGCTGGACGCTGCCCAGCAGGGCTTCCTGTTCCGCGCACCGCCGCAGATCCGGGCGGAGCGCGCCGACCTCCCTGCCCTTTCCGAGTACTCTGAGCTTCTGGCCGCCACCGCCGCCGGAAGGAGCGCCGCCTGACCATGGAGCCGCACGATCTCCTGCTCATCGTCGACGTCCAGAACGACTTCTGTCCGGGCGGCAACCTGCCGGTCGCCGATGGCGATCAGGTCGTGCCAGTCATCAATGGCCTGCTGCCGCGGTTCCGGCACGTCGTCCTCACCCAGGACTGGCATCCGGCGGACCACGCGTCGTTCGCGAGCCGGCATCCCGGCAAGGCGCCGTACGAGGCCGTCCAGATGCCCTACGGCGAGCAGACGCTGTGGCCCGACCACTGCGTCCAGGGCAGCGACGGGGCGGCCTTCCATCCCGACCTGGAGACGGACGGGGCGCTGGCGGTCATCCGGAAGGGCATGAACCCCGCCATCGATTCGTATTCCGCCTTCACCGAGAACGACCGCAGCACGCCCACCGGACTCGGCGGCCTGCTCCGGGCGCTGGACATCCGGCGCGTCTTCCTGGCGGGCCTCGCGTTCGACTTCTGCGTCGGCTGGTCGGCGACCGATGCCCGCACCCATGGCTTCGAGGCCATCGTGCTCGAGGACGCGACGCGGCCGGTCGACCTGCCCGGCACCGTGGCCGCCGCCAGAGCAGCGATGCTGGATGCCGGCGTAGTCGTGAGCACGAGCCACGACATCGCCGGCGGTGGATCCGGCCCAACGGGACAGCCGGCCCGGTAACGGGTTGCCCGCGCGGACCCGCCGACCGACCACCGCGGCGCCGCTGACGGTGCGCCACCCTGACACGGAGGAACCCCACGATGCACAGATGCCTCAAGCTGCCGGTCGCCCTGGCGCTGGCCCTCTTTGCCGGAACCGCGGCTGCCGCGGACAAGCCGGAGACGCTCACGATCGGCATCACGGGTTTCCTGTCAGGCCCGGCCTCCGTGTTCGGCGAACCCGCCCGGGCCGCCTCGGAGATCCTGCTCGACGACCTGAACCGCGCCGGCGGCATCGGCGGCGTGCCGGTCACCGCGATCTGGGTGGATGAGGGGGCCGGCGGCGAGCACGTCCTGTCCGAGTACCGCCGGCTCGTGCAGGACGTCGGCGTCGACGCCATGTTCGCCTCGATCTCGAGCGGCAACTGCAAGAAGGTGGCGCCGCTGGCCGAGGATCTCAAGATTCTCAACATCATGTGGGACTGCGGCACGCAGAAGATCTTCGAGGAGAACTCGTACCGCTACGTCTTCCGAACCCAGGCGAACGCCACGCCGGAGATGCTGTCGACCCTGCTGTATCTCCTGAAGACCAAGCCCGACTTCGAGACCATCGCGGTGGTCAATCAGGACTACGCGTGGGGGCGCGACAGCTGGCACATCTTCTCGACGGCGCTGCAGCGGTTGAAGCCCGGTGTCCGGGTCGTCGCCGAGCTGTTCCCGAAGTTCGGGGCCCCGGACTTCTCGACCGAGATCAGCCGCCTGCTGGCCCTGCGGCCGGACGTCATCCTGTCGACCTCCTGGGGCGGCGACCTTGACAACTTCGTCCGACAGTCGGTCCAGCGCGGCCTCACCGAGCGCAGCACGTTCGTCCTCCCCCTGATGGAGAGCTCGCTCCAGCGCATCGGCCCCGACATGCCCGAAGGCGTGATCGTCGGCGGCCGCGGGGACCACTACTTCCTGCACCCGGAGTTCCGCGACGACGCCGCCTTCACGGCTTTCGTCGAGCGCTACCACGCGGCGACCGGCGAATACCCGATCTATCCGGTCTTCCACATCGCCCAGGCACTGGCCGCGCTGCAGGGCGCCTACGAGCGGGCCATCGCCGGCAACGACGGGGCCTGGCCCGACCGGGAACAGGTCGTCGATGCCATGGAGGGCCTCGAGTTCCGCGGGCTCGGCCGGACCGTCCGCATCCGTGACGACCACCAGGGCGTGGAGGATCAGATGATCGGCGTCACGCGGCGGGATCCGACGTACGGCTTCGCCGTCATGGACCACATGATGATCTTCCCCGGCGCCGAGATCACGACGCCGGTTGGCATGGATTCGACGGCGTGGCTCGAGAACCTGCCGGAGAGCATCCTGGAGATCCCGGTCGAGACCTACCGGCACGCCGAATGATCCGCTCCGACGGCTGACCCTCCCCACGGGGCTATGTGCTGATGGACCCGATCCTGCTCGTTCTCGCCACGCTCGACGGCATCGCGTACGCGGCGCTGGTGTTCCTGGTCGCCGTCGGACTGACGCTGATCTTCGGCGTGATGCGCATCCTGAACGTCGCCCACGGCGGGTTCTACGCCATTGGCGCCTACGCCGCGGCCAGCCTGGTCCTTTCGGTGAGCGGTGCCGACCTCAACCCCTGGCTCACCTTCCCGGCGCTGCTGGTCGCCGCTGGAGCGGTGGGCGCGGTGCTCGGCCTCGTCATCGAGCGCGGGCTGCTGCGCCACATCTACGCCAAGGGGGAGGTCCTCCAGCTCCTCGTGACGTTCGCCGCGTTCATGATCCTGGAAGACGTGCAACGGCTGGTCTGGGGGGTGCAGCCGTATGCGGCGACGGACCCGGTCCGCCTGCTTGGCACCGTCGAGGTGATGGGCATTCCCTACAACGCGTACCAGATCATCCTGCTGCCGGCGATTGCGCTGCTGGTGCTGGTCGGTCTCCGCTGGTTCCTGCGCCACACGCTGAGCGGCAAGGTCATCACCGCCGTCACCGAGGACCGGGAGACCGCGATCACCGTGGGCATCGATGCGCGCAGGGTATTCACGATCACGTTCGTGATCGGCGCCATCCTGGCCTCGCTCGGGGGTGCCCTGGCGTCGCCCACCACGGCCATCCAGCTCGGGCTCGGCGCCGAGATGATCGTCCTGTCGTTCGCGGTCGTCGCCACTGCGGGCCTCGGCCAGGTCGAGGGCGCGGCGCTGGCCGCGCTGCTGATCGGGCTCGGCCGTTCCTTCGCCGTGTACCTCGTGCCAGAACTCGACGTCCTGATCCCCTACATGATCATGGTCCTGGTGCTCCTGGTCCGCCCGCAGGGCCTGTTCGCGGTCGCCGAGAAACGCAGGATCTGACGTGCGGCTCGTACGGTTCCTGCCGGCCGTCCTGGTGCTGGCGGTGGCGCTGCTGCCGCTGGCGGTGCCGTGGCTGAAGATCATCCTGACGGTGGCGCTCGCGAAGGGGCTCGCGGTCCTCGGGGTCGTGGTCCTGCTGCGCGCCGGGCAGGTCTCGTTCGGACACGCGATGTTCTTCGCGGCGAGCGCGTACAGCGCCGCGTTCCTCATGCAGGGTTTTGGCGGCATGGATCTGGCCGTCCTGCTGCTGGCCGGCACGGTCTGCTCGGGCGCGATGGGCGCCGTCATCGGCCTGTTCGTGGTGCGCTACCGCTACATCTTCTTCGGGATGCTCAACCTCGCCTTCTCCATGGTGCTCTACGCCCTACTCGAGAAGATGTTCCACGTCACGGGCGGGAGCGACGGGATGGCGGTCGGCCGGCCCACCTACTTCGGGTTCGAGCTCGCACGGACAGCATTCGAGACCGCCCTCTTCTACACGTCCCTGGTCCTCGCTGGAGCGGCCTGCTGGTGCGTGCACCGCTTCCTGCGCTCGCCGCTCGGCGAGGCGCTGAGCGCGATCCGGACCAACGAGACGCGGCTCGAGTACCTGGGCATCTCGGCGCGGCGGGTCCTGCTGATCGCCTACGTCCTCTCGGCGGCGCTGGCCGGGCTCGGCGGCACCGTCATCGCCGTGAACCAGGGGGTCGTCACTCCGGATCTCGGGTACTGGATCCGCTCGGGCGAGTTCGTCTTCATCGCCATCCTCGGCGGCGCCGGCAACGTGCTGGGAGCGTTTGCCGGTGCGCTGGTGTACGAACTGGTGCGGTTCTACGCCGCCGCGATGGCGGCCGACGTATGGCAGATGATCCTCGGGTTCGTCCTGCTGGGCATCATCCTCTTCGCTTCCCGGGGCTTCGTCGGCCTGTACCAGGATCTCGTCGCCGTGGCGGCCCCGGGCAGACCCGGCCGCGAGCGGGGGCGGAAGCGGTGAGCGCCACCCTGCTCGAGGCCCGGAACCTCTGCATCAGCTTCGGCGGCGTGCAGGCGGCCGACGGCATCGACCTCGACGTGCGCGACGGGGAACGGCTCGCGATCATCGGGCCCAACGGCGCCGGAAAGACGACGTTTCTCAACATCTGCACCGGCTACCTCACGCCCGCCGCCGGGAGCGTCCGGTTCCGGGGACACGACATCACGGCACTGGCGCCGCGCACGATCACGCGGATGGGCATCGCCCGGGCGTTCCAGTCCCCGCAGCTGTTCCACGAGCAGTGCGTCATCGACAACCTGCTGCTGGCTGCCGCCGCCCGGGAGCGGGCGTGGAATCCGTTCCGGCCGCTTCGCGAGCGGCCCGAACGCGACGAGATGGTGGCGCTGCTGGAGCTCTTCGGGCTGGCCGAATACGCCGCGAGCATGGTCGATGAGCTTCCCGAAGGCACCCGCAAGCTGATCGACATCGCGGTGGCGCTCGCCCTGCGGCCGCAGCTGCTGCTGATGGATGAGCCCACGAGCGGGGTCAGCTCGCTGGAGAAGTTCCGGATCATGGATCTCCTGGTGAATGCGCTCGCCGTGCAGGGCGTCACCTCCGTCTTCGTGGAACACGACATGGAGATGGTGGAGCGGTACGCCGACCGCGTGGCGGTCTGGAGTTCCGGCCGGATCCAGTCGGTCGGCCCGCCGGACCAGGTGCTGACCGACCCGGCCGTGATGCGCGACGTCATCGGGGTCTGACGGATGCTCGCGCTCGAACGCGTCAACGTGCGGATCGGTGCAATGCACGTCCTGCGGGACGTCACGCTCGACGTCAGCCCGGGCGCGACCGTGGCGCTCGTCGGCCGGAACGGGGCCGGCAAGACCACGACGCTGCGGACCGTCATGGGACTCGCGGCGAGGTCCAGCGGCACCATCACGTTCGCGGGGACGGACCTCGACGCGGTACCGCCGCACCGCCGGCCGGCGCTCGGCATCGGCTACGCCCCCGAGGACCGGCGTCTCTTCTCAGCGTTCAGCGTCGAGGAAAACATCCTGCTCCCCGACCGGGTGGCCCGAACGCGCAACGCGGACGCGGCTCGGAAGCTCGAGCGCGTGTACGAGACGGTGCCGGAACTGAAGGAGCTCCGGCGCCGGCCCGCAGGCTCGGTAAGCGGCGGACAGGGCAAGATGGTAGCCCTTGGCAGGGCATTGATGATCGGGACCCGGCTGGTGCTCCTGGATGAGCCGTTCCAAGGACTGGCCCCCGCCCTGGCGCGTCGCTACGGAGACGCCCTCCGAAGACTACGGGAGCGCGAACGCGAACTCTCGCTCGTGATCACCGAATCCAATCCAGCCCTGCTCGCTGGACTGGCGGACACTACCTTTCTGATCGAACGTGGCGAAGTTGTACCCGCCGAGATGGCCCCGGATCACGTCGGCTAGGCCTGCGCACCTCGCTCAGGGTGCCGACTGGCTGGCGGCCAGCCGGCGGGAGGACTGGATCCTGTCGTCGCGGAGCTCGGATCGATCCTGGCGAAGGGAAAATCCGTACCGGAATGCCCGCGGGTGCGCACGGCCTTCTGGGCGACCGTAGAGGGTGTACCCGCACAGTCCTGCGCCCCAGCGTCAATTCCGGGGCTCGAGCAGTTCCTCCAGCGCGTACAGTGTCTTTTGCGGGAACCGTTCCCGTGGGTAGTAGCGGGTAACGACCTCGAGCGCCTTCCGATAATCGGTGAGGTTGAGGAAGCGCAGGAGGAAGCGCACGTCATCCTCGTCGTGAAATCCCTCGCCGAGGCGCAGGGCAAGGCACTTCATCGCGAGCAGGTACTCCGGACTTGCGGTCAACACGCGCAGGTTGGTCAGTTCGAGGTACGACAGGAAGTCTTCATGGTCGCTCAAGTACGCCTTGACCGCATCGTTCAGCCAGTCGCCTGGAAGCCCAGCGGCGGTGGCGACCACCTGGGCGGCCGCGCGTACCTCCCCCGAGGGGTGGAAGAATGCATCGATGTTCCGGGTCGAAGCGCGCGCATCGAATACGAGGCACATGACGGCACCGCCCACCACGTACACTTCCCCGGTGATCGACCGGCGCGCAAGTTCATCGTTTAAGCGATTGAATAAGAGTTCGATATCCCGCTTGGAGTATTCCACTAGACCCTCTGCCCAACGCCGCTGTCGATGAACAGATTCCGGCGCCGGAACGGAGGCGGGGATTGAGTCAGGAGCCACAGCCGCAGGCTCTTCAGGGACGAAGCGAACCAAGGCGTATCCAGCGCCTTGACGGCTCCTGTCCAGCGCGGCGGGCTGATCCCGTGGATCGCAGCCGCCTGCTCGACCATCGCCGCCAGGTAGTTTGCCTCGAACGGGGCGAGCCGGGCTTCCGGCGCGTGGCGGACCGCTCGCATGTACTCGCTTGCGGTCAGCCTGGTGAACCAGTCCTGAAATTCCGCAATCATGAAAGATCGCGCATCAGGGCGCGTCGCCAACTCCAGGCAAAGCGCCTGGAATTTCCGCTCGGCAGGTGGAAGCGCCTGCTGCAGGACCCACTTGGATACATCCATTCCTGCGCGTGCCGCCCGTGCGCTGATCCGCGCCTTGTCCTCCGCGCTGATCCGGATCTGCAGTTGATGGGTCTTGCTCACGTGAGTCACCCTGACATCTTTCCGTCAACTGTTACTACAGTGTATTGACATTTTTCAGTCTGACGAATGCCGCTCTTTACCCTTGCCGGAAGCGCAGGTCGCGCACCGCTGGGCGTCACAGACGCGGAGGAAGCCCGGCCAATTGAAAGTCAATGCTCGTCTGATTGAAAGTGATCGTCCGACCAATTGAAAGCATGCAAGCGGCCGATTGAAAGCACTTGACCCGGCCAGCCGCCGGTCAAGGAGCTCCGCAATTCCCAAGAGCGTTGTAACTCATCTGGATGGCGAAGGCGCGCGAGGGCCGGGCAGGACATCGACATTGGCGGCGGCTCCGCGGGCGGCCCGGCATTTCCGGTCGAGGGCGAATGCCCTATTCCCGATGCCGTCGCCCGGACGCGCCGGGGACCTCTCCCGCCAGTTCACGCGCCATCGTCCGCCGCATGACGAGCTTGCGAGCCTTGCCGGTCACGGTCAGTGGAAACGACTCGACGAATCGCCAGATCCGGGGAATCTTGTACCGCGCGATCGCGCCCTCGCAGAACGTCCTAAGCGTGGCCCCGTCGAGCACGTGTCCGTCGTGCGGAATGATCCAGGCGCACACCTCCTCCCCGTACTTGGGGTCCGGGACTCCGAAGACCTGGACGTCGCGGACGCCTTCGTGGCGGTGCAGGAAGTCCTCGATCTCGCGCGGGTAGATGTTCTCGCCGCCCCGGATCACCATGTCGCTGGCACGGCCCACGATCTGCCCGTACCCCTCCCCGTCGATGATCCCGAGGTCCCCGGTGTGCATCCAGCCGTCGCCGTCGATCGCCGCTGCGGTCGCCGCCGGATCGTCCCAGTAGCCTTTCATGACGACGTACCCCCGGATCAGGACCTCGCCCACGTCCCCGCACGCGAGCGTGTTTCCCTCGCCATCGACCACCTTGGCCTCGACGTGCGGATGCACCCGGCCGATGGTGCCGACCCGTCGGTCCGGCGGGTCGCTCCGCGATGTCTGGAACGTCACCGGACTGGTCTCGGTCATCCCGAAGCAGATCGTGACCTCCGGCATGTGCAGTTCATCGATGAGGCGCCGCATGAGTTCGGCGGGACACGGCGCGCCCGCCATGATCCCGGTGCGCAGGCGCGCAAGGTCGCGGCGGGGCAGCGACGGCTCGTCCAGCATGGCGACGTACATGGTGGGCACCCCGTACAGCGCCGTGCAGCGCTCCCGCTCCGCCGCCTCCAGCGCGGCGGCCGCATCGAAGCGCTCGCCCGGAATCACCGCGCAGGATCCGACCGTGGCAGCCGCGAGGCTCCCCATCACCATGCCGAAACAGTGGTAGAGCGGCACCGGCACGCAGATCCGGTCTTCGGGTCCGAGGTCCAGCACCGCGGCGGTCTGGCGGGCGTTGTTGACGATGTTGTGATGGCTGAGGGTCGCCCCCTTGGGCCGGCCAGTCGTGCCGCTCGTGAACTGGATGTTGATGGCGTCGGACGGTGACTGCCGGGACGCGACCCGGGCGAGACGCATGGCGTCCGGGCGCGCGGCTGCCACGTCGGCGAAGCGGATCATCCCGGCCTCGGCCCCCTCTCCCATGTGGATCATGAATTCGAGCTCGGGGAGTGCCGCGGCGCGAGGGCGCGCATCCTGATCATGGCCTAGCTCGGGCGCCAGCGAACGCAGGATGCCGATGAAGTCGGTATCCCGATGCCGCCGCGCCAGCACCAGCGCGCGCATGCCGACCAAATTGAGCGCGTGGCGCAGCTCGTCGGCCTGGTAGGACGGATTGACAGTGACCAGGATCAGCCCGGCGCGGGCGCTCGCGAACTGGACCAGCAGCCACTCGGGACGGTTGGGCGACCAGATGCCGATCCGGTCGCCCGGGCGGAGGCCTAGTTCCAGCAACCCGGTCGCCAGCCGGTCGACCGCGGCCGTGAACCCGCGGTAGGTCCATCTCCGGCCGGTCTCGGAAAAGACCGCGAATTCACGCTCGGGCCACTTCCGGGCCCCCCGGGCGAGCGTCTCGGAGACGGTGTCGTCGAGCAGCGGGGGCTGGCCCAGCCCCTGCACGCTCGCCTGCCCGGCGGCCGGGACACGGGAGTCCAGCGCCGCGTCCATCAGATGCACGCTCCCACCGCCCGCAGCCTCGGCATGCGGCGCACGTTCGCGCGCAGGTGCCGGTAGTCGAGCGTCTCGTGGTCCACGGGATTGAGCCCAGGGGCATCCGCGACCACGACCGCCCGGGCGTGCGCGAAATCGGCGCGGAAGTGCACCGAGCTCTTCACGACGACGACCCGCTGCGTGTCAGGCTCGATCCCCACGTGGCGGAACATCGACCGGTCGGCCGCCTGCATCCGCCGCGACGCGACCGCCACGGCGACGCGACCGCAGCGGAGCGCGGCCATCGGCCCGAGGTCCATGTGCGATCCGCCGAACATTGGGCCGGTCGCGGTGAAGCGGCCGTCCCCCAGGGCGGTCACGCGGGCCGGGCCGACATAGGGCTCCCCATCGCTCCGTCCGCCGAGCGACACGGTGATCTCGGCGCCCACGCCCGCCTGCATGGCCTCCGCGGCCGTCTCCGGATCCGCCAGCACGCCGATCGCCACGCCCTCCGCACCGCTCCCGACTGCCGCCGCCAGCAGGCCGGTGGTATCCCCCGCCCCGCCGGCACCGGGATTGTCGCGGGTGTCGGCGATCACGACGAGGCCGCCTAACGCGTCCGCCATGCGGAGCGCTTCCGCAATGGCGGGCCCCGGCGCGTGCAGGGGAACCGCGAACTCCGCTTCGGCCGCCGCCAGCTGCCCCAAGATTGCTGCCACCGCCGCGCGCGCCGCCGGCTCCGTGGCGGCATAGCTCAGGACGCTCGGCCCCGTTTCCCACGCGTCCGCCGGCGGAAACCCCATCGTCAGCGACGTCGTGAACACCGACCCGTCATCGGCTTCGCCCAGTCCGCCGTACAGCCGCCGGCCAGGCTCGGCGTCCGTCGACTGGCAGACGAGCGGGACGAGGAACGGGCTCCGTCCCAGCGCCCTGGCCGGTCGGCGACCGTCACGGATCCCGGGCAGGACGGCCTTGAGCGCCGCATAGGTCCGTCGGCCGGTCGCCGCCATGTCGACATGCGGATAGGTGCGGAACGCGACGAGCGCATCGCTCGCGTCCAGCATCGCGTCGCTGACGTTAGCGTGGAAATCCAGGCTTGCGACCACTGCCGTCGATGCCTCCACCCCGGCCCGCACGGCCGCCAGGACTGCGCCATCGCCATCCCGTTCGTGCTCCGCCACCATCGCCCCGTGGAGGTCGAGGTACACGGCATCGACCGGCCCGGCGGCCCGCAGGCCTTCCAGTATCCGCCCCAGCACGGTCTCATGGGCATCGCGCGTCACCGGTCCGGACGGGACCGCCGAGCACCACAGCAACGGCAGCACCTCGGCGCCGTCGAGCCGTGCTGCTTCGAGGAATCCGGCGGCGGGGAGATTGCTGCCGGCAAGCGCCTGCGGCAACTCGCTGCCGGTGACCAGCGGCGGCCATCCGTCAGCCTCGGCGAACCGTTCCATCGTCGCCGGGTGCTGCGAGAACGTGTTGGTCTCGTGGACGAAACCGGCGACGGCTACGCGCATTACCGGTCCGCGCGCACGACCAGCTTCACCCGCCTGCCCACCGCCGGCATCTCGTCCGGCTGCAGGCCGTTGAGCAGCTCGAACCACTGCTTCGGGCTGGCGCCCACATCCATGCGCGCGATCAGCGAGGTCAGCGTGTCCGAGGCCGATACCGTCGCAACACGAACGACCCGCGGCCGCGCCGCCTGCCGGTCCCGCTCGTCGAACCGCCGGAAACTGAGGGCGGTCTCTCGAAGGTCGGCCCGCCGGGCCAGGCTGACGGCCAGCGGCACGATGTAGCGGAAGCGGCACACGAGCTCGGTGGCGCACTGGATCACCAGGGTCCGGTACTCGAACCGATGACCGCCGCGTTCCGGGTTGCGGACCGCGGTTGCGGCATGCATCCCGTCGAGTTGGAGCAGTTCGACTTCCCGGCTGCCTCTCGGCAGGTAGCTCACGATCCCCACCCCCCACTGGTTCACCATCTCGTCATAGACGATGAGGGTTCCGTCCATGGCCCGCGCAGTCACCCGCCCGGGTTCCCGCCGAATGTGAAATCCGTCGGGCATTCGGAAACTGATTTCGGTTCCTCCCAGCAGGACCTCCTGGCCCCGGAACAGACCCAAGTGGGGCCGGCTGCCGAAGTGAAGCCCCTCGATACGGTCAAGGAATCCGTCTTCCGCTGCCCGGTCCGGATCGGCGGCCAACCGGCGCGAGAGAATCACGGCCCGGCTCATGCGCTCTGGCGTACTGGGGTGTGAGGACAGCATCCCGCGGTGGAGTTCGATGTCGTTGCCCACGAGCACGGAATGCGCTTCGTTCGCCCGGAGCATCCGGACAACGGCCGCGGGGTCCAGCCCGGCCTCATGCAGGAAACCGATGGCCAGCGCATCCGCCTCGAACTCGTCCTGATGGCTGTACCGCGCGAGGATCACGTCCCGACCGGACGGCGGTGCGGATCTCCGGGAGCCGTCGGGGGCGGGATCGTTTCCAGCAACTTTCGGCCCTTCGTTGACCGAGGCAATGCGCGCGTGGCGCGCGCGCCCATGGTGAGCGACCACGTGGGCGATCTCGTGGGCCAGCACGGCGGCCAGGTCCGACTCGTTGCGGGCCAGAGCGACCAGGCCCCGCGTGAGATACACGTAGCCGCCCGGGAGCGCGAACGCGTTGACCGCCTGCGTATCCAGCACGGTAAATTTCCATTCCTCGTCGCCGTACCGCGACTGGCGGACCAGCCGGGCTCCCAGCTCGCCGATGTAGGCGTGCAGGTCCGGATGGCCCCGATATACGCCCCCGAAAGTCGCGATCATCTTCGGGTGCTCGCGCTCCCCGACCATCCGGTCCTCGGGTGGAAACCCCTCGGCAGAAACGGTGAATCCGGCCAATAGGGCGGCCGCGAGGGTGACCGTCCACAGGCAGGACACGCCTGCCGTCCTAGTCAGCATCAGCCCCGGCGGCTGCGACGGAAGTGCCCATGGGCCAACCCTACCCATCGCCGACGGCAGTGTCGCGGGCCGCATCGACGGCAGCCAGCCCTGAAGTCCTCCGGACGTCGAACGGCCGACCTATCGCGGTAGTGCCGCTGCTCGATCGTTCCCATAATGGCGCGTCGGACGCGGGCGCCCGCAACGCGGGAATCCAAGTCTTCCGGCAGGCCAACGGCGCGGAGGCTCTCCATGGATGCCGACGATCTCATCCGTGCGTACAACCTCCTCCCGCATCCCGAAGGCGGGCATTACCGCGAGACGTATCGCCACCGGGCCGAGGCCGGGGGCCGGGGCGTGCTGACCGCGATCTACTACCTGCTGAAAGCAGGTGAGGTGTCCGCCTGGCACCGCATCGACGCCGTGGAAATCTGGCATTTCTACGCGGGCGATCCGCTCCGGCTTGAACTCTCGGCCGACGGTGTCGAGATCGTGCAGCGGCGGCTGGGCTTCGGCGGCGACGCGGAGCCTCACGTGCCGGTCCCGGCGGGAACCTGGCAGAGCGCCCGGTCGGAAGGGGCATGGACGCTGGTGGGGTGCACCGTGGCGCCCGCCTTCGACTTCGCCGGGTTCGAGCTCGCTCCGTCCGGCTGGCAGCCCGGCTAGCCATCGCGGGCCCCGGGACCGGTCTGCAGTCATTTGGCGGCAAGCCGGGCGCGGCGGGCCTGCACGGGCCGCCAGCGCGGGCCGGGCCGCGATGGGGCTGACGGGAGACGCCCCCGATCGGCGCCTTGACTTCGCCAGCGCGGCGCACTCCCCTGTGGGCTTCGGTGAAGACCTGCGGTCCCCTGTGCGCCCGCGCTGCCTGCCGGCAGCGCCCTGCGCGAAGCAGACGGGCAGGGCAAGCCCCACCTGGAGGTGCGGATCGATGAGTGCATGGATGTTCCTGGCGTCAGCCATTGTCCTGGAGGTGATTGGCACGGTCCTGCTGAAGTTGTCGGACGGTTTCGAGAAGTGGCACTGGGGCGTGCTGTCGATCGTCTGCTACATGTGTTGTTTCTGGCTCTTCGCGCCCGCTCTCAAGGTGATCCCGGTCGGTGTCGCGTATGCCCTGTGGGCCGGCATCGGCATTCTGGCGGTGACGATGATCGGCTTCGTGGTGTTCCGCGAACAGCTAGGCTCCGTGCAGGTCATCTGCATCGCATTGATCGCGGTCGGGGCGATCGGGCTGCGGCTCACCACGACGGTGGCTGCAACCTGACCAGAGGGCCGGTGCGGGTGCCCCCGCCTCCCGGTGCCCCGTCCCGGTCACGGCGCGGCGTCTTCTTGAACGGCTTCCGTGATCGTGCCATGACTACCGGCACGGTGCCAGCTTCCCCGAAGAATCCGTCACGGTGACACCTTCGCTCCGGGAGCTGGTCGTCGAGCTTCGGACCGACGCCCTGTCCGTCAAGGGCATCCCGGCGCTCTCGGCGGGCCTCACCGCGGGACTGGGCCTGCTGGTCGCCCAGGTCGCGTTCGGGACCTTCATCTTCTCAGGAGCCCTCGCACCCTACTCGTCCCAGGGCGTGGGCCTCATCCTGTTCGGGAACTTCGCCATCTGCGTCCTGGTGGCGCTCGCGAGCGGTTATCGCGGAGTGATTGCGGGCCTGTCGCCGGCCCTCGTGATTCCGATGGCCCTGATGGTGGGAACGACGCCCGCCGAAGGGGACGCCCTGTTCGTGAGCGCCGTCGGCCTGCTCGTGGCAGGCGCGGTGCTCACCGGCGCATGCTGCCTCCTCATCGGCCACTTTCGCCTGGCCAACCTTGTGCGCTTCATCCCCTATCCCGTGGCCGGCGGCTTCGTGGCCGGGATCGGCGGAGCCGTCTGCATCGCGGCCATGTTCCTGATGGGCGCTGGCCTCGACGGGTGGTCGATCCCCGCCCTCTCCGCGCCCGCGGACTTCTGGCAATGGGCCCCCGGCGCCGGCTACGGAATTGCCCTGTATCTCGCCGTGCGACGCAGGGGCAACCCGCTGATCCTGCCGGTCAGCGTGGCCCTCTTCGTGACGGCGTACCACGCCGTCCTTGCCGCTCTCGACATCTCGGGCGAGGCGGCCAGGGCATCCGGCCTGCTCCTCACCAGCACGGCGGACGGCGCCCTGTGGCCCGCCCTGCGGCTCTCCGACCTCGCGCTGCTGGACGGGGCCGCGATGGCCGTGCAGGCGCCCCACCTGCTGAGCCTGGTGCTCATCGCCCTCATCTGCGTGATCATGAACATCGCCGGTCTCGAGCTCGCGGTGAACCAGGACCTCGACTGGGATCGGGAATTCCGGGCCACCGGACTCGCGAGCGTACTGGCCGGCCTCGGCGGAGGCACCGTGGCGACCACGGTGGTGCCGGCCTCGTTCCGCAGCAAGCTGTTCGGCGCCACCACCCGTCTCACCGGCCTGGTGGCCGCCGCGGTCATCGGGAGCGCGCTGCTGCTCGGCGACAGGATGCTGGAACTGGTACCGGCACCGCTCGTCGGGGGCGTTCTCATCTTCGCGGGGCTCGGCATGCTGGACGAAGGGCTGCTCAGGAGCTTCCGACGGCTACCCTGGTCCGAGTACGGCATCATCGTCCTGATCTTCGCCACGATCGTCTCGTTCGGGCTGCTGGAGGGCGTGGGCGCGGGCATGCTGGCCACGCTCGTCTTCTTTGCGGTGCGCCTCGGCCGGGTCGACCCGATCGAATCCCGCTTCACGGCCCGCGAACGGCAGAGCAGCCGGGCCCGGCCCGTTCCTGACCGCGCCATCCTGCTGCAGGACGGCGGACAGGTGCACGCCTACCGGCTGCGGGGCTACCTGTTCTTCGGGAGCGTCTGCCCGCTCGCCGACCATCTCCGGCAATCGGTGAGCGGCGAGCAGCGTCCCGCGTGCCTGGTACTGGACTTCCACCAGGTCTCCGGCTTCGATTTCTCGGCCGTGAGCGTGCTCTGCAGGTGCCTGCAGGCGGCGGAGATGGCCGGGGTCCGGATCGTGCTGAGCGCCCTCCCGAAGGGCCTGCTCGACGGCCTGCGGCGGAACCTGCGGCCGCCGGTGTTCGCGGCGTTGATCGTGGAGCCAGCCATGGACCCTGCCCTCGAGCGCGGCGAGGACCTGGTCATCGATGCATGGAAGACGGATGCCGAGGGCCAGGAGGTCAGGCGATCCGCGCTGCTGGCCCACGCCTCCGAAGACCTCGAGCGGCACCTGGACCGGCAAATCCAGTTCGAGGACCTGACGGCCGAACTTCAGCAGTGGGCGAGCCCCCGGGCCTACGCGGCCGGGGAGACGCTGGCCGGTCCGGACACAGCCGAAGCCGACCTCCAGCTGATCGTGTCGGGCCAGGTCTCCGCCCTCGATTCCGCCGGCACCCGGCTGCACCAATGCGGCCCCGGTGATGCGATCTGGCTGGCGAGCGCGCTCCACGACAAGATTGCTTCCGTGGTCGCGGACGAAGACTGCCGGACGATTGCGCTGACGCCGGAGGGCCGACAGTGGCTGGAAGCGCAGGAGAAACCGCTGGTCCTCCGGCTGTACAGCTACCTTCTCGCCGGATCGGCCCGACCCGCGTGAGCCCGCTCGGGGCGCGGTTCAGGCAGCCGTTCGGGGAATATGTCGATCCCCGAAGAATGGTCCTGTTCCTTCTGTTCAAACCGCGCCAAGAGGTGCCGGGGTGCGGCCATGGCGGCAATCGAGCCGGGTGATCCGGCGGCTGCGTGGCAGACGCGGCACGTGCTGTAGATCGCTGATACGCGCCCACAACGCCCGGCGCGCGCTTTCGGTGCATGATCGGCGCAGCCCGGCATACAGGCCCCCTCCCGAAATCGACGGACAGCACCATGGCGACAGCGACGCACGAGCGAGCGATTGCCCCTCGCATCAACCTCTACAGCGACACCCAGACCCTCCCCACCCCGGCCATGCGCCAGGCGATGGCAGCGGCGGAGGTTGGCGACGAGCAGCTGTTCGACGACCCGAGCGTCAACGCACTCTGCGAGCGCGTGGCGGCGCTGCTTGGCCAGGAGGCGGCGGTGTTCCTGCCGTCGGGCACGATGTGCAACGAGATCGCCATCCGCGTGCACTGCCAGCCGGGAGACGAGGTGATCGCCGAGGCGTCGTCCCACATCCTCAACTTCGAGGGCGGGGGTCCCGCCGCGCTGTCGGGCGTGCAGATCGCCGGCCTGCCCGGAGAGCGCGGCATCTACACGGCGGAACAGGCCCGGGCGGCCATCCGCGACACCCACCGGTACGCGCCGCGCTCCTCTCTCCTGGAGGTCGAGAACACCGCCAACATGGGCGGCGGCACGGTCTGGCCGCTCGAAACGGTGCGGGCGGTGACCGACGTCGCCCGCGAGCACGGCCTCGCCACGCACCTGGACGGCGCCCGGCTCCCGAACGCGGCCGTCGCGTCGGGTGTTCCGGCGGCCGACTACGCGGGCTGCTTCGACAGCGCGTGGATCGATTTCAGCAAGGGGCTCGGCTGCCCGGTGGGCGCGGTCCTCGCGGGCTCGGCCGCCTTCATCGAGGAGGTCTGGCGCTGGAAGCAGCGCATGGGCGGCGCGATGCGCCAGGCCGGCATCCTGGCCGCCGCGGGCCTGCACGCGCTCGACCACCACTGGGACCGCCTGGCCGAGGACCATGCGCATGCCGCGCTGCTGGCCGAGGCACTCGCCGGGCAGGAGGGGTTCACGGTCGAACCGTGCGACACCAACATCCTGTTCTTTGACGTGGGCGGTACGGGCCGCAGCGCTCCCGACGTCGCCGCCCGTGCCGGAGCGACCGGCCTCCGCATCGGCGCCATGGGCCCCACGCGCATGCGCGCCGTCACCCACCTCGACGTCAGCGGGACCGACTGCGAGGAAGCCGCCCGGATCCTGGCCGAGGCCGCGTCGTGAATGGGCCCGGGCGCCGGCGGACCAACCTCCCGGATGGCATGGACGGCGCCTCCGCGCCCGGCCGTGTTGCTTGCGGCGACGTGACAGCGGATGATTGCCGGCAGGACGTGACAGCGGGATAGCAGGATGGGCAAGGTTCTCGACGCCGGAGCAATTGCGCGGTTCCACCGCGACGGTGTGTACGCGCCGGTCCGGGTCGCCTCCAAGGACGACATGCTCGGCATGCGGGCACGACTCGAGGCGCGCGAGGCCGAGCACGGCGGCCCGCTGAAGGGGCCGCTCCGCTACAAGAGCCACCTCCTGTTCAAGTGGCTGGCCGAATTCATCCGCTCTCCCCGGGTCCTCGATCCGGTGGAGGACATCCTGGGCCCCAACATCATGGTCTGGTCCACGGACTGGTGGCTGAAGGAAGCGAATTCCCCGAGCTACGTCTCGTGGCACCAGGACAGCCAGTACTGGGGTCTCGACAGCACCAAGCTGATCACGCTCTGGGTGGCGCTCTCGCCCGCCAACGTGACCAGCGGCTGCATGCGCTACCTGCTGGGCTCGCACCTGGGACCCGACCTCCCGCACCGCGAGACGTACCACGACGACAACATGCTCACGCGCGGCCAGGAAATCACCGAAGGCATCGATGAGGCCAAGGCCGTGAACGTCGAGCTCGACCCCGGGGAAGGCTCGATCTTCGCCTTCCGCATCGCCCACGCATCGCACCCCAACCGCTCCGCCGACCGCCGCATCGGGCTGGCGATCCGCTTCATTCCGCCGGACGCCCGCCAGATCCGCTCCGACCACGACAGCGCCGCCCTCGTGCGGGGCGTCGACACGCACGGTCATTTCGAGCTGGAGCCGGAGCCCGAGTGCGACTTCGACCCCGAGGCGGTGGAATTCCACCGGTGGTCGGAGGAAGAACGACGGAAGATCCTCTACCACGGCACCGACTGGGAAACGCACCGGACCTGACGAGCGCCAGACAAGCTGAACCGGCTGGCGGGACCGACCGACGCGATCCGCCCGCCGTCGCCGTCCCGCCACGGCCGGGCGGACGGCAACGTCGCCGATCGATGGTCTCGGAAGTTTGACCGTCCCAACCAGGCAAAGGCAGGCAGGATGAGCCGATCAGCGCGCGCCGGTGCCCTTCGCACGGGCGAGTTCGTCCCGCTCGCCGCGCTCCTGATGTCACTGGTCGCGCTTGCAATCGACGCCATGCTGCCGGCCCTGCCGATGATCGGCCGCGATCTCGGCGTGCAGCGTCCAAACGACGTCCAGTACGTGATCACGTCCCTGTTCCTCGGCCTCGCGCTCGGACAGGTGCTGTTCGGGCCGCTCTCTGATCGCATCGGGCGAAAACCCGCGATCTGTGCCGGCCTTGCCCTCTTCATGACGGGCTGCCTCGTCAGCATCTTCGCGTCCTCCTTCGAGGCGATGATCGCCGGGCGTGTCCTCCAGGGCGTGGGGGCGGCGGGGCCGCGGATCGTGACCATGGCCCTGGTCCGCGATCAGTTCAGCGGCCGGCAGATGGCCCGGCTCATGTCCTTCGTGATGGCGGTCTTCATCCTGGTCCCCGCACTCGCCCCATTGCTCGGGCAGGGGATTCTCTGGCTGGGAAGCTGGCGCACGATCTTCACGACGTTCTTCGCGTTCGCCGCGGTGGCCTTCGTATGGCTCGCGCTGCGCCAGCCGGAAACCCTCCCCGTCGCACGCCGCCGCCCCTTTTCCGTCGGCGCCATCGGCCAGGCGGTCGGCGAGATCGTGCGCATTCGGACCTCGCTCGGGTACATCCTCGCGACCGGGCTCGTGTTCGCACCGTTCGTCGCCTACCTGAGCTCCGCCCAGCAGATCTTCCAGGAGGCGTACGAGACCGGTGCGATGTTCCCGGTGTATTTCGGAGTCCTGGCACTGGGCATCGGTTTCGGCGGGATGGTCAATGGTCGCCTGGTCCTCCGGCATGGCATGCGACGGCTCTCGAAGATCGGAGCGACCACCGTCGCGCTGATTTCCCTGGTCGCCTGGATCGGCCTGTTCCAGTTCGACGGGCTTCCGCCGCTCTGGCTGTTCATGGCGTACCTGCTCGTCGTGTTCCTCTTCATCGGTCTCGTCTTCGGGAACCTCAACGCTCTTGCCATGGAACCGCTCGGCCACATTGCCGGCGTGGGTGCGGCGGTGGTGGCGTCACTCTCCACCCTGATTTCCGTGCCGCTCGGGAGCCTGATCGGACAGGGCTTCGACGGGACCATCCACACGCAGGTGGGCGCCTTCGCCCTCTTCGGGAGTCTCACGCTTGGCGCCATATTGTGGGCCGAACCCCCGAGCAGCCGCCGGCACGATTGAGCAGTTCGGGCGGCATCGAGCCTGCTCCCAGCCCCGGTACCCGCAGGCAGGCTTCGGCACGCACATCGCAGCGAGAACCCGCAGCAACTCAGACCGCCATTTCTTGGCGACCCCGGTCTGATCCATAGCAACCTCCTCGTTTTGTGGGAGGTTTGGCGCAATGACGTCGTTGCGTTCGCCAACATTCCGCGCGGTCGTAACTGCCCCTATAGGTCGGGCACCGTCGTCCGTGCGAGTGCCGCGCCTGCCCAAGCCGGAAGACGGCCCGCCGTCCACCATGCCGCTTCCGCGAGGACCGCGACTTCGCGGTGTGGCCGGTCATGGTCCGTGTTGTCGTAAAGACGGACCGCGTCCGCCAAGCCGATCGCGGAAGGCAGCTTGGCCCACGACCGGATGAATCGCCTCCGTACGTCCACTTCCGGGACGAGACCTGTGCGCGGAAGGGGTTGACGTTGGTGTGAGTGACTGATTCGATGGCCGGAAGCAGCATTTGGTGCGGGAGTTCACGATGGCCCACCGCCGGATTGGTCAGGAAGCCTTGTTTCCTCGTGAGTCGCGCCGATCGTCCCTGGACGAGATTGCCGACCTGATCGACTGGTCGCCGATCGAGGCGCGCCTGTCAGTGGTGTATGCAGCGCCACGGGGTGAAGCGAGCTGGCCACCGCTGGCGTTGTTCCGGGCGCTGTTGCTGGCGGTTTGGCACGACCTGTCGGACGTCCGGCTGGCGGAAGCGCTGGAGGACCGGGCGTCGTTCCGTCGGTTTTGCGGGTTTGCGCGCACCGAGGCGACGCCGGAGCGGACGGCGTTCGTGCGGTTTCGCCGGGAGCTTCTGCGGCACGGTCTGGATCAGACGCTGTTCGACCTGATCACCGCCCAACTGCGGCGCCGGGCAGTACAGGTGAAGACGGGCACGCTGGTGGATGCGAGCGTGGTGGGCGCGGCCCGTCGGGACGATGCCGAAGCCGGCTGGGCGGGCCACAGCCGCCGGAAGGCGGTGCACGGGTACAAGGTGCACGTGGGCGCGGATGCCGACACGGCGCTGGTGGAACAGCTGGCCGTGACGCCGGGCAACGTCCATGACGGTAACCATGGCGAGAGCGCCCTGCCGCCCGATCCCGGCGAGGTGTATGCCGACAGCGCCTATCGAGGTCGCCGCTTTGCGGCGGCGGTGCAGGCGCGTGGCGGCACGCCCCGGATCGCGGCCGTCGGGGTCTGGGCGCAGCCTGATCCAGCATCACAGCGTGAGGCCGAGCGCTGGCTCGCCGAACGGAACCGGTCGATCCACCGGATCCGGGCTCGGGTCGAGAAGATCTTCGGGACCTGGAAGCGATCGTACGGCTTCCGGCGAATGCGCTGGCGAGGTCTGGCCAATGCCCACCTCCAGGCCCGGCTCACCGCGACCGCCTACAACCTGACCCGTACCGCCAATCTCCTCACCACCGGATAGGCCTCCCGCCGCGAAAGCAGAGGTACGCAGCGGCCAACCGATGGCCCAGACTGCCCCTCGAGTCTTGCGATGCGACGACACGCTCGACCAACGGCAGCAGGTCAGGCATCGGATCGACGACCCGCCCGGTCACCATCGCCGTTATCACGACATGTCCTTGACTCTACGACCTAAACCCTTGACCGCGCACAGGTCTCGGGACATCGTGTCCGCCGAGCGCGACCCGGTTGCGGATACGGATCAATGCCAGCTCGGGCGACTCCAACGACACATAATGCAATTCGATCCGAAAGCGGGCCGCTCGGGCAGCTTCCATGTGGCGGAGAACACCGGAACCGGACAAGGTAGTTTCCAGCAAATGCGTCCGGCCCGAATGGAGTGCCGCCCGTCGGCGCTTCACCGCTTCGCGAGCTGCCTGGCCGGGACTGTCGGATAGCCGGCGCGCAATCGCGTCAGGGTCGATGATTTCCAGGTCGCCAAGCCATACGGCACGCGTCAGGGTGGATTTGCCGCACCCGTTCGGGCCGGCGACAACATAGAGTGTCGGCATCGCAGGGAACGCCGGCCAACCGGTTCAGGCGGACTTTCGGTCTCGTCGCTTGATGACCCTGTCCCCGTCCTTGGTCCGCGCAATCCAAGTCCCGTCGGGCCGGATGCCGTAGAGGGTCCCGCCGGCCTGGACCTGAGCCGCGAGGTCGGCCTTGATCTGATCGCGCCAGTCTTCCCGCCGACCCGGCATGTCCGGGGGAGAGAGCGCTGTTTTCTTGTCTTCGTGCATGTCACTGACCTTACGACGGATCATGAATCCCATCAATATGCCATCGCGGGGTTGCCGCGATGACGAACCATTGCAGCTCACGGCTCGCCCGGTTGCACGACGTCGTGTACCGCGAACAGATCCCAAAGATCGTCGATGCTGAGATCGAGCAGTTCCGCCGCCCGGCGCGCCGACACGAGGCCGGCTCCGATCCCGAGCCCAATGACCTCCATGAACGGTCGGGAGAACAACGCCGGCGGTGTGTTCTCGGGTTCGTCGCGACCGTTGTGGCGCAATGCTGCATCCGGCACCGCACGCGCTGCGCTCGAGGACAGGCCGCCGAGTGCAACCAGTCGCCATTTAAGGGCGGCTGCCGTCACGTGCATCTCGTCTGCCACGGCATTGAGTTGCGTGATAAGCGCGGCTTGTCCGAGTTCCGACCAGCCGCCGAACCGGGCGAGCTTCCCTGACGGCATCAGCACTGCGGCGGCAAAATTGTTGGCGAGCTGCTCGACACGGCTGCCCCCCGTCTCCCTCGCTTCCTCCAGATGCTCCGGGGGCATCGCGTCCCAGGTCAGCAGATGGAACAGCTCGTGCGCCAAGTCGAAATGACGCCGTCCCGTGACCTCGCGCCGGGCGATCAGCACCGAGTCCAGATCCGGCAACCGACAAGCCGCCCCGGAAATCCCTCGATGCGCGTCGACCATGAGAACCAGGATCCCCAGTTCGCGGTCCATGACATCCGCGAGGCGAAGCGCCGGCACATCTCCGAGGTCGAACGCCTCAGCGAACCGCTCCCCGGCACGCATGGCCTGCTCGAAACTCGAACGCCGCACAAGCCCGAGCGATCGGCGCATGAACGGCGTCTCGCGCCCGACTTGGGGCGCCAGCGTGCGGAACGCAGCGATCCAGCGCCCGGCCCGACGTTCGTAGGCCTCAAGCTCCTGCACCTCGACGCCGGACTGACGCCAGGAGAAACGTCCTTCGCCGGCGAGCAGGAATGGATCGGTGAAGTACTCGAGCGGCATTCCAAGCTTCTCAACCGCGAGCACCAGTTCCGCCGCGGTGACCCGCCTAGCACCGGTCTCTATGGCCGAAACCGTCTGCCGATCGTTGAAACCGAACATCTCCGCCAGCCTTTCCTGGGAGAGGCCGAGTTCTTCTCGAAGTGCCTTAATCCGCTTGCCGATCAGTTGTGTCGTCATCGGCTTCCCCTCGCGCTATTCTTGCATATGTCTTTTCGCAAGAAATATATGCGATTTTGACACCGCGCACAACGCGCTCAGCCATCAACCGAACCGCCTGAGGGATATCTCCGGAACCAACCCGGCATGAAGACACAGGCTCCTGATCAGTTGCGGCGACTGTTGCCCAAGCCTTCCTTTCCGATCACTACTATCACGGGACACAACGCAGGCGGAGGCGATCAACAGCCATGCCACAGAAGGCGATCGGGTTTGTCGGCCTCGGCAACATGGGCAGGCCGATGACGGAGAACCTCGTGAAATCGGGGCAGGACATCATCGTGTACGACGCGGCCGGCACGGAAGCGCGGGCGCCCCAAGGCGCGCGACTTGCCGACTCCACTGCAGCGCTCGCCAGCATGGTCGACGTGATCCACCTGTGCGTGCCGGACGGACGCGCCTCGGAAGCAATTGCCCGTGACATACGCAATTCGACCGACCGCCGGGCCCGGCTCGTCGTGGATCACTCGACCATCGGTACCGAGGCGGCGGAACGCGTGCACAGCTTGCTCGCCGACGCCGGCATCGAGTACGTGGATGCACCCGTCTCAGGTGGTGTAAGCGGCGCGGTGAACGCCACCCTGGCCATCATGTACTCGGGTTCTGAACACACGTTTGATCGGCTGCGGCCGACCTTGGAGGCCATGGCCGGCAACGTGTTTCGCGTGGGCAGCAAGCCTGGCCAGGGCCAGGTTATGAAGGTCCTGAACAACTTCCTGTCCGGAAGCGCGATGGCGGCGACTGCCGAGGCCGTCGCATTCGGGATCAAACACGGCTTGGACATGAGCATGATCCTCGACGTCGTGAACGCGTCGAGCGGACGCAACACCGCCACCTCCGACAAGTTCCCGAACCGCGTCGTCACGGGAACCTATGACGCCGGTTTCTCGAGCGCCCAGTTCGTCAAGGATCTCCGGCTCTATCACGATGCGGCGGCCGTGATCGGGGCAGCGTGTCCCATTAGCCCAGCGGTTTCCGATGTCTGGGAGGACCTCGACACGCACGAGCCGAATGCCGACATCACCCGCGTCTACACGTTTGTGGAATCGGGCGGCGCTGACTGACGGGCCCCTTCTCTCTCAGACTGCCGCCTTGACCGACGACCATTCCGTCGAAATCCACGGCGCCTGCAGACGGGGCGGTCGCGCCTGAGCTTCGCTGCGCGCGGCGTGCCGCTGGGGCGCGGACGTTGTCCGGTTCCGTCCGGAGCGTCCCGTGTCAGCACCGCAGTTCCACCAAACCCTCCACCCGGGTTGCGTTATCGTCCGAACCGGGGCAACAGGGCGTTTCTTGGGATCAGGTTTTGGGTCCCCTTTCTTGACGACAGCAGGAGATCTCGCCGATGCCGGTGATTCGCGTCGAGGTTCCGGCCGGCACGGCCGCTGACACCCAGAAGACCATCCGCACGGCGGTCAAGGCGGCAGTGCTCAGGACCCTGGCACCCAAGGAAACCAAATACGACTACGTCGCGGTACGTGAAGTGATTGGCGAGATCGGCGACGGTGTGCCACTGGTCGAGGTCGATCTGCGGCCGGGCCGCGAGCCGGAGCGCAAGAAAGCGCTGGTCGACGCCATCGCCGAGATCCTCAACGAAACGATGGGTGTCAACGCCTCCGACATTTACGTGCTATTCCGCGAGCATCCGGCGGAGAACCACTATTGCGGGGGCACGCCGCTCGCTCCCTGGGTGCCCGCCGACACGTAGGCGCGATGCCGCCGCCCGGACGCTGAACGCTGGCCGGACAGTCACCAGACCTGCGGGAGGGTTACCGTCATCCGTCGGTTCGGGCGCTCGCGTAGATAGCCTCCGCCTGCGCCTTCAGGCCGGTGGCCACGCCTTCGAAGCCGCGGCGCATGTAACTACCGGAAGTTGCGGCCACCACCGGCGCCAGTACGCCGGTCAGGCGATCCGAGTTGTAGTAGCTGCAGCTGGTCTCGCTGTGGGGCTCGAGGTGCTGCTCCCGCAGCGCATGCAGCCACCAACGGGGGCCGAACGACTTCTGCCAGGCGATCAGCCGGGGTTCCTCGAATGCGCACAGGTATTCGGTGATCTTGAGCATTCGTCGCCCCATCGTGACCTGCATGTCCACGGGCGATCCCATCTTGAAGTCCGTTCGAACTTCCGTCGTGAACGGGTTCCACTCACCGTACCGGCTCACGTCGGTGAGGACTGCCCAGACCACGTCGATCGGCGCGTTGATCTCAACAGGTTCCGTGCGAACGTCGAATGTCCACATGATCATGCCCCCCGAGTTGTCACAAGAGTCCTGAACCCATCGGACGACGGGTCCCGGAATTCCCCTGAAGCCCTTGCCTTCCGGGCCAGGTCGCCAGGCGCCACGGTCTCACAGTAGCCCCAAATGCCGCAGGAATGACACACGTGCGAGCATCACCACGTTGTGGGCGCTGTGCTCGCGGTGGAACGGCACCAGAAAGGCCCTCCAGGCACGGACGGTCTCCCGGCGGTTCCGGCCCATCGTTCGGACCACGAACTCCCGGTGCAGTCATGCGCATTGGGCGGCCCAGGCGGTTGCGCCGGCGTCTCGCGCCGACTGCACCCGGCGCTGATCGGCCCTGGAGTCCGGAGACAAAAGTACTGAAAGGCAGTACAAGGCGGGACCCATGCGACGTCTGTTGATCTACCTCCTGGGCGCGGTGATCGTCGTTGCCGCCATGTTCGTCTACCTGTTGCTCCGCCCCGACATTGGCGCTCGGATCTTTTTCGGAGTTGATCCTTCACCGGTAGCGATCAGTTTCAAGCACACCTACGACGTGCCGGCTGCAGACCCGAAGACCGAGGCCATCGTGACGACTGCACAACTCTTCCTGGACTCGCTGGACGACGATCAGAGGGAAGCGGCGACCTATCGGTTCACCGACAACAAGCAGCGCTCGAACTGGTCCAACTTTCCCGAGGGCATGGTTCCGCGTGGTGGCGTGAAACTCGGTGCTCTCTCCGCCGGACAGCGGGTGCATCTCGACAAGCTCCTTCGGGAATTCCTGAGCGAAGACGGGGCGAGAAACGTCACATACCAACTGGCCGCAGAAGACTTGCTGGTCCCGGGAGGCCTGTTCGGCGTCATGAAATACGGCAGCGAGCACTACTACGCTGCGTTTCTCGGCGAACCTTCCACTACGGAGCCCTGGATGTTCCAGTTCGGCGGGCACCATCTCGCAATCAACGCCACGGTATTCGGACCGAACGTTTCCTTCTCACCGATGTTGACCGGCGGTCAACCGCTGCACGTGCGCCTGGACGGTGAGGACACCTTCATCGTGCAAAGGGAAACTGCGGCCGCGCAGGCGTTCATGGACAGCCTGACCGACGAACAGACACGACAGGCCATCCGGGCGGAGGAACCCATCGATCTCGTGCTGGGGCCGGGGAAGTACGGTGCAACCGTGGCGCCGGAGGGCGTCAAGGGAAGCGAACTCACAGCTCCGCAGAGGACGCTGCTCCTGGAGGTGATCGCGGCCCGTCTTGGTTTCGTGAACGAAGACGACCATGCCGAAAAAATGGAGGCCGTGGTGGCCGAGATCGAGGACACGTACTTTGGATGGTGGGGTCGGCAGGGTGTCCTGGGCGCCGCGTCCTTCCGCGTAACCAGCCCGTCCATGGTGATCGAATACGCGGTTCAGAACGGCGAAGAGACCGTGGATCACGCACACGGCATCTACCGCGAGATTGGCAACGACTACGGCTCCGCGTGGATCGGGGCTGACTGAACCCAGCAAGTCCGTGGATGCGGGGTTCGCACTTCCAAGGGAACGGTACCAGAAAGGCCGTCCAGGCACGGGCCGGCTTCAGGCACCTGCCCGCCCAACATTCGGACCTTGAAATTCGGGGGAAGTCACCGGAATCGGCACCAGGGCACTCGGGTCGCATCGGCCCGCACTCGGTTCCGTAAGGATCAAGTTCGAGATCTGCCGATCAGTCGCTTGGACCGTGGCCGCCTCGACTTGGTAAGGGGTCCGATAATCGTTCGGATGACCACCCCGCCACTGCCTGAATCTGTCGATCGTGCGGAACGCGGTAGCGCAGTTCTTCCCCGTCAACCCGACGAGCACATGGCAGATTTTCGCGGCTTGCGTGGTGAAGAAGATGTGCAGCGGTTGCGCCAGGATGTGCCAAGAGTGCATGAAATCCGATCGCGATTGCTTCCGCAGTTCTTGGGAGTGGTCTCAGGGAATTTGCGAGAAAGGTTTTGAAATGTAATGACTTTCCCAGGTCGATACTAAGATCCTCCCTTGCTGCTGACCTGTTTATGGACTAAATTAGGTCAGGATCGAAGGGACACCCATGAAGCACTCCAGTCAGATCAAGCCCATCAGCTACCTCAAGGCCCACGCCTCGGAGATCGTTCGCACGCTCGGCGACCGGGGGGAGCCCTTGATCATCACCCAGAACGGCGAAGCCAAGGTGGTCCTGCAGGACATCCACAGCTTCGAGAAAACCCAGGAAACGATGGCGCTGCTCAAGATGCTCGCCTTGGGTAACCGGCAGATCGAGGCCGGGCGGGTGCAGACCGCGGCGGACGTGGTCACGCGGTTGCGGGAGCGCTGATGGTCTTTGGGGTTGTGCTCACCGATGACGCCGCCCGCGACCTGGAAGAGATCTACGACTACCTCGACCGCCACGCTTCGCCGGCCCGAGCGGACCATGTGCTGGAACGGATCGAAGAGGCGTTTCAGGGCCTGTCCGAGCATCCGGAGCGCGGGAGCTATCCAGGGGAGTTGCTCGACATCGGGATTCGTCAGTACCGGGAAGTATTCTTTGAGCCCTACCGCATCGTCTATCGGGTGATCGAGGACACGGTCTACGTCTTCGTCATTGCGGATGGGCGAGGCGACATGCAGTCGTTGCTGCAGCGGCGCCTTCTGCAGGCGTAGGGTTGCTCGCCTGACCGGCCGGCTCGGGCCGCTGGAAAGTCCGAGGCACCGGCATCAAATTCGCGCAGGTCGGGACGTGTCGGAGCTCGTAAGTCCGCATGTCGGCACGCCCGGGCCGGATGAAAATCTCGTACCCCTCGTCCCTGATCGTGCCCCGACCATTGGAGAACCCTGCGTGAACTGCTGCACGGAACGACATGGGAAACGCGCGGCCGAAATCCTTGGCTGGACGGTTGCGGGCGATGTAGAGATCGCGGGCCAGGGCGCCCTTGATACGGGTCTTGTCGCGGAAGCCACATAGGCGCCGACCCTGCATATGGGTGCGAACGGCTCCGGCCGGCGAAAGGCTTGGGTACCGGAGAACCCGGACGGATGGTCGTATGGGGCCGAATCCCATCTGTGTTGCTGCTCCTGGCACCGATCGCCGTTAGATGTGCGCCTGGCACTGACGTCGACGACGATGCGCCTGCGGGACGGGCGGCCGTCGCCTGTCCCATCGACCGTGGGTCGGTAACGACCGACATTCTCGTTCGCGCGTACCCCCTGCGGACCGGGGCCAAGGCCGGCGAAACCTCCGGGAATTGTTGCTGGCAGAAACAGACGAGGGACAACGGCTCCGCAGCTCCCACCCATTCATGACTCTGGTTGCCGGAGAGGCCCGCGCGAGGGCCTACGGTCCATGAAACCGGGTGGCTGCCATGATCCCGCAACCGGCAGAACTGCACGAGACAGGAAGACGGCCCAAAACACGACCGCCGCGCGCTGACGACACGACGTAGCGGCGGTGCGCCGGATGCGACCGTGATCGATCCCGTTCGTCCATGTCGGCAAAACTGGCACCGACGTCCTGGCGGACTGCGTCCGGGATGCGGAACAGCCAAGGCCGCCGGGCCGGACGCCGGACCCGGGGGAAATGCCGGCTAGAGCAATCCCTTCACCGCCTCCGCGATTCGCTCCTGGGACGGGATGACCTCCAGTTCGAGGCGGTCATTGTACGGCATCGGCGTGTGGGGGGCGCCCAGACGGACGACCGGAGCGTCGAGGTAGTCGAAGGCCTTGTCCACCGCCATGGCCGCGACTTCCGCGCCGAAGCCGCCCCGCACGCAGGCCTCGTGCACGATGAGCAGTCGATTGGTCTTGCGGACGGAGGCCAGGATCGTCTCCTCGTCCAGCGGCTGGAGCGTGCGCGGGTCGATGACCTCCACGCTGATGCCGTCGCGCTCCAGGACCGTGGCGGCGCTCAACGCCCTCTGCACCATGGCGGACGTCGCCACCACGGTCACGTCGGTGCCCTCGCGCTTGATGTCGGCCTTGCCGAGGGGGATCGCGTAGAGCTCCTCCGGCACCGGGCCCGTGCCACCGACGTAGAGCAGTTTCTGCTCAAGGAAGATCACTGGGTTGTCGTCGCGAATCGCGGCAACCAGCAGTCCCTTCGCGTCATAGGGGGTCGACGGTGCGGCCACGACCAGTCCCGGCACGTGGGTAAACCACGCCTCGAGGCTCTGGCTGTGCTGCGCCGCCAGCCGGATGCCCCCGCCTTGCGGTCCGCGCACCACGAGCGGAACGGAAGGCCTACCGCCCAGCATGAAGCGGAACTTGGCGGCCTGGTTCACCAGCATGTCCATGGTGAGGGCCACGAAGTCGAAGATCTGGATCTCCACGACCGGCCGCATCCCGGCGATGGCGGCACCCACGCCGCAGCCGACGAAGGTGGCCTCGGAGATCGGCGTGTCGCGCACCCGTTCGGGGCCGTACCGATCCATCAGCCCCTTCGACACCCCGAAGATGCCGCCGGTGGCGCCCACGTCCTCGCCCATGAGGAAGACGCGGTCGTCCCGCAGCATTTCCTGCTCGAGGGCCTCGTTGAGCGCCTCCGGGTAGGACAGCGTGCGTTCGGTGCCGGGCCCGGGTTCGGCGTGCGCCGCATGGGGGGCGTAGACCGCGTCCAGCATGACCTGCACCGGTGGCTCTGGGCTCTCGCGGCCGAACGTGACCGCGCTCTCCAATTCTTCCTCCACCGCCTGGGCGGTTTCGTTGAACTGCGCGTCCGAGAACCCGGCCTCGCTCACCAGCCGCTTTTCCATGCGCGCCATGGGGTCGCGATCGAGCCACGACTCCAGCTCCTCCTCCGGCCTCGGGTCCCGGAGGTTGACCCGGAGCGAATGCTGGCCGTGGCGGTAGGTCATCGCCTCGATCAGCGTCGGCCCTTCGCCGGTGCGGGCGCGCTCCACCGCCTCGCGCAGGACCAGGTAGACCTCGACGCCGTCGTTGCCGTCGACGGTGATGCCGGGGATTTCGTAGGAGGCCGCACGGTTCGCGACCTGGGCAACCGCGGTGGTGTTGCGGTACGACGTCGAGAGCGCGTACTGGTTGTTCTCGCAGACGAAAATCACGGGAAGCTTCCACACCGCCGCCAGATTGAGCGATTCGTGGAACACGCCCTGGTTGGAGGCGCCGTCGCCGAAGAAGGCCACGGCGACGCGATTCGTTCCCTGCAGCTTGGCGGCGAGGCCGGCGCCGGTGGCGAGCGGCATGGCCGCGCCCACGATGCCGTTGGCGCCCATGATGTTGAGCTCCATGTCCGCGATGTGCATGGAACCGCCAAGACCCTGGCAATAGCCGGTCTGGCGCCCCATCAGTTCCGCCATCATGCGGTCGATGCGCGCACCCTTGGCGATGCAGTGGCCGTGGCCCCGGTGGTACGACGCGATGATGTCGTCATCGCGAAGCGCCGCGCAGACGCCGGCGGCGATCGCCTCCTCGCCCTTGTAGCTGTGGGCCGTGCCCTTGACGACGCCTTCCTCGAAGAGATCCGCGGTCCTGTCCTCGAAGGCCCTGATCCGGCGCATCGTGACGTAGAGGTCACGGAGGGTGTCGGCGTCGACGGTGACATTGCTGATCGCGCTCTCGCTCATCTCCCCTAACCTCCTTCACTCCAAACCCTGCCTGAAGGCATTGTTCACAAGAGCGGTGCGACACGCCACCCCCAATGTGTCGACATCTGGGCTCCCCTGCCCTCTGCCGGACGGCGCGCGCCGGTCTTGTAATGCCGTGGACAAGGCGCACAAACGCCCGGGAGGTGATGGACAACAGGCTCGAATGTGCGCGTTCGGTGCGGATATCGGTTCGAGATTGTTCCTGCAATAATCTGAAGTATTGGTATTTTTGACGACATTTATGTCGTCGTCAGTTCATTCCAGCCGCCCGACGCTCACGCAATGACTCCCTGCAACACAGACCGGCCGTTGTTATCCGATTCCCCCTTGCACACGCCCGAAGCCGGCCAGCGTGCTCTCCCCATTGCCATCCAGCATCAACGCGAATATTCGCGGTGCGGGACAGTTCCGCCGCGATTCGATCTTCCGGTGTCATCCACCTCCGGCCCGACGACAGGCGGGAGTGACCTTCACAGCTGCGGTCGGTTATGCGCCCAGGGCCGCGCCGCTTCGAATGCAGCGGCGGCCTGCAGGACACCTAAGTCGTCCAATCTGCGCCCGACGATCTGGAGACCAACCGGGAGACCGGCCTCCGTGAAGCCGCAGGGAACTGACGCGGCGGGATTGTGCGACATGTTGAACGGGTAGCTGAACTGCGCCCACTGCAGCCAGTTCCATTCATGCTGGGGCCAGTCGGCGGGCGACAGCCGGTCGGCGGGAAACGCGGCCACGGAGACGGCCGGAGTCAGCAGGAAGTCGTACTCCGTGAAGAAGCGGTGGATCGCTTCCACGTAGGCGAGCTTGCGCGCGCGCATGGCGATGTAATCCTCGGCGCGATAACCCTGGCCGGCGCGGATGCAGGCGACCAGGCCGGGATCCATCCGGTCCCCGTACTCTTCGAGATACCCGGCGAAATTGGTTTCGTGCGTCGCCCAGAAGAACTCGCCGATCTCCGGGCCGTCCGGGCCCCACGCCGGCACCGTCTCCTCGACTTCCGCACCGAACTCGTCGAAGACGGCGACAGCCTTTGCGACCAGGTCCGCGACGTCGGCGTCGACCCGCGCATACCCGAGGTCAGGGCTGTAGGCGATGCGCGCGCCCTTCAGCCGTTCGCCCTCGCCAAGAAGCGCCGGATAGTCGGCCGGCGGGGCCTCGAGGCTGTAGTGATCAAATGGATGGGGACCCGCCATCGCGTGCAGCATCAGCGCTGCGTCCAGGACCGTCCGGGTCATCGGCCCGACGTGGCTCGCCTGGTCGACATTGCCGATCGGGAGATGCGGGACGCGTCCGTAGCTCGGCTTGATGCCGAAGACGCCGCAAAAATGGCTCGGCATCCGGATGGAACCGGCCCCGTCGGACCCCTGGTGCAGCGGGCCGTAACCGGCCGCGGCACCCGCGCCCGCGCCCGCGGACGAGGCGCCGGCACTCAGCCCGTGCGCCCAGGGATTGTGCGTGATGCCGGTGAGCGGGCTCTGGCTGACCCCTTTCCAGCCGTGCTCGGACGTCGTCGTCTTGCCGAGCGAGATGGCGCCGGCGGCCGCAAGGCGGTCCACGCAGGGTGCATTCTCTGCCGGGATTACGCCGGCAGTCGTGAACGAACCCCGCTCGGTCGGAATGCCCGCCGTGTTGGTGAGGTCCTTGATCGTCACCGGGACGCCGTGGAGGGCACCGAGGGCAGCGCCTGACATCACCCTGGCCTCCGCCTGCCGCGCGGCGTCGCGCGCCCGATCGGCCGTGAGCGTGGCAAAGGCGTTGAGGCGCGGCTCCAGCCGCTCGATGCGCTCCAGCACCGTGTCGATGATCTCGACCGGCGAGAGGTCGCGGGCTGCAACGGCGGCTGCCAGCTCGCTCGCGGGAGCGAAGCAGAGATCCTCCCTGTTCATCGGCTCCCCCTTCCCGCACCCGGGATGCTTGGCGACGGCGGCCCACGTGCGGGACGTGTGCGCAGAATAGGACGCCTGCGGTCATCCCGACAGGGCCTCGGCCTCCCGGCGGCGGGGAAGCCTGGCCACGTGTGATCTGAGGTCCCGGCCGTGCGGGGCCTCCCGGGGTTGGCCCGGCGCCACGCGGGCCCGGTCGCGGCTGATCCTTCGAATCCGCGCAGACGATCAGCCTAACGCGCTGAATCGCCGCGATGCTTCCAACCGGACGCCACCCGCCCGATTCCGCGGGAGAAACGCTTTGACGCTAGAAAATGCGTCTCCCCTGTGCCACGATGCGCGCCCCTGTGTAGGAGGGCGCATGTGATGGACCAGCACGAAGCCATCGACAACCACGCCGCGACGGACGCGGAGGCAGTTTCCTCGGCCTATGTGCCGAGCTTCCAGCTCACGGAAGGGCAGCCACCCCCCATCGCGGCGAACGGCGGCAGGTCCTACATGTCGCTCGATCGGGACGGCGACGCCGGCACCGCCGCGGCTTTCGAGGCGGCGTTCAAGCAGATTGCCGACGGTCGAGCGCAGGCGTTCATCGATGAGCTCGAAAACGCTCCCCCGGGTCCGATCGAAACCGAATGGGGGATCGGGTTCCGGAAGTACGGGGAGTGCCTGGACTACATCCGCGCCAACAACATCGAGGCCCCGGAAGGCGGCCTCGCGCTCCCGCTCCGCTACACCGTCTACGAGGAGCCCTCCTACTCCGTCGTGACGTCCAATTCGATCTGGCGCGACCCGGCGCGCAAGGCCGACTGCGAGATGTTGCGGAAGGCCGAAGACGGCCTGCAGCGGCGCAACCTCTACTTCCCCCAGGTGATGCGCGACGCCCGCCGCATCGGCGAGTACCACCCGGGCCTCGCGCCCGACAGCCCCGAATGCATGGACAGGCTCGGCGTCTCGCTCGCGCACCTCGAATCGAAGTGCACCAACTTCTACGACTCGAAGGAAGTGCAGCGGGTGTTCTACCCGGAGATCGAGAAACTCCTCCTGGAGTTCTTCCCCGGTGCGACCGATGCCCTGGTCTACAACCACGACGTCTTCAACAAGGAATACGAGGGCGACCGCACCGAAGACCAGGCCGCCAAGAACCCGGGCGTCAACGCCCGCTACGCGAACCTCGTGCACAACGACCTGAACGACAACAGCGGCCGGGTCCGCTGCCGCGAGCTGCTGACCAAGAACCTCCGGAACTTCGGGCGCGAGCAGCACTACACGGAGGCGGAGGCCGACGCGAAGATGTCGCGCCGGTTCATGTCGATCAACCTCGCGAAGCCGATGGAGACCGTGCAGCAGTTCCCGTTCGTGCTGTGCGCCTGGCCGTCGTTCGCGGACCAGCCCTACATCACGAACTACCGCATCTACGACGATCGCGTGGGCGAGACGACTCGCTTCACCTACCGGCGCGACCACGAGTGGTACTGGTTCCCCCGGCAGACGCCGACCGAGGTCTCGATGCTCAAGTGCTACGACTCCGTGACGGACGGCTCCGTTTCCCGGTGGTCCTTCCACACGGCCTGCATCGACCCGACCATTCCGATCGACGCGCCGTGCCGCAAGAACGTCGTGGTCCGCTCCTACGTGTTCTTCTAGAAGTCAGGTCTAAATACCAGTCAGAAAACTTGTTTTCGGGATCTCCGTCGGTCTTGCGGGAATAACCGCCCGCGAGACCGGCACGCGGCCGGCCGGCAGCAGCAAGGTGGCGAAGCTTTACGGTTAACGTCCATGGCTGCGCCCCCATCTGCTTGTACCTGCAACGGTCCTGGGCGGCACCGTCTCGGCTCAGCTGCACGGCAGCGCAGGATCAGGACGGCAGCCTGAGCGATGAAGGAACTTGCTGCCGTGGCGAGTCGCCCCGGTCTCTCCAAGACCCGGTTCGTCGCGGGAACGCAGTGCCATCTTCGGCTCTGGCACGACACCTACGCCCGCGAACTTGCATCTCCGGTCGACGAGGCGCTGCAGGCGATCTTCGACACCGGCCAGGAAGTGGGTGAGCTCGCCTGCAGGCGCTACCCGGGCGGTCACCTGGTCGCCCACGATCACCATCACGTGCGCGAGGCGCTCGACGAGACGCGCCGGGTGGTCGAAGCGGGCACGGTGCCCGCCGTGTTTGAGGCCGCCTTCACGCACGAGGGGGTGCTGGTGCGCGCCGACGTGATCGAGCGGCTGCCCGGCGGCGGCTGGCGCATGGTGGAGGTCAAGTCGACGACGCGGCTCAAGGACGTCTTCGTCATCGACGCGGCCGTCCAGCTCTGGGTCCTGCGCGGCGCCGGGCTGGACGTGCGCGATGCAGGCGTCCTCACGCTCGACCGGAGCTACGTCTACGACGGCGAGCGGCTCGAACTCGACAAGCTGTTCCGGCTGCATCCCGTCCACGATGCGGCGAGTGCGCGGCTGGACGACATCGGCTCCGACGTCCGGGCCATGCATGCGATGCTCGCCAAGCCCGATGCCCCAGAGATCCAGCCGGGGGATCACTGCTTCTCACCGTATCCGTGTCCGTACCACGCCCACTGCACCCGCGACCACATGGTCCCGGACCACGGGCTCGACGAACTTTCCCGGCTCTGGCCGGGGCACCGGACCCAACTCGACGCGATGGGTATCCGGGAGGTTCGGGACATCCCTGATGATTTTCCGCTGAACCGCCTGCAGCGCATCATCAGGCGGGCCGTCATCGACGGCCGGGCGCAGTTATTCGGTGACGTCCGCGCCGAACTGGCCAGGCGCAAGCTCCCGGTGCACCATCTCGATTTCGAGACCTTCGCGCCGGCGATCCCTCGCTTCGCCGGCACACGCCCCTACGATCCGGTTCCCTTCCTCTTCTCGGTCCACACCGAGCGCGAGGGCGCGCCGCCGGTCCATCGGGACTACCTGCACGCAGGCGAAGACGATCCGCGCCCGGCGCTCGCCGACCACCTGCTCGAGGCTCTGGGGCCAGAAGGGTCCATCTGCACGTACTCCGGCTACGAGCGGCAGGTACTGCGCGGGCTGGCGGCCGCCCTGCCCCGGCGCGCCCGCGCCCTCCGTGCCCTTGAGGCACGGCTCTTCGATCTGCTGCCGGTGGTACGCAACGGGTACTACCACCCGGACTTCCGCGGCTCCTTCTCGATCAAGCGCGTCCTGCCGGCGCTGGTGCCCGGCCTGGGCTACGACGACCTGTCGATTGCCGACGGACAGGCAGCCGCGGCGAGGTACCGCCAGGCGCTGGAAAGCGCTGACCCGGTCGAGCGGGAGGTCACGTTCCGGGACCTCCGGGCCTATTGCAAGCGCGACACGCTGGCGCTCGTGGAACTGTGCAAGGGCCTATTGGCCCTCAAGCCGTCTCGAGTGGCGTAGCGGTGATGCGCCGACTAGGTGGCTCGCGGCGGCCATTCACCACGGCCCAGCCGCGAATTTCTCGTTTTGGATGGTCGAACTTCCTGGGAGCGAGAGTCGCGCCGTCCCGCAATCAGCGGCCGCCCGAACCCCGAACCACCAGCCGCCAAGTGGTACGCACCGCCCTCTCGGGCGGCACCTGCGTCAACCCGGCTGGAAATCCGGCCACGTACCCAAAGAGCGTACGCAAATCTATTCTCGCGGCCGCTTACACGGGATCGCGCAGCATCTTGTCGCCCGCGATGGCGCGTCGGTATTCCTGCCATTCCCTCTTGAGTTCTGCCAAGAGGGCTTCCACCGCTGGTCGACTGCCGATTCGAAGTGGGAAGCCCCCCTGCCTGCGGCCAAGGAGGTAATGAGTAGCGGGGCCGTAGCCGCGTTCAAGAAGCGTATCGCTGAACAAATCGTGAGTCGCGACGAACGGACCGATGTGGACCTCTGTTGGCCGCTTACCGCGATAGGTGCGACCGGAACCTTCACACCAGAGCAGTCCGGTGTGGAAGCTGAATCCCATTATGCATCCGCCGTCCTCAGTTTCGAAGTCGTAAGGAAAACGCACGACGCGGACGATGTACCCGCCTGACGGATCGGACCATAAGTTGTCTTCGAGTGCGATCGTCATCTGTGCTTCATTGCCCCAAAGCCTGTTCGGGAAAATACCAAAACGCGCTGGTGAAACCCCAAGCCACAGGCCGGAAGATGAAGGCGCGTCGCTCGCTGCACCACCGGCGGGCGCTCTATCGTGACGCAATCCGGATTGCACGGCCCGTCAAGCCGGAATTCCTCTACACGCTGGCGCAATTGTTGTAGCCTGCAAGCGGTTCGTTCAGTTCCGATCCGCTCTTTCGGGGCAAGATCGCGAAATGACATTGTCCGCCTCTGGACGGCAGGCCGCCCTGGCGGCCGCTGACGTCGCCACCGGCGACGTCCACGCGCTGCTTACCCTTGCCGCGCGCCAGGACGGCACGCCCCCTATCCCGACTTCTGCCCCTGCCGGCCATCCGCCGGACGATCCCTCCCGCGCCGAACCGCGCGCATTCACGCGCGGGATTTCTGCCGGGAGGCCGCCCGCCTGCCGGTCGGGCCGCACTGCGACCGGGTCGCCGGCCGCGTGTCTGCGGAGATGCAGCGCATCCGGGGATAGGACTGCCTCTACGGCCGGACGCTTCACGCGCCATCGCCCGCTTGGTCAGCCCGGTTCCAATCCGGATGCACGGCCGCGCGTGCGCATCGGCGTGTGCAGATCCCGGTTTCAACGAGCGAACACGGGCGGAGAACGGACGCCTCGCACCACGGGGAAACCAGCCATACGGGAGGAGGACCCACCATGGCCCGACACAAGCACGTGATCAACGTTAACGACGTTGAGCCGAAAGAAATCTCCGTAGCCGACAAGTTTCACCATATCGTGAGGGGGCTCGGCAGCTCGACCGGCAACGTCGAGCTGGGCTGCAGCCATTTCAGGGTGGCGCCCGGCAAGTACGCCTTTCCGAAGCATTCGCACATCCGGAATGAGGAAGCCCTCTACATCCTCGAAGGGACCGGCACGCTCACCATCGGCGATGACGAGATCGTCATCTCGGCGGGCGACTACGCCGCCCTGCCGGTGGGAAGGCACCTGGCCCACAAGCTGGTCAACACCGGCGATGCCGATCTGGTCTACCTGTGCCTCTCGACCAACCACATGCCCGAGATCACCGAGTACCCGGACTCAGGCAAAGTCGGTGTGCTCGGAGGCGCGGACTGGAACACGGGGCTTGCCGACTTCTATGCCGGCAAGGACATCTCGGACCAGTACTTCTTCCGGTTCTACGAGGGCGACACCCACGTGAACTACTTCACCGGCGAGATTGACGAATAGGTTCAGTCAGCTACAACCGGCAAGCTCGCCGTCGTGGAGACGAAACCCACGACGGCGAGCGGCCCGTTCAGTTCCACTGCCGACGGGAGGCCGGATGTGAACGTCGACCACGCGTACGTAATCAAGGGCACGGCCAGGGCGTGCGACGTCATCGAGGCCAAGACGATCATGCACCCGGCGGTCCCCATCCCATGAGCCTGTCAGGCGTCAAGGCACTGACCTTCGACACGGGAGGGACGCTGCTCGACTGGCACTCGGGCTTCCGAGAAGCCTTCGCGGAAGCCGGCCGACGGCACGGCATTGACCGTGACTGGGCCCAGCTGGCCAACGAGCTTCGGCGCAGGTCACTAGCCGCCATGCTCGATCAGGGTCGGGACGAACCGCCGTCCCACAACATTGACGAGGCGCACGGCTTTTGCCTCGACGCGCTCGTTGCGGACGAGAAGCTCGCCGCCTTCGACGGCGCGGACCGGCAATCGATCGCCTGGGACGCGCCGCACAGCTTCCCCGCCTGGCCCGACGTTCGTGATGGGCTGCGGGCGCTCCGCGAGACGCACATCGTCGCGTCCTTCACGATCCTGTCGTACCGACTGATCATCGACACGGCGCGCAGAAACGGGCTGACTTGGGACGTGGTCCTGTCGTGTGAGGGACTCGGGATCTACAAGCTGCTCCCCGAAGCCTATCGCCGTGCCGCCGCACGGCTGCAACTGACCCCTGACCAGTGCCTGATGGTCGCCTCCCATCCCTACGATCTCGATGCCGCACGGTCGGTTGGCTTCAGGACGGCGCTGATCCGAAGGCCCGACGAGTGGGGCCCCAAGGCCCGCGAGATTCCCCCGCACGGGCAATCAGGCCCCTACGATCTGGAACTGGATGACCTCATCGAGCTTGCCCGCGTCGTCGCTGCGGTATGAGCGGGTGTTCCGCTGGCGGCGACAAGTCCGGGACGGACCGGCTTCGTCGATCGACTTGGGCATTCGGACCGGCAGGCTTCATCATGCGCGCGAACCGGGGAACTACGATCGAGGTTGTTCCATGACACGGAGGGCCAAACGCGCGCAATCCCCTTGCGTCGACGTCTGCTGTCTCGACCCGAGGACGGGGTGGTGCCTGGGCTGCGGCAGGACCGCTGCCGAGATCGGAGCATGGGTCAAGCTCACACCGTTCCGCCGAAAACGGCTTGAACGGGAGCTCGCGCAGCGCCGAGCGAAGCTCGAAAAGCGCACGCCGCTGGAAGACGAGTGAAGCGGGTAACGATCATCATTTACGATCAGAGAAGCCTGTTTCTGATGACATTTGCGCTGCGTTCTAGAGGCCGCGATCGGTCCGGACAGTGAGCCTTGCGAGGCCAGCGCCAGCCAAACTATTCCAGATGTACCGGCATTCGCCCCATGCCGCCCCCGAACAGGTCACCAGAAGGCAACAGGGATGAACGGCTAATCTCCTGTAGCGACCGCGACCTGTACCGGAGCAACCAGCTGTCAGCGCTGCTCCCGCGAGCCAAAGGAGCCATGCGTTCAACGCAGGGCGGCATTGCACCAAACTTGGGAAACGCCTATTCGTCGGCGGGGTCGCAGCGTTGCGTGGACGGTTTGATGCCGGAGAGCAGGCCAGAGAAACCCCGAGGTAGGACACCCGATGAAGGTCATCTCATGGAACATGGCGCATAAGCATCGGTCATGGCGTTGCCTCCTTGACATGGACATCGACCTGGCGCTGCTTCAGGAAGCGTGCAGGCCGCCCCGCGATGTCGCGGAGCGCATACAGGGCGACCCGAATATCGAAGTCAATCCAGGGCCATGGGAGACCATGATCGTAGAAGGCAGGCCTCGGTACCGGACGGCGATCGTCAAGCTCTCGAACCGTATCGATGTCGAGTGGATCAAAGCGAAGCCACTCGCAGCGGCGAAAGACCGAGACCTTGTGGTCAGTTGGCCCGGGACAGTTGCCGCCGCGCTTGTCACGCCGCCCTCAGGCGATCCCGTGATTGCGGTCTCCATGTATGCGCAGTGGGTAAGCACCAGTGTTCGGGCAAGCGCGAACTACATCGTGTCCGACGGTTCTGCCCACCGCGTCGTGTCCGATGTGTCCACCCTCATCACGAAAGCGGACGGGCACCGCATCCTGGCCGCAGGCGATATGAACATCCTGCGCGGCCATGGCGAATACGGCGATCCCTATTGGGCCGCCCGCTACCAGACTGTGTTCGACCGGATGGCGGTCATGGGGCTGCCCTGCATCGGACCGGAGTACCCGAACGGCAGGCAGGCCGATCCCTGGCCTGACGAGTTGCCACGGGACAGCAGGAATGTGCCTACCTATCACTCGGTCAAGCAAAGACCGGAAACCGCAACACGCCAGCTGGACTACGTTTTCGCGTCGCAGGGCCTTGCCAAGTCGCTACGCGTGCAGGCCCTCAATGCGGTCGATGAATGGGGGCCAAGTGACCATTGCCGAATTCAGATCGAGCTTTCGGAGAACGCTTGACGGCGGCGCCATGCGCGAGGCGAGCGCTCACAGGTTGTGCCATCCAGTTCGGCATGGTGGCTCGCGCGCTGAGAGTTCGTCGCGGTCCTCGTCGTGGAGCGCAGGGATGACAGATTCCAGCCCTTCCTCGATCTCTTCCGGACCCAGCCAGGCCAATGCGCGGATAACATCTCCAGCCTTGCGGTGCGGAGCAACGAGTTGCCAGCGCGGCGCGTGTCGTAGCTCCACGACGGACGACCCGAAGCGGAGACGACGGTTGGAACTGGAGGTGAGATAGACCGCGCGAACCGGATTCTGCGAAGTCAGTCCGAGGCGGTTGGCGGCCGTGCCTCCGCCAGGCACGATGGTTTCGCCCCAAAGCGTGGACAACGCTGCGAGGGCCTTGCCGAGACGGGGTGCCCGCAAGCCGAACCGGGTCTTGACGGGACGCATATAGACGCCTTGGCAGATGCGCATCAGCTCTCCCGAGCGGGCCAATCGCGACAATGCCTGGTCGACCGCCGCGCGGCGACCAAGGTGAAGCAGGGCGCGCGGACACAGCGGCGTGGCTTCCGGAAGGGCGCGGGCGTGCTCCATGATGTGCTTGGGAAGCCCTCGCATCGGCCGGTGTCTCCACTTCGTTTGTCAGAAATCTCGGAGTGATACTGTCATACCGTATACCGTAATACCGAAATCACGTACTACCCAATCACGCCTTCGAGACAGAAGCTCGAGCGGAGGACGTGTGTCGGTGCGATTGTCCGATTGACCATGATGGAGTGTGGGTGCCAAGCAGATAGTTCACTTCCCGCTGCCGAGCAGTTCCTCTTCGGTCATGTTGAGGTCGTCCGTGAACTCGATCGTGACCTTGCCGTCGAGGAACCCGATCTCTCGCTCCGGAAGGCCCGGGGGCTCATATGGCACGATCATCGCGACGGGTTCCCTGGATTGTCCGTGCAGAATTCCGATCCGCTCGCCGGCCCGGACCGCTGCAAGCACCTTGGAAAACTGCGCCTTCAGTTCGGAAACGTGCAAGGTGATCATGCGCCGACTCTTGTCATGAAGATGTCATCATCTCAAGAGCATGTCGACAGGACATTGGGCCGCCGTGACCGAACATTCATCCCGCACAACACCGTGTTGACACGCATTCGGGCTGCCGAGCTCCCCGTCAGCCGCCGCCGGCGGGTCGACAGGCATTGACGGCGTGATCCCAGCCCCGACGTCCGTCCGAACCGGCCCCGAACACCGCCCGACGTCAGCACATCCGGCGGTAGTCAGCGAAGCGGGCTGCAGTTGATTCCATTCTACCGGGATGCTCGCTGTCGGCACGGCCGATCTCAGTCCGGACCGTCAGCCTTGGCCCGCTGGAGGGCTTGGTAGTTCGCTGTCACCAGTTCCAAACTCGGGTGCACGTGTTTGGTCCGCCGATGAAACGAATTGAGAATGTCCAAAGCTCGCCGCAATATCGGCTCGGCTTCCTCGGCGCGGTTTGTGTTGCTCTGCAGCGCCGCCAAGTTGTTCAACCGTATCGCCACATTGGGGTGCTGTTCACCGAAAGCAGCCTCGTCAATTTTCAACGCCCGCCGCAACATCGGCTCGGCTTCCTCGGCGCGGTTCGTGTCGATCAGCAGCGTCGCCAAGTTGCTCAAGCAATCCGCCATATTGGGGTGCTGTTCACCGAAAGCAGCCTCGTCAATTTTCAATGCCCGCCGCAACATCGGCTCGGCTTCCTCGGCGCGGTTCGTGTCGATCAGCAGCGTCGCCAAGTTGTTCAAGCAAATCGCCACATTGGGGTGCTGTTCACCGGAGACAACCTCGTCGATTTCCAGCGCTTGCCGTAACTTCGGCTCGGCTTCCTCATTACGTTTCGTGTCCTGCAGCAGAAACGCCAAGTTGTTCAAGAAGGCCGCAACTTTAGGGTGCTGTTTGCCGAAAGCGGCTTCGACCGTCCCTAACGCCCGCCGCAACATCGGCTCGGCTTCGTCAATGCGGTTGGTATCGCGTAGCAGCATCGCCAAGTTGTTCAAGCAAGTCGCCGTGAAAAGGTCATGCTTGCCGAAAGCGGCCTCGGCGATTTCCAGCGCCTGTCGCATCAATGGCTCGGCCTCGCCGTGCCGGCTGGTATGCCGGAGCAGTCCTCCCAAATCATTCGACGCTCGTGCAACAAGTTTCGCATCGGCGAGTGACTTCGCCTCGATGAGCGCTTGACGCCGCTGCTCTTCGCATTCATTCCAGCGTGCGAGTTGCATCAACACCGTCGCAATTTGCAGGCGCTGCATGATCCGTTCCTCGGCATCCCCCACGCTCTCCAGCGCATCCTTGAGAAACGAGAGTCGGGTCTCCGAAAACGTCTGCAGGGTCAACCCCTTTCCCATCTCCGCGAGGCGGGAGGCGAACGCTTCGAGATCACCGCTCCGGTGCTCTTCCCAAGCCGCGATCATTTTCTCAATCTCTGAGAGATAGTCGGGAGCGGGTGGCGCACTCGAAATGATGCGAGCGATCGACTGGCTCACGCCGTCTCCGGCGAGGGGCGCGGCTTCGAGCACGTAGCTCGTCACCTGCTCGGTTGCTCCGATGCGGGCGAAAGTCCTTGCTATATCGAACTTCGCAGTCGCCCGTTCCCCCTCGTCGCCGACTTCGCTCAGATAGTCAAGGGCCTGTTTCGCGTCAGCGCTCCCTTCTTCGAGGAGCTTCTCGCGCAACTCGCGGCGCTTTTTCTCCCGTTGCTCGACGCTCGGGTAAAAGAGCTCGAAAAATTCGAGGAGGAAAGGAAGTCGCCTACGCGCACTGCGGGAGATGTTCATTGCGAGCCAGATGTCGAAGAATCCCTCTCGAATCACGTAGAGACGCGAGCGCCGGTCCCGCGGGTGCCTGTCGGAACGCAGGTAGTGGGCATCGGACAGGCGCTTTAGCAGTGACGAGGTCTCCTGCTGGCTCATGCGCATGCGTGCGGAAATTGCGGCGGGCGTCTTCTCCTCGTCGCGCATGCTCGCAAGACTCTCGAGCAACGCGCGTTGGCCGGGCGGCAGGTCCTTCAGCCGGCTCTGATAGAACGGCGAGACCCGGTCGAGCAGCACGTGGAATTGCTCCTGCACCCCGGTAATGGATTCATGGGCAATTAGCTCGTAGAGCATCATTGTCAGCCGTGGATTCCCCCCCGTCATGCGATAGAGGGCCTCCAGTCGCGGGCTCATGCGTTCCAGGGTCGCGAGCAGTTCCGTACGTTTTTCCCACTCGAGGTTGCGGCGGATGAGTTCGACCGTTTCCTCGAAGCTCAGACTCTCCAACATCTGGATATCGAAGAAGTCGTAAAACGGCTGTCGGATGTCGGTGATGCCGTCGAAGTGCATTGGAGCGGTGGCCACCAGCAAGCAGCCGTTGTCAGCCATGAGGAACTTGCGCAATGCGGCGACGTCGTTTGCGTCGCGGATCTGCCTCGAAAGGACCTCGCCCAGGTTCTCGAGCATGACGAGCAGGGTGCGGCCGTGTCGGCGGTTCTCTTGCCGGATTGCGGGCACCAGCGTGTCAGCCACCCTCGCGTCGTCGTCCTCGGCCTGTACTTCAGCGAGGAGTTTCGCCCAGCACGGCTCGTCTTCGAGGACATCGCTCAGTATCCCGCAGAGTCCAATGAGGAAGTCGGCGAAAGAAAGGGTCCGGTTCGCTTCCTCCGGGAACCGGGCGACCACAATCTTTTCGCCGAGGGCCTTGTCGGACCGGACGATGTCTTCGACGCATGAGAGCAGGTGGGTCTTGCCGATGCCACGCGGCCCAATGAAGAGGAGGTGGTTCTTCGACTTTCGGCGCACCGACCCGCGCAGGGACGCGACGGTGTTGTCGAGGACGTGTCCACGCGCGACGGTAGTGTGGCGCAGGCGCTCCGGGCTGGTCACTCCCGACCGGTAGAGGCCGATGTTCGAGGGGACGGCCGCTTCAGGCATGGTATTTCCTCCACCACGACTTCAGCACCCCGCTCGCGAAGTCATAGTTCCCTCCCCTGACCTCCACGACGTAAAAGTCGTTCTCAAGGTCAAACATGAGCTGGTTGAATAACTGCCGGCGCTCGTGCGCCGGGCGCGTGGCACCAAGTCCCGCCAGTACTCGTTCCGTCTCCTGCAGCAGGGTTGCACGCGTTAGGCCCGATGAACTCATGCTGATCTGGCCCAGCAAGGCGTGGGCCATTGATCGCCTAGGTTCTGCGTAGTATTGCCGGATCCTCGAGTGGTAGTGCTGCAACTGCGTGCGGGCCGCGGAACCGACGATCATCTCGTCGAAGACGGCATCGACATCCGTCAAGGAGATTGTGCGCTGCTCGCGCCTCCACAACCGGTAGAGGTTCTGAGTCGCAATCTGCATGAAGAACGGAATGGGGCGGCCCAGGCGAGCGATGAGCTGCCGCGGAACGTCACCCTCGAACGGGACTCCTCGCCCGCCCAGCATGTCCGCGACGAACGTCTCGATGTCCTCATCGGTGAGCGGAGGCAGGGACACGTCTTCGAGGTCGTTGACGAGGTCCACCATTCCGAGCGCATCGAGCGTGCCGGTCAGGTTGACCGAGCCGCCGACCAGCCAGCGGATCGAGTCCCGGGTCGGGGGAGGATTCTGACGCTGGGTGCGAAACCAGGCGAGGAACTCGCGCAGCAGCCCTACATCTTTCCGGGACAGGTTGAGCAGCATGTCGGGGAATTCGTCGATGATGAATAGAAACTTTACGCCGGTAGCGCGAGCCCGGGCGAGAAACGTGTCGCCATGCCTGCGCCAGTTCTCGCGCCAGTCGGGATCGCTTCCGCGAAGTGCGAGCTTGAAGCCGCCCGCCCCGATCGATTCGACCTTTCCGAGCACGTCGCTGAGGAGTCCCCACCCTGCGGCGAGCCGGTCGCGAAGGAACTCCGGATGCGCATCGTGGAATGCGTCGAGCAGCACCTGGAAGAAGTCGGCCGGGTGAGTCAGATCCTGCACGTTGATCGACACCACCCTGAATTCGTTCTCGGGATGGTCGCGCAAATAGTTCATGACACTGGTCTTGCCGGTTCGTCGAGGCGCTGTGAGCACCACGTGGCCGTTGCGCAAGGTTTGCCTCAGCTCTGCCACGAACGCCCCGCGGAAGCGCAGGTCGATAGGTTCGACGGGAGTGCCGATGTAGAATTCCGGCGTGGTTTCAGTTTCCATGTCGACTCGGTTGTAAATCAGATTTGTCGTAGAACATACTATACGACAGTATTGTTGCACGTCAATATTGTCGTGGAAGCCTGCACGGAGCACGACACGTTTTAAGGCGCTTGTCGGCGGCTCGTACGAACCCCACGGCCTGCGCGTCGGCAAGACATCGCGCGAACCCGGCCGGCCAGTCGGACCGTTCGAGCGGGATGTCTCGCACCGCCTTCGTCGCCAAGGCAGAGCTGGCGCAGCAGCTCTTTTCCGGGACATTCCTGCGCCTAATCGGCCCGCTGTTCGTGGAGCGGTTCGACGACGCCCACGGCCGGGGCGATCTGGACGCCGTCATCGAGGCGGTGTGGGCGCGCCGCCTGCTGGCGGACTACCCGAACTGCGCCTTCAGTTCGGAAATGTGCAATGTGATCATGTGTCGACCCTTGTCATGAATATGCCATCACCTCAAGGGCATATCGACAGGACAATTGGCCGCCGTGACTGAGCAGCCGCGCCGCACGATACCGCGTTGACACGTGTACGGGCCGCTCGTACGAAAGCCGTGCGGCCTGCACCGATGGGTGTTCTTTCCGTGGTAGCACCATGCTGAACCGGGTGGACCTGGCACCGAACAACGACACCGCCACGAGAGTCGCAGACGGAGGCACCATTCCGCTGCGCCCACCAGGGGTAACCCGAACGATCGAGGCTACGTCGTCAGCCATGGAAACAGCTTCTCCGCAGCCGCCAACTGTCAATTCTGGTCGCTCCTGCTCCCGGAGACTGACGGCGTCGTTCAAGATCTCCGACCCCTCGGGCGTAATCGGCGCGGCAGTCCCGGCAATCATGCCGTGCCGGTGATGGTCAAGGACAACCTTCGCGTCGCCCGCGCGGCCGCCTTGGACGACTCAGGGCGCGCCACATGACCACGCCGCCCGGCTTCGAGTTGCCGGCGCCCAAGGCAACGCTTGACCTCACCATGGACGATGGAGCACCCATCCAGGTCGTCCGCCACGGCAACCCGTCTGGGCCACGCGTGGTGTTCAGCCACGGCAACGGCTTCGCCAGCGATTCCTACTTTCCGTTCTGGCAGCACATGCTCGAGCGTTTCGACCTTGCCTTGTTCGACTTCCGGAACTGCGGGCGCAATGCGTTCCATGCCGCCGAGCCCCACAACTATCACCGCTTCGCGCGTGACAACGTGGCGGTGCATCACGCCATCGAGGACGCGTGGGGCACGAAGACCACCATCGGCGTCTTCCATTCGATGTCGGCGATTGCGGCGTTGCTCGCAGTCATCGAAGGCGTTTGGCACTGGGATGCACTTGTGTTGTTCGACCCGCCCGTGTTGCCGTCCCCTGGCCACCCACTACGCGCGTCGCTGTTGGCCGCGGGCGAGATACTTCGCGAAGCCGCCCGAAACCGCCAGTCCCGGTTTTCGGATCCCGCCGAGCTGGCCGAAGTGTTTCGTACCCTGCACCGCTTCCGGCGCATACGGAGAGGGGTTGCGGAACTCATCGCGCGATCGACGTTGCGCTTCGTTCCCGCCGACGGCGCCTGGGAGCTCTGCTGTCCGGGGTCGCTCGAGGCTGATCTCTACACCGAGGTGGCAACGCTGCCCATCTGGCAAGAAACCGGCCCGCCCGCGCGACCGATGCTGATCGTGGGCTCAGACCCGGAACTGGATGGGGCGCTAAAAACCGCGCGGCGTTGCGCGGAATTCTGCGAGCTTCACGGCGTCGAATACGCCTTTGTGCCCGGCACCACCCACCTCCTGCCGGTCGAAGAACCGGAACGGTGCTTCACCCTGTTCACCGATTTCCTCGCAGAGCACGGGATAACCGAATAAACGCGCCGCCGGCCATCCTCCGCATCGCCGAACCGGACCCGGTCGATGCGCCGCCATCGCGCTTCTTCCCGATCAGCCTCGGAGCTGCAGGTAGCCCTGTTCCGCGTACGGGTTGCGCGCCCGCGCCTCGTTCCGGAAACGCTCCCAGCTCTCGAAGATGCGGCGCGCCAGGTCGTCTTCCTCTGCCGTGGCCCGCACGACATCATCGCTATGGCGCAGCATCTCCCTGAACACCTCCGCCGGAAACGGGCGTATCCGGACACCGTGCTGCTCGACCAGCACGCGCTGCGATTCAACGTTGGCGGCAGTGAATTCGGCGAGCATGCGGACGTTGGTGGCCGCGGCGGCATTCTCCACGATCGTCTGCAGATCGGCCTCGAGCCCGTCCCAGGCCTCCTTGTTCACCGAGAGCTCGATGGCGGCACTGGGCTCATGGAAGCCAGGGCCGTAATAGTTCTTCGTGATCTTGTAGAAGCCGAACGCCAGGTCGTTCCAGGGCCCGACCCATTCGGTGGCATCGATGACCCGGGACTGGAGGGCGGGCATGATCTCGCCGCCGGGCAGGTTGACCGCTGTGCCGCCGAGCCGGTTGATGACTTCCGCCCCGAGGCCGGGAATGCGCATCTTGAGGCCCTGGAAGTCCGAGAGGGCGTTGATCTCCTTCTGGAACCAGCCTCCCATCTGGGTCCCGGTGTTGCCGGCGATGAGAGCCTTGAGACCGAATTCGCCGTAGAGCTCGTCCCATAGCTCCTGGCCGCCGCCGTGGTACACCCACGCGTTGTGCTCCTGCGGGACCAGGCCGCCGGGCACGGCGCCGAAGAACGGGATGGATGGATGCTTGTTGGTCCAGTAACTCGGCGCCGCATGGAACATCTGCGCCTTCCCTTCCCGGACCGCATCGAAACTCTCGAACGCGGGCACGAACTCGCCGGCGGCGTACAGCTTGACGGCCAGCCGGCCTTCGGACGCCGTCGTGATCTGGTCGGCGAGGCGCTGTGCGCCGGTTCCCAGCCCGGGGAAGTTCTTGGGCCAGGTCGTGACGAGGTTCCATTCACGCAGTCGCCGACTGATGCCGGGCGCCTGGCCAGGGTGCTCGGGCGTACCGGCACCCGAAGTCTGCTGTTGGTCCTGGTTGTCGTTTTCGCCGCAAGCGGCCAACGCGACCGAAGCACCGACGCCGGCGGCACCGGCAAGAAATGTTCTGCGGTCCAAAGCAGGAGCTCCTTGATCTAGGTGGCGGATTCCACAGGTAGGGCGCCCGTCACCCGGCTGGAATACGGGAAGCAGTCGCGGTCCCGGAGCGATTGTCTGAGCCGCCCTTACACTGCGTGGGCACCACGCCCACGGTCAAGTACGGCAGTCGCCGACTCTTGGCCTAGGTTTCATGCTGTCGCAACTTGCTCGCACAATGGTTCCGTGAGCAGAATGTCGTCCGAACTGAACCCGCAGTCATGAGTACCAGCATCACCGTCCGCGACATCGATCCCGGCGACAAGTCCCGGCTCCGACGCAAAGCGCGCCAGATCGGCATGTCGTTGGAAGAGTTGGTCCGCCGCCTGATCCACGAGAAGCACACCATGACCGAGCGTCGTCTGAAGCCCTCCGAAGCCTTCGCGCGGCATATAGGGGAGAAGCATGGCGTCGGACTTCCGTCTCCGGTCCGTTTTGGCTACCAGCCGCTATCGTTTTCCCCCGAGGAGCGCACCTGTTCCAGCCGGCCTTGTGAATGGATAGTATTTGAAATCTGTGTCATCAGGACAATTACTTCTGTAGTTTGCTCCGATCATAGGCGGGTGGCGTTCAGACCTGTTCATGCGGGCTAACCTGTCGACTGCCATGGCAGGTAACTGAAACAATGGGGTTTCGAGAAGACACAGCAACTCTCAATCGGATGCCCCTTCAAGCCGTTGGAAATCTATTGGGGCTGAGGCTTCCGCTACATGGGATGATTCGATGTCCTTTCCCTGATCACGATGACAGGACACCATCCTTTGAGGTTCGAAAGTCGGGTATTCGTTGGGTTTGCTACGGATGCCGCCGATCAGGCGGACCAATTGACTTCGTAAAGACCTATCATGGCACCGACTTTCTGGAGGCGAAACGCTGGCTCGTGGCTCGTGGGGGACTAGGCGCAACGTCATTGCGCCAGACCCGAGCACTTACACCTTCTCGTCCGTCCACCAACCCCGCTTCAGCTGCCAAAGACGAAGCCGTGGAATCTCCGCCAGATTGCGAACTATACGAAGCCTTTCTCCGGCACGCCCCCTTGCAGGCAAGTGGAATGGATTACTTACTACGGCGAGGTCTCTCGAAGGAAGTCATTTCGAAATTCCGCATCGGGCAGCTTCCGAACCGTGTACACTTCCTCGGAGATCTGATCCAGAACTATGGCTACCAGCGAATTGAGCGCGGAGGATTGCTCACGAAATTGTCAACCAACAACAATTGGCGATCTCTCTTCGCTCCGGACAGCCTCTTGTTTCCTTTTCTCGAATATGATCAAATTATGTACTTTCAATCTCGGTCGCCAAACGACTCTCAGACTCACAGAACATGGCGCAACCTCAATCACCGTGAGCGGCGCATATACAATTTCAATGCACTGCTCAAAACTAGCAACGCACCCTTTGCCATATGCGAGGGCGCAATGGATACGCTATCGGCAGTTGAACTTGGGTATAACGCCATTGGGTTGTTGGGTATCAATATGCAGTTAAAGCAAGAGCAGATTCGACGACTAGATGACAAGCAGGTTGTAATTCTCCTGGATTGGGACCCTCAAGGAGAAGCACGTGCTGGTGACCTTCAGAATGAATTGCGGATGTTCGGTATTCCGTCGACCCGCAAGCGCCGCCCAAATCCCAACATAAACGATGTTAACGAATATTTGATGATAATGAAAGCATAAGCATGAGTATCCATGATCGCCTCTTGGTGCCAGAAAACCTTAACTATGCCTGGAAAAAGGCAAAGAAGATCTATTCTACGCTTGATGGCTACGTCAATAGTGCCGAACTCTCTGAATTTGAAATTAATCTCGAAGAGCGTTTAATTGCTATTCACAAGCGGTTCGAAAAAGGCGTTTGGCATACGAAAAAACTGCGTCCTTTACCACGCCCCAAAAAGATCGAAAACGACGTTGCGGTAGACCGCCAATACTATCATGTTGCAGTTGAGGATCAAGTTGCATGGATCGCTGTCGCTAATGCGCTTGGGCCCGAATTGGACCAGCAGATGCCTCCGTGGAGCTACGGTAATCGTATATACCGTCCCGCTTGGTATGAGCACGGAGAAGACCGAAAATCGGTCTTAGAGATCGGGCCATACAGGCATGCGAGCGGCCACCTCTATCGCAAGTTTCAACATAGTTGGCCATTGTTTCGACGACATGTGGCATTGACCGCCCGAGCGATGGCACGAGCCTTGCCGCCCGAACTAGAACATCTAGACCAAGCCGATAGGTTAGCGGCAATTTCAGCAAAGAAAGAAGGCTTGCGTTACTTATACGACGGGTTCTGGTTGCCCAAGCCCGAACAAACGCCAACAACCAGAATCTATCATGCTTCGTTTGATCTGAAACAGTTTTATCCAAACCTAAAGACAAATGCAGTCTTTGACGGGCTGACCACTGCAGTCGGCAGCGACGATCGGCTGCGAACATTACTTTCTGGAATGCTGAGATTCCGTCTCGATGACACTAAAATGCCGCAAAATACTTTAAAAAATGTAGAACCCAGTTTTGGCCGACGGCTAGTAGGAGGCATTCCCACTGGATTGTTTGTGGCAGGTTTCCTGGCAAATGCTGCCATGCTTCGAGTTGATGAAGCGGTCAACCAGCGAGTTATTCGGAAGCGTTCTCTCGCGCACTTTCGGTTCGTCGATGATCACTTAGTTCTTTCTTACGACTTCGATGAACTCTGTGGATGGCTTGAGTTCTATCGTAACCTGCTGCAAGATTGTGATACAGGCGTCGATGTAAATCCAGACAAGTATGATCCCGTTAGCCTGGGCGATTGGGTCAGCATGCGCTCTGCGGACTCTGCGGTCACAACGGCCCGGTCGTCACAAAAAAAAGAGGAGCGCGAAAGAAAGGCCAGAGAGGCAGCCATTCAGCACACAGCGCTTGACGGCGCAAATCCTACCGCACTTCTCACTAAGACGCTTGGGCAAATATCAGCAATAGCCGCAGCAAATGTTAACACGTTGGATGATGAGGACTTAGAGGAGCGTCTAAAGCTCCTAGAATGGCTGTTATTGGCAAATATCCCCGAGCATGAAATCCGGCCTGATACACGCGCTGCATTTGCGGCAGGGCGAATTGCCACATTAGCGCCCATCCTCGTTCGAGAGGCTGACGGTCTCGTAGAGACCGCACGATCTCTGCAAGATCTCAAGGCACGGGCTCGCGACCCTGAAACTACCTCGCCAAAAGATACTGCCGAACACATGTCTGCTATCGAAGAGACAAACAAGAAGCTGGCGTTATTGGAAGAGGCACAGAAACGTGACGAAGATCGGCAGTTACGCCACTGCTTCAGCTTATTGCTTCAGGCATCTCGCGAATACCCAGGAAAACCGCGTTTATTTTACAGAATCCACGAATATTGTCGAATAACTGGCTATGGAGGACTAAGTGAAATCGCAGAATGGATAAAAGAGACCCGGGCGAGAGGCTACACTGTATGGGCCGACTATTATGGGGGTTTATCACTCCAAGTCCTTGCTCGAGGTGTGCTCCTTGCGACCAGAACTTGGACTTCGGAAAATGCGCTTCGGTCGGATCGGGAAGCCGTGCTGCGTCATCTTGAAGATGTCTGCCGTATCGATCCCGGAGCGTTTCTAGATCGACAGGAGAACTTAGCTTGGTTTCATAACCTCAGCCGAACTGAGTTTGGTGTTGCATTGCTAGCAATTGCGGAGGTTGTTCGTCACACGCACACAAATGGTGACCTCGCGAAGCGCTTAGCACGACTAGCTAGCCAATTTGTAAGCGTCTCATTTAGTGATTCCGCCGAGGCGTGGGAGCGCGAAACTGGCCTACGGCCAGGTGTTTGGGCGCACCTGACCGAGTCTGCCTTAAGCGTTGATGACCGTCCGACTGCTTCTTGGAAGCGGTTCGGTTTGCTCTTGTCATCACCAAGAGTCACCGATATCAGAGCTTCGCGTCGCTACCCGGAGTTCCTGTCCGAGGGGGGCTGGCACCGGCTGCTGGACACCAACGCTCCTTTACCGGAAACCGATTCCGGTTGGATACGCGAAATGATCGTCGGAAACGAGGAACGCGTTGCCACCGCTTTTGCATCCAAAAAGAAAGCGTTTACTCGTGCCGCCAGATCGCTCCACCCTCCAAACGATGGCTGGATAACGCTTACAGAATGGACTAGGTTTCTATCTCAAGAGCTTAGTCCCTTCGATCCCAGACGCAGTGAATGGACCGCACTAGAAATCGTGCGCCAGCTAGTGTCGCCGATTGTGAATGAGTTGAGTGTTCATCAAACTCGCTTGGATCTTCTCCACCCCAACAATGTCCTAGTACCAAATGAGTGGAGATCGGCGTTTCCGAGCGATCGTGAGCGGGCCAGAGTAAGCTGGGAAGAATGGCGGCATTTTGCGAATCCGAATTCAAGCGCGCAAATCACACTTCGACCTTCCGCAACCTCTGTTAAGGACTACCGCTATTTTGCCCATACGCAAGGCGGACGAAAATTGAACGAATGGGAACGGCGGTTGACGGGCGTTGGGCGCCTATTGCTTGATCAGTTGCGACTGAATCACAAAGCGCCAAGGATCTGGAATATCCGCGGAAATGAACAGGTATTTCCTTTACCCCAAACACGTTGGATCCGATCGCTTGCGATCTCCTCACTCACCCTTCAAATTGTCGAGGGCTGCCTAGGTACCCGTCGAGCGGAGACGCGGTCAATCACCCGAAATCCGAGCCTTTTTGGCTGGATTGACGGGCAAGCGCCAAATGACGCAGATTTTGATACCCCCTTGTTGATGGGACCTAATGAACTTCTAAACGCAATTGCAAGTGCGCAACAGGTCCTTGTGGCAAACCAACTCGCCGTTTCCATGAACCAACCTCGCCAGCTTATCCCATTTCGCCTGACCGACTTCGCGGCAGGTACTAGAGAAGATGAAGAAGGGGACGCCGATGACGAATGACACGTTGCGAGTGGGCGTCATCCAAACTTCGCTTCACGACGATGCTGCATGGGTTGATAATGTATCAGGCAATTGGCAACAAAGCGTGCAAATCTCTTCCCATGAAGAGCGCCGTGCGAAGAGGGAAATTCGACACTATCTCGCATCCTTAAAGGGCTTGGACCGTAAACCGGACATAATTCTTTTTCCTGAGCTGTCAGTTCCAATCGGATTCGAAAGGCAGGTCGCACGTGCGTCAGAAGACTTAGAGGCCATAATTGTTGCCGGCCTCGACTACCGAATAGAACCGGCCCAGCCGCACCCAGCTGTATCGAATGAGGCCGTTGTAATCGTCCCCCGCATTCTAGGGGGACAAAAAATAGCCCTTCGGACTGAGATCCGACGACTCGGTAAAACCTATCCAGCACCAGGCGAAAAAAGGAAACTGCTCAGCATAAGTGCATCGAGAGTAAATTTTGTCTCGAATCCCACCGTCTGGGTATTTGAAAGCGAGTGCTTAGGAAAATTCGCTGTTGCATTATGTTATGACTTCATGGACCTGGATCGGATTGTTATGTATAGAAACAGGATTCAAACTTTGTTTGTGCTCGCCTATAACCGCGACACAAATTCTTTTGACCATTTGTCCGAAGCTCTCGGTCGCATGCTATTCTGTAATGTAGTCGTATGCAATTGCGGGCAATTCGGCGGTTCCCATGCAGTAAGCCCGTTTCGTAAACCCTACAAACGCACAGTTTATCGGCACTCAGGCCAGAACCTGCCCAACGCCCAACTCATCGAATTACCACTTAGAAGCCTTCTCCATCATCAACAGAACGGCAGTAATGATCAGTTCAAGAGCCTACCACCGGGTTTCTCCAATCTCGTTTCGCTTGATCGTGGGGTCGTCAAGATATAGCTTCTACTCATTAATGCACTCATCGTGAGGGCACTTGAAGGCTGTTATAGTTCAAATCTTCCCCTGAGTGCCCTTCTAGCGCCAAGATTAACTGAACACGAGCCTGCTGGCACGCAGCCTGGACCCGCTAGCTCGAAGTTCTGGGGTTTGAAGTCAGCAAGCGGCTGCATCCGTGGAGGATAGCCGAAGAAGCGGTGTGCACGTTCTGACTATACGGCGATCCGGACGTCGAGGAGTTCGAAGGCGTGGCGCTGGAGGTCGGTGGGTACGGTGAGCTGCTGGAAGGGCTGCTCGGCGCCGTGCACCTGCACGGTGTTGCGGGTCAGGGTGGCGAGGTGGTCGAGCAGTCCGCGGAAGTGGTGCACGGGCAGGCCCTCCGGCGTGCGGCGGGTCTCGGCCTTGGCGTCGGAGCTAGCCGAGGGCGTGGCCTTCGCGACCGGGGAGCGCTGGCGCCGGGCGGCGTCAGCGGGGTCATCCTCGGCGAACAGGAGCGGCGCCCAGGCGCCGCATGTGCCACTCGACGTAGTAGGCGAGCATGCACAGGAAGACGTGGGCGCGGACCCGTTCGCTCCGGCGGTGGTGGATCGGGCGGAGGTGGAGGTCCACGGTCTTCAGGCACCGGAAGGCGCGCTCGACCGCGGCGAGCGCCTTGTAGGCCCGGACCGCGGCGTCGGCGTCGAGGACCGTCCCGGGCACCGAGGTGCGGATCACGTAGATGCCGTCGAGGCGCGCCTCGGCGTCGATCCGTTCCGTGTCGCGCCAGTAGCGCAGCCGGCTGCCGTCCGAGACTCCCAGCCGAAGTGCTTGCCCATTGTCAGTGCCGGATGAAAACTCCCCGATAGCGCCGAAGTAAAAGTCCCCAGTCTGCCGGCTGGCGCACGGGCGATCTCGTTGCTGCGGAGCGCCGAGACCCAGTCCAGTCCCTCGACCGGGCGGAGTTCCTCGTTGATGCGCGCGCTCGTCAGCATCCCCCGGTCGCCGACGAACACCACGCGCTCAAGACCGAAGCGGGTGCGCACCTTGCGGATCTGGTCCGCGTGCGTGGCCGGGTCGCCGGTATTGCCGGCGTAGACCTCGACCGCCACCGGGCACCCCTCAGCGTTGCACAGCAGCCCGTAGACGATCTGCAGCTTGCCCTTCTTCCCGTCGCGCGAGTGGCCGCGGCGCCCGAGCGGGCAGCACCGCCCCTCGAGGTAACTCGAGGAGACGTCGTAGAGCACCAGCGTCCCCGCCTGCAGGTGCCGCCGGGCGCGCGCCGTCTCGATCCGCGCCTGGCGTTGCCCCAGCCAGTCCATCGATACGGTGACAGCCCGACCGTGTGATAGTGGATCCGGCCCAGCCCGATTTGTCTCCGGCGAACCCGATGCGGCTCAGACTGCCAAGAGAAAATTCTGTCCGAGGTTGCGCCGGTCTCCCCGGCCCGTGCAATCTCACACCAACGCCGCAGCGCCGCGATCGCACCAGCGCACGGCGACGCCCTCCTCGGATCGCAAAATCGGTTCAGGTGGGAAGCACGTTCTTGGCGAGTCGCCGGGACAATCCATTGCATGCTCGGTCGGTTTTCGCAGATCGCGTCAAGAACAGATCTGCAAAATTTGTCAGGACTTTTCTGTAGCCACGAACACCATCAAGTGCGTCCGCGCCAATACGCCATCACGGCGGCCGCCAACCGTTGCAAGTCGTCGAATTCGGCGAACGGAACTTGGACGACGAAGAACTCCTGTCCTGGTGGGGTGGCTTGGTTGGCAAGGATGCATGCGAGGTGGCCTTTCCCAAGCAGCTTCTCCGCACCGCGCCTGTCGAGAACCATGCGCGAACCAGTCGAATTCTGCACCTTCAGGCAAAGTCGGTTGCCCATGTTGTCTCGCAGTCGTGTCGGAACCGCGTCCGCGTCGGCACGCTGCGTGATGAGAACAAGGTGGATGCCCGCCGCCCGAGCCTTCATGCCAAGCGCGGAGACAGAAGAAAGCACCACCTCCTGATACTCCTTTTCCTGGGCCATCCACGCGCCGAGCTCATCGTGAACGAGGAAGATGCGCGACAGACGTTGTTCCGGCGAAACGTTCCTATTGTACGCGCCGATATGAGGTACACCGTGGTCGACGAGGAGTTGGTAACGAGCATCCATCTCCACGACGAGGTTCGCGAACACACTCGCGGCCGCATCAACCTCGGTCACGATCGGCTGCTTCATATGCGGAGCCCCGTTCAACCAACCGAAGTCCACACCCTTCTTGGGATCGATGAGGATGAGCTCCGCGGTAGCAGGATCGTTGAAAGCGATCATCTGCAACAGGAGCCCTTGAGTGAGGACTCCCTTCCCGCTTCCTGTCTCGCCCGCGATGAGCGTGTGGGGGCCATGCTCCTCGTAGTCAGCAAAACTGCCAGCGAGATTCAAGTAAAGGAGCGAGTCGTCGTCTTCGCGAGCTCCGAGGATGAAGGCAAGGCCTGCAGGACTGCCAACGTCGAGAGAAGCTACGAGATCAACACCAGTCCCCTGCCCCGTTTCCCTCCCCTCACGAGCGGAGAGGAGAGTCACGGTCGTGGACACTCTCCCGCCCCTTCCCTTCAACCGCGCGTCCCGCAACATGGGTACAGCCGGCGCGTTCTCACGCGCCAGCTGCACTGCCAGTGACCGGGAGGAGGGATCTGTCACTAGCAAGGGATGCCGGGCAACAGGCAGGCCTGCGCCGGCTCCGGATCGGTGGTCGACGCCAGCACGGTCACAGCCGCGATGGCCAGTGCAATCCCGGCTGCGGTAAGAATGTGGCGACCCCGTCGCTTTCCGAGAATCCTGTCGCTCATCCTCTTGACGGCTGCCAGCTCCTGATTGCCGGTCTCTTTGCTCCCCGGCACCACGCCTCGTTCCTCGCGACTTACAGTTCAGCGCGGCTAAGCTCCGAACCCGATACGTACAAAATGGTCGCGGCAAGGCAGTAGTGCGAATACCGTTTTCCTTTGGTGCCGATAATCTCTTGCAATGTCCGGGCACTCGGCCGCTCTTGTGCCTGTGCTGGCCGCCGGATCTCAATCCGAACAGCAGCAACGATCTGGCTGCACGTGGCCCCGGTAGGAGGCGGTCCAGTCGCTCGGTTTCTCAGCCCAACGACGGCCCCACCCAGGGGGCAGGCCACACGCGAAGGCTCCCTCGCTCCCGTCGCGACGATGGGAGGCGCGGCGGCGCCGGGCCCCCGCACCCTGCTCACGTCATCAGCTATCCGCGGGATCGAGGCTTCACCGGACCCGGCCAGCGACCTACCCGCTCCGGGCAATCGCCGGTGGCCGCTACGGCTGGTAGCCGCTCACTTGCCCCGCCTCGGTGCCGCTGTAGCGCGGCGGGCCCCCCAGGGTGCCGCCTCCGTCGACCACGAGGGTCTGGCCGGTGATGTAACGCGCCCAACCCGACGCGAGAAAGACCACCGCGCGGCCGATGTCCCAGCCGGTCCCCTCGATGCCGAGGAGCGAATACTTCCTTCGTTGTTCGCGCGCCTCGTCCGACATGCCGTCCGCGTACACCATCGGCGTGTACACCACGCCCGGAGCGATGCAGTTGACGCGAATGCCGTCGCTGGCGTGGTCGATGGCCATCGCGCGGGTAAGGCCGATGACCGCGGCCTTCGACGTGGAGTAAGCGGACATGCCACGCGGTCTCAATGCGGCGATCGAGGAGATGTTCACGATCGCGCCGCCGTCGCCACTCTCGATCATCGCCGGGATGGCGTGCTTGGCGTTGAGGAACATTGCTTCGACGTTGACCCGCATGACCCGTTCCCACTGGCTCTGGGTCTCCTCGGTTACCGCGCTGAGGCTCGCGATACCGATGTTGTTGTCGAGAACATCAAGCCGTCCGAACTGACCGACTGCGGCCTGGACCATGGCGGCGCACTGATCCTCGTCGGTAAGATCGGCCTCGTGGGCAACCGCCACGCCGCCTTCTGACTCGATCATTCGGACGGTGCCCTCGGCGAGTTCAAGCGACCGGTCCACCACGAACACCTTGGCGCCCGCACGCGCAAGGAGGATGGCAGCCGCGCGACCGTTTCCGATGCCGTCGCCAGCCGCTCCGCCGCCCGCGACGATGGCAACCTTTCCTTCCAATCCGAGATCTGCCTGAAGACTGTAGTTCACCGTGAATCCCCCTGCCCTAGAGACGCTCGATGTTAGTTCCACGCGTGCCCGCGTTGGACTCGTTCGGAAGCCCCTGTCCGCCAAACATCTTTCTACCTTGCCTACGGTTCGCACCGCCCGAATGCAATCAGCGCGAGCGGTGACCGCCCGACGCGGGTCGGCGATGCTCGCTACCTGTCGCCAACCGGCCCATAACCTGGGTTGATCAGACCATTGCGGGCCGAATGGTGAGCCGAACGAATTATTCGGGCGAAAGCGGCGGGGGCAATTTGCCTTGCGCTCGAGGCTACTCGTGGCGGGCCCCGCCCAAATCCCTGCGTCTCAGCCGTCCCCGATCGAACAACCGGGAGCCGACAGGGTTACGGTGTCGAAACGGATAGTCGCGCCAGGCGTTCGTTCAAGAGCGCGAAGAAGCCATCGGCATCAACGCGTTCCAGAACACGGGCGTTCGGCGCACCGCTCCGTCCATACAGATCGCAGACCGTCCGTCCCTGAGAGTGCTCCCCCGCGAGCTCAATCGCGACCCACATGTCCTGCCCATTGAACAGCTCAGGCTTGAGGAGATACGCGATCACGCACGGGTCGTGGAGCGGAGGACCGTGGCGATACGTAGCCGTGGTTCGCGCACCGTAGTACTCGAGCATGCCGCAAACGGCCGCCGCAGGCGGAGTCCCCAGCGACCGGATCGCCTCGATACGGGCCGATGTCGCGATTGCTTGCCTGGTGATATCGAGCCCAATCATCGTGAGCGGCACGCCTGCCTCGAACACCACATGGGCCGCATGCGGATCCGCATAGATGTTGAACTCGGCCGCCGGCGTGACGTTGCCAAGCCCGACCGCGCCACCCATCGCCACGATCTCGGCCACGTTGTCGAGGATCGTCGGGTTCTTGATGATCGCGAGCGCGACATTCGTGAGTGGCCCGAGGGTCGCAAGCGTCACCGGACGGGACGTCTTGGCGAGCCTCTGCACCAGGAAGTCCACGGCATGAGCCCCTTCAACCGGGCGGCTCGGCTCAGGCAGATCGGCGCCGTCGATCCCGCTCGGGCCGTGCACGGCTTCGGCGGTCACGGGAGCGCGCACCATGGGCCGCGGGCAGCCGGCATACACCGGCAGTTCCGGTCGACCGGCCAGGTCCCTGATCCGGCGCGCGTTGGCCTCGGTCTTCGCCAGGGGCACGTTGCCGGCAACCGCCGTGACGCCGAGCAGGTCGAATTCCTCAGGAGACGCGATCGCCATCAACAAGGCGATGGCGTCGTCCTGGCCGGGATCACAGTCAATGATCAGTGGCCGCGCACCCATGCCTCGCCCCGCCCTGCCTGCAATTCAGATCGATCATAGGTCTTGCCAAGACCACGGCCTCCTGTGACCCAGCCAGCAGTATTCACCTTGCACGACCGCCAGCCGCCGGCGGTCAAGCCGAGTCAAGTGACCTTCCTGCCCGTCCCCTACCACGACCGAACGATCTTTCGTCCCCGTGTGCAGCGCGCACCGGAGGCACGATGATCCCGGATGAGGCCGTCACGCCTGCCAGCGCTAGCTCCCTAGGCAACCCACACGCACACGTCACTCATCCCCCGGACCGGCGCAGCGAAACCATGAAACTGGGCCCGCACCGCCGCGGCGTCAGGCCGACATCAACACGCGAACGTGCTCCGTGACACTCGTCGCGAGAGCCCCGAGGTCGTAGCCGCCCTCAAGCGTTGCGGCCAGCCGACCGCCGCACACCTCATCGGCAACCTCGCAGAGCCGTTCCGTCACCCACGCGAAGTCCTCGTCCACCAGCCGCAGCGTTGCCAGCGGGTCTCGCACATGGGCGTCAAAGCCCGCGGACACCAGGATCAGGTCGGGCTCGAACGCCCGGAGCTGCGGCAACACGGCCCCTTCCATCCCCGCGCGAAACTCGGTCGAACCCGACCCCGGTTCGAGCGGGACATTGACGATGTTCCCAACGCCCCGCTCGTCAGCGCGGCCCGTTCCGGGATAGAGGGGAAACTCATGGGTCGAGGCGAAGAACAGCGACGGGTCGGCTTCGAACCTTGCCTGGGTCCCGTTGCCATGGTGGACGTCGAAGTCGACCACGGCCACATGCTCTGCACCGAGCACTCGACGCGCATGCAGCGCGCCCACCGCGACGTTGTTGAATATGCAGAACCCCATGCTGCGCTCGGGCTCGGCGTGGTGCCCCGGCGGCCGGACCGCGCAAAAGGCATTGGTGGCCTCGCCCCCCATCACCGCCGTCACCGCGGCCACCATCGCGCCCGCGGCGCGGAGCGCCGCCTCGCCCGAATCCGGCGACAGCACGGTGTCGGCATCCACCCGGATCAGTCCCGTCTCGGGCACGGCATCCAGCAGCGCTTCGACATAACGCGCGCTATGGGCATGCGCGACCTGCTCACGTTCGGCCTCAGGGGCCTCGCGTCGAACGAGATCTGCAAACGCGTCGACGGACAATGCCTCCATCACCGCGTGATACCGTGCCGGGCGCTCGGGATGGCCGGGACCGGTGTCATGCCTGGCCGAGCTTTCATGGTGGAAAAGCAAGGTGGTCATCGCGGTCTCCCTGTCGCCATCCTGTGTATGCCCGCCAAGCGCATTGCCGGCAGGTTCGCACAGTCTGTCACAACCCCTGTCGGAGCGCCGCGTGGTGTGCAGGTGCCGGGATCCCTCCATGCCCGGAGGGCGCACAGGGACCGGGGGCGGCTCGCGGAATCCACGACCGACACCATCGCATCGGAATCGGTCCGGGGCGGTTTCACCTGCGCTACCGCGTCGCAGCTCATGGCTCCGCCGGAATACCGGCAGTACGTAGCGACACCCCATTGCGCTGTGGCGTCCAGCCACGGCGGCCATGTGCCTTGCCATCGAGCGATGGTCGCTGGCAAGTTCGGCCCTTCGCAGATTGGAGACCGCTCGTGGCACGCTATCGCATCTTTGGCTCGGAACTCTCCCCGTACTCCGTGAAGGTTCGTGCCTATTTCCGCTACAAGGGCATCGCGCACGAGTGGCTGACGCGAACGCCTGACAACGAGGCCGAGTTCAAGGCCCATGCCCGGCTGCCGCTCGTGCCGCTGGTCGTCACGCCCGAGGGCGAGGGCCTCCAGGATTCGACCCCCGTCATCGAGCGGTTCGAGGCGGAAGTGCCCGAGCCCGCGATCCAGCCCGACGACCCCGTGCTCGCCTTCCTCTCGGCCCTCCTCGAGGAGTACGGCGATGAGTGGGGCAACAAGCACATGTTCCACTATCGCTGGCGCGACGAGGCGGACCAGCTGTCGGCCGCCGATCGGATCGCCCGGTCGATGCTCCCGGGCGCCAGCGACGATGCCGTGGCCGAGCAGGCCCGGGGCGTGCGCGAACGCATGGTCCCCCGCGTCTGGTTCGTGGGATCGTCACCGGAAACGGCACCGATCATCGAGCAATCGCTTGCCCGGATGCTGGAGCTGCTGGAGGCGCACCTGGAAAGCCGGAGGTACCTGTTCGGTGCTCGGCCCGCCTTCGCCGATTTCGGCATTGGCGCTCAGGTCTGGCAGCTTTCAACCGATCCCACTGGCGCCGGACTAATCCCACCCCGGACGCTCGCATGGTGCCGAGAGATGCAGGACCCGAAATCGCATGGTGCGTTCGAGACGTGGCCCGCGCTGGAGCCGACCCTGATGCCGCTACTGGCGGAAGAGGTCGGAGGCCGCTTTCTCCCCTGGTCCGACGCCAATGCCCGGGCCATCGCCGAGGAAGCCGAGGAGTTCGAGGTGGATCTCTCCGGAGACCGCTGGGTCCAGAAGCCGCAGCGCTATCATGCCCGCTCGCTCCGCGTCCTTCGCGAGAGGTATGCCCGCCTCGGCGAGAACGCCGAACTCGCTCAGGTGCTGGAGGCGGCCGGCTGTCTCAATTGGCTCCGTTGACGGACCAGCCTCTGAGCAGGAGACGTGCCCGTGCGAATCCGACCCCGGCTGGCTTCGCGCCACGACGCAAAACGGTGCCGATGCATCTGGCTAAGAGTTCAGTTACTTTGATACCTCACGTGCTTCTTAACTAGGTGCCTCCATTCTCCTTCGCGCTCGCTGTATTCAAGGAGGAGAAACCCCTCCGGATCTTTGACCTCATAATTGATCGGGGTCAAAACAATGCTTCCGTGGCTGTTCCCTTCCTTCGTTTCAGTGTGGATTTCGGATATGTGAACCTGTTGATTTCTATGATCTGTTATTCTGAAATTTAGTGAGATCGAGGACGGATCTTGAATACTCAAGTTTATCCAGCAATGCAGAGCTATAATCCCAGGAATCCGGGGGACGTTAATTGTCCCGCTGTACACACCGATAAGAATCTCTTTTCCGTTACTTTCCACTCTCACCCCTTCGCAAAACACTGCAGCGAGAACAGATACATTACACTGACCCTTTGTGTTCATCGGGATGCCTGTACAATTATTGCGGAATTGTTCCCTGCAACATCTGAATATTCGGATGGAGACCGATAAATATTTTGTACTCCATTTATATTTGACGACTGCACCGTAAGGAGATCAATCGACGTCATATTTCTTGGCACTCTTCCGCGAACTCTAGTGGACTGCGGGTCCAAGGCCTCTCCTGAAATCCCAGCGAGGAGATCACTCACAGTTGCTAACGTCCAGTTTCCAGGCGCACCCAACAATCTATTCAATCTCGCAGCATCACAAGACAATCTCCGAGCGAGACTGGCTTTCGTAAGGCCGCATCGATCCTGTTGGTCCAGAAACTTCTTGAGAATAAAATCGTACATATCGTTACGAAAACGTTCACGAAGGTACTCCAGCTTCCCTGCAGGGATGCGCGCGCTGGGATCCTCAATTTCAGACCAAAAGTCCGTTTTCGGAGATGTAATCACCGATAGTCTCCCCAATTAACGGCGGGTGATTTGGAAAAAGGGCTTTCCATTGCTCTCGACATTCCGATTTGGCGGCGTCCCAGTTTGGGCCTTCTACATCGCCGAGAGGTAAACGTCCCTCAAAAACGACCGAACGGGGCCGCCAGACCAATGCGACAAACACGTTGGTTTCGGCGAAGTGGCCGATGACACGTAGGCCAGGTTTCGGATCGCGACTTCTTATATCCCAAAACGCATCTCTCCTAGGAGCAAGCAGGCCCATGTACGCTGATTTATGAGCGTACGGAGTCAATGAAAGCGCGACGACTTGCCCCCTAACGAATGACTCTAGGTCAGCCCGAAGACGGTAGGCACGCCTTTCCATGGCGTCAGATGACCATGGTCCGTCCATTAGCTGTCGGACTTCATCCGATACCACCATGACCCGCCTTACTTCCAAACTGGAATCCAGTGGATCAACGGTGTGAAGCCGACCGGCATCCACCAGGCTGCGTAGTTGATCAGTTATTGACATATAAGTCAATGTCGTTCAGATTCCAGCGATCATTCCGCAGCGGTCCAGGGGAATCCAGCTTCCCCGTTCGTGGCCAGATTGCTCTGCGCTACACAGAAAAGTTCATATGTCGACGCTGGTGTCCCAACGTTTTCGAGGCAGGTCTTGTTACGATATTGATCCAAAGATTCGACTGTGCTCAATGCGGCAACCCCCTGAGGGCCTGGCCAATCGCCTGACGCTGAGCGCCGGAGGCCGCCGCCATCGGCCGCCGCGGCAACCCGCCGGCAACCCCCTGATGGTCCAGCGCCGCCTTGACCGCGGCCGGCAAGTTGTCGCCGACCATCGCGTTCCACAGCGCCAGCAACCGCCCGTGCAGGTCGAGTGCACCGGCATGATCGCCAGCTCCCACCGCGTCCCAGAGGTCCACCGTGGCCTTGGGCGCCGCCGTCAGGATGGCCGCGATGGCCCCGTGCGCACCCAGCGCGAAGGAGGGGTACATGAGCGCATCGACCGCGCTCATGATGCGCGCACCTTCCGGCGCGGTCGCCAGCAGGTCCGCCAGCAGCTTGAGGTCGCCCGCGCTCTGCTTGACGCCAACCACGCCGGGCACGTCGGTCATGATCTCCACCAGGAGCTCCGGCGACAGGTAGGTCCAGGGCACGACGTTGTAGATGACCACCGGCGCCTCGACCGCTTCGGTCAACTCGCGGAAATGCTCCTTCATGTGGGCATCGTCGGGCCGGAACAGGTAGTGCACCGGCGTCACCTGCAGCGCCGCCGCGCCCGCAGCAGCGGCCGCCGAGCCTCGCTCGATCGCCTGCTGGGTCGAGTCGACGATGATCCCCGCGATCACCGGGACCTTTCCGTCCGCTTCCTCGACCGCGATTTCCGTGAGGCGGCAGACCTCGTCGGTGGAAAGCGCGTGGCCTTCGCCCGAGCTACCCCCCACTGCCAGGCCGTGGACGCCGGCGTCCAACAGGAACCGCGTCTCCGCGCGAAACGCCGCCTCGTCGATCGCGCCCGTCTCGGTGAAGGGCGTCGTCATCGGTGGTGTGTCAATACCGAAGTAAATTTCCCCAGAAGTGCCGAAGTAATTTTCCCCAGTCGTGGGGGTTGGTGACGAGCCAGTTCAGTCGTCGCTCCTCCGTGGTTTGGGTGGCCGGCCGCGTCGCTTGGGCGGCGGCGGCGGTGCGA
>JAJDYI010000035.1 GCA_022825235.1 Alphaproteobacteria bacterium | reverse complement strand
CTGGCCGATGCGGCCCGAGACCGCATCGACCGTGCTCGCCGTCATGGCCCGCATGACCTGTGGAAGGATGGACTCGACAACCGTGTCGTGGTCCCCCGCCACCCCCTCGGGCGCGGTGCCGTAGAAGCCCGAGCCGACGATGAGGTTGATCGGAATCGCGCTTCCGTCCGGCCTCTGTACGTGACCGGTGAACACCCGGGCGTAGCCCACCTTGGGGATGTCGGCGCGGTCGGTGTCGTCGGTGGGATCATCCCAGTAGTACTCGAGGAAGCCACCTTCCGGGCTGCTTCTCGCCGCCGCAATGACCTGCGGCAGAACAAGTTCTCCGGTCACCGCGTCGCGGACGGTCGGCACCAGCGGCCGAAGCTCGAATCTGTCCGGAAACACTCCGTGAAAGAGGATCACGTTGCTGTTCAGGTCCAGGACGTAGAGGTACACGGATCCGTGCCTCCAGGGTCCGTTCGGATCCCGCAGGGCGATCCGCGCTTTCGACGAAGCCGCCGGATCGCCGCTCTCCTGGAGCGCGAGAACGTATTCCCCCGCCTGCGTGACGAATGCCTTCAGGGTTGCCCGGTCCACGACGTCGCTTGCGGTAACGGCCGGTTCGATGTGTTCGATCGTTTCTTCGGTCAGATGCGATTCGCCGAGATCGAATCCGGCGAGCATCACGAGCGGGGCGCGAAAATTGGCCGATAGATATGCGAAGGCGTATCCAGAGGCGCCTGGAACACTGGGGATGCCGAACGAGGCGCCATCCCCGGCTGCGGCAGCAGCGAAAGCAGCGAAGAAAGTCGCGGGGTCGGCCAAGTCGGCCGGGTTGATGCCCAATGCCTGAAGTATCGCCCCGTAAATCAAGGGGTGGAGTTGCCGGCCCGACAAGGCCATGTCCTTCGCGTGGACAAGAATCCTGCCGTCCGGCGTCAGTTGCACAAGGTAGGTGGATCCCGAGCGGTAGGGACTCCCCTCTTGCCTGACCCGACAACCAAGGTACGACACTTGCTCCAAACTCGTTCCCGACCCGATTTCGTTATTTTGATCTCTCACGGCCAGCGCGAAGTCCATCAGGCTGGCGCTGCCCGATTCCACGTCCTGCGCCGTCACGTGCAGATCTGCCGGTGGAGTCACGCCGGCGGGCAGCGGGCAGGCGTCCTGCATCTGTGCCGGGGCCGGGTGCGCCCCAAGCACCAAGCCGAACAGCAAAAGCAGGCTGACAACAAGTAATGAGGACCCGCCTGCGGATTTGTTCGTCGTGGCTTTCATCGTGAAGTCCCCATGCTGCGCTCGGCCTCCACTGCGCAGGCAGCCAGACGGGAGAGGGATCAAGCGGACAGCGTGAATGCGGGCAACATCCGAAGCACGGCAGTTTTGCCATGCGAGATCGCATGGAACGCGTGCGCTATCGCTGTCAACTCAATGCGCAGACCTTCATAAATGTGCGCATATGATGCCAGAAAGGCGCACGTAGGTCAGCAGTGAAGCCTGACCGGGTGTTTTCGTGGCCGCCGTGTTGCCTCCGGTCACCTCTACGGCGCCGTCCCGGTCGACGGGGCCGGGCGAGGGCGGATCCGACCGGACGGGCAAATCCAGACGCGTCTGGTGCGCAGGGCCGCCTGGACATCGACGAGCGGGATTCAAACCGCAGCTACGCGGCCAGCGCAGGCAGGGTGACGGAGCATGACGGAAGGGCCTGCAATGCCGGCCCCGCCGACAGTCCATTCACGTCAGTGACGCCTGATTTCGTCCGCGTCTACGGTCCCTCTGACCGCCTGCTGTCGCCCGGACACCCGGCGGCCGCGCCCCAGCTCACTGGAGGCGGGCGACTTCCTTCCACTGTCCGCCCTCGATCACCGAGAGGATGACCTCGTCGGAGCCCTGATGGTCGTCGGCCGAATAGTCGACGTGGTTGTCGAGGATCGGGTCGTAGTAGTCGAGGGTCTCGATCGCCGCGAGGAAGCTGTCGACGGTGAGATCGCGCCCTGCCTTCTCGAGCGCCCGGGTCAGGCCGGTCGCGGCCGAGTAGCCGAGGAGGGCGCCCGTGCCCGGGAATTCGCCGTGGGCTTCGGTGTAGGCCGCGATGAAGGCCGCCGGTTCCGGCTGGTCGGCGCGCGCAGCCAGATCGGCCCAGCCGGCGGCCGCGTACATGCCCTCGGTCAATCCGCCGGGCACCTTGGCGAGCAAGGTGTGGAAGGTGCCCGAGGAGCCGACGAACTTGATGTCGTTGAAACCGAGCTTCTTCGCGGTCCCCAGCACCGTGATGGTCTGGCGGATGCCGAGTGCCAGCGCGACCATCTCGCAGCCCTCGGCTTGCAGTTTCTGCAGTGAACCGGCGAAGTCCGTCTCGTCGGGCTTGTGGGCGGTCTGGGCGACATACGTCACCCCGTCCGCCGCGGCGGCCTCGTCGCCAACGGCTTCATGGACCTCGATGCCGAAATCGGACGGGATGTACATGGTGCAGACCGCCGTGACATCGTGGTGCTCCACCATGTACCGCGTCGCCAGCTGCATCTGGTCGTAATACGTGCTGGTGCCCAGGAAGCGCAGGCGGATCGGCTCCTCCAGCATCTGCCTCGCGGCGGACAGCGGTGAGACGTTCGGAATGTTCTTCGGCGTCGTGAGCTTGAACCCGGCGATGTTCATCGGCGTGCCCAGCGACAGGAACATCGCGAACACCCGGTCCCGGTTGACGAGCTTGTTGTACCCCTGCAACGCCCTTTGCATCTGGTAGCTGCTGTCTTCCACGACGAACCGGATCGTCCTGCCGTGAATGCCGCCGGCCGCGTTGACCGAATCGAAATGCATCTGCGCGGCGGTCACCGCGGGCGCACCGAACGCAGCGAAGATGCCGGACAGGTCGCCGACGGAACCGAAGACGATCTCGTCGTCACTGACGCCTTGATCGGCCAAGGCGGGTGTCGCGAGGATCACGGCTGCCGCCAGAGTTTTCAGGAACGTCATGTTCGCTCTCCTTGTCGATGTCAGTACATTTGCTCGATCAACGCCTTGTGCTTGCGCTGCACGAAGTCGCGACGAAGTTTCATGGTGGGTGTCAGCTCGTCATCCTCGGCTGTGAGCAAGGCGTCGATCAGGCGGAAATCCTTCACCTGCTCCACGCGCGCGAACCGGTCGTTGACGGCCTCCACCTCGGCGCGGATCAGGGCCTGCACGGGTTCCGCCGCGCACAGCGAGGCAAAGTCCGAGAACGGCACGCGGCGCTCCTGCGCGAAGCGCTCGACGTTCTCCTGATCGATCATGATCAGCGCCGTGAGGTATTTCCGGCGGTCGCCCACGACGACCGCGTCCGAGATGTAGGGCGAGAACTTCATCTGGTTCTCGATGCTGGCCGGCGTGATGTTCTTCCCTCCGGCCGTGATGATGATGTCCTTGATGCGCCCAGTGATCCAAAAGAAGCCGCGGTTGTCGACCCGTCCGACATCGCCGGTGTGCAGCCATCCGTCGCGAATGGTCTCCGCGGTTTTCTCCCGGTTGTTCCAGTAGCCCTGGAACACGAGCGGCCCCCTGGCCACGATCTCGCCGTGTTCGGCGATCCGCATCTCGACGCCGGGCACCGCGACACCCACCGAGCCGGTCGCGTTGCGGTCCGGCAGGTTGATCGACAGCACGCCCGAGCTCTCGGTCTGCCCGTAGCCCTCGAGCATCACCAGGCCGATCGCCCAGTACCACTTCACCAGGTCGGGGGAAATGGGCGCGGCCCCCGTGGCGACGCGCTTGGCACGGTCGAGGCCGATCATGCGACGGACGTTCGCGAGTACCAGCCAGTCCCAGAGCCGGTAGCGCACCTCCAGCCAGCCTGGGACCCGGCGGCCGGTCATCCGGTAGTCCGCCCGCTGCATGCCGCAGGCAACCGCCCGCCCGAACGCCCACCGCCCCACCACGGTTGCCTCCTCGTTCAGCAGCGCGATGCGCGAATAGATCTTTTCCCACAACCGGGGCACGGCGGTGAAGAAGGACGGCGACACCTCGCGCATGTTCTCGAAGACCGTTTCGGAGCTCTCGGCAAAGTTGACCACCGATTTCGCGGCCAGCGGGACGAACGTGGACAGCAGGCGCTCCAGTACGTGGCAGAGCGGCAGGAAGCACAGCTGCTCGTCGCGCTCCTCCACGGGGAGCATGGTGAGGCCGGACTGCACCGAAAAGACGATGTTCTCGTGCGAGATCATGGCCCCCTTCGGTTGTCCAGTCGTCCCGGAGGTGTAAATCAGGATGGCGGTATCACCGGGCGTTGACGCGGCCACCTCGCGTTCGAAGCGCTCCGGGGCTTCGGCGTGGGCGCGGTTGCCGAGCTGGTAGAGGTCGTCGAGAAACATCACGCCGTCGTCGTCGAAACCCCGCAACCCCTCGCGTTCGAGGACGATGCACTTGCGCACCTCGGCGACGCGATCGCGGATCTCCAGGAACTTGTCGAGCTGCTCGTCGTTCTCGACGATCACGAACCTGCTCTGCGAGTCGTTGAGCAGGAAGGCGACCTGCTCTGCACTGTCGGTCGGATAGATGCCGTTCGTGATCGCACCCATGCACTGGATCCCGAGATCAGCGTACAGCCATTCCTTGTTGTCCTCCGAGAGAATTGACACGACGTCGCCCCGCTTCAGCCCCATCGCCGAGAGGCCCATGGCGATCGCCCGGGCCGCCTCGAGGAGCTGCGCCCACGAGTGGCTTTGCCAGATTCCGAGTTTCTTTTCCCGGTGCGCGGTCTGGTTGCCCAGGGTCAGGCAACGGTGCAGGAACAGTTTCGGCACCGTGTCGCAGCCGTCGATCTGGTACGGGCCGAGGGTCTCGGCGTGTTCGGCCTGGACCATCTCCCCGGTCTTGAGCAGCGGAGTCGACATGACGGACCTTACCGCCAGGACTTCCGCGGCTTCCAGCGCCGGTCGTCGCGCGCAGTATGCTGGCTGCCCCCGAGGTAGAACTCCTGGATGTCGCGACTCTCCTTGAGGGCTTCGGCGGGGCCGTCCAGGACGATGCGGCCAGTTTCCATCACGTAGCCGAAGTCGGCGACCTCAAGTGCGAGTTGGGCATTTTGCTCGACCAGCAGCACGCTGATCCCTTGCTCCTGGTGGATGCGCCGGATCACGTCGAAGATGGCGCGGACCAGCATGGGCGACAGCCCCAGTGACGGTTCGTCAAGGAGCATCAGTTTCGGGCGCGCCATCAGGCCCCGTGCGACGGCAAGCATCTGCTGCTGGCCGCCCGAGAGCGTCCCGGCGGGTTGGGCCATGCGCTCCAGCAGTACCGGAAAGTAGTCCAGAACCCTTACCGTGTCCGCCGCGACAGCGCGGTCTGCTCGGGTGTACGCACCCATGGCGAGATTCTGGGCCACGCTCAGCAGCGGAAAAATCTCGCGTCCCTCGGGAACGTGCACGATCCCGCGCCGGACGATCGCGTCGGGCTCCTGACGCGCGATCGGCTCCCCGGCAAACCGAACAGCCCCCTTCTCCGGAGTGAGAACCCCGGAAATCGTCTTGAGCAGGGTCGTCTTTCCTGCGCCGTTCGCGCCGAGCACCGCGACGATGGCTCCCTCCGGCACATCGAGACTGATGCCGCGGATGGCCAGGACCGGGCCGTAGTAACTCTCCAGGTTGCGGACCTCGAGGAGCGCGCCACTCATGCCGTGGGCTCCGGTTCGACACCGAGGAACGCTTGCACCACTTCCGGGTGCGACTGCACGTCGGCGGGGGTGCCCAGCGCGATGCCCCGGCCCTCCGCCAGCACGAGCACTCGATCCGAGACGGCGGAGACCAGGCCCATGTCATGCTCCACCATCAGGACGGTGACCCCAAGCTCCGCGCGGATATCGCTGATCCAGAACCGCATGTCCCGCGATTCTTCCGGGGACAGCCCGGACGCAGGCTCATCAAGGAGGACGATTCGAGGCTCCATCGCCAGGGCCCGGCCGACTTCCACCACCTTGCGCGTGCCGTACGGGAGGCCGGCAATCCGCTGCTCGCGGTAGGCGTGCAGATCCAGGAAATCGATGATTCGCTCGACCGCTTCCCGATGCGCAATTTCCTGCCGCCGGACCGCCGGGCTGAAGACCGCCTGTGCGACGAACGAGGACTGACGGCGGGTATGGCGTCCGATCAGCAGGTTGTCCAGCACCGTCGACGTTTCGAACAGGTCGATATTCTGGAAGGTGCGGGCGACGCCAAGCGGAGCCATGTCGGCGGGAGCCAGGTCCAGGAGGCTGGCCCCGTCCAGGCGAACGTCCCCGGATTCGGGTTCGCAGAAACGCGAGATCAGGTTGAACAGCGTCGACTTGCCGGCGCCGTTCGGCCCGACGATGGCGAAGATCTCGCCCGGCTCCACGCTGAAGGAGACGTCGGCGAGCGCGGTGACGCCGCCGAAGCGGATCGTGACGTCGCGCACGTCAAGCAGGCTCAACGGAGGCGCTCCGTCTTCAGATAGGACCGCTGGCGGCGGAAGAGGTCGCGGCGATAGAAGGGAAACAGTTCGAAGTAGATCTTCCACTTCGTGAGCCTGCCGTGGACGCCCAGCGGCTCGAACAGAATGAAGAGGACGAGGATCAGGCCGAAGATCCCGGTCTCGAGGCCGGGTATGGCCACGCCGCCGGTGCCCAGAATGTCCGTGACCCAGTCCCGCCCGATGTTGATGGCCTGGGGGATGATCCCCACCACGATCGCCCCGTAGAAGGCGCCATGAATCGATCCGATGCCGCCGATGACGATCATGAGCAGCAGCTGGATCGAGACCACCACCGTGAAGACTTCGTGATTGAACGTGTAGAAGAAATGTCCCAGCAGCGCGCCGGCCCAGCCCGTGACGAGGCACGACAGCCCGAAAGCGGCCGCCTTCGTCCGGGCGAGTTGGACGCCCATCGCCTGGGCGGACACCTCAGAGTCGCGGATCGCGAGCAAGGCCCTTCCCAGCGGTGCCCGCAGGATGTTGCGATACCCGAGCGTGACCAGGAGCGCGATGGCAAGGCACAGCCAGTAGAACCGGTTCGGCGCGCTGAACCGGTCCATGTCCATGCCGGCGATGGTGACGCTTGGCGCGGTCAGGCCCACCACTCCTCCCGTCCACGGTTCGGCAAGGACGATGATGTCCTCGACCAGCATGGAGAGGGCGAGGGTTGCGATGGCGAGGTAGATGCCATGCAGCCGGAACACCGGAATCGCGATCAGCACCCCTGCGATCCCGGTCACGATTCCGGCCAGCAGGAAGGAGGTCACGAACGGAAGTCCGAAACGGTCCATCAGGATGACGTTGGCGTAACAGCCGACGGCCAGGAACGCGGCATGTCCGATGCTCACCTGCCCGGCATGGCCGGTCAGCAGCATGAGGCCCATCCCGGCGATCGCCCAGATCAGGACGCCCGTGACCTCGCCGATCAGGAAGTCGTCCAGCACGAACGGAAGCAGAACCGCGAGCGCGACGAGCACGGCGTACTGGGCGGCCCGGTAGCCATCGGCGAACAGCCGGATGTCATGGAGGTAGCTGGTCTTGAAGGGAACCCGCATGGCGTCAGAGCTTCTTGCCCCTGACCTGCGCGAACAGCCCGTGCGGGCGGAAGATCAGGACGAGGATCAGCACCGAGTACGGCGCGATCTGCGCATATCCGGCCGCGATGTACCGGGCGGCGAAGGGTTCCACCAGGCCGATGATCAGGCCGCCCAGCAATGCGCCGGGGAGCGATCCGAACCCGCCGATGACCGCCGCGGCAAACGCCTTGATGCCTAGGAGACCGGCGCTTGGGTCCACCGACCCCTTGGCGGCGAACAGGATGCCGGCGGCGGCGGCGGTGGCGCCTGCCAGCATCCAGGTCAATCCGTGGATCCGCTTGACCGGAATGCCCATGTAGTAGGCCGCCAGCTGGTTCTGGCTCGCGGCCTGCATGGCGATTCCGAGCTTGGTGCGGGCGAAGAACAGGAAGAGCAGGCCGGTGAGCAGCAGGGTCACGACGATGACCGCGATTTCGTCGGCGCCGAGCACAACCTGACCGAACGTGACGTGGGTTCCCGCAACTGGATTGTCCATGACCAGCGGGTCGTGTCCCCAGATGGCGCCCGCGACGAAGCGCAGCACGAAACCGAACGCGATGGTCAGGATCACGACGGCGATCTGCGACTGGCCGAACAGGGGACGGAGAAGGGTCCGTTCGACGGCCATGCCGAATCCGGCCATGATCGTGACGGCGCCGATGCATGCGAGCCAGAAGGGGAGGCCGGCGTGGGATTCATTCCCGAGCCCGATGGCCACGAAGGCGCCGAGCATCATCATGTCGCCCTGCGCGAAGTTGACCTGCTCGGTGGCCTTGTAGATCAGCACGAAGCCGAGCGCGATCAGTCCGTACACGCAGCCGTTGGCGAGACCGCCGACCATGAGCTGAAGATCATCCAAGTGCCCGCTCCGGCTGCAGCTCGCTCGATTGACGTAGGCGCACGGCCACAAGTTTCATCGCCAGCCGTTTCCGGTCAACCGCGGGAACATTGAGGCGGTCCAGGGCGCAGCCCTGTGCAGCCGGTGTCAGGTGTTGGCGATCGTGTCGCGGCCCCGGGTCGACCCTGAAGCTGATCCCGCACCGCCCGCATGTGACGTCCACGCGTCGGCGCGAAGCGCTGATGCCGGGCGAACTACGTCGGCGAAACGATGCCCGGCGGCAGCGCCCGCCACCGCTCGATCCCGTCGCGGAGCAGCTGCGCGCACCTGGCACGTTCCTCGGGAGCTAGGAAGGCGCCGATCACCAGGCTGCGGCCGTGCGACGAGAGGCGGAGCTGGTCCGTGCGGTCGCCGGATTCGTTGAAGTCGATTCGAAGCCAATGGGGCTGAAAGGTCCAGGATCGGGCGCGTCCGTCCGCGCCGGTGTGAACGATCTCGAGTGCCTCCGCGTCCAGTCGGATCCGCTCGCATTCGCGCGCGCTTCGGTAGCTCCACCGGAACGCCAGGAAGACCAGCAGGACGTCAAGCCCGAGGAAGGCGAAGACCGGCCAGGCTCCCAGCGCAGCGAAGACAATCCCGATGGTGAGGCAGAACGCCCCTACCGAACCCATGAGCAGACGGAACCCGGCCGATCCCAGCGAGCGGTGCGGCCGGAGCACGGCATCCAGGAGCACCGTGCGTTCGTGGACCGCCAGGGTGAGGACGGGAGCCATGCACGCAGGATAGGCGACTCGCGGCGTTGCGGCAGCGCAGCCTGCCGCGCGTCGGTCCACCGGCCTGCGCCTCCTCCCGGCATTTCGGCTGGTTGATCCTTGCGGTTGGCGCTTGTATGTCCTCGCTGATGGTGATGTTAAGCGGTGCGTCGGCGGTCCTGCTGGCCAGCCGGATGGCGTGGGCGGCGGCCGCCCCCGCGGTGGCGCCGGTGCTCCGGGCGCGCGCCCGCCGCGGCCGCGAAGATCCTGAACGGCTTGGGGAACGGCTGGGCTATCCGTCCGAGCCGCGTCCGCAGAGCCCCCTGTGCTGGGTGCATGCGGCAAGCCTGGGCGAAGCGCGCTCGGTGGAGCCGATCATTCGCCGCCTGGTCGAAGATGACGGGATGGAGGTGCTGGTGACCACGGTGACCGTGACGTCCGCGCAGGCGATGGCGCAGGGGCTGCCTGCGCGGGCTCGGCATCAGTACGCGCCCTTGGACCGGCGGGCGGCGTTGCGCCGGTTCCTCGACCATTGGCGGCCGGATTGCGCGTTGCGCGTGGAATCGGAGATTTGGCCGGAGACGCTTCGTGCCCTGACCCAGCGGCGCATCCCCCGGGCGGTGGTGCAGGCTCGCCTGTCCGCAAGGTCCGCCGCGCGTTGGCGCTGGCTGGGCGGAGCGCTCCGGCAGCTGTTGGAAGGCTTCGATCCGGTCGTCGCCCAGACCACGGTCGACCGGAAGCGCCTCACGGAACTCGGGGTGGCCCATGTCCAAGGCCCGCTGAACCTGAAGGCCGACACGGCGGCCCCGGAGTCGGATCCTTCGGCGCTGGCCGCCCTCCAGGATGATCTGGGACGGCGGCCGGTTTGGTTGGCGGCGAGCACGCACCCGGGCGAAGAGGCGATCGCGCTGTCCGCGCACGCCAGGATTTCGTCACGCCGGCCGGATCTGCTGACCATTCTCTTGCCGCGGCATCCCGACCGGGGCCAGTCGATCGAAGAGCTTGTGCAGAAATCGGGACTTACGGTCCGGCGTCGAAGCCAGGGGGTGCTGCCCGGCGATGCGGATGTCTACGTTGCTGACACCCTGGGGGAGACCGGGCTCTTCTACCGGTTGGCGCCGGTCGCGCTGGTGGGGGGGACGCTGGCCCCCAAGGGCGGCCACAACCTGCTTGAACCCGCGCAGCTGGGCTGCGCCATCCTGCACGGACCCGATGTCGCGAACGTCTCCGATGTGGCCACGGATCTCAGGCGCGCCGGGGCGGCCACCGAGGTCATCGATGCCGACACGCTGGCCGGTGCGCTGTTGCATCTTCTGGAACAACCTGCGGCGGCCGTGCGCATGGCCGGCGCCGCAGAACAGGTCGCCGCGCGGGCGCGGGGGGCCACAACGCAGGTGGCCGAATTGCTGGCACCCATGATTGCGGCCGCGAAGGTGGGGCATGCGCGCACCTGATTTCTGGGCCCGCCAGGACAGTGCCGCGAGTCATGCCCTCATGCCGCTGGCGGCCCTCTGGGCCTGGGGGGCCCGGCGCCGCCAACGCCGCGGCCGCCCGCGGACCTGCGGGATACCGATCCTCTGCGTCGGCAACCTGGTCGTCGGGGGGAGCGGCAAGACACCGGTCGCGCTGGCGCTGGCCGAACGGCTTCGAAACGCGGGTGTCAATGTCCATCTGTTGTCCCACGGGTATCGCGGCCGGCGCAAGGGACCGGTTCGGGTGGACCCGGGCCAGCACGGCGTCAGCGACGTCGGGGACGAAGCTCTGGTTGCCGCCCGTACGGCGCCAACCTGGGTGGCGCGGGATCGGGTGGAAGGTGGGACAGCCATTGCGGCGGCCGGCGCCGACTGCCTGATCCTGGACGACGGATTTCAGGACCCGGCACTTGCAAAGGACCTTGCCTTGCTCGTGTTCGACGGCGGGCATGGACTGGGAAACGGCCGGATCCTGCCGGCGGGTCCCCTGCGCGAGCCGCCGGACGACGGTTTCCGACGCGCCCACGCCGCCATCCTGGTCGGCGAGGACACGGTGAACGTGCGGGCGATGCTGCCGAAGACGCTGCCCTGTATCCGGGCGTCCATGCGGCCTGCCCCCGAGCTCCGTAACCTGCGCGGTCGACGCGTCTATGCGTTCGCCGGCATCGGACGTCCCGAGAAGTTCTTCCGGTCGCTCGAGGACCTCGGCGCCAACGTGGTCGGAACCCGGTCCTTTCCCGATCACCATCGGTACCGCCCGCGCGAGCTGGAACAGGTGCTGAATGTCGCCCGGGCGTCATCGTCGGTGCCGGTGACCACGACCAAGGATCAGGTACGCCTGCCGCCCGGTTTGGCGGCCCGCGTAATGGCGGCGGACGTGCGCCTTCGCTTTGACGACGGCGCGGCCCTGGACGAGCTCCTGGCTCCGGTAGTCAGCACCGGAAGGGCGGGATGAGGCGTCGCTCCCCGGTCAGGCGCGCCCGTCACGTCGCGGAGGCGCTCGGTCTGCATTCGGCGCTGGCGGTATCCCGTGCGCTCGACATCGACCGGGCATCGGCACTGGGAAGCCGGGTCCTTCGCGCGCTCGGCCCCCGTCTTCCGCTTCACCGGACGGCAGAACGCAATCTCCGCCGCGTTCTTCCCGACCTGGATGCACTTGGGCGCGAGCGGGTATTGACCGGCATGTGGGACAATCTCGGCCGCTTGGTGTTCGAATTTCCGCATTTGCACCGGCTGGATCCGTTCCGATCACAGTCGACGCCCCTGCCCGATGGATCCCCCCGATTCGAGGTGGAGGGCCTGGAAGCGGTCGAACGGCTACGTGCGCGCGGCCAGAGCGCGGTGTTTGCGAGCGCCCACTTGGCAAATTGGGAGATCGGAGCTCTGGTCCTCACGCGGGCAGGGCTCCCCATGACCTACGTCTATCGGCAGGCGGATAACCCTTGGGCCGACCGCGTGATCCAGGGTTACCGGCCGAAAGGCGCTGAATTCGTCCGCAAACGTCGCGCCGGACGGGCCCTGGTCAATGCGGTGCGGCAAGGGCGCTCGGTTGGCGTGGTCAACGATCAGAAACTCACCGAGGGGCCGTTGGTCGATTTCCTGGGAATCCCCGCGGGCACGGCGCCGGTGGCCGCATCACTGGCCTTGCGTGCGGATATCCCCGTCGTGCCGCTCCGCGTCGAGCGGACGAGAGGCGCGGCCTTCCGCGTGACCATTGAGCCGGCGCTGCCGGTACCGGATGCCGCGGAATCGCGTCAGCAACGCACGCTGGCCTTGCTTCGCGCACTGAATGACCGGTTCAGCGACTGGATACTGGCCCGACCCGAACAATGGCTGTGGATACACCGTCGCTGGCCGGCCCAATAGCGCGGGGACGGACCGTTCGTCTCGGAGACCTTTGTGCGGAAGGGGTCGACGCGAAGCGCCATTGCCTGGGCTGCGTCGGAGCGCTGCATCCCGGGGCGGCGGTACTGCCGTTCAGTCACTGGCCAGGTCAGCGCGGTCGAATGGTCCGAAATTCGCCGCCGCCGCGCCGGTGGCAAGTCCCCGTTTCCAGTCGGCAAGCGCCCACCGGACGGAGGGAAACGCCAGGTGATCCCACGGCACCTCGCCCCAGGAGAACAGCCGCACTTCGAGGCTCTCGGCTCCCGGCGCGATGTCGGGATGGACGAGGCGGGCGGCAAAGATGAGCTGGATGAGCGAAATTCGGGGGAGCGAATAGATTCCGAGCGGCCGCTCGATGGCAATCGCCGCGCAGGCTTCTTCCTCGGCTTCCCGTCGCGCTCCCGCCGCCGCCGTTTCTCCGGTCTCCAGATAACCCGCGGGCAGGGTCCAGAAGCCCGTGCGGGGCGGGATGGCGCGCCGGCACAACAGGATCTGGTCGTTGTAGTGGACGACGGCTCCGACGACGATCCGCGGATTGAGGTAGTGGATGAATCCGCAGTCGGTACAGACGTTTCGTTCGCGGTTGTCGCCGTCCGGCACCATGCGGACCACGGGACCTCGCGACGGCTCGTCGTTCACCGGCTGGCCGGAGGGGGGTTTTGATGGGCCGGAAGGGCGCAGACCCAGAGCAGTCCTTGCTGCGCCGGGACCCGGTATTCGGTGAGACCGATCTCCATGCCCAAATGCCCGGCGCTGGGCTGGGCGCGGAATGTGCCGAACAGCCGGTCCCACCACGTGACGCTGAACCCGAAATTGGAATCGGTCTCGGCCCGGATCGTCGAGTGATGCACGCGGTGGACATCGGGGGTCACGATCACCAGGCGGAGTACTTGGTCGAGCGCCCGGGGAAGGGCCAGGTTGGCATGGTGAAACAGGGAAGTCGCGTTCAGCAGCACCTCGAACGCCACCACGGTCGCCGCTGGCACGCCCAGCAAGGCGATGGTGGCGAACTTGATCAACATGGACAGCACGATCTCACCCGGATGAAACCGGACCCCGGTGCTCACGTCGACCTCGAGATCGGCATGGTGGACCCGGTGGAAGCGCCACAGGAACGGGATGCGATGGAAGGCCGCGTGCTGGGCGTAGATGACCAGGTCCAGCAGCGCGATGCCGACCACGCAGGCGGCCCAGTACGGCACGCCGAGCGCCGGCGCCAGGCCGATTCCCTGGGCGGTCATCAGGGCTGCCCACTCGACCGCGAGCAGCGGGAAGACCAGCCGGAGCGTCACCGTGTTGATCGCGGTCAGCGCCAGGTTCACCCCCCACCGCCGGGCCGTCGGCGCACGCCGCTGTCGCCGCGGGAACAGGTTCTCCAGGAGCGCCATGACGGCAAGTACGCCGGCGAACGAGAAGAGGCGTACCTGATCTTCGTACAGGATCAGAAATTCCAACGCGGTTTGTCCCCCGTCGCGTGCTTTCCAGTATAAGAGGCTGATCGTTTCCGGGAATCAGCGATGCGAAGCATGGTGGTCACGACGTTGGGCGGCCCCGAGGCCCTCCACCTCGAGGAGCGACCAAGCCCGGCGCTCGAGCCACAGTCCGTTCGGATCGAGGTCCATGCGGCCGGCGTGAATTTCGCGGATTCCCTGTTGCTGCGCGGCCGTTACCAGGTGCGCCCACGCCCGCCATTCGCTCCTGGTCTGGAGATTGCGGGCGTGGTGCGGGACGTTGGAGCCGCGACCAGCGTCCGCAGGGTCGGGGAGCGTGTGATCGGGGTCATGCGGTACGGCGGTTTCGCCGACGAAGTGGTCATGCCCGAGGAAAACACGTACCCGCTGCCGGACGGCATGGACTTCACGACGGGTGCTGCGTTCCCGGTCGCCTACGGCACCGCCCACGGTGCTTTGTCGTGGAAGGCCGCGCTCCAGGCGGACGAGACCTGTCTCGTGCTCGGGGCCGCCGGCGGAGTAGGATTGGCCGGCGTGGAGATCGCCGCGGCGATGGGCGCGCAAGTCATCGCTGCTGCCGGCAGCGACGAAAAGCTGGCGATCTGCCGCGAGCACGGCGCGTCGGTTGGCATCAACTACCAGACGGACCGGGTGCGGACCCGTTTGCCGGATTTGGCGGCCAATGGAGTCGATGTGGTGCTGGACACCGTCGGCGGAGACGCTGGCGACGATGCCCTGCGGCGATTGGCGTGGGACGGCAGGATCGTGACCGTGGGGTTCACGGCCGGGCGGATTCCGGCCTTTCCCGCCAACCGGTTGCTGCTGCAGAACGCCGCGGTGCACGGCCTCTATTGGGGTGAAGTCGCTGCACTGGATCCGCAGCGGGTCGGGCGATCGTTCGCACGTCTCGGCGAGTGGTACGGCGAGGGACGCCTCCGTCCCAGGGTGGCCACCGTCCTGCCGCTCGCCGACGCGGCGCACGGGATCGAACTGCTCTTGTCGCGTGCCGTCAGCGGCAAGGTCGTGCTTGACTGCCGGCGTTGAGCCTCGCTGCCAGCTGCCCAGCGGCTTGACCCGGGAATTGGAAGGCCAGCGCCGGTTGGCGCCATGCGCAAGGCCCTGACTTGCTCGCCGCGCGGCCACTGAGCGATATGTGCATCCGCGTGGATGGGCCGCGATGACATCCCGGCCGGGGCCGCGGGACCTGCCGATGTGGCGCCTGGCCCTGCCCATGACGCTGTCCAATCTGACCGTGCCCTTGGTCGGCATGGTCGACACCGCGGTAGTGGGCCGGATCAGCGTCGCAGATATCGGCGCGGTGGCAGTGGGCGCCACGGTGTTCTCCTTCCTGTTCTGGGCCTTCGCCTTCGTGCGCATGGGAACGACGGGGTTTGCCGCCCAGGCGCACGGTGCAGGCGATTCGGAAGGTCTGGCCGGCGCCGCGGTACGCGCCTACGCGATGGCCATCGTGATCGGGTGCACGATGGTGCTTTTTGCAGTGCCCATCCGATGGCTGGGCCTTCTGATCGTCGGGCCCTCGGAGGCGGTTGCGCCGCTGGCCGACACCTACATCGGCATCCGCATCTGGTCGGCCCCGGCGACGCTCGTGAACTTCGTGGCCATGGGCTGGCTCCTTGGGGGGCAGCGGGCGGATCTGGTGCTGGCACTCCAGGTGTTCATCAACCTTCTCAACATGGCGCTGGACCTGTTGCTGGGCGTCGTCATGGGTTGGGGGTTGGTCGGCGTCGCGTGGGCCTCGGTGATGGCCGAGGTGACCGGCTCCGGCATCGGTCTTGCCCTGACGGCGCGGATCGCGGCCAGACGCGGCGCTCCCTTCCGGTTGGCGGCCGTGCGGGACCTGCAGGCCTTTCGACGCATCGCCTCGGTCAACACCGACATATTCCTCCGTACCCTCATCGCGGTTGGCTCGATCACCTCGTTCACGGCCGTCGGCGCCCGCATGGGCGAACTGGTCTTGGCGGCGAACGGCATCCTGATGCTGCTCCAGACCTTTGTCGCGTACGGACTCGACGGCTTCGCCCATGCGGCCGAGGCACTGGTGGGGGGCGCAGTGGGGCGGCGGGACCGGCGCGCGTTCCGTGCGGCGGTGGCCGCGACCAGCCGCTGGGCCGTGATCGTCTCGGGGTGCTACGTGGCGGCGTACGCCCTCTTCGGAAATCAGATCGTGGCCCTGATTTCAGACCTGCCGGAAGTCCGGCAGATGGTGAGCACGTATCTGGTGTGGTCGATCGTGCTGCCGGTGATTTCGGTCTGGGGTTTCCAGTTGGATGGCATATTCATCGGCGCGACCCGCACCCGGGCCATGCTGGTGGCCATGGCGATCAGTGGAGCCACGTTCTTTGCGGCGATGGCAATCCTGGTGCCGCTGTACGCGAACCACGGGCTGTGGGCGTCCTACTTGGTGTTCATGGTGGCGCGCGCGGTGACCCTTGGCGCGGCGTACCCGGCTCTGGAGCGGAGCCTGCGTGGTTGACGGCCGGTGTCGTCGTGCCCCGCCGCAGTCGGCCCGTGAACGCGGGGGGAATGAATGACGGGCCGGAAAGGCTTGGCGTGGCTGGTGCTGACAGCAGTCTGGACCTGTGCGGCAGGGAAGGTTCCGCGACAGGGCAGGGCAATGTCTGCCTGCGGGGACGGGGTCGGGCGAACGGTCAGCCGGACAGCGGCGGACGCGGTGCGCCGGCTAAAGCGGCCGTGCCTCGCGATCCGGCGGAACTGGAGCCCGGTACTAGCGTCTCGGGTTGCCGGATGTGCAGTGAGGACGTGACCAGCAGGCGCGCGAGTCTTCAGAGCCTCCAGCTGCCCGACGGGCCCGGCGGACCGCGACGGCGCTCACGGAGAGTCCTGGGAGAGGCCGTCGTCAGAAGTCGACTGTCGCCGACGCTTGGACGCCCAGGCTTCAACGTCGGCGCGCAAGTAGCGCACTCGGTTGCCGAACTTGTGAAATGCCGGGCCGTCGCCGCTCACCCGGTAGCGATCCAGCGTGCGCGGGGATAGGCCCAGTAGGGCCGCCACCTCTCGCGTGTTCATGTAGTGGTGGGAGTTATCCGCCATGGCGTGATCTCCATTGCCGTTTCCCTGAGGCTGCGCTTCATGTCCGGACAGTGCCGCGCGGACCGCCCGCCACTCCGCCTCGCTCGAGTGCTTCCTCATCCACGCGCGCGCCTTGTCGACCGTGGAAAGACGGGGCGACGCGCCATGGCGCAGTTGAGTGACGAAGGAAGGACTACCGGTGACGCCACGACCAAACTCCGACGACTTGACTCGGGTCACCGCGAGAAAGGCCTCGACTTCGCGCCGGAAGACAGGGCCCATAGGCTCGAGCCCCATAAAATCCAGCACCCGGTCGGCGGTGTTGAGCTGCGGAGACCGCCCGAGTGCGAGGCTCGCGACGAACGATGGATCGCCAAGCGCTGCCTCGCCAAACGCAGTACGGGTCATGCCGCGTCGTCGGATGAATGCGTCGATAGCGAAGCGGAGTGTTCTCTCCCAATTCATTACTGCCACAAGTAAGCGGAATAACATCCTTTGACAATAACTTCTGTTATTTAATTCACTAGCCAAGACGACAACAATGCGAATTCTTACGAGAAAACGCGACCAAATATGAGCAGGAAACCCGGGAATTTCCGGATGTTAGGCTGCCTCTGACGGAAAGTGGCCAGGTCTGTGCTTACGGGCGGCGCACTCAATTGCAGGGCTCAGTCGCGAACCAGGTCCGTTCGAATATACATTGTTCATAACTTTTTCATCACAAGTCCATAACTTTGTGTCATGGATTAGGAGTCCTTATCGGAATTAAGCTTCACTTCGCATCAGTTGGATGGGTGTGTCCGGGCAATTGGTTGTGACCTCTTTCTTGGTAAACGGTCCGATACGGATGATCCGCAAATCTGACCTGGCCGGCCACATACCGGGTTCCGGTTCCACCAGCCCGTCCCACATGAGAGAAGCTCCGCGGCCCGGACGGCGCCAGCCGGGCGGCGTGGTGCTTTGGTCGGGCGGCGCCCGGCGTGGCGCCAACGATGCGCCATCCGGCAGCGGGCCAGGCACGCCGGTATGACTGGCCTAGTGGTCAGGCGAGTGACGGACGCCGCGACGGGTCCGGCACCCGCAGCAGCAGGAGGGCGCCAACGATCAGGAACGGCAGGACGGTCGCGAGACCCCACCGCTCGCTGCCCGTGGCGAGGGTGGCAGCGCCCACCAGCCAGGGCCCGACGAACGCGGTGACCTTTCCGGAAAGCGCGTAGAGGCCGAAGGCCTCGGCCTCCTCGCCGGCGGGCGTAAGACGTGCCATCAGGGATCGGCTGGCTGACTGGACGGGGCCGAAAAAGATGCCAAGGACCGCGCCGACGACGAGGAACACGATCTGTGTGCTGATGAACAGCAAGCAGGTACTGAGGACGGTGATCGCCGCGAGCCCGATCAGGATCGTCGGTTTCGCGCCCAGCCGATCGTCCACGCGACCGAACACGAAAGCCCCGATGCCGGCGGTGATGTTGACGACAATGGCGAACTGAATGACTTCGCTGACCGTCATCCCGATGACGGCTGCGGCATAGATGCCTCCGAACGCGAATACGGTATTGATGCCGTCGGTGTAGATCATGCGCGCTACCAGGTAGCGACCGACGATTCGCCGCTCCGGATCCGCAAGCATGCCTACGAGATCCCGGTAGAGCTTCCTGATACCCGCTTGAACGGTGGCGGGTGCCGGCATCCGGCGGGTCGGGATGTCGCGGGTCCAGAGGAAGAGCGGGAGCGAGAAGAGCGCCATCCAGACGGCGACGAGTGGCCCCGTGATGCGGACGTGTTCGCCCTGGTCGGGGTCGAGGCCGAATGGCGGCGGGTCCGCCAGCACGATCCCGAAGAGCGCCAGCACCAGGCAGGCCATGCCCCCCAGGTAGCCGGTGGCCCAGGCAGTGCCGGAGATCCGGCCGAGCCGATCCCGGGGTCCGAGGCTGGGGAGCAGCGCGTTGTAGAACACCAGCCCGAGTTCGAAGGCCACCACGCCGACGCCGGACCACCACAGGATCCAGGCGGCCGATTCGGGGCCAGGCTCCCCCCACCACAGGAGGCCGGTGGCCAGGATCATGACAACGGCGCTGCCGGCGATCCAGGCCTTGCGTCGGCCTGTCCGGTCTGCGACGGCGCCGAGGATGGGGCTGAGGACGGCAACCACAAACGAGGCGGTTCCGACCATGAAGCCCCAGTCGGCCTGGGCGGCGCTGTCGTCCGCGAGGACCGCGCTGGCGAAGTAGGCCGGGATGACGAACGTCAGCACGATCGCCGCGAACGGCGAATTGGCCCAGTCGTACAGGCACCAGCCGGCGATGCCAGAGCGTGACGCGAGGGGGCGGGTGGGTGGCACGAGCTGGCTTCCGGGTTTCGGGTCTGGGTCGGGAACGGACGTCACCCTAGCTGGTATCCTTGCGGCACGTGCCCGCCCGGGGTGACGGGGCAGTGCCGCGCGGAGCGCGGCCGGGAGTCTGCCATGTCGCGATCGCACAGCGATGCCGACCTGCGCCAACGCCTGCGGGCGGCGGGTGTCCGGTTGACTCGCCAGCGTCTGCTGCTGGCTCGGATGCTGTTTGCCGGCGGTAACCGGCACGTGACGGCAGAGGAGTTGCGTCTGGAAGCCGAACAGGCTGGCTCGCCGGTCGCGACCGGCACCGTGTACAACACCCTTCACTGCTTTGCCCGGGCCGGTCTGCTCCGTGAGATCACCGTCGATTCGGCCTGCAACTGGTTTGATACCAACATCGAGCCCCATCATCATTTTCTGCACCCGGGGACCGGCGAACTGGAAGACATTCCGGAGGAAGAGGTCCGGGTTGCCGGACTGCCCGCCGCGCCGGCGGGAACGCGGGTTGACGCGGTACACGTCCTGGTACGTCTGGCGGAGGATCGTGATCCAGGCTAGCCAACAGGCGGTTTTTTGTAACAATTCCAAAACAATTGACATCTGCGCGGACGGGTTTTACATCCCTGTCAGCCGGCAGTATCCGGCCGAACTCTGGGGGTGGGGTATGTCCCTGAACGACAGCAAGACCAAGCAGAATCTCGCCGATGCGTTCGCCGGCGAATCACAGGCGAACCGCCGCTACCTGTACTTCGCCAGCAAGGCGGACGTGGAGGGCTACAACGACGTGGCAGCCGTCTTCCGGTCGACGGCGGAAGGCGAAACCGGCCACGCGTTCGGCCACCTGGAATTCCTGGCTGAAGTCGGGGATCCCGCGACCGGCGAACCGATCGGCGACACGGCCGCGAATCTCAAGTCGGCCATCGCCGGGGAAACCCACGAGTACACCGACATGTACCCCGGCATGGCCCGGACGGCACGCGAGGAAGGCTTCGACGAGATCGCCGACTGGTTCGAGACGCTGGCGAAGGCCGAGCGCAGTCATGCCGGCCGGTTCCAGAAGGCGCTGGACACCCTCGACGGCTGACGCACGGCGGCGCCGGACGAGCGGCGGGCGCCGCTGTCCGGTGCTCTTGCAGGAGCATGGCGATGGAAGGCGGCCTTCGGCGGCCAAAGCGCGAGCCGCTCGGGCTTGAGGACCCTGCGTTCTGGGACGAAGTGGCCCTGGACGCCGAAATGCGGCGCCAGTTCGACGTCTGTCACGGATGCCGGCGCTGCTTCAACCTGTGTGACAGCTTCCCCCGCCTGTTCGACCTCATCGATGCTGCCGAGACGATGGAACTCGACTCGGTGTCCTCCAGCGGCTTCCGGGACGTGGTCGGGGCGTGCACGCTCTGCGACATGTGCTTCATGGTGAGTTGCCCCTACGTACCGCCGCACGAGTTCCGGATCGACTTTCCCCGTTTGATGCTCAGGGCCCGTGCCATCGAGTTTCGCAAGGGAAACCTGCCGTGGCGGGACCGGCAGCTGGCCGAGATCGATCGGAACGGGCGGCTGGCCGCATGGGCGGCCGGGCTTCTCAATGCGCTGCTTCGCCAGCGGCCCGTCCGGTTGCTGATGGAGTGGTTCGCGGGCGTCCATCGTTCGGCGGATCTTCCGCGGTATGTGTGGCGCCCGCTGGTTCGCCGGTGGCGTGCGCCCCCGCTGGCCGCGGAAGCCAGCCGCCGGCGGAAGGCGGCGGTCTATGCGACGTGCTTCGTGAACTACAACACACCGGCCGTGGGCGAGGCAGCGCTCAGCGTTCTCGAACGCAACGGCGTCGACACCGTTCTCAAGTATCCACGCTGCTGCGGCATGCCGCAGTACGAGCAGGGTGACGTGGAACGGGTGCGCGATACCGCCATCCGCACCGCCCGCGAGTTCGCGCCGCTGATCAACGAGGGTCGGACCGTCGTCGCGCTGACACCGAGTTGCGCCCTGATGCTCAAGAGCGAGTGGCCGGCCCTGGCGCCTGAAGACCCGGACGTCGGGCGGCTTGCGGCTAACACCCGTGATATCGACGAATACGTCATGGAGATTGCCGACGCCGGCGACCTCGCACCGGGATTACGGCCGCTCGAGGGAGGCGTCACGGTCCATCTCGCCTGCCATAGCCGGGCCCAGAATGTCGGCCCGAAGGCCGCCCAGATGCTCAGGTTGATCCCGGAAACCAAGGTGACCGTGGTCGAGCGGTGCTCGGGTCACGGCGGGATCTGGGGCATGAAGAAGCGTTGGTTCGACACGGCCGTGAAGCACGGCCGCAACGCCGCCAATGCCGCTATCCGGGCCGACCATCCGCATCTTGCTGCGGCGTGTCCGCTCGCCGGCTTGCACCTGTCGCAGTCGATGCGGCTCAAGGGAGCGCCGGCGCCGTCGGCCCGTCATCCAATTGAACTCGTTGCGGCTTCCTACCAGCGCGGCGTCGGGCGATGACCACCACCCTGACCTTCGAGGACATCATGGCCGCCTCCGACTACGCGAGAGTGCGCGGGGCGGAGCGGCGACGCATGATCGCGCTCAAGCGGCACCGCCGGATCAGCATCGGTCCCGTCGCAACCGCATATTTCGAAAATTTCGACACCATCCGGCACCAGGTGCACGAGATGGTGCACATCGAGCGGGGTGGCGCCGAGCAGGTGCGCGAGGAAATCGAGGCGTACGGCCCCCTGGTACCGAATGGCCGGGAACTGGTCGCCACGCTGATGGTGGAGATCGACGACCCGGTGCGCAGGCGGCGGGTTCTCGGCCGCCTGGGCGGATTCGAGGAGACGGTCTGGATCGAGGTCGGCGGGCACAGCGTCCGGGCCGTTCCCGAGACCGACCTTGACCGCACCACGGCGGACGGCAAGGCATCCTCCGTGCAGTTCCTCCACTTCCCGTTCCCCGGGGAGGCGATTACGGCGTTCTCGACGGCCGGCGCCCGCGTCACGATCGGAATCGGGCACGCCGAATATCACCACATGGCCGTGATGCCCGAAGCGATGCGGGCCGCCCTCGCCGCTGATTTCACTCCGGATCCGTAGGACCCCAGAGGGCCGAGCGGGCGATGTAGCCCTTCCATTCCCCGGCGGTAACGCGGCACCAGTCCGGGGCGCAGGCGTCCAGGAGATCGACCACGGCGCCGGCCATGACCTCGGCCCGGGCCGGCGAATCTCCGGTCGCGCGGCGGTGCAGCGTCGTGTTCTGCCGGACCAGCGCTGTCCGCCGCGCCGAGAGCAGGCTGTGGTGCATCCAGCCCGACTCGCCGCTCGGCGTGGTGACTTCGCGCCAGTTGTCGTAGCGATCGGTGATCCGCACCGGCAGGTTCGGTGCCGTGTACACCCATTCGATCGGAAATCGCCGGCCCGGTCCCGCCCGCAGGTGCGCGCGACCGGCGGCGATGCTGCCCCAGACCGGGCCGTCTTCCTGCGCACGTGCCGTCGGGACGGCCAGCATCGGGCCAAGCGCGAGGATGGCGAGGAGAAGGATTGCGGGCTTCATGAGGCCGTCACCGGACTGGATGCCGAGTGCCCGGCTCAAATAGCACGACGGGGGCGCGACGCAAACCGTCCCCGACCGGATGTGATCGCAGGAGCCCGTGCCCGGGCGGCCCGCCGGCACGGGCGTCGGGTCAGCGATCCGCGTTCTCAATGTTCCAGAAGAACTGCACAGGCGACTTGATGAGTCCCCGCAGCGAATCGCGATAGGCGACCGGGTTCGACCACTGGCCGTAGAGGCCGTGGGTCACGATCTCCAGGGCTCGCGTCTGGATGCGCCCGGCGAGGTCGTGGCGGTCCTGGGCGTCGGGCGTGCGGGCAAACGCATCGCGCAACTGCTCGATCTCCTCATCGCATGGCCAGCCGAACCAGGCCCGTTCACGGCACCCGCCCGAGATCGCGATGTTGGCCACTGGATTGGCAACATCCACGGCGAGCGCCCACGTGTGGAACAGGTTCCAGCCACCTTGCGACGGTGGGTCCGTGATGGGCCGCCGGGAGGTCAGGGTGCTCCAGTCCATCGCCTGCAGTTCGACCACGAAGCCGGCATCGCGCAGCGCCTGGGCCGTGACCAGGGACGCGCTGTTGAGGATGGCGATGTCGGTGGGTTGCAGGATGGTCACCGGCCGGCCGTCGTACCCGGCGGCCGCCAGCAGTGCCTTGGCCCTCTCGACATCATGGCCCATGAGCGCTTCGCTGCCGAACGCCGATTCGTAGGGCGTGCCGCACGCGAGCACGGCCGGGCAGGTGCGGTAGTAGGCCGGGTTGCCGACGGCCGCGCGCATGTAATGCTCCTGGTCGATGAGCCACAGGACGGCCTCTCGGACGCGCGGGTCGTCGAAGGGCGGGTGGAGATGGTTCATCCGCAGCCAGCCCTGGACCCCGAGCGGATCCAGGTTCTCGACGATGACCCCCGGCGCCGCCTCCAGGATCGGCAGGAGGTCGTGCGGCGGCAACTCGAAATAATCGACCTCGCCCGCCATCAGCGCGTTCATTGCCGTCGCCGAATCCGGGATGTAGTGCCACTCGACCCGATCGACCTTGGCCACCTTGGCGCCTGCCGCGAAGCTTGATGGCTCGGTGCGGGGCACGTAGTCCGGGTTGCGGACATAGACCACCTTCGCTCCCGGCACCCACTCGTCCTTCACGAAGATGAACGGACCCGACCCCAGGGCGTCCGGCACCTGCTCGAACGGGTCCATCGAGGCATGGCGCTCCGGCATGATGAACGGAACGTTGGAGCTGATCTTTCCGAGCGATTCGAGCACCAGGCCGTACGGTGCGGCCAGCTCGAGTTCGAAGGTTCTGGCATCGATGACGCGCAGCTCCCGGGTCGCGTCGGCGAGCTTCTGGCCCATGCCGTCGCGCGCGCTCCATCGCCCGATCGAGGCGACGCAGTCGGCTGCCGTCACCGGCTCGCCGTCATGCCACCGCAGCCCGTCGCGGAGCACGAAGCGCCAGGTCAGGCCGTCCTCACTGACCGACCAGTGGTCCACCATCTGCGGCTGGACTTCCAGGTTCTCGTCCAGCGCAAACAGGGTGTCGTAGACCATGTAGCCGTGGTTGCGCGTGATGTACGCCGTTGTCCAGATCGGATCGATGTTCTTCAGGTCGGCATGCGGGACGATTCGCAGGATCGATTCGGACTGGGCGGGGAGCGCCAGCGACGCTGCGAGCAGCGCGACGCCGGAAACGAGGGCGCGCGACGCGGCCCGCGTGGTCTGACGCGGCCCCATCCGCTTGCAGCCCGCGCCAGCCATCATCTACGCGGTGACCTCGCGGTCGCGCCCCTTCGGCCCCAGTTCCTGAAGCCGGAGGGCCCGGCCGGGTCGCGCGCCGGTGCCGGCGCCCGACCGCCAGACCACGCGGCCGTTCACCATGACGAGGTCAATTCCGGCCGCAGGCCGAGTGGGTTCGGCCCACGTGGAGCGATCGGCGATGGTCCGCGCATCGAACACGACGAGGTCGGCGTAAGCGCCCGGCCGCAAAATCCCTCGGTCAGTCAGACCAAACTGGGCGGCGGACAGGCCCGACATGCGTCGCACAGCCTCCTCCAGCGGGAACAGGCCGAGATCGCGCGCGTAGTGGCCGAGCACACGCGGGAATGTTCCCCACAGGCGAGGATGCGGGTGACTGTCATGCGGCAGGCCGTCGGAGCCGATCATGGCGAACGGCGACGAGAGGACGCGCCGCACGTCGCCTTCGTCCATGATGAAATAGATCGCGCCGGCCGGCTGAAGCCGCTCCGCAGCTGCGGCTTCGCTGCACCCCCACGAGGCGGCAATCTCCGAGAGGTCGCGCCCTGTCGCCTCCGGATGGGACTTCGACCAGGTCACGATCACGCGGCTCGCATTCATCATGCGGCGCGGATTCAACACCGTGGAGCCCGCCACGTACGGGTACACGTCGAGCGCAATCGGCTGCGCCCGCCTCGCGGCCTCGATCCTGGGAAGGCTCTCGCGCGTCCGCCCGTGATTTGGCGACCCCGCGCACTTGTGGTGGGAAATCACCACCGGCACGCGTGCCCGCCGGCCGATTTCGAAGGTCTCGTCGAGCGATTCGAGCACGTGCTCGGTCTCGTCGCGCATGTGGGTGGAATGGATGGCGCCGGCCGGCGCCAGCGCCGCGGCGAGTTCGACGACTTCGCCCGTCGGGGCCGCATTGGCCGGCGGATAGAACAGCCCCGTGCTCATGCCGACGGCGCCGGCCTCCAGCGACTCCTCGAGCCGGGCCCGCATCCCGGCGATCTCGCCCGGGGTCGCCGCCCGGTCCAGCCCGTTCATGGTCCCCATCCGCAGGGTCGAGTGACCGACCTGGGCCACGACATTGACGGCGGGTGGCTCGCTGTCGAGCGCGTCGAGGTAGTCGGCGAACCGCGCGAAATAGTGCTCGGGCCTGTGGCCGATCAGGTCTGATGGCGGTGGCGGAGCGGTGTCGGTCTCGAGCGGTGCCAGGCTGATCCCGCAGTTCCCGGTGATGACGGTGGTGACCCCCTGGCTCACCTTGCAGGCCATGTTCGGATCACTCAGCACAGCCCGGTCGTCGTGGGTATGCACGTCGATGAATCCTGGGGCCGCTACCCGGCCGGCGACATCCACTTCCGACGCTCCCGTGACGTCGGTCAGGGCGCCGACCGCCGCGATCCGGTCACCGGCGATGGCGATATCGGCGGTGCGAGCCGGGGCTCCCGTACCGTCGATGACGCTCGCGTTCCGAAGCACCCAGTCCGGTTTCGGCGCCGTCGGCATCGGCCGCGGTCAGCCCGCCCGGACGAACTTCTGGAAGGCGTGGCACGGGAGCGGCGCGAAGTGCTCGATCGCGCCCGACGCCGCCACGACCTCCCCCACGTACAGATCGCCGCGCGAGTCGGCCCAGATGCCGTGCGGGACGATGAAGTTCCCCGGCAATACCGCGTCCTCGCCACCCAGCTGGGCCTGGATGTTGCCGTCGAGGTCGCAGATCGTGACCCGCGCAATCGGCGAGTGCCCCATCGGGGGATGGCGCATGAACGGGAAGTGCGGCCGCTCCGGTATCGGGACCGTCCAGCCGAGTTCGGCGATGTAGAGGTTTTCCTGCGCGTCCAGGAACAGGTCGTCGGGCCGGTTCACCCAGTTCCAGCTGTCGAGGTACTCGCCGGCCGGCGAAAAGATCTGGATCCGCGAGTTTTCGCGGTCGGCGACAAAGACCCGCCCCGACCGGTCGACCGCGATTCCATGCGGGAGGTTGAATTCGCCTTCTGCGCTGCCGGGCCCGCCCCACGACGCCAGGAGTTCCCCGTCACCGGTGAAGTGGTGGACCCGCGCGTTGCCGTATCCGTCGGCAATGAACAGGTCGCCCGCGAGCGTGACGGCCACGTTGGTCACCATGTTGAACGGGCCGCCGGCTTGCTGGACCGGCGCTTCACCGATCACGAACCCGGTGTCCGCGGGCTGGTTCGCCTCGCCCAGCGTCATGAGGAGTTTGCCGTCTGTCGTGAACTTCCGCACCGTGTGGTCGAAATTGTCGGCGCACCAGACATGGTCGTTGTGGTCGATGAAGATCCCGTGGGCACTCGAGAACACGCCCTCTCCCCAGGCGTTCAGGAACTTGCCTTCCTTGTCGAACACGATGACCGGGTGCGCGCCGCGGTTGAAGACGTAGACGTGATCGCGCGAATCGACTGCGACGCCGGCGACCTCGACGAAGGACCAGTTCTCGGGCAGCTGTTCCCAGCCTTCGAGCACTTCGTACTCGAGTTTGTGCGGACCGATGGCCATGTCTGCTCCCGATTTCCCGGCCGGTGCTTCCGGGAGCATATCGAAGGCCACGGCGGCGGAGCGGATGTTCGCATGGGCTGCGAGGCGGCGGGCGCGCCATTGCGCCGGAGCGGAGCGCCCGGAGGAGCATGCCTGTGGCCGGACCGCCGTCGCGTCATCGCCATTCCCGCGGGGAACGCTCGAGCGGGCTGGACGCGCAGGCATGGGCCCACTGCCGGTGCGGCCGGTCCCGTGGCCGCGGAGCTGGGTCCTGGGAGCTGCCGGCTCGGGGGAGGCGGGTTGCGGGGTTGACCGGGGCGGCGTCAGCCCAGGCTCAGCGCGTCCCGACCGTGTGGTTCGTCGAAGTGGATCTCGGGGCCCGCCGGCACGATGCCGTGCGGATTGATCGTCTCGTGACTGCCGTGGTAGTGGAGGCGGATGTGATCCATGTCCACAGTGGACCGTACGCCCGGCCACTGGTGGAGTTCGCGCGTATAGGACCAGAGCGCCGGATAGTCGACCAGGCGCCGGATGTTGCATTTGAAGTGCCCGACGTAGACCGGGTCGAAGCGGAGCAGCGTCGGGAACAGCCTCCAGTCGGCTTCGGTGATGGTGTCGCCGGCCGCGTAGCGCCGCTCCGACAGCAGGCGCTCCAGCCGGTCGAGTTCGGCGAACAGGTTCCGGACGGCGGTGTCGTATGCCGCCTGCGTGGTCGCGAATCCGGACTTGTACACGCCGTTGTTGACGTGCTCGTAGACCGAGGCGTTGACGGCGTCGATCGCCGCGCGCAGGTCGGCCGGATAGAAGTCCTGACGGTTGCCGGTGATCGCGTCGAAGGCGCTGTTGAACATCCGGACGATTTCCGAGCTCTCGTTGGAGACGATCGTCGCCCGTTCCCTGTCCCACAGTACGGGCACCGTCACGCGCGTCGTCACATCGGGTGCAGCGGTCGTGTAGACCTCGTGCAGGAATCGCTTGCCGAGAAGGCGGTCGCCGGTGGCGCCCGGGTAACCATCGGACAGGACCCAGCCGTGCTGCAGCATCAGCGGGTGCACGACGTCCACCGAGACGTGTTCCTCCAGCCCCTTCAGCTTCCGGAAGATCAGCGTTCGGTGCGCCCACGGACAGGCGAGCGACACGTAGAGGTGGTATCGGCCGCTCTCGGCCCGGAAGCCGCCTTGGCCGGTGGGGCCGGGTGCGCCGTCTGCGGTGATCCAGTTGCGGAAGCCCGCGGCCTGGCGCCGGAAGGCGCCGTCCGTTCCCTCCGCTTCGGACGGCCGGTCCCGCCACACGCCGTTAACCAGGAGGCCCACGTCGACTCCTTTCCGGTGCCGCGGAATCCCTAGACAAACAGCAGTTGCGCATCCGCGCCGTCGCCGGTCAACAGTGAGAAGAGGCCGCCGATCTCGAGGTTGAGATCCGGGTCCAACTCGGCCTTCGTGAGCGCGCGCGCGCGCAGCCCCATCTCGCAGACGACCAACCTGACCCCCAGATCCTGACACGCCCCCAAGAGCTCCTCGAAACCGGCGACGCCCCTGTCCCGCAGTTCGGTGTCGGCGTCGAGCACGCTGCTGCCGGTCGACTGCAGGCCGTGCCAGCCGCGGTGGCGCTGCAGCGCCACGCACGCATCCATCGTGAAGAACAGTGTGACGTCGCGGTCCGCGGCGGCGGCCGCGGCGGCGGTGGCGAGGGCGAACCGTATCCGTTCGTAGTCGCCCGAGTGCAGGATGCAGGTCAGGGCGCGCTCAGCCGGCGGCATGAACCGTCAGGTCGGTGATGGTGGGCCGGTTTCCGCAGACGGGACAGTCGGGGTCCGGGCGCACCCGCACCTTTCGGGACTCCCCGTCCAGGGCATCGATGAGAACCAGCCAGCCGGCGAGGCCGGTGCCGATTCCCAGGATTTCCTTGATGACCTCGATGGCCTGGAAGGATCCGGCCTGCCCGGCGAGGGCGCCGAATACGCCGCCCTCCGCGCAGGTGGGCACGGTCCCGGGGGGCGGCGGTCCGGGGAACAGACACCGGTAGCAGGGGTGCTCGTCGGCATAGCCCTTCCAGGTCGACAACTGTGCCTCGAACCGGAGCAGGGCCGCGGAGACGAGCGGCTTGGCAGCCAGTACGCACGCGTCGTTCACGAGGAAGCGGGTCGCAAAATTGTCGCTGCCGTCGGCGATCACGTCGTAGTCGGCGACGAGCCCAGCCGCATTGGCGGGCTCGAAGCGCTGCTCGTGCGGCTCGAGCGTGACGGTCGGGTTGATCCGGCGCGCGGCCGCGGCGGCGCTCGCGGCCTTCGGGGTCCCGAGGTCCGCTGTGCCGTGGGCGATCTGGCGTTGCAGGTTCGAGAGGTCGACCGCGTCGTCGTCGACGATGCCGATGCGCCCGACTCCGGCTGCCGCCAGGTACAGCACCAGCGGCGACCCGAGGCCCCCCGCACCGACCACCAGGACGCTGGCCGTGAGCAGGCGCTGCTGCCCGCTGCCGCCCACCTGCGGCAGCACGATGTGGCGGGCGTAGCGCTGGATCTGGTCCTCGGTGAAATCGGCGCCGGTCATGCAGTCGGCTGTCCGCTGCCGGTCGACCCGAAGCCGCCCCCGCCCCGCCCGGTCACGGACAGCTCCCCGGCTTCCTCGAAGCGGACGGGGGCCAACTGCTGGATCACGAGTTGCGCGATCCGCGCACCGCGTTCGATGACGTGCGGATGGGGCCCGTGGTTGATCAGGATCACCGCGACTTCGCCGCGGTAGTCGGCATCGATCGTGCCGGGACTGTTGAGCACCGTGATCCCGTGTCGGCGGGCCAATCCCGACCGGGGTCGTACCTGCCCCTCGAAGCCCTCGGGGATTTCCAGGGCCAACCCGGTCGGCACCACCACGGACTCCCCGGCGGCCAGCGTGACGGGTTCCGGGACCGCCGCCGGGAGATCGAAGCCGGAGCTTCCCGGGGTCATCCTGGCCGGCAGTCCGCTGACCGCGTGCGGGAGGCGGCGGACCCGGACCGTCAGGGGCGACCCGCTAGCCGTCACCGGGCGTCGGCCGGTTCGGCCAGGGCGTCGGCGATGCGTTCGGCGAGCCGGTCGGCCACCTCATCCTTGCTCAGGCGCGGCCACGTTTCGGCCGCCTCGGGAGTGATCAAGTGGACGGTGTTGGCGTCACCGCCGAACACGTCGCTCGCGCCGGAGACATCGTTGGCGACGATCCAGTCGCACTGCTTGCGTTCCCGCTTGGCGCGCGCTCGGTCGACGACGTCCCCGGTTTCAGCGGCAAACCCGACAACCAGCCGGGGGCGGCCCGCGGCCGCCTGGGCGAGCTGGGCGAGGATGTCGGGATTTTCCTCCATCTCGTAGCGGGGCGGCGGCCCGTCACAGCGCGAGAGCTTCTGGGTCCGCACGGCCTTGACCTTCCAGTCGGCGACCGCGGCCGCGCAGACGGCGATGTCGGTGGGCAGCGCCTGCCGGCAGGCGGCGAGCATTTCTTCGGCGGTTTCCACTTCAGTGAGCGTGGCCACCGGCGGCGGCGGCTGGGCGCTCGGGCCGGTCACCAGGGTCACCTCGGCGCCGCGCCGGGCGAGGGCGGCGGCAATGGCGTGGCCCTGCTTGCCGGACGAGCGGTTGCCGAAGTAGCGGACCGGGTCGATCGGTTCGAAGGTCGGCCCGCTGGTCACCAGGGCCCGGACGTTGTGGAGGGGTTTCGGCTGTGCCAGCACCGTTTCGATCGCGCCCACGATGTCGATGGGCTCGGCCATCCGGCCCGGCCCCTCTTCGCCGCAGGCAAGGTCCCCCGAACCCGGATCGACGAAACGAATGCCGTCGCTGCGCAACCGCGCCACGTTCCGTCGGGTCGCCGGGTGCGCCCACATCTGCACGTTCATCGCCGGCGCCACCAGCACCGGGGCGGTGGTGGCCAGCAGCACGGTGGTCGCCAGGTCGTCGGCCAGGCCGGTGGCCATCCTCGCGAGAAAGTCCGCGGTCGCCGGGGCCACCACCACCACATCGGCGTCACGGGCCAGCCGGATATGCCCCATCTCGCTTTCGTCGGTCAGCGAGAACAGCTCCTGGTAAACCTTCTCGCCGGACAGGGCCGCCAGGGACAGCGGCGTGACCATCTCGCTCCCGCCCCGCGTGAGGATGGAACGGACCCGCGCCCCCCGCTCGCGCAGCCGGCGGACGAGGTCGAGACTCTTGTAGGCGGCAATGCCGCCGGTCACGATCAGCAGGATGCGGGGAGGTTCAGCCATGGGTACCAGGGACCTGCGTCGTTCGGCACGGCCGGCAGCGCGGGCCGGGCGCCGACGCGTTGCACGATGACGGCGAATCCGGTCGCAGGACCCGAAGCATAGGGGATTTCGGCGTGCCCGTGGATCGATGCGCGATCCCGACGCGGCGCGTCGACCGGGTCCCTCAGGTTTCCTCCAGGAGCAGCGGCAGCTCCAGGTGCATGTCGTCGATCAGTTCGATCGGATAGTCGCCCGTGAAGCAGGCGGCGCAGTAGGGCATGCGCCGGCCGTCGGGCCGCTGGCCGTGCACCGCCTCGAACAGGCTCTCGAGCCGGACGAACCGGAGGCTGTCGGCTCCGATCTTGGCGGCGATCGCGTTCTCGTCCAGATGCGCCGCAATGAGTTCCTTGCGCTTCGGCGTGTCGACGCCGTAGTAGCACGGGTGCGTGGTCGGCGGACTCGCGATCCGCATGTGCACCTCGCGGGCGCCGTTCGTGCGAAGCATCTCCACGATTTTCGTCGACGTCGTGCCGCGGACGATGCTGTCGTCCACCAGCACGACCCGCTTGCCGCCGACCGCGTCGGCGTTCACGTTGTGCTTGAGGCGGACACCGAGGTGCCGGATCTCGTCGGTCGGCTCGATGAAGGTGCGGCCCACGTAGTGGTTGCGGATGATGCCGAGCTCGAACGGCAGCCCGGCCTGGTCGGCGTAGCCGAGCCCGGCCGGGACACCGGAATCGGGAACCGGCACCACGATGTCGGCCTCGGCGGGCGCATCCCGTGCCAGGAGCCGGCCGATCTGCTGCCGGACGGCATAGACGTTCTTGTCTTCGACCACGCTGTCGGGGCGGGCGAAGTAGATGTATTCGAAGATGCAAAACGTCCGTGGCGCCTTGCCAAGGGCGTCGGGCAGGCTTCGCACGCCGTCGCGGCCGATGTGCACGATTTCGCCCGGCGCCACCGACCGCGTGAACGTCGCGCCGATGATATCGAACGCGCAGGTTTCCGAGGCGAGCACGGGCTGGCCGTGGAGTTCGCCCAGGACCAGGGGCCGGACGCCGTTGGGATCGCGGGCGCCGATCACCCCCGTTTCCGAGAGTGCGATCAGCGAATAGGCCCCTTCGACCTGGTGGAGCGCCTCGATCAGCCGGTCCAGGAATGTCGGTCCGCTAGCGGTCGCGACCAGGTGGACGATCACCTCGGTGTCCATCGTCGACTGGAAGATGCAGCCTCTCTGGACCAGGACCCGCTTGAGGGTGCGGGCGTTGGTGAGGTTGCCGTTGTGGGCGATGGCGACGCCGCCCTGCGCGACCTCGGCGAAGATGGGCTGGACGTCCCGCAGTTGGGTCTTGGTGCCGCTGGTGGAATATCGGTTGTGGCCGATCGCCGCATTGCCGGGCAGCGTACTGATGACCTTGTCCGAGCCGAACGCGTCGCCGACCCGGCCCTGCGCCCGGTGGGCGAAGAACTGGCTGCCGTCGAAACTGACGATGCCGGCCGCTTCCTGGCCGCGGTGTTGGAGGGCGTGCAGACCGAGCGCGGTGATCGCTGACGCGTTCTCGGTCCCGAACAGGCCGAAGATTCCGCATTCCTCGCGGAAGCTGTCGAGCGGCGTCCCGGAGTCGTCGCGGGCAGTGCGGGTCATGGCTCGCTGCTTTCTTCGCCGCTGCCGGATTCGATCTGGATCAGCCGGTCGAATTCCCGGCGATCCTGTCCGGGGTAGCCGACTTCGCCGTCCGGTTCCGCCGTGTCGGCGGCCGGCGTCTCCATGCGCCGGAGGAGGGCGTCCGCATCGGCGGCATCTCCCGCGGAGCAGCTGTGGTCGACCATCAGGGCCGGGCCGGGGACCAGTATGGCAAGCATGTGCGCCCCGTACAGTACCACGGGCAGGGTCCGGGCTCCGCGAACGACTTGCGGGCATTCGGTGAAGACCAGGCCCGATGCAAACAGCCCGATGTACAGGGCAGAGACGATCACCAAGCCACGAACCGCCCCGAAGATGAAACCGAGCGCCCGGTCCAGCGGAGCGAGCACGCTGGTAGCAATCGCACCCGCGAGCGGGACGATGGCAAACGTGAGGATCACGATCGCCGCCACGAAGACGCAGAGCGCGCCGATGCCGCGGGCGATGACCGAATCGCCCACCAGCGGCATCACCAGGTCGCCGGCCCAGTCGAGCAGCCACAGGGCCGCCATGCCCGATGCCACCCAGGCGGCGAGGGAGAGCGCGCTCTGGACGAAGCCGCGCGCGTACGCCATCGCGCCCGAGAGCAGCACGACGCCGACGACCACGAGATCGGCGATGGTCATGGCGGGGGTCCGCCCGTCGAGGATCCGTCGGTGCGGCCGCGGACGAACTGCTCGACGTGCGCGGAGCCGCTGCGGTCAAGCTCCGAGACCGGGCCTTCCCAGACGATGCGTCCACCGTGCAGCATGGCGACGCGGTTCGCGATCTTGCGCACGCTGGCAAGGTCGTGGGTGATGGTGACGGTGGTCGCCCGTAAACGCGTGACGCAGTCTTCAATCAGCCGGTCGATGGTGGCGGCGGTGACCGGGTCGAGGCCCGAGGTCGGTTCGTCGAAGAACAGGAATTCGGGATCGGCAGCGACGGCGCGGGCGATTGCGGCGCGCTTCTGCATGCCGCCCGAAAGCTCGGGCGGGTAGAGATTGGCAGCGCGCTCGTCGAGCCCGACCTCGGCGAGCTTGGTGATTGCAAGTTCGTACGCCTCGGCGCGCCGCATCGGCCCGGTATGGAAGAGTGCGAACGCGACGTTCTCCCAGATCGGGAGGGAATCGAACAGAGCGTTGCCCTGGAACAGCACCCCCGAGCGCCGCATCAGCGCCTGCGACCCGCTGGACGGCAGCTCGTCCCGGGGCGTGCCCGCGAACCGGACCGAGCCCGCATCCATGGGCAGCAAGCCGAGGGCGCACTTGAAGCTCACGGACTTGCCGCAGCCCGAGGCGCCGATGACGGCGACCGAATCGCCCGCCATCGCGGTCAGGTCCATGCCGTCGAGGACGGTCTTCCCGCCGAAGCGCTTGACCAGCCCGCGGAGTTCGATCGCGGGGGTTTGGGCTGACCCGGTCATCGCGAGAAGAACGCCTCGGTGATGAGGTAGTTGGCGATCAGGATGAGGGCCGATGCCGACATGACCGCGTTGGTTGTGGCCCGCCCGACGCCGCGCGCGCCGCCCTCCGAGTGGAAGCCGTGGTAGCTCCCCATCAGGACGATCAGGAAGCCGAATACGGCCGCTTTCACGAGGCCGGAGACCACGTCCAGAGTCTGGAGACTCTCGAGGCAGCGGTTCAGGAAGATGCCCGGCTCGAACCCCAGCTTGCCGACGCTGATCAGGAATCCGCCCATGGTGCCGATGACATCGGCGACCAGGACCAGCGGCGGCAGCGCCAGCACGCCGGCGATCAGGCGCGGCGCCACCAGGTACTGCAGCGGATTGGCCGACAACGTGACCAAGGCGTCGATCTGCTCGGTCACGCGCATGGTGCCGGTTTCAGCGGCGATCGAGGCGCTGACCCGCCCGGCGACCATCAGGGCGGTCAACACAGGTCCGAGCTCGCGCGTCAGGGACACCACCAGCACCGACGGGATCGCGCTCTCCGCTGCAAACCGGCTGAAGCCGGTGTAGCTCTGCAGCGCCAGCACCATGCCGGTAAAGATCGCTGTCAGCCCGACGATGGGGAGCGAGTAGTAGCCGATCTCGAGGAACTGGCGGCCAGCGTGCCGCATGAAATACGGCGGCCGGGCCGCCGCCCACAAGGCCTCGGCGGTGAACAGGGCCACGCGTCCGGTGGCGGCGAGGAATTCGAGCACCACCCGCCCGATCGGCGCCAGCGGATTGGGCCAGCTCCGCATGCGAATCAATCCACGTACAGCCGGGGGACGCGACTGCCCAGGCGGGCGAGAATTTCGTAGCCGATCGTCCCGCCGTGCGCGGCCACGTCGTCCACCGGAACTAGGGGGCCGAGCAGGTCCACGACGGCGCCGGGCTGGGCGACAGGGTCCGGCACGCCGGAAACGTCAACGGTGACCAAATCCATGGAGATTCGCCCCACGACCGGCGCGATATGGCCACCGATCGCGACACGGCCCGTATTCCCGAGGTGCCTCGGGTACCCGTCGGCATAACCCGCCGACACGGTGGCAATGCGTCGCGCATTCGGGGAAACCCAAGTATGACCGTACCCGACGCCCTCCCCCCGGTCAACGGAGCGCACCTGCTGGATCTGCCCGACCAGGCGGGCGACTGCGGTCATCGGATTGGGGTGCGCCGGGGTGGGGTTGATCCCGAACAGCGCGGCGCCGGCCCGGGCCATGTCAAATCGGAAGGCGGCAGGGAGCCAGATTCCCGACGAATTGGCGAGGCTCGCCCGCGCGGCGAACGGGGCCTGCTCCCGGGCCGCCTCGAACCTGGCCAGTTGCTCGGCGTTGAGCGGATGACCCGGAATCTCGGCCACGGCCAGGTGGCTCATCACGATGCTGACGTCGAGACCGGAACGGCGGGCGGGCTCGGCGCAGAAGTCGCGCCAGTCCGTGGCCTCGTAGCCCAGCCGGTTCATCCCGGTGTCCACGTGCACCGCTGCGGCGAGTGCCTGGCCGGCTGCGGCTGCGGCCGTCCGGCGGCGCTCGGAATCGCCCGGGTGGTTGAGGACCGGGACCAGCCCGCTTTCGGCCGGCAGCGCCGCACCTCCCGCCAGTACGTAGACGAAGGCATCGGGAACGGCCAACCGCACGACCTCGCCCTCGTCGGGCGTGGCGACAAAGAAGGTGCGGCAGCCCGCTGCCGCCAGCGCTGCCGCGATGCGGGGCGCTCCCATCCCGTAGGCGCCGGCCTTCACGACTCCGGCGACCTCGCAACCCGGGCCAGCTTGGTTCCGAAGGGTGCGGAAGTTGGACCGCACGGCGCCTAGGTCGACGATCAGGGCGCAACCGGCCCGGGCCAGTGCCGTCTCCAGCGCCGCACTGCCCGGCGAGGGCTGACTACTGGTCGGAGTCGTGGAGATCGCTGAAGCGGGTGAAGCGGGGGTCGAAACGGACCTTGACGTCACCTTGCCGGCCGTGCCGCTGCTTGCTGACGTAGATTTGTGCGGAGTTTGCGGTTTCCTTGAGGCGCTCCATCCAGCGGTCGTAGCGGGGTCTGAACTTCGCCTCGTCCTCGTCGTCACGGCGCTGCGGCTCCTGCTGGCGCAGGTAGTAGTGTTCGCGGTAGATGAACAGCACCACGTCCGCATCCTGTTCGATCGAACCCGAGTCCCGAAGATCCTGCAGCTGCGGGCGCTTGTCTTCGCGGCCTTCGACCTGACGGCTCAGTTGCGAGAGCGCGACGACCGGCACGTTCAGTTCCATCGCAATGGATTTCAGGCCCTGGGAGATCTCGCTGATCTCGTTGACCCGGGAATTGTGGTTCCGCGTGGCGGTCATCAGTTGCAGGTAGTCGACGACGATAAGCCGCAGCCCGTGTTCCGTGCGCATCAGGCGCCGCGCGCGGGTGCGGAGTTGCGGAATGGAGATGGCGGCGGTGTCGTCGATGAAGAGACGCAGGTCCTCGAGGTCCTTGGAGACGTCGATCAGCCGGGTGAGCTCGCGGTCCTTGATCGCGCCGCGGCGAATGTCCTCGGAGGAGATGCTGGTCTCGGCCGAGAGAATCCGGTTGGCCAGCTGGGTGGCGGCCATTTCCAGCGAGAACACCGCGACGATTCCCTTGGGCTTGCTCGCGGCGTCCTCCCACGGGACGAAGATCTCGGGCCGGCTGGCAGCGCGCGCGAAATCCGTCGCGAGCGCCGTCTTCCCCATGCCCGGTCTTCCCGCCAGGATGATGAGGTCGGAGCGATGGAAGCCGCCGAGCAGGTCATCGAGGCCGGCCAGGCCCGACGTGACGCCGGACAGTTTCCCGCCGAGCTGGTAGGCCGCCTCGGCAGCGCGGATGGCATCGGTGAGACCGCTGACGAACGGCTGGGGCCCGCCGGGCCCCTTGCCGTGCTCGGAAATCTCGAAGAGCTGCTGCTCGGCGTCCTCGATCTGCGCGGCAGCGGACGTCTCCACCCGCACGTCCGAGGCGTTGTATTCGATCCGGGATCCGATCTCCATGAGCGAGCGGCGCTGGGCCAGGTCAAGGATGATCCCGCCGTAGTGGCGAGCTGCTTCCGGCGGCATCGCGCCGTGCACCAGCCGCTCGAGGTAGTCGTCGACGTCCGCAAGGGCCCGGTCGCGCGCGAATTGCGGCTTGAGCGTGACTGCGTCGGCCCGCCGGCCCTGCTGGATGAGGCCGCGGGCCGCCTCGAAGATGCGCCCGTGGACCGGAACGTAGAAGTGAGAGCCCCGCAGCTGCTCGACGTATTCGAACGCCCGGTCGTTGTTGAGCAGGGTTCCGAGCAGCGCCTCTTCGGCTTCCACGTTCCGCGGCGGCGACCGGTCGCCAGCCTCCGTCTGATCGGGAGGGGTAGAATCGGGCGACGGAATCGGCTGCGGATCGTCGGGCATCCGCGACAGATTGGTGCATCACCGCGGCTGCCGCAAGGGTGGCCGGCGGCACCCAACTGGGAAGCCGGTCGCTCCGGGCAAGCGGTCCGATTTCAGGTTCCGGATCGGGACTCGGACCGTGGTCACAGGAACATCTCAAGCGGTCGGCTGACGCCCGGGCTCCGAGTCTGAGGATCACGCTGCAGACGCTTGCCCGGACGGTGTAACACCCGGCTGTACCGGAACCCACGGCGATTCCCCGCGAACCCGCCGGCGATCGGGCGTTTGCCGTTCAAATCCTCGGTGGATAGGTTCTTTCCAAGGAACCGACAGACTGCGTCAGCGGTGCCGGCCATCAGGCCGTACGCGACGCTGACAGGGTTCCGACTGTCCAATGTCTCTGGGGTCACGAAGCCATGAAATCGATCGGCACGGCGCTAGTCGCCGCACTTACCTTGACGCTGGGTGCCGCCGCCGCCCTGGCAGCCGAGCAGCGGGCAATCCTCACACTGGAGGCGGCAAAGGTGATCGCGGAGGCGTGCGAGGCCAAGGCCGTGGAAATGGGTTGGCGGCCCGTCGTCATTGCCATTTACGACCAGGGCGCCGACCTCAAGTACTTCAGCCGTGCCGATGACGCGCAGCGGGGAAGTATCCAGGTCGCCATGCTCAAGGGGCAGACGTCGGCCAATTTCCCGCGTTCCACGCGTTCGTTCGGGGAGTTCATTTACAAGGGGGACCGTCCCCACGGTGCCCAGCACGTTCCGGGCCTCGTCATCTTCCCCGGGGGGCTACCGATCATGACGGCGGATGGTCAGCACGTCGGCGGTGTCGGCGTGTCGGGCGCCACGTCGGACCAGGACGAGGAGTGCGCGCAGGCGGGACTTGACGCGGCCGCAGAACTGCTGAAATAGCAGGCTCCTGACAGCGCGCTGACTTGGACGGTCGTGCGGCGGGACGGAGCAGCGGGAGACGGCCCCGCCCGGAGTGCCTGGCGATCGGCCGCGTACGACCGGTGAGGTACGGGGCCGTCCGGGCCTTGCCTGCGGTCGGTCGGGCGCTACGTTACCCGCTGGCCGGGCCCTCCGCGGAGCGCTTGCTTCCGAGGGCCGGTCCGGTACCTGTCGCCGTCGCCGCCACGGGTACTCCTCCTCAGCCAACCGATTGACCGCGATCTCCTCCTGGAGTGTCCGGGCCGACGGCGACGATCACGTGCATCAGGGAGCACGACCATGAAACTCTATTTCGACCCCATCACCGTGAACTGCCGCAAGGTGGTCGCCGGCCTGGACTTGATCGGCGCGGGCTACGACGATGTACTCCTCGACTACTTCGGCGGCGATCACAAGAAACCCGAATTCACGGCAGTCAACCCGAACGCCGAGCTGCCGGCGCTGGTCGACGGCGACCTGGTGCTGTGGGAATCCAACGCGATCCTTGTCTACGCCGCCGAAAAGACCGGGAACCGGGCCGTGTATCCGACGGACCCAAAGATCCGCGCCGACATCACGCGCTGGCTGCTCTGGGAGTCGAGCAAGTGGTTCGCCGGCTGTTACGTCTTCCTGGTCGAGAACGTCGTCAAGCCGATCCTCGATGACAAGCCGGACCAGACGGTCCTAGAGAACCATACGCCCACGTTTCACGCCCTGGCATCGATCCTGGAAGCGCGTCTCAGGGACCGGGAATGGATCAGCGATGATCAGGCCACCATCGCCGACATCGCCGTGGCCGCGCCCATGCACCTGCACGCGGTCCAGCAGCTGCCGCTGGAAAATTACCCGGGCATCCGAGCCTGGATGAGCCGGGTCGAGGCGCTGCCGTGCTGGCAGAAGTCGGACCCGGTGCCGCACATTCCGGCGGAGTTGCTCGCCAAGCTGGGCTAGTCGTCACCGCAGCCCGGTTCGTCAAGCGAGCCGGGCTTTCCGCCGCGGAGCACCCGGCGCTTGGGTAGACGCGACCGCGGCGCGGGCTCGCGCTACCGACAGCCTGGCTAAGTGCGGTTGGATGTTGCCGGTTCCTTAGCGCGCCCGCTGGTCGCACCCGGCTCCGCAGGGTCTCCGCGCCGGCCAGGACCGCCTAGGCCGGGAACAGCGCGGTCAGTTTCGCGATGCAACCGTTCCAGCCGCCCTCGTGCCGGTCGCGCGATTCCGCGTCGGTAAACCGGGAGTGGGTGAGCGTGAGCTGGGTTGTCCGGGCCGATTCCGCCTCGAACTCGACGGTGACCAGCGATTCGACGTCGCTCCCCTCCCATTGCCAGGTGTGCACCAGGCGGCGGTTGGGGACGACTTCGCGGTACACGCCGCGGGTCAGGTGCCGTTCTCCGTCCGTGCCGCGCATCTCGACCAGAAACGTGCCTCCGACTTCGACTTCTGCCACTGCCCGCGCGACTGCAAGATCGCCGGGCGCGAACCACCGGCGCATCATCTCCGGGTCGGTCCACGCGGCGTAGACGGTCTCGATCGGCGCAGCGATGGTGCGGTGCAGGGTCAGGGAGATTTCCTGTTCGAGTGGCCGAGGTGCGGTCATGACGGGGCTCCTGAAAAAGGGGTCTGCAGGCGGTACGGCCTGGCGATGGCTAGCGCGTCCGGCCCGGCTCGCCGGGCGTTTTGCCGACCAGTGCATCAAGCGCGTCCAGACGATTCGTCCAGAAGCGCTCGTGGAATTCGATCCAGGCGCGGGCGCCGGTGAGCGCGGCCGGGTTGATCCGACACACGCGTTCGCGACCCCGCGCCTCGCGCGTCACCAAGCCAGCTCGCTCCAACACCCCGATGTGTTTCGACACCGCGGCGAAGGAAACGTGGAAGGGCTCGGCGAGCCGGCCGACGGTTGCCTCGCCCTCTGCGAGGCGATCGAGGATCGCCCGGCGAGTGGGATCGGAGAGCGCCCGGAAGACATGATCGAGACTATGTTCAACCATATGGTTAAATATAGCGGGGGCCGGGACATTTGCAACCGTTCGACCGGGTCTTCTGGCTGGGCTGCTGGCCGGGCAGACGGCCCGCCCGCGGGGTCATTGGCGAGTCGTGGGCTCGCTGCCTGCGCCTGCCGTGCGCCTCGGGCGGAAGCTTACGGCAGCGTGACCAAGCCGCCGGACGTAACGTACGTCTGCCCTGTGACGAAGTCGGCAGCGTCGCTGAGCAGGAAGTACGTCAGTTCAGCGACGTCCTCGGGTTTCCCGGTGCGCCCGGCAGGGGTCGACGCGATGATGCGTTCGCGCATCTCTTCGCTCATGTCCTTGGTCATGTCGGTATCGATCAGGCCCGGTGCGACGCAGTTCACCCGAATGGCCGGTCCCAGCGCCATGGCGCAACTGCGCGAGAAGCTGATGACGGCAGACTTCGACGTTCCGTACGCGATCAGCCGGTCGCGGCGGATGCGGCTGGGAGCAATGCCGTTGATGGAGGAGATGCAAACGATCCGTCCGTATTCCTGGGCCAGCATGCGCTCCTTGGCGCGCCACACACAGTGGAACGTGCCGTCCAGGTTGACCGAGAGAATTTGCCGCCACACCTCTGCGGTCATGTCTGCGTTGTCGTCGAAGGATGCGATGCCCGCATTTGTCACCAGGAGATCAACGGTGCCGCGCTCGGCTTCGATCGCGTCGTACATGGCGCCGGTAGCTTCGGGCGACGAGACGTCTGCCTGAAACAGGCCGCCGTTGCCACCTTCGGCGGTTATCAGTTCGAGCGTTTCCGCAGCAGCGTCAGGGTTGGTCGCATAATTGACCGCCACCCAGGCGCCGGCGCGCGCCAGGCGCACGCAGATCGCCCGGCCGATGCCGCGCGATCCTCCCGTTACGAGCGCCGTCCGTCCGGCGAATTCCTTCTGGGTCACGTGCGATCCTCCTTGCCCGTGCGGGGCCTGCAATTCGAATGTCCTCGATCTCGTGAGAACCGTCGAGCCTGTTCGCGCTGCCGCTGCGATCAGGTGCATTCAAGCCGCGGGCGCGGGCCGATGCTATTCGAATGAGCCGGTTTTCCAAGGCCAGCCCATTTCGGGGAGCGAATCCAGAACCTCGAAGGGCCTGGTCCTGGAATAGGTCCGCCCGTATCGGTCGGTGGTCACGATTTCCGCGGTGTGAACGCCGAGCGGCAACGATCGCGGGAGATCGGCGCGCCATAGGTGATTGGACCGGCGGGTCAGCATCCAGGACTGGAACGGCCCGGCGGCACCTTGCCAGGACACCCCGCGCCAGGTCGTGAACCCGGCGGTCGCATCGCCGCCTTCGGTGCTTCGAAAGGTGAGGCGGCCCTGGGTCGCCTGTTTCGCGAGCGCCCATGGATCCGCGAACACGGGCCCGATCCTCGCCTGCTCACCGGTGCCCGGTTGCGTCCGCGTCGCCTCGATGGGAGCCCCGCCGTCGATCGACACCATCACGCGGCTGTCCCGCGACCCGTTCCAGACGTTGATGGCCAGCCACGTCCCGCCTTCCAGGTCCGCCACTGTCACCATGTTGGGATCGCCCAGATCGGAGACCGTGACCTGCGGGATCGTGTCCGAGGGTGTCCGGTGGCTGTCGGCAAAGGTGAACAGGGCTTCCGCCCACCGGCGAAACCGCGGCGTGTTGAACGCGGCGTGGAACTGCTCGCCGGGCTCCCGCCCGAACGCGCGGTACGTGTCGATGTAACTCGCGCCGTCGAACGAGAGGACGTAGTAGCCCCGTGGCGCCCCCAGGCGCTGGGTCGCATGCGGGATGCCGTGGTCGTCGAGGTCGCCGGCCCACCACGATCCCGAGACGGCCCCTGTCACGATCTGGTGAAACGGCGCCGGTCCCGTGCCCGTCGCCTCGCGCCAGCCGGCAAAATGCTCGCCCGGGAGGACCTGCTCGGTCGTGTGGGTGTGTCCAGACAGGCCCAGCGCCGGCCGGTCACCGATGAGGGCGTGGAGCGCGGCCAGGTTGTCGATCTGGTGCTTTCGGGTCGTCGCGTCCGAGTAGCTCACGAACGGAATGTGGGTGTTGAGCACGATCAGCCGGTCTTCGGGCACGTGGGCGAGGTCGTTGCGCAGCCAGGTCAGCTGCCGGTCGTGGATCACCCCGTTGTAGGTGGGGGCGGCGTCCGGTGCGCAGAAGGGGTGGTCGTCGACGCCGTTGCAGGGATAGCGGACGTCGTCAAGCACGACGAAGTGCACCTTCCCGATGTCGAACGAGTAGTACTCCGGGCCCCATTCGCGCCGGAACGTGTCGAACGAATGCGCGTCGCTGGCGGCGTCGAAGTCGAGATCATGGTTGCCGGCAACGTAGTACTGGGGAACCCCGCCTCGGGCGATGATGCGCTTGAACCGGCCGAACAGGGACAGGTCGTCGCCCATGACGTCGCCCTCGAAGATCAGGCATTCGGTCGTGGCGTTGTCGCGCTCGGCCAGCATCGTCCCGACGGTGTCACGGACGTAGGAAACCTCCCGGTTCGTGTAGGACTGCGTGTCGCCGAAGACCAGACAGTCGAAACGATCGCCGACCGGATCCTCGATCAGCGGAAAATTGATCGCCCCGGGCAGGGGCCCGGTGGGCGCGAGGCCGCCGAACCGAAGCTGAGGCGACCCTGCGGTCTTGTGGACGTAGTGGAACTGCGGAACCATGTCTGCGTTCACCGGGACGGCGTACCCCGACGGTTTCGTGATGAACACGTTCATGTCTTCGTACGCCGGCAGCGCATAGGTGCCGGCCGCGTCAGTCCGTACCACCTCCCGGCCGTTCGACACCATCACGCCGGGAACGCCGGCTTCACCGGCGTCGAACGCTGAGTTGCGGTTCCGGTCGAGAAACGCCGCGCCGCGCACGACTGGCCCGCCACCCCCGTCCCGAACGACCTGGACCGAGCCCAGGTAGCTCGCGTCCTTTGCCTCGGCCGGGAATACTGCAACGGCGTACAGCGCCGCCAGCACGCCCGCGCCGACCATCCGTGCGTTCCGTCGTTTCATGGTCCCGGTCGATTCGCGTTGGGTTCCGGTGGCTGACGGCGTGGGCGCGGAAGCGCCTGCCAATGGCGGCAGGCGGGCTTCGGCTATTCGGCCGGCAGGTCCACGGGACCCAGGAGGCCGGCTTCCAGCAGTTCGGGAATGAAGCCGAACATCTTCCTGTTCTCGATGCGGTCTGGATACAGGACCCCGTCGAGGTGGTCGCACTCGTGCTGCACGACACGGGCGTGAAATCCGTCGGCCGTCCGATCGATCAAACCGCCTTCCACATCGTGACCGCGATAGTGAATGCGCGTATGGCGTGGTACCAGGCCGCGCATGCCCGGCACGCTGAGACAGCCTTCCCAGTCCTCGTCGAGATCTTCGCCGACCGGTTCGATGACGGGGTTGATCAGGACCGTGAGCGGCACGGCAGGTGCATCCGGGTACCTGGGGTTGCTTTCGACGCCGAAGATCACAACGCGGAGCGGCACCCCGATTTGCGGCGCAGCGATCCCCGCGCCATCGCAGGCCCGCATGGTGTCGAGCAGGTCGGCAACCAGGTTGCCGAGCCCTGAGTCGTTCACATCCCCCACGGCTTCGGACTTTCGCCGCAACCGCGGATCGCCCATCCGAAGGACATCCCGTACCGGCATCGCCGATCCTTTCGTGACGCTTGGTTTGCGTGCTTCTGGCGACAGGTCACTCGGTCGCCAGTCGCAGTGTAATTGCTGCCGGCACTTCTAAAATCAATTGCCCGCATATCGGCGATGCCCAGGCAAAGGGGGGTCCAGACAGGGCTGGTGCCGAAACCGTCACCGGGCCTCCCTGAACCGCCCCGGGGAACCAATTCGGATCCGCTGATCCGGAGGCGGGGCCGGTAACGCGTACCACGTCCAGGAAGAGCAGCTGCATGAATTCGAACGCCGCCCGGGCCGCCATACTGGAGGGCACCGCTCCACCCGGCTTGCGCGTCGATGGAAACCTCAACCTGGTGGGGTGCGTGGACCTGGTGTCGCTCCCGGCCAACCTCGACGTCGCGGGAAGCCTGCACCTGAACAGCTGTGCGGGACTCTCGGAGCTGCCGGCCGGCCTGCAGGTGGGCGGCTACCTGGACCTGACCGGCTGCACCGGGTTGAAGGCCCTGACACGGGACCTGAACGTCGGCGGCAATATCAATGTGTCGTATTGCTTGGGGCTGGCTTCGCTACCCGCCGCCTTCCAGGTCAAGCGCAGCCTCAGCATGGCTCACTGTGCCCGGCTCGTCGAGCTTCCGGCCGGGCTGCGGACCGTGCGCCACCTCAACCTGACCCGCTGCACAGGGCTCGAGTTCCTCCCTGCCGACCTGGTCGTGGGCGGCAATCTGGACCTTACCCACTGCACGAGCCTCTGGTCGCTGCCGGCGACCCTTTCGGTGGGTCGTGGCCTGTATCTGAACAACTGCAGGAGACTGGCTGAACTTCCCGACGGTCTCCATGTGCAGAACGACCTGGATCTGACCGGTTGTTCCGGATTGACTGCGCTTCCGCGCGGACTGCGCGTGGACGGAGACCTCGACCTCACCGGCTGCGTGCAGCTGCGCGAGATGCCCGAGGCCTGTCACGTTGGGGGCAGAATCATCAAGGATCGCCGCACTGGTCTGTGATCTGCTCTCCGGAAGCTTGGCAACCGATGACAAAACAGTTTTCGGCCGGGTCTTTTCGTGAGCCCATCGGCGACGCGGCTGCGAAACCGCCGCCGGCGCGCCCGAAGTGTCGCGACCTTGCCGATTCGAACGCCGGTATGGCAGAGCGTGAGCACGACCCTCTGGTCGGCAGGCCTCGCGGCCGGCTGCTGCGGTCGAAATGAAGCGCTGGTGCTCGTCGGCCGAAGACCGACTATCGCTGAGACTCTGTCAGCCGTTCGATATGGAGCTTGAGCGCTTGGTTGACCTTCTCGTAGGTCGGTTGAACCCAGCTCGAATCCCAGAACAGCATGGCGATGCCGTTGTCGACTTCATGCTGTATCAGGCGAGTTCCACCCTGCGTCGGCTCCAGTAGATAGCTGTGGTGGGCCGTCAGTATGCCCGGTATGCCGGCGTGCTGATGGAGTTCCTTCAGGGCGATCATTTTTCCGATTCCGGATGTCATGTTCGACTGCGTGCCGTCCGGCTGGGTCATGCGGTACACGACCTCCGCGCCCTCGACGATCTCGCCGCTGATCGGAACGAGTAGGGGGTTCCAATCTGCATAGCCGGAGACATCGATCAGCACCGACCAAACCTCCTCCGGCGTGGCGTCGATGGTGATCTCGGCGTGAAACGTCTCGCGACCAAGAACGAACAGGACCACGAGGGCCAGCGCAAGCGAGACCGTGATCCCGACTATCCATTTTGTCCGCACAGGTCCTCTCCGATGGGCGATGAGGTGGAGGCTTCGTCGGTGGTCGCGATTAGGTCGTCGACCGAAGGGATCGGCGTGCCGCACAAGATCGTGATGTCGGAGTACGGGTCATAGCCGAGCGTGGCTTCGTGCACGGCCAAAGCATACCCACCAGCCTGGGCGTGCCGGAATCGCGCCTGGGGCTGGCGCAAGTTCGGCCGCGGTGCCGTACCCGAGCCGCGATGTCGGGGCTGCCTGGCATTCTGGCCTCATCCGGGGCCGTCAGATGCAACCGGAGCGGACCCGCGCCGGGAACGGCCTTGCCGCCGACCGGGTAGAGCAGGAAGAGCCGCTCACGGCCCTCCAGGGCGCGCGATGGGGCGTTTTTCGGGCCGCCCGGGAAAGGCGATCAAGGGAGATGGAATTGCCGGAAGGATGGATTCGAGGGATCGCAGCTCACTGCGATCCCGTGTCGCGTTTAAGCTTGACAACAGAGGACTACAGCTATATACGTCCTTAGGACGTATATAGCTGTAGTCCTTCTACATAGATCAAGTGGGCTGCGTTGGCGCCGGGGCGACATCCCGCGCTCAAACTCATCAGGACCGTCGGCGCGTCCCAGCCCTCACGCTTGGAAGCAGCCCTCGACTGGGGTGCAAACCAGAATTCCGAACAGTTCGACTTGACATGGACCCCTAGATCTTGTACATGCGTCCTTAGGACGCATGTACAAGATCTAGGTTAGTGGAATTGGCGCCGCAACGAACTTACGGGCCAAAGCTCACCCGGGCGGCGGCCCATTTGGCTGACCGGTTAGAAGCCAACGACAAGCCTGTCCTCTCGCAGTTCGAGTTTTTCCGGATTGCGCTGGCAATGTACCGGGAGTCGGCCGGCAGGAAGCTGTATCTGCGCCGGGAGACCCCCGACCGTGACGATATCGCCCGTTTCCGGTCGATTCTGAAGAGCGCCGGCGCGATCACCGGCGATCGGGACTACGGCTCCCGTGTCGTTCGCGTGCTGTCCGTTCCTGATCTGCCAGCCGAGAATATTGCCTGCCTGGTCGACCCAACCTGCTACGTCTCCCACCTGTCTGCTATGCAACGCTGGGGGCTTACTGATCGAACCCCTCGCGCTCTGGCGCTTACACGCCCGGATCGCAAGACCGCCGCTGCCGCTCTTCGTGACCACATGGACGAGGCGATGAACGAGGCAGAAGACAATCCGTACCCGCTCACGCTGGTGCGACACCCCCATCGGGTCAGGCGTCGCGACGTCACCATGTACGAGAGCAAGACGGCCGGCGCGTTCATGACCAACCGTGGAACCGACGTTCGACTGTCGACGGTGGGGCAGACCTTTCTCGACATGCTTCAGAGGCCCGATTTATGCGGCGGCATGTCCCATGTCCTGGATGTCTGGGAGGAACATGCTCCTACCTTTCTCGACGAAATCGCCTCGACCATAGACCAGACATCCAAGGCGCTTATCAAGAGCAGGGCCGGCTACATACTCGAAGAGCGTCTGCGCCTCCAACATCCATGCATCGAACGCTGGAAGGCATTCGGACAACGGGGAGGCAGCCGAAAACTGGATCCCACCCGTGACTTCGCCCCGGTTTTTTCGGAAACCTGGATGATCTCACTGAATGTCTGAGCGTCCGCACCCGGTCGACGTCGCCTCCTGGGTTGCCCGCGCCGCGCAGGATCCCGTCGCACACCGGCAGCGCCAAGCGGTGGAGATCATCCTCAACGCCATCGCCATGGCCGGGCCGCTCAGCACCAAACTCTTCCTGAAGGGCGGAATTCTGCTGGGGCTTGCCTATGGCAGCCCCAGGCAGACCACGGACATCGACCTGACCGCCGCGTTCGCCATCGATGGCGACATCGGCGACAAAATCGGGACATTGCTGAATTCCGCCTTCCCCCGCACCGCGGCCCGTCTCGGCTATGCGGACCTTGTTCTCCGCACGCAGTCCGCGAAAGGCCGCCCCAACCACATTTTCCCGGACGCCGAATTTGCCGCCGTGAAGCTCAAGATCGCCTACGCGCGCCGCGGCACGAACGAGGAGAGGGCTCTGAACGAAGGGACCGCCTCCACCGTGATCGACGTCGACATCTCGTTCAACGAGCCGTTGAACCAAGTGCAGGTTCTGGAATTGACAGGCGGGCAGGAACTCTACGCCTACGGAGTCATCGATCTCGTGGCCGAGAAGTACCGTGCCCTGCTCCAGCAGATTCCCCGTAATCGTTATCGACGCCAGGATGTCTACGACCTCGACTTGCTCCTGCCTGGCATTCCTGCGGACGGCAATGCTCCAGCGGATATTCTGGAATCGCTCCTGAAGAAGTGTTCCGCACGCCGTCTCGAGCCGAACCACCGGTCTCTCGACAATACGGAGATTAAGAACAGGGCAGGCAGGGATTGGAACACGATGGAGCTGGAGATCGACGATTTGCCGGAGTTCGAGAACAGTTACGAGCGCGTGGCGGCTTTCGATCGATCACTGCCCTGGGACAGCGCCTAGCGCCATCCAGGCGCGTCACCTCTCCCCCCGCCCCTGGAACCGGCGCGGGCCCGGCCCCGCAAACTCCGTCTCTGGCCGATCGCCCGCAGGCGCTCCGGGTTCCGGGATGAACGCCCGCACAACGGTCGCCCCATGTTGGCGCGGATGCAGGCCGCTCTTCCGCCCGTGCGGACCCCTCCGACCTACATGAGTGGCGATGAAGATGACGGCAGTTCCGCAAGGATCGCGGCCATGGTGAGCTTCGACATGGGATTCCTCCTGCCAACGCGCTCGTCGTGTGAAAAAAGGAATCATTCCCTCTTATTTTCCCACGTACCGCGCGGGAAAATAGAGGAAGTCGTGGGAACACGCAGCTCCTGTGGTTTATTCTTCTAGCAACATTATCAGTGGTGTGATGGAACCCTTGGGTCTGCTCTGGAAGATGGGGTGGCGCACCCGGCAGGACTCGAACCTGCAACCTCTGCCTCCGGAGGGCAGCGCTCTATCCAATTGAGCTACGGGTGCGGATCTGGGCGACGACCATACTAGCCGGCACGCGCCGACCGTTCGGGACCGGCTCAATCGCCTTCGGTCGGCCCGCCTGTGTTGACCCAGGCTGCGTAACCGCCCACCAGGTTCGAGACGTTGGCATACCCCATCTCCTGCAGGGTGGCCGCCGCGAGCGCGGAGCGTCCGCCGGCGGCACAGTAAATCACCAGTTCGGCGTCGGCGGCAAGCTGCGAGGGGTGGCTCGGTGAGGCCGGGTCCGCGATGAACTCGAGGTGGCCGCGCGGAACGTGGAGTGCGCCGGGAATGTGCCCCGCCGCCACTTCGTGCTGGTCGCGCACGTCAACGAACAGGGCACGACCGTGCCGCGCTCGGGCTTCGACGATATCGATTTGCGGGACTTTGGCTTGGGCTGCAGCCAGCATCGACTGCATGGTCTTGGAGGAAGGTTGCACGGTTGTCATCGACGGTTGCGTGATTGGGAACCCATCACAGAAGGGAGGTCCGGCTGCCCGGACGGTGGGAGGCAGGATAGCGGGTCGCCGCGGCGACCGAGCGGAGCGCGTAGCCTCCGCCCGGGATCTGCGCTTGAAGCCTTTGTCTTGCGGGTGGCCGCGGTGAGCGCATCACGCTGCACGTGGTGAGCCGCAGGGTCCGGCCCCGCAAGGTTGCAATGCTCGCTCAGCTGTTCCCGATGCGTCGGTACACGAACTCCGGAATCTCGCCCCCGGCTTCACCGACGGGCATTTCCAGCACTTGCCGATGCGGCGCGAATTCGCAGGCGGGATCGGTCGTGTCGGGATCCCCGGTCAGGGCGAACGCCTGGCAACGGCAGCCGCCCCAGTCGATTTCCCGGCGGTCGCAGCTGCGGCACGGCTCGGGCATCCAGTCGGTGCCCCGGAACCGGTTGAATGCGCTCGAGTGCTCCCAGATCCAGGCGAGCGGGCGCTCGGTCACATTCTCGAACTCCAGGAAGTCCAGCGATTCCGCCGCGTGGCAGGGCAGCACCTTGCCGGCCGGCGTGATGTTGAGGAACTGGCGGCCCCAGCCACCCATGCAGGATTTCGGCCGGCGCGCGTAGTAGTCGGGCACCACGTAGTCGATTGCCAGGATGCCCTTGAGGCGGACCCTGGCCTCCTCGACGATCCGGGTCGCTTCGTCCAGCTGGTCCCGCGTCGGCAGGAACGCCTGCCGGTTCTTGAGTGCCCAGCCGTAGTACTGCACCTGGGCGACCTCGAGGCGTTCGGCGTCGAGGTCCACGGCCATCGCGATCATCGCCTCGAGATGATGCAGGTTCTGACGATGCATCACGGCGTTCACGGTGAGCGGCAGGTCGGCCGCCCGCACCATGCGCGCGGTTTCCTGCTTCTTCGCGTGTCCACGGAAGCCGGCGATCCGGTCCGCATTCCCGGCCTCCGTGTCCTGGAACGACACCTGGACGTGGTCGAGCCCTGCATCCCGCAGGCGGTCCAGGCGGGCCCGGGTGAGCAGCACGCCGGAGGTGATGAGGTTGGTGTAGAGACCGGCCTTGGCGGCGTGTTCGACCAAGGCCTCCAGGTCCTTCCGGACGGTCGGCTCGCCCCCCGAGAAGTGCGCCTGCAGAATCCCGATGTCCACGGCCTGGGAGAGGACGCTCTTCCAGGTGTCCGTGTCGATCTCGCGGGACGCGCGCTCCAGTTCGAGCGGGTTGGAGCAGTACGGGCACTGCAGCGGGCAACGATGGGTCAGTTCGCACAGGACCGCGTAGGGGATCAGGCGGCTGCGGGAGCCGGAGGGCCCGGCAGCGGCTTCGGTCGGGGCGCTCACGGAAACGTCGGCTTGGTCAGTCATGCGATCACAAATCCCTTGTCGGCCAGGTTCTGGAGCATGGCGGTGACATCACGTTCGATGTCCGCACGCGGAGCCTGGTCGTACTTGGCGGCGAGTTCATCGACGAGGGCCGCCAGCGAGCGGGTGCCGTCCACGAGCTGAATGACCTCGCCCGCGATGGCATCGAGTTCGAACACGCGTTCCGGTGCGTTGATGATCCAGCAATCTCGGGCCCGGTCGAACCGCAGCTTCGCGTGTCGCGGCAGCCGCGGCACCGAGTCCGCGCTCAGCAGCAGGCGCTCGCTCATGCCGCATCCTGCCGGTCCGCCGCGTCGGGCACGAAGCACCCCGGCGGGATCCGTCCCGGCTCGACGTAGGCCGAATGCAATGCATCGAGCTGCGCCCAGAGTACGTCGGTCTTGAAGCGCACCGCATCGAGCACGGCGTCCTGCTCGGCCCGGGTCCGCGCGTTGCGGATCACCCAGGCGCGGCCGAAGTCCACGTCGCGACGGGCTTGGTTGATCCGTTTCTTGAAGTAGGCGAGGGCGTAGTCGTCGGCCCAGTCGTAGTGGCGGGAGAGACCTGCGATACGCTCCTGGTGGATGGCCGGCGCGTAGAGCTCGGTCAGCGAGGAGGCGATCGCCTCCAGCACCGAGCGTTCGCGCACGAACGCAATGTAGGCGTCGACCGCGAAGCGGGTACCGGGCAGGAGGCCGGCGCACGAGCGGACGTAGTCCAGGTCGAGACCGAGGCGCTCGCAGAGCTGGAGGTAGCGCGCCAACCCGCCCGATCCGTCCATGTCGCCTTCGTGGTCGATGACCCGGGAGCGCCATTCCAGCCGCAGGTCGACATCGGCGATCCGCGCCATCAGGGTGAGATCCTTCCGGGGAATGGAGCACTGGTAGTAGTAGCGATTTAGGGCCCAGGCTTGGACCTGTCCGTGCCCGAGCTTGCCGTCGTGCAGCAACCGGTGGAACGGATGCAGGCTGTGGTAGCGTTCCTCGCCGATCCGGGCCAGCGCTTCCAGCATCTCCGGCTCGGTGCGGGGCGGCTCTATGGCGGTGCCGGGGGCACCGGGCACCAGCGGCGCCGGCGCGATCAAAGCTCGATCTCCATCCCGTCGTAGGAGACTTCCCACCCGGCGTCCTCGACGGCCCGGCGCTCCGGGGTGTCGGCGGACAGCACCGGGTTGGTCGTGTTGAGGTGGATGAAGACGCGGCGCCCGATGCCGAGCCCGTCGAGCCCGTGGAGCGAGCCGCCGTCGCCGGAGATGCTGGTGTGCCCCATGCGCTTGCCGGTCTTCACGCCGACCCCGTCGCGCACCATTTCGTCGTCGACCCACAGCGTTCCGTCGAAGAAGAGCAGGGGGGTGCCGCGGACTCGCTCGCGCACGGCGTCCGTGATGGCCGCACAGGCCGGCATGTAGTGAAACGAGGCGTCGCTCGACGTCGAACGGACGTGCAGCGCGATCGTGTCTTCTGCCACCGAGCCGAAATCCGGTCCCTTGGCTTCGTCCTCGAGCCAGAGCGCCACTTTCCCCGGCACCGCGAACGGCGTGATCTCGAGACCGGCCGCCCCGCCGTCCGTATCCACGAGCTGTACGGCTTCGTCGAGGACCAGGGTGCGGCGCTTGACGAACTCGGGGTTCAGGACGTTGAAGATGGTATTGGCCTCGAGCACGCCGAGCACACGGGGGGTGGCGTAGAGGCTAAGCGGTTGCGACTCGCGCAGGTTCAGCAGGCCGGCAACGTGATCGACGTCGGCATTGGTCAGCACCGCGCCGGCAATCGGACTGTAGCGAAGGGGTGCCTCGGGCGAAGGCTGGAGAACCGGGTTTTCGGCTATCTGCTGGCGCAGGTCCGGGGAGGCGTTGAACAGGAACCAGCGCGCGCCGTCGTTGCTGACGGCAATGGAAGACTGTGTGCGGGAGGGCGTAGCAAAATCGCCGGATCGAGCCCGGCGACTGTTCGGATGATTACAATTCCACTGGGGAAACCCCCCGCCGGCGGCTGCTCCCAGAACACGGATTTGCATAAGACATCACCGTTGCCCCGGGAACTACCGTGCGGCGGGGGTCAAAGTCAGATCCAGACTCGGATCAGACCTCCGCGCAAGCGTAGCAGTTGATCTCAAGACCGACCGCCACCTCGCGAACCATAGGAGCTTTCCACATAGGTAACTCTCCACTCAAGGTTCCAAGGTAGACGCAATTACGTGCGCCCATCAGTGAGGGGCAAGATAGGCTGCACGGCCCGCGGGTCCATCTATACGTTGCATAGGAACTGCCTATTGCTCACCGTCGCCCCGCCTTATGCTCCGCCCACCATGGCCCGGCGCTGGTTCCTCCTTCTCGTGACCCCGGTATGCGCCGTCCTGGCGCAGCCCGCCGCGGCGGCGCCGCCGCTGGTCGATGTCGCGTGGCTGGCCGAGCGGACCTGTACCGACGGGCTCGCCGTGCTGGACGTGCGGCGCTCCCGGACGGACCACGAGATCGGCCACGTACCGTGCGCCACGTTCACGAACTTCTACGAGGACGGCTGGCGGGAAACACAGGCCGAGGTGCCGCTGCGGCTGCCCACGCCCGCCCGCACCGCCGCGCTGCTGGGGCGTCTCGGGATCAGCCCGCACGATCACGTCGTGATCGTGGCACCGGGGTCCGGGCGCTATGACGCGGCCGAGGCGGCCGCGATCTTTGTTTCCCTGCGGAGCGTCGGCCACGCCGACGTGTCCATCCTCGACGGCGGTCTCGCCGCCTGGACCACGCACTGGGAGAACGACGTCGACACCGGGTACCGGCCGCCGGCCCCGAGCGCCTACCAGCCGAGCCCGGCTCCGCCGATCCTTGCCGACCAGGCGGCCGTACGGGAGGCGATCGCCTCGAACCGTCCGCTCGTGGACCTGCGGACCAGCGACCAGTACCTCGGCCTGAACCGCAACGAGACGGTGCTGCGGCACGGGACGCTGCCCGGCGCCCGGAACGTGCCGCTCGCCTGGTTCCTGGTGGACGGCACGCTGTTCTTTCATTCGCCTGCGACGGTGCGGGCGGCGCTGGCGTACGCGGGCCTGCCGGCCGACGCCGCCCCGGTGGTGTTTTGCAACGCCGGGCTGGAGAGTGCCCTCGGCTGGTTCGTTCTGCACGAACTCCTGGGGCGCGCGGGCACGCGCCTGTACGACGGCTCGCTCGCCGAGTGGTCGCGCCACCCGGACCTGCCGCTCCAGGTCATCGTGGGGCCATCCGGCTGAGCGCGGACGGCGTCCGGACGGCAGGGCGGATTCCGTGCCCCGACTCGTTTTTGCCATACTTGTACCGGACGCCGCACCGTCCGCGACCCCGGCGCGGTCGGAACGCGCGCGGCTCTGGAGAGAGATTCCCTTGGCCATCCTGCCCATCCTGACAGCGCCTCATCCGCGGCTTACCAAGGTGAGCCGCCCCGTCGAACGGTTCGACCGGGCACTCGCGGAGCTGGCCGAGAACATGCTGGAGACGATGTACGCCGCCAACGGGATCGGGTTGGCCGCTCCCCAGGTGGACGTGCACCAGCGGGTGGTGGTGATGGACCTGCACCAGGAGGACGAGCCGCCCGCTCCGCAGATCCTGGTCAATCCGGAAGTCCTGCAAGCGAGCGCGGAAACCGCCACGATGAGCGAGGGCTGCCTGTCGGTGCCGGAAGCCTACGAGGAGGTCGAGCGCCCGGCCCGGGTCACGGTCCGCTATCAGGATCTGGACGGCGTCACCCACACGCGGGAGTGCACGGGCCTCGAAGCGGTCTGCTGGCAGCACGAGATCGACCATCTGGACGGGGTGCTGTTCGTCGACCACTTGAATCGTCTGAAGCGCGACCGGATCGTCCAGCGGCTGGTCAAGGAGAAGCGGCTGGCGCGGCGGGCACGCGACCGGGCCGTCCGTCCGGCCGCCTGAAGGCCGGCATGGAGGGGGCGCCGCTGCGCGCGGCGTTCTTCGGCACGCCGGAGTTCGCCCTGCCGGCGCTGGATGCGCTCCACGCCAGCGGCCACCGGATCGAAGCGGTCTACACGCAGCCGCCGCGCCCGGCCGGCCGGGGCCGCCGCCTGCGGGACAGCCCCGTGGCCGAACGGGCCGGCTCCCTCGGTCTCCCGGTGCGGGCCCCCGGCACCCTGCGTGCACCGGCGGAATGTGCGCATCTCCGGTCATTGCAGCTTGACGTGGGGGTCGTGGCAGCTTACGGACTGCTGCTGCCAGGCGACGTGCTGCGGGCGTTCCGGCTCGGGTGCGTGAATGTGCACGCCTCGCTGCTGCCCCGCTGGCGCGGAGCCGCACCGGTCGAGCGTGCCATCATGGCCGGTGACGCGGTGACCGGCATCTCGCTGATGCTGATGGACGAGGGGCTGGATACCGGCCTGGTGCTGGACCGTTGCGAGGTGCCGATCGGGCCGGACATGACGGGCGGTCAGCTGCGCGCAGCGCTGGCGGCCTGCGGCGGCGTCCGGCTGCCGGAAGCGTTGCGCGGACTGGCGGCGGGAACCCTGGTCCCCGTGGCGCAGCCTGAGGGGGCGGTGTATGCGAGCAAGCTTGGTCCGGCCGACCGGGTTCTCGACTGGGGCGCACCGGCCGTGCGGCTCGACCGGCAGATCCGCGCGTTGGACCCGGTCCCGGGTGCCCGGGCCCAGTTTCCGTTGAAGGGACGTTCCGAGTCCGTCAAGGTGTGGCGGGCCCGTCCGGTCGAGGCCCCACCGGCGCCGGCCGGAACGGTGCTCGACGATCGACTGACGGTGGCGTGCGGCGCGGACGCGCTGCAGCTGCTCGAGGTGCAGCGTCCCGGCGGCCGGCGGCTCGACGCCGCAGCCTTTCTCCGGGGCCTCCCCGTGCCCGCCGGAACTGTCTTGTCCGCTCCAGCTCGGAGAGAGGGATGACCCGCATGCCGCAGCGTGCTTCGCGCAGTCCGGCCGCACCCATGCCGGCGCCCGCCATGGGGCGGATCAATTGGGCCGGACTGTGGGTCCTCTGCGGGCGCGAGACGCTGCGGTTCCTGAAGATCGGCCAGCAGACCATCGCCGGCCCGATGGTGACCACGCTGCTGTTCCTCGCCGTGTTCGCGCTGGCGCTGGGCGGGACGTTCAGGGAAGTGGGCGGCCGGCCGTTTCTCGAGTTCCTCGCGCCCGGCCTGATCGTGATGTCGGTGATGCAGAACGCGTTCGCAAACTCGTCGAGTTCGCTCCTGAGCGCGAAGATGACCGGCAATATCGTGGACCTGCTGATGCCGCCGTTGGCTCCGGGGGAACTGCTGACGGGGTTCCTGGTGGGTGGCCTGGCCCGCGGGCTCTGCGTCGGGCTGGCGGTCAGCATGGCGATGTGGATCTTCGTGCCGATCCGGCTGCACGACGCGGCGGTGCTGGGCTACTACGTCGTGTCGGCGGCGCTGCTGATGTCGCTGCTCGGTGTCCTGACCGGCGTCTGGGCCGAGAAGTTCGACCACATGTCGACGATCACCAACTTCGTCGTGACGCCGCTCTCCTTCCTGTCCGGCACCTTCTATTCGATCGAGCGCCTGCCGGAACCGTTCTACACCGTCATCCAGTTCAACCCCTTCTTCTACGTCATCGACGGGTTCCGGTACAGCTTCATCGGGCATTCGGACGCGAACCTGGGGCTGGGCATGGCGGTGCTTGCGGTCATCAACGTCGGGTTGCTGATCTGGGCGCTCTGGATGTTCCAGACCGGGTATCGGCTCAAGCACTGAACCCCACCTCATTGCCGGCGGTTCTGCGCTACATTCCCCGGTCTTTCTCGCCCACCCTGCTTCTGCTTCGGATCTCATCTTCATGGACGCGTTGATGCCCACGTACGCCCGGCTCGATCTGGCCTTCGAGCGGGGCGAGGGTCCGTACCTCTTCACGGCCGACGGCACGCGGTACCTGGACTTCGGCACCGGCATCGCCGTGACCGCCCTCGGCCACGCCCACCCGAAGCTGGTGTCGGTCCTGGCCGAGCAGGCTGGCCGGCTCTGGCACACCTCGAACCTGTACCGTATCGGCCCGCAGGAGCGTCTCGCCGCGCGGCTGGTCGAGCATTCGTTCGCCGAGCGCGTGTTCTTCTGCAATTCGGGCGCCGAGGCATCGGAAGGGGTGATCAAGACGGTTCGGCGGTTTCACTATCACCACGGGAATCCCGAGCGGGTCGAGGTGGTCGTGACCGAGGGCGCCTTTCACGGGCGCACGCTGGCGGGCCTGGCGGCCGGCGGCAACGAGGCGCACCGGGCCGGGTTTACACCGCTCGCGCCCGGCTTCGTGCGGGTGCCCTACGGCGACCTGGACGCCACTCGCGGCGCCGTCACCGACCGGACCGCGGCGGTGTTCGTCGAGCCGCTGCAGGGGGAGTCCGGCATCGTCACCGCTCCGCAGGGATACCTCGCCGGGCTGCGCAGCCTGTGCGACGAGCACGGCATCCTGCTGGCCCTCGACGAAGTCCAGACCGGAATCGGCCGGACCGGCCGGTTCCTGGCCTGCGAATGGGAGGATGTGTCGCCTGACGTCGCCGGACTGGCGAAGGGCCTGGGAAGCGGCTTTCCGATCGGGGCCGTTCTCGCGACGGAGCGGGCGGCGGTGGGCATGGTGCCCGGCACGCACGGCTCGACGTTCGGCGGCAACTTCCTGGCCAGCGCGGTCGCGGATGCGGTCGTCGAGGAGATCGTGGCGCCGGGGTTCCTCGCGGGTGTCGAGCGCTCGGGCGCGCGCCTGCGGGAGGGACTGGAACGGCTGCGCGTGCAATGCCCCGGAGTGATCTCCGAAGTGCGGGGCCGCGGCCTTATGCTGGGCATGACGGCGGCGGTGCCGGCGGCTGATCTCTATGCCCGGTTCCGCGAGCACCGGCTGCTCACGGTTCCGGCCGGGGGAGACACGGTGCGGATGTTGCCGCCGCTCAACATCGAGCCTGCCCACGTGGACGAGGCCCTGACCGTAACGGAAGCAGTATTTCGCACATTCCAGTGAGCGGCGGCAGGCCGGTCCGATGAACCAACCAAGACACTTCCTCGACCTCGACCGTCTCGATGGTGACCTGCTTGGGCAGTTGCTGGAGCGGGCCGCTGCCTACAAGCGGGACCGTGCAGCGCTGCGGGCCACGCCGGGCGCCGGGCACGGACGGACGCTCGCAATGCTCTTCGAGAAGCCGTCGACCCGGACGCGGGTGTCGTTCGAGGTGGCGATGAACGAGCTCGGCGGGCGGGCACTCACGCTGGATCGACAGGGCACCCAGATGGGGCGTGGCGAGAGCCTGGCCGACACCGCCCGTGTGCTGTCGCGCTACGCCGATGTGGCGCTGCTGCGGACCGGATCGCACGCCCAGCTCGAGGAGTTTGCCGGGCATGCGGGGATTCCCGTGATCAACGGGCTCACGGATCGGAGCCACCCCTGCCAGGTCATGGCGGACCTGCTCACGCTCATGGACCGGTTCGGCTCGCTGGATGGCCGGCACGTGGCTTGGATCGGCGACGGCAACAACGTTGCCAACTCCTGGATCCACGCCGCCATGCAGCTTGGCATTCAGCTGCGGATCGCCTGTCCGCCATCGCGGCATCCGCCGGCGGACCTGATGGGCCGGGCGGTCGCGTCCGGCCACGTCCGCATGGTGGACGATGCGGCCGCCGCCGCGCGCGGGGCGTCCGCGGTGCTGACGGACACCTGGAAATCGATGGCAGCCGAGCAGGCGGTGGACGGGACAGCGAACTGGCGCGAGTTGTTCCTCCCCTTCCAGGTCAACCGGTCGCTGATGGACGTGGCCGCGCCGGAGGCCGTCTTCATGCACTGTCTGCCGGCGTATCGCGGGGAGGAGGTCACCGCGGAAGTCATCGACGGGCCGCACTCGGCGGTCTGGGATGAAGCGGAAAACCGCCTGCACGTGCAGAAGGCAATCCTCGAGTGGTGCCTGGCCGATCGTTGATGTGACGATCCGAATACCGGGCCGTGACGTCAGTCCCCGCTGCCGTCACATGTAGGTCACGACCTCGTCGAGCGGCTTCCGAGCGATGTCGGGTACCGTCGCGTTCCTGTCCGGATAGCCCACCACCAGCAACAGGAACGGCCGCTCCGTCGATGCCGGTCGCCCCAGTATCTCGTTCAGGAACTTCATGGGGCTCGGGGTGTGGGTCAGCGTCGCCAGGCCGGCGATGTGCAATGCCGCGATCAGCATGCCGGTCGCGAGCCCGACCGATTCCGTCGGAAAGTAGTGCTTGACCTTGCGACCGTCGGGCAGATGACCGTACTTCTGGGCGAAGATCGCGATCAGGTAGGGAGCTTGCTCGAGGAACGGCTTGCGTTCGTCGGTGCCGAGCGGGGCCAGGGCGTCCAGCCACTCCTGCGGCGCGCGGTGCCGGTAGAAGTGGCGCTCTTCCTCCTCGGCGGCCTGTCGTATCCGCCGCTTCGTCTCCGCGTCGCTGACGACGACGAAGTGCCATGGCTGAAGGTTGGCGCCGCTCGGCGCTGTCGTTCCGGCGTTCAGGCAACTCTCGATCACCGCCCGCGGGACGGGACGGCTCGAAAAGTCCCGCACCGTCCGCCTTCTCTTCAGTTCCGCATGAAATTCGCGCGCCCGCTGCATCATCTCGGCTTCGGGATACTCCCGGTAGTCGACCAGCGGGACAAAGGGCTTTTTGTCCATCCTGTCACCCGTCCGTTTGGAATCCGATTTCCTGCGCATGCCCGGGCCGGTTCAGCCGGCAGCGGGACGAGCGATTCCGCGCAGGCAGCACGCCTGTCACCCGGGCACACGTCCGCCTTGTGGGGCTTCGACCCGCGCGGCATACTGCCGTGCCGCCGGCGTCCGGGCGGCCCGTCAACAGCGGGCAGGTGTCCCGACACGCGACAGCGCGCTCGCCGGAGGTTGCCACAACTCCTGCTTGGCGGTCCTCCGAACGCTCGCGCCCGAGAAGCCGTTCGCAAACGCGAGGAAGGGCCGTCCGGATATTGGCGCTGTTCCACAGAAGATTCTTGCCGGAAAGGCGGGACGCATGAAGACACTGACGACACTCGTGGTTGCGGGCGCCGCACTGGTTGCGGCGTTCGGCGCCGCCCATGCCGAGGGCACCGGAGCCCGCGGGCTCATGATTTCGCTCGACGAGGTCGAATGGCAGCCGATCCGCGAGGGGTCCGTGGTGGACGTGGCCGTGCTGTTCGGAAACCCGAAGGAGGGAGCCAACGTCCGGCTGATTCGCTTCCCGGCCGGCTTTACCGCCCCGGTGCACGCCCATACCGGTGACTACCATGGCGTGGTCCTGACGGGGACCTGGAAACACTGGTTCGAGGAGTCGGGCGAGGAGCGGGAACTGCCGCCGGGCTCCTACGTATTCCAGCCAGGCGGCGAGATGCACGGCGACGCCTGCATCGGGTCCGAGGATTGTGTCTTCCTTCTGCAGCAGTCCGTTGCCGCGGACTTCATCCCGAAACGGCAGTAGTCCCGCCCGGGCGCCTCGTGCGCCGCACGGACCGGTCGCCTGCCCGGATTGCACCGGCTACACGGGGTCCCAGCTGAAGATGTCGGCGGTCCGGTCAAGCGGATAGAAGTCGGGCCGCAGTGCCGGGAAGGCATGCTCGACCACGGCTTCCGGGGTCCAGCCCGATCCTTCGTGGATGCCGCGCAGGGGGCGGGATTGGCTCAGCAGGAAGATCTCGTTGCTGCGGACACCGAAGACCTGGCCGGTAACGTGCGCCGCGCGGTCGGAGCAGAGCGCGACCACGACCGGCGCGATCTTGTCGGGAGTCATCTGCTTGAGCTTCTCGATGCGCGCGCGGGCGGTGTCGTCCGCTGCCGGGATGGTCCCGATCATCCGGCTCCAGGCGAACGGGGCGATGCAGTTCGACCGCACGTTGAACCGCGCCATGTCGAGCGCGAGTGACTTCGAGAGGCCTGCGATGCCAAGCTTGGCCGCCGCGTAGTTCGCTTGTCCGACGTTCCCGATCAGGCCCGACGTCGAGGTCATGTGCACGAAGCATCCGGATTCCTGCGCCCGGAACCGGGTCGCGGCCGCCCGCGACACGTTGAAGCTTCCCTTGAGGTGCACGTTGATCACCGCGTCCCAGTCGTCCTCGGTCATCTTGTGGAAGATGGCGTCCCGAAGGATTCCCGCGTTGTTCACGACGATGTCGATCCGGCCGTACCGGTCGATCGCCTGTGCCACCATGCCCTCAGCGGCCGCGAATTCGGTGACGCTGTCGAAATTGGCTTCCGCGGAGCCTCCTGACGAGAGGATTGCCTCGACCGTTGCGAGAGCGTGCGCCTGGTCCTGGCCTTCGCCCGACGTGGCGCTGCCCGGGTCGTTCGCGATGACACTGGCTCCATGCGCGGCCATCAGCTTGGCGATTTCGGCACCAATTCCGCGCCCCGCCCCCGTCACCAGGGCCACTTTTCCAGCAAGAAGTTCAGTCATGGTGCCGTTTCCGGTATGCGTAATTGGGGTCAACGGGGAAAGCCCGAAAGATCAGCGATTGTGCAGCCTTTGGGACTTATATCGATTACCTGACAAGCTCACGCCGCCAGCCTTCGATCCGTTTCACGGGTCGCCGGGGTCGCTGAGTGCGATCGCTCCTCGCCGTGCAGCCGCGCCAGTCCCCGACGCCTGATGTTGCGGGCCGCGTTCAGGTCCGCGTGATCCGCGTGGCGGCAGGCCACGCACTCGAAATTCGCCCGGTTGCGGCGCGAGGCGGCGTCCGCATGGCCGCACGCGGCGCAGGTCCGGCTGGTATGGGCCGGGTCCACCGCGACCAGCCGCGGCGCCTTGTACGCGAGCATCGTGCGGAGACCGCCCCAGCCCGTCGCCAGGATGGCGCGGTCGCGGTTCAGGCCGGCCTTCTGCCGGACGTGCCGTCCGGGCGCTTCCGCCGTGCCCTTCGCCGATGCGGTCATCGCGCGCGTCCGCAACGCCTCGACCGTCACCGTGCCCCCGGCCAGCGACCGGCTCACCTGATGCTGCCAGTTGCGGCGCCGCTGCGCGACCCGCCGTTGCGTGCGGGCCAGCCGCCGCCGCGTGCGCTCGCGCCGTCTCGAGCCGCGCCGCTGCCGGGCGAGGCGGCGCTGATACCGCCGGATCCTCGCCACGAGCCGCCGGCTGTCGGGCGCGTGCAGGAGGCGGGCACGGCGGCCATCGCTGACGGCAACCTGGCCAACGTTCATGTCGACGCCGGTGACCGTGCCGTCGTCGGGACGCGCGGGCGCCGCGACCGCATAGCACACGGTGGCCATCCACTTGCCGTTGACGCGCTTGAGGACGGCCTGCACGGGCTCGGCGTCCGGGTACGGGTTGCCGCCGCGCCGGCGCAGCTGGAGCCAGCCGATCTTCGGGAAGTACAGCTTGCCGTCCCGGATGCGCACATCCTGCGGGATCGTCACGCTGTCGCGGCCGCGGCGCTTGAACCGCGGCCGCCCGCCCTCGCCGCGGAAGAACCGCCGCCAGGCGTCGGTCTGGTACTTCAGGGTGTACCGCACCGGAACGTACTGCATGGCCTGCAGCCAGGGCGTCACCCGGCGCAGCTGCGTGAACGCCTTCCCCAGCGTGAAGAACGTCGGCGCCGGCGGCTTCGCGCCGCACATGCGCGCCATGTCGTAGAGCTGCGCCTGCTGGTCGAGCATCTCGTTCCAGACGAACCGGCAGGCGCCGGCAACCGCGGCCAGACGCCGGGCGGTCGCCGGCCGGTCGAACAGCACCCGGTAGACGATCTGGCGGTGCTCGATGCCGTCAGGCGCGTCGGGCGCCGGTTCGCCGGCGCACGGGTCGGGCAGGCTGGGCCGTGATGGAGGTTGCATACGTGTTCTTATATCATAAGAACACTTATGCAACGATTCGGGGCACCTGATTTGTCAAGTAATCGATATAAGCCCCAAAGGAATTGCCGCAGCATGCCGGAGTACCAGTCCCCCGCATGCATTAACGGTAATGCTCGGTCTCGTTCGCGGTGTCCAAACAGGCCAGCTTCGGGAACCGCGCCAGCTATATCGGTTGCGAGCAAGAATGGAACCGGCACGGTCCATGCTCGCGCAGGTGGTGAGCCGGCGATCCTCCTGTCTACGCAGCATTGGGTCAGGATGTGCCGTGCGAGCGGTTGGCGGGTGTGTCCAATCCCGCGGCACGGGCAGCCTTACCAAGGGCTTGGTCCAGCGTGGCGAGAGGCAGCTGTCGGCGTAGCGCCAGTTCGAGGTAGACCGCGTCATAGACGGACAGGTCGTAAGCGTGGGCAAGGCGAAGTGCGCCCCCCCACACACGCGAAACGGAGAAAGGGTCAATCTCGATGGGTAGGGCTTCAAGGTAGGCGCATAACTCCTGCCAACTCTCAACGCCGATGCGCTTCCTTTTGGTTGCGGCGAGTAGGACACTTCCCACCTCTATCGCCCATAGCGACGGGACGACTGCCCGGTCGCTCTCCAGTTGGTCTCGAAGTCGGGCCGTGGCTTCGGTGGCTTCGTCCGGGAACGCCCACGCCATGGTGACCGAACAGTCGAGGACGAACACGGGATCAGTACCTGCGGCCTTCCTCGATCAGCGCGCGAACGGACAGGCCACCAAGACTGTGCGTGTCCTGAAACGCCTTTAGACCGGCAATTGCCGCCCGCACCTTGTCGGAATCATGGGGCTGGAACGGGATCAGCTCGGCGACCGCGCGATTGTGTCTGGTGATGACGAACCGTTCGCCGTTTGCCACGCGTCGCAACAGCTTGGGAAGGTGGGTCTTGGCCTCGAACGCGCCAATCGTGGGCATCGTGTGACCTCCGGGGAGGATCTAATCAACTAGTCTGCAACTAGTCTATCGCACTTTCCGGTTCAAGGTTGCGTCGGGTCCGTCCGGGGCAGGCGACGGGCCGCCGACAGTGGTGCTGGCGCCGATCGATCCAATCGGGGTCATTCCCCAAAGCGACAGCCGCCGGGGCTAGGAAACGGGCGCTGCGGCTGCGTCGGACGGACGTCTGCCGGTGATGGCCGCTTCGATCAGCGTGACCGTCTCGGAAATGCCGTAGAGCGCGATGAAGGAACCCAACCGGGGGCCGCGACTTTGCCCGAGCAGGGTTTCGTAGAGTGCCTTGAACCAGATCTTGGGTTCGTCGAACCCGTTGGCCCTCCCGACCTCGAAGATGGTGCCCTGAAGCGTCTCGCCGTCTGCGTCGGGAGGGAGGGCGCGGAGAGCCTCGGCCAGCGCCAGCAGCCCGGCGCGCTCGAGCGCGGAGGCCGGCCTGTACTGCTTGTAGGGCCGTACCCGGTCCTGGTAGTAGCGGACGGCGAGCCCGACCAGTTGGTCGAGCGCAGGTTCGGTTGCCGGGGCCGCGCCTGGAAGGTAGCGGGCGATGAACCCCCAGAGCACCGATGCGTCCTCCGCGTTGCAGGCGCTCGCGAGGTTGAGGAGCATCCCGAACGTCAGCGGCACCGGCTCGGTGCGCACCGGCCGGCCGCCGTGGATGTGCCACACCGGGTTTTCCAGAAGCTTGGCCAGGTCGGCGTCCGGATCTCCGTCCGCGAACTGCTTGAGATGCCGTTCGTAGTCGTCCACGTGCCGGGGGATCACGTCGAAGTGCAGCCGCTTGGCCCGGCCCGGCTGGTGGTACATGAAGAGCGACAGGCTGTCCTCGGTGCCGTAGGCCAGCCATTCCTCGAGCGTGAGGCCGTTGCCGATCTTCTTCGAGATCTTCTCCCCGCGCTCGTCGAGGAAGAGCTCGTACGTCATGTTCGCCGGCGGCCTGGCGCCGAGCACGCGGGCGATCCGGGCTCCGAGCTCGTAGGACGAGATGAGGTCCTTGCCGTTCATCTCGTAGTCGACGTCCAGCGCCACCCAGCGCATCGCCCAGTCGGGCTTCCACTGCAGCTTGCAGCGTCCTCCGGTCACCGGGGTCTCGGTCTCGGCACCCTCGTCGTCGCGATAGGTGATCGTCCCGGCCTCGGGATCCCGGGCGAGCACGGGAACCTGCAGGACCCTGCCGGTCTTCGGGCAGACCGGCAGGAACGGACTGTAGGTCGCGCGCCGCTCGCGGCCCAGCGTGGGCAGGATGATCTCGGTGATGTCGTCGTATTGCCGCAGCACCCGCAGCAGCGTCTCGTCGAAGGCACCGCTGCGGTAGCACTGCGTCGAGCTGCGGAACTCGTAGTCGAACCCGAACCGGTCGAGGAAGGCACAGAGCTGGGCATTGTTGTGGTCGGCGAAGCTGTCGTGCTCGCCGAACGGGTCGGGAATGTCGCTGAGCGGACGGCCGAGGTGCTCGGTCAGCATGGATTGCCCGGGCACGTTGGTCGGCACGCTCCGCAGGCCGTCCATGTCGTCGGAGAACGCGATCAGCCGGGTCGGCATCCCGCTCAGGGTTTCGAAGGCACGGCGCACCATGGTCGTCCGGGCGACCTCGCCGAAGGTGCCGATATGCGGCAGGCCGGACGGCCCGAAACCCGTCTCGAACAGGACGTAGCCCTTTGCGGGCAGCTGGCCGCCGAGCCGCGCCGCCAGCCGGCGCGCTTCGGTGAACGGCCAGGCGCGGGCCCGCTCGGCGGCGGCCCGGAGGGCGGTCACGGGTGCGCCGCATCGAGGACGGGCTCGCGCGTGAGGGTCCGGAAGAGGTCTTCCAGGTTGGGCTCCCGCGTCGACAGGTCCGCAATCTGCAGCTCCGAATCGCGGATCTGTCCCAGGAGGTCGACGGTCCGGGTCCGGGTCGGCTGATAGCCGATCACGACCGTCCGGTCGCCCTCCAGACGGGCGTCGAGGCCGGCCAGCGCGGCCGGCACCTTGCTGCACGGCTCCGCCAGCTGGACCACCAGTTCCTTGCGGTCCAGCCGGGCCAGCATCTCGTCCATGGGACCGTTCAGCGTCACGGAGCCCCGGTTGATGATGGCGATCCGGTCGCAGATGGCTTCGACTTCCTCGAAGTGGTGCGTCGTCAGCAGGATGGTCGCCCCGGCCTCGTTGATGTAGCGGACCTCGTTCCACAGGAGCTCGCGCAGTTCGATGTCGACCCCTGCCGTCGGCTCGTCGAGGATCACGATCGGCGGGCGGTGCACCAGCGCCTTCGCCATCATGAGCCGGCGCCGCATGCCGCCCGAGAGCGTGCGCGAGTAGACGTCGGCCTTGTCGGCCAGACCCACCATTTCCAGCAGCGCCTCGGTCTGGCGCCGGCGGGGCGGGACCCCGTAGAGGCCGGCCTGCAGTTCCAGGGTCTGGCGGGGCGTGAAGAACGGATCGAGGACCAGTTCCTGCGGCATGACGCCGATCGAGAGGCGCGCCTGCCGCCAGGCGGAGTCGAGATCGTGGCCGTTGATCTCGACCTCGCCGCCGCTCTTGACGACCAGGCCGGCGAGGATGTTGATCAGCGTCGACTTACCCGCGCCGTTCGGGCCCAGCAGCCCGAAAATCGATCCCCGCGGGATTTCCAGGCTGACGCCCCGGAGCGCCCGCATGGGCGGCTGACCCGACTGGGCGCGGTACACCTTCTCGAGGCCGCGGATGCGGATGGCAGCCGCCGCCGACGCGCCGGGCACGGAAGGAGAACCGGGTTCGTCTAGCATGGCCGTTCCCCTTTCCTTATCATCAAGCCCCGCGCGTGGCAACGACTTAGGCCGCACCGCGCTCAGGGGCCGCGTGCGATGGCGCCTCCGGAAACCGTTGAGGTCGATGGGGACCGGGTCGCCTGCGACGGCGGCGGTGCGGACGGACACCCCCGCGTGTTCCTCTCGCTCCGTGCCGGGGGCAGCACCGTGTGTCCGTACTGCGGGCGCCGCTTCGTGCGACGCCCTGACTGACCGCAGCGTGTGGCCGCGCCCGACCCCCGAGCGGTGATGGCTTCGCCCACGGACCGGCCGCGGCTGATCCTGGTCGACGGCTCCGGGTACCTCTTCCGCGCATTCCACGCGATGCGGGAGCTCACCCGTGCGGACGGCACGCCGGTGAACGCGGTGTACGGTTTCTGCAGCATGCTGTGGAAGCTGTACCAGCAGGAACCCAGCGACGGCCTGGCGGTGATCTTCGACGCTGGCGCGAAGTCCTTCCGGAACGAGATCTTTCCCGCCTACAAGGCCCATCGGCCGCCCCCGCCCGACGCGCTGATCCCGCAGTTTCCGCTCGTGCGCGACGCGACCCGCGCGTTCGGCCTGCCGTCGATCGAGCTGCCCGGGTTCGAGGCCGACGACCTGATCGCGACCTATGCCGAGCAGGCGCGCGAGGCCGGCTGGAACGTCGACATCGTGTCGTCCGACAAGGATCTCATGCAGCTGATCGGTCCCCATGTCCGGATGCTGGGGCCGCGCGACCTCGAGCGCATCGGCCCGCCCGAGGTGCTGGAGAAGTTCGGCGTCGCGCCGGAACGGGTCCCCGACGTCCAGGCGCTGGCCGGCGACGCCACGGACAACGTCCCCGGGGTGCCGGGCATCGGCATCAAGACGGCGGCCGAGCTGGTGACCCGGTTCGGTTCGCTGGAGGACGTGCTCGCCGGCGCGGCCTCGGTGAAGCAGCCGAAACGGCGCGAGCGGCTGCTCCAGCACGCCGAAGACGCACGCATCAGCATGCGGCTGGTCACGTTGCGTCGCGACGTGCCGGTGGACCTCGGCATCGAGGACATGCGGCGCCGGGCGCCCGACCCGGACACGCTGCTGGGTTTCCTCACGGCCCAGGGGTTCCGGAGCCTGGTGCAGCGGATCGAGGGGCAGCTGGACGGCGCCGGTCCAGGTGCGACGGTGGCGGAACCCGCACCGGTCGAGCGGGACTACGAGCTGGTGACCGATCTCGGGCGGGTGGATGCCTGGATCGCCATGGCCAACGCGGCCGGGACGGTCGCGGTCGACACCGAGACCACGGGGCTCGAGATCGAGTCCCTGGAGCTGGTCGGAATCTCGCTGGCGACCGTCCCGGGGCGCGCCTGCTACATCCCGCTCGCGCACGTAGGCGCCGCGACGGGTCCGGGGGACGACGGCCTGTTCGCGCCGCCCCCGCCCCCGCAGGCCCCGATGGCGGAAGTGCTGGGGCGGCTGCGCGGGCTGCTCGAGGACCCCGCGGTCCTCAAGGTCGGCCAGAACATCAAGTACGACGCCAACGTCCTGCACCGGGCGGCCGGCATCGAGGTGACGCCGGTCGATGACACCATGCTCCTGTCGTACGTGGTCGACGCCGGCCGCGCGAAGCACGGTCTCGATGCGATGAGCGAGCGCCACCTGGGAGTCCAGCCGATTCCGTTCTCGGCGGTCTGCGGCTCCGGCCGGAACCAGATCCTCTTTTCGCAGGCGCCGCTCGACAAGGCCTGCGAGTACGCCGCCGAGGACGCCGATCTCACGCTGCAGCTGTACCGGCACCTACGGCCGCGGGTGCTCGATGAGCGGATGGTGGCGGTCTACGAGACGCTGGAGCGGCCCCTGGTTCCGGTCCTCGCGGCCATGGAACGGGCGGGCATCGCCGTGGACCGCGGCACGCTCGAGGAGCTCCGCTCCGACTTCGAAATGCGGATGGCGACGCTCGAGCGCCGCATCCATGCGCTGGCCGGGCGGCCGTTCAACCTGTCGTCGCCGGCCCAGCTCGGCACCGTCCTGTTCGAGGAGCTCGGGCTCACGCCCGCCGGCAAGACCCGCGTGAAGAAGAGCGCCTCCACGTCGCACGCGGTCCTGGAGGAACTGGCCGGACAGGGGCACGAGATCGCCGGCGCGATGATCGACTGGCGGCAGGTCCAGAAGCTCCTGTCGACGTACGTGGAGGCGCTGCTCGAGCGCAGCCGGGCCACGGGGCGCGTGCACACCTCCTACCACATGACCGGGGCCGCCACCGGCAGGCTCTCGTCGAGCGATCCGAATCTGCAGAACATTCCGATCCGGACCGAGGAGGGCCGACGCATCCGGCGCGCCTTCGTGGCTCCGCCGGGCAGGGTCCTGCTGGCGGCCGACTACTCGCAGATCGAGCTGCGCCTGCTGGCCGAGGTGGCCGGCATCGAGCCGCTGCGCGAAGCGTTCCGGGACGGTGCCGACATCCACACGCTGACCGCCGCCAGCGTGTTCGGGGTGGCCGTGCCCGCCGTCGACGCGGAACTCCGGCGGCGGGCCAAGACGGTCAACTTCGGCCTCATCTACGGCCAGAGCGCGTTCGGGCTGGCCCGGCAGCTCGGCATTCCCCAGGGTGAGGCCCAGGGGATCATCGACGCCTATTTCCGCCAGTATCCCGGGATCGAGCGCTACATGGAGACCACCAAGCAGTTCGCCCGGGATCACGGCTACATCGAGACCATGTTCGGCCGCCGCTGTCACCTCCCGAACATCCGCGCCAGGAACTTCTCGGCCCGGGCGGGGTCCGAACGGGCGGCCATCAACGCACCGCTGCAGGGGGCGGCGGCCGACATCATCAAGCGGGCGATGATCCGCATGCCGGGCGCGCTTCGCGAGGCCGGGCTGCAGGCCGAGATGCTGCTGCAGGTACACGACGAGCTCGTTTTCGAGGTGCCGGAGGCGGAAGTCGAGGCCACCACCGCGGTGGTCAGGGAGGTCATGGCGGGGGCGCCGTTGCCGGTCTGCGCGATGTCGGTGCCGCTGGTGGTCGACGTGGGCGTGGGGGCCAACTGGGAGGCCGCGCACTGACTTTGGGGGATGGGCCGGCCGGACGCCCGCCGTCCGATCGGCCGGCGCACCGGTTTCCAAGTGTCGAATCGGGGCCCTAATTCACATCGCGCCCGCGGGGACATTTCGGCGGGTACTTGACCTGTCGTGGTCCGACCGTTCAGGCTCGGGGTGCGGCGGAGGTTTCGATGGCGGTATCGCTCACTCATCTGCGTGCGTTCTGGGCCGTGGCGAATGCCCGTTCATTCACGCGTGCCAGCAAGCAGCTCGGCGTGGCGCAGGCCACGATCTCGCAGCACATCTCCAGGCTGGAAGACGAGCTGGGCACCCAGGTGCTGCGCCGGCACGGGGGCAACATCGACATCACCGACGCGGGCCGGTTCCTCATGCGGCGGGTGGAACGGATCCTCAGCGACTACGACGAGGCGCTGGACGGGATCGGACAGTTCACGGCGGGTACGCGGGGCATGCTCAAGGTGGGCATCCTGAGCTCGGTCGCCCGCAACCTGCTGCCGGAGGCGATGCGCAACTTCGCGGTCTCGTTTCCGAACGTCGAAATCGATGTCCTCGAGGTGCCGCCGGCCGAGACCATCGACCTTCTCTACGCGCGCCGCATCTCGATCGGCGTGGTGGCATCGGACTCGATCGCGTCGAGCAATCTTCCGTTCGCCCAGACGGAGCTCTTCGTGGATCCCTACGTGCTCGCGGTTCCCAAGGGACTGGGGCTTGAAGCGGTGCAGGACCCGGTGGCGGACGTCGAGCCGGCCGCCGCCAAGGTGCTGAACCGCACCATCCGGTTCGAGTACGGCAACCAGCACAAGCGCCGGATCGACGAGTGGTACAAGGGGGTCCTTCCGAAGGCGCGGGCCGAGGCGACCACGCGGACGTATGAGGTGGCGCTGTCGATGGTCCAGGCCGGGCTCGGGGTTGCGGTCGTGCCGGCGCTCGCCGCCGAGATCGGGCCGGGGCACGGTTTCCAGGTGGACCTCTACCGCACCCAGCTGGCCGACCGGCGGATGGCCGCCATGGTGCCCGACCAGTACCTCAGGATCGATCCGCACCGGACATTTGTCGCCGCGCTGGCCGCGGCCGGTCAGGCGCTCGAACTGCCCGCGATCCTGGAAGCACCGTTCCTCGGGAGGCGGTCTCGGCGCCGGCGCCAGTCCGCCGCTTGAACGCTCCGGTCCACGGACGCCGGTCCGCGATCGGCGGGCGCGGCGCGTCCTCATCGAACCGATCTGCCAGCTTGGCCCGCCGCCGCGCCCGGGGGGTGAAGGCCGGCAGGGTGTCGACGTGGGGCCCCGTTCGGGCCAACGGACGTTGGCAGGGGCGGGTAAGGCCGTGACCGCCGTATCGAGGTGGTGCCGCGCGGCCGGCGGGTTGCTGGGCGTGCTGGCGTTGCTCGGCGCGTCCGAACGGGGACTGGCCGCGGAGCCGGCGCCGGTGGCGTGGTACGTGGGTGCCGGCGGCGGGCCGGGCTGGAGCACCGCCATGGACAAGATGGGATACAACCGCGACACGACCTGCAGCCCGAACCGAAATTGCGGGGGCCGCGTCGTCGAGGGTTTCCGCTGGTTCCAGGACCTGGTGCCCGCGGCGGGCCGCACGTTCGAGGTCACTGCCGGCCGCCGGACCGGCCGCCTGCGGGTCGAGCTCTCGGCCACGCAGCAGACCCACGCGGCCGCGGTGGAGACCATCGGCATCACGTACCTGGACGGCTCCGAGCGGGCGCCGCGCATCGCCGACAGCCCGTACACGTCGCGCTCGACGAACTCGGTGGGGGACCTGACGACGCGCACGCTCTCGTTGAATGTTTATCGGGATCTGCCGTTGCGCGGTTCACGGGCGACCCCGTACCTGGGCGGGGGCCTGGGCGTCGCCTTCATCGAGGTGTCCCGGCTGTACTTCCACAGCGACTACTCGTGCCGGCCGGGCCGGACGTGCGATCCGCCGGCGGATCGCTACGACACCGTGAAGTCCGCCGACCTCAGGGACGCGGTTCCGGCCGCCCATCTCTATGCGGGGGTCGGGTTTCGCCTGAGCGACCGGCTGGCGCTGGACCTGAAGTTCGCGTATCGCGCCGTCGGCGACCTCGCTGACCGGCGCACCTACCGCCGGCACGAATTCCCCGGCCTGGCGTTCCACGAATCGGTCGCCGGCATCCGGCAGGGGTCGGTGCTGCTCGGCGTGCGGTACGCGTGGGCGGCGGGCGCGCCCCCCTAGCGGGGGCGCCGGCAGCGGGCACGGCGGTGCCTGCCGGGGATCGCTCCGGCCGGCCGGGTCGCGTTGCAGGCACTACGACACACGTGATAGGTTGCACCTGCACTTTATTCTTCCTGCCCCCGCCAGTTGCTCACCCCGGACGACTGCCATAGGTCGAGGGTCAGGCTTGCGCGGAAGTACATCAAGCTCATGCCCCCAGCCCAACCTTCGCCCCTGGCGGCGGTCCCCCAGACCGATGAGTTTGTCGCCCGGATCGAGACGGCGAACGACGCCGTCGCCCGCGCCCGCGCCCACATGGCCGAACTCGTGTTCGGCCAGCCGCACGTGGTCGACCACGCGATCATCACGCTGCTGGCCGGCGGCCACGCCCTGGTCATCGGCCTGCCGGGGCTGGCCAAGACCCGGCTGGCGCGCTCGCTCGGCACCGTCTTCGGGCTGATCGACAAGCGGATCCAGTTCACGCCGGACCTGATGCCTTCCGACATCGTCGGCTCCGAGGTGCTCGAGGAAGGCGAAGGCGGCCAGCGGGCGTTTCGCTTCATCGAAGGCCCCGTGTTCTGCCAGCTCCTCCTTGCCGACGAGATCAACCGGGCCTCGCCGCGCACCCAGTCCGCGCTGCTGCAGGCGATGCAGGAAAACGAGGTCACCGTGGCCGGGCGGGCGCATCCGCTCCCGGCGCCGTTCCACGTCCTGTCGACGCAGAACCCGATCGAGCAGGAAGGGACCTATCCGCTGCCCGAGGCCCAGCTCGACCGGTTCCTCATGCGGATCGACATCGATTACCCCGACCGTGATTCCGAACGCACGATGCTGATCGCGACCACCGGGCCCAAGGAGACCGAGCCCAGGCAGATCATCTCGGCCCAGGAGCTCCTGGACATGCAGGCGCTGGTGCGCTCGATTCCGGTGGGAGACAGCGTGGTGGAGGCCATCCTGACGCTCGTGCGCCGGGGCCGCCCCGATCTCTCCGAGATCGAGATGGTGCGCGAGCACGTCTCGTGGGGCCCGGGTCCCCGCGCCAGCCAGGCGCTGATGCTATCGGCCCGCGCCCGCGCCGTGCTCGACGGACGCCTCGCCCCCTCGGTGGACGATGTCGTGGCGCTGGCCCGACCGGTGCTGCGGCACCGGATGGACGTGACGTTCGCCGCCCGGGCGGACGGCCTGAGTGTCCTTGATGTGATTGACCGCCTGACCGAATCCATCGCCTGAGCCACTCGGTGCCGACGTCTGATCCCGCTCCCCGGGACCGTGCCGAGCGACTCGCCGCCGGCCTTCCCTCGTTCACCATTCGTGCCCTCCGGGTCGCCGCCGGCGTGATCAGCGGGGTCCACGGCCGCCGCCGCCGTGGTCGCGGGGAGAGCTTCTGGCAGTTTCGGCAGTTTCAGCCGGGCGACGCGGTGTCCGCCATCGACTGGCGCCGCACGGCGGCCTCGCAGGACATCTTCGTCCGCGAGCGGGAGTGGGAGGTGGCGCAGCAGGTCTGGCTCTGGTGCGACCGCTCCCCGTCGATGGAGTACGCCTCGTCGCCGGAACTCGAATCGAAGCGCACCCGGGCCGCCCTGATCACCCTGGCGCTGGCGGCCATGCTGCTACAGGGCGGCGAGACCGTGGGCCTGCTTGGATCGACCCCGCGCACCGGTCGGGGGCGGGCCATGCTGGGACGGATCGCCGAACATCTTGGGGCCGACGCCCCGCCCGGGACGGGCATGCCGGCCGCCATCCGGGTGGAGCGCCACGCGCAGACGGTGCTGGTCGGCGACTTCCTTGAACCGCTGGAGACGATCGCCGCCCGCGTCCGGGGTCTCGCCAACCAGGAGGTGGCGGGACACCTGGTGCAGGTGCTGGACCCCGCGGAGGAACTGCTGCCCTTCCGCGGCCGCATCCGGTTCGTCGGCGCGGAGGAGGAAGGGGACCTCCTGATCGGCCGGGTGGAGACAGTGAACCGTCGCTACGTGCGCCGGGTGGAAGAGCACCGGGAAGGGCTTGCGGCCATCGCGCGGAAGCATGGCTGGGGCTTCCTGACGCACCGCACGGACCGGGGGCCGGAGCCGACCCTGCTGGCCCTGCACCAGGCGCTCTCCGGCGCCTTCGACCGGTTCTGAGCCGTGCCGCTCTCGTTCGCTGCGCCCTGGGCGTTGGCCGCCCTGGCCGGCCTGGTCGCCGTGTGGTGGCTGCTCCGGATCCGGCCGCCGGCGCCCCGCCGGCTTCGGTTTCCCGCCATCCGGCTGCTTTTCGGCCTCGACGATCGCGAGGAGCCGCCGCACACCACGCCCTGGTGGCTGCTGATTCTGCGGATGGCCCTGTTCACGCTGGTGGTCCTGGCCCTCGCCGGGCCGCGCTGGGACAGCGAGCCCGCGCTGGACGGTGACGGCGTGCTCGTCATTGTCGTCGATGACGGGTGGGCGAGTGCCCGGGGTTGGGAGAGCACCCGCCGCTCGCTGCTGCAGGTGATCGATGCGGCCCAGGTTCGCGGGCGTTCGGTGGTGCTGGCCGGGACGGCGCCCGGCACCGACTGGTTCCGCTCGCAGGCAGCCGTCCCCGGGGAGGAAGCCGCCCGTCTGGCCCGCGTGCTGGCGCCGCAGCCCTGGGGAGTCGACCGCCGGGCGTTTCTCGAATCGCTCGTCGGCGCCGAACTGTCGGGCACCGGGGAGATCCTGTGGTACTGGGACGGCACGGACGGCGGCGACCCTGAAGCGACGGCGCTGCTCGCGCAGCAGCTCTCCCGGATCGGTCCCCTGAGTCTGATGGGCGGGCCCGAGCACGAGGCCCCCCTGCTGCTGCTGCCGGCACCGGACGGCGCCGACGGCATGGTGCCTGAGCTGCGCCGCACGCACGAATCCGGGAACCAGGAAGCGTGGGTGCGGGCCATGAGCCTGGAAGGGCGGGTGCTCACGCGGGTGGCGGCCGCGCTGGCGGACGGCGAACGAACCGCCACGGTGCCGCTCGGCTTGCCGCGCGAGCTGCGCCGCGACGTCACCCGGATCGAGATCGAGGGCCAGCGCCACGCCGGCGCGGTCGTGCTCGTGGACGATCGCTGGCAGCGCCGCACGGTGGGACTGGTGACCCTGGGTGACGACTACGCCGCCCGCCCGCTGCTGGCCCCCACCTACTACCTGAGGCGCGCCCTCGAACCATTCGCGGAAGTCCGCCAGGGTCCGCTGACGGCGCTGCTGGAGGACCCGCCATCGGTGATCGTCCTGGCCGACGTCGGCCAGCTCCGTCCCGAAGGGCGCGATGCCCTCGCCGCGTGGCTGGATTCCGGCGGCACCCTCGTGCGTTTTGCCGGCGAGCGTCTGGTCGATGCGGAGAGCCCGCTCCTGCCGGTGAAGCTGCGCGAAGGCGAGATGCGGGCGCTGGGCGGCGCCTTCAGCTGGGAGCAGCCGTTCTCGCTCGGGCCGTTTCCCTCGGAATCGCCCTTTGCCGGCCTGGAGGTGCCCGACGACATCCTGATCCGGCGCCAGATGATCGCCGAGCCATCGGCGCTGCTGGACGATCGGACCCTGGCCCGCTTGGCCGACGGGACGCCCCTGGTGACGGCGGCGCAGAGCGGGCGCGGGGAACTGGTGTTCTTCCACGTGACGGCGAACACGGACTGGTCCAACCTGCCGTTGTCCGGGCTGTTCGTCAGCATGCTGCAGCGGCTGGTCGAACGGGCCGAGGGCGGTGAAGGGCAGCTGGGCTCGGAGGTGCTGCCCCCGGTGGCGGTCCTCGACGGTTTTGGCCGGGAAATGGCGCCGCCGCCGGACGCCGTGCCGGTCGGCGCGGAACGGCTGCTGGAGGGGGTCCCCGGGCCCGGCCACCCACCCGGCTACTACGGCCACGAGCTGTTCCGCCGGGCCCTCAACCTCGGCGGCAGCGTGGCAGATGTGCAGGCCTACAGCGGCCCGCTGCCGGACGGCGTGGACGCCGTCCAGCGGTTCGGAACGACGACCGTCGATCTGTCGGCATGGCTGTTCGCCCTGGCGCTCGCCCTGCTCCTGGTGGACATCGTGGCGGGTCTGGCGCTGCGCGGGCTGATCGGCGGGCAGGCCTGGGCCACGGCGCTGGTTGCGCTTGCCGTGCTCGGCGTCGCGGATGCACGCGCCGAGGATGACGTGCCCGTGGGGGCGCTGGCGATCCAGTTCGGCTACGTCGTGACCGGTGACGCGGAGGTGGACCGGACCAGCGCGCTGGGACTGACGGCGCTGGGTCGCGTCCTGGCGGCACGGACCTCGGTCGTCCCGGCGCCGCCGCAGCCGATCGACATTGAACGGGATCCGCTGGTGTTTCATCCGTTCGTGTACTGGCCGATGACGGATCTGCAGGCGGCGGTCTCGGAGGCGGCGGTGCAACGCATCGAGGCCTATCTCCAGACGGGCGGTCTGATCGTGTTCGACACGCGCGACGGATCGCCGGTCGCTCAGCTCGAGGCGCCGCGTCGCGCCGACCCGCGCCTGTCGAAGGTGCTGGGCGCCCTTGACCTGCCGCCGCTCGTGCCCGTGTCAGGCGGCCATGTGCTGGGCCGGTCCTTCTATCTGCTGGGGAGCTTCCCCGGACGCTGGGCCGGCAACCAGGTCTGGATCGAGAGCACCGCCGACCGGTCCCGCGACGAGGTGGCCGGCGTGGTGGTGGGTGCGGCCGGCTGGGCGGCGGCGTGGGCGACCGACCCGGCCGGCCGGCCCCTGTTTCCGGTGACTCCTGGCGGCGAACGGCAGCGCGAGCTGGCGTACCGGTTCGGCGTGAACCTGGCGATGTACGCGATGACCGGGAACTACAAGTCGGATCAGGCCCACACGCGGACGATCCTGCAACGGCTGCGGCGCGCGGCGGAGCGGCGCTGACCGGCGATGGAGGGTTTCACGCTGACGTTCGCGCCGCTCCTGCCATGGAGCCTGTGCGCCGTCCTGGCCGCCGCCACGGCGGTCGTGCTGGGGCTCGGCCTGCGCAAGCGGTCGTCCGGAATCGGTTTTCGCATGGTGGCGGCCGCGGCGCTGCTGCTCGCGATTGCCCGCCCGACGGTGACCGCCGAGCAGCGGGCGGAGCTGGCCGACGTGGTGCTGGTGGTGGCGGACGCCAGCCCCAGCCAGCAGCTGGGGGACCGGGCCGCCGCGACGTCGTCCGCCGTGCAGGCGCTGCAGGAAGACCTGGCCGACGATCCGGGGCTGGAAGTGCGGGCCGTGACGGTGAGCGGCGGGGGCCCCGGGACGAAGTTGTTCGCCGCCGTGCGCTCGGCCGTGGCGGACGTGCCCTCGGACGGCGTCGCCGCCGTCGTCCTGGTCACCGACGGGCAGGTGCACGACGTGCCCGAGGACCCGTCGGCACTCGGATTTGACGCCCCCGTCCACGCCCTGCTGACGGGTGCCCCCGGAGAACGGGACCGCCGCCTGGTCGTTGAGGGGGCGCCCCGCTACGGCATTGTCGGCGAAGCCGCGAAGTTCCGGGTCACGCTCCTGGATGAAGCGGCCGTGGGCCAGGCGGAACCGGTCCGTATCACCGTGCCCGGCGGGCACACCGCCGAACGGGTGCTGCAGGTCGGGACGCCCACCGAGTTCGAACTGCCGCTGGAGCGGGCGGGCGTGGTGGCCGTCGCCCTGGAGGTGGCCGCCGTCCCCGGTGAGCTCACGCCCGACAACAACCGGGTGGTCGTCCATGTGAATGCGGTCCGCGACCGGCTCCGCGTCATGCTCGTCTCGGGCGCGCCGAGCATGGGGCTCCGCCACTGGCGCAATCTGCTTCAGGCGGACCCGGCCGTCGACCTCGTGCACTTCACGATCCTGCGGCCGCCGACCAAGCAGGACGCCACCCCGGTCCAGGAGCTGTCCCTGATCCCGTTCCCGGCCCGGGAGCTGTTCGACGCCAACCTCGACGACTTCCATCTCGTCATCTTCGACCGGTATCACCTGCGGGGCATCCTGCCGCCGCAGTACCTGGCGAACATTGCTGAGTACGTGGTCCGCGGCGGCGCGCTCCTCGATATTGCGGGGCCCAGCTACGCCGGTCGCTTCAGCCTCGTGCACACGCCTCTGCGGGAGATCCTCCCGACCCTGCCGGCCGGGGAGGTCATGGAGCGCCCCTTCGTCCCGGAGCTCTCGGAAGCCGGCCGGAATCACCCGGTGACGGCGGGGCTCGCCGCCGGCGCCATGGAATGGGGGCCGTGGTACCGGATGGTGCGGGGCATGCCCGTGAAGGGCGAGTCCCTCATGCGCGGCGCCGACGGCTGGCCGCTCCTGCAGCTCAGCCGCGTGGGCGAGGGCAGGGTGGCGCAGCTGCTCTCGGATCAATCCTGGGTCTGGACCCGGCCCGGACCCGGCGGAGGTCCGCGGGCGGAGCTGCTCCGCCGGGTCGTGCACTGGCTGATGAAGGAGCCGGACCTCGAGGAGCATCTGCTGCGGGCGAACGTGCTCGAGCAGCGCATCGACGTCGTATACCGGAGCGTGGACACCCCGCTCCGCGAAATCACCGCGGTGAGCCCCTCCGGTGCCGCCCGGGCGGTGCCGCTCGGATCGCCGGAGGCGGGGACCGCAACGGCCTCGTTCGAGGCCGACGAGCCGGGGCTGTGGACGCTGCAGGGCGGGAGCCTGACGGCAACCGCGCTGGTCGGGGCGGCCGATGCGTTGGAACTGACGGAGATGCGGGCAGACCCCGGTCCGCTGGCAGCCCTCACTGCCGCCACGGGCGGCGGGGCGTTCTGGCTGGTGGACCGCGACGGGCCGCCACCGTTCCGCCCGGTGACGGCCGGGCAGGCGGCGGCGGGCGACAACTGGCTTGGCCTGCGGCGGCACGGTCGCCACACGGTGACCGGGCTTGCGCAGTCGCCGCTGCTGCCGTGGCCGGTCCTCCTGGCGCTGGCGGTCGGGGCGCTGTTTCTCGCCTGGCACCGGGAAGCACAGTAGCCGTGCGCAAGGTTCCCGCCCGGGGGACGGTGCCGGACTGGTGGGACCAGGCGACCCGCTCGCTGGCCCGGCGCGATCCCGTGCTGCGGCAGGTGATCCGGGATTCCCGGGGCGTGGTGCTCAGGTCCCGGGGCAACGCCTTCCAGTCCCTGGCCCGCTCGATCGTCGGCCAGCAGATCTCGGTCAAGGCGGCGCACGCCGTGTGGGGGCGCCTGGAGGCGAGCCTGGGGCGGGTATCGCACCGCCAGGTGTCGGCCTCGGACCTCGCGATGCTGCGAAGCGCCGGGCTGTCGGCCCGGAAGGCCGAATACCTGAAGGAACTGGCGTCCTGGTTCGCCTCCGGCGCCGGGCGCCGCATCCACTGGCCGGAACTCACCGATGCGGAGGTCATCGCCATCCTCACGGAGCGCCGGGGCATCGGGCGCTGGACGGCGGAGATGTTCCTGATCTTTTGTCTCTTGCGGCCCGATGTGTTCCCCGTGGACGACCTCGGGCTTCTACGGGCGCTCGGTGAGCTGTATGGTAGTGCGAAGGGTGAGCGCTCGGCGGCGACGGAGTTCGGCGAGCGGTGGGAACCGTGGCGTTCCTGCGCTACATGGCATCTTTGGCGCCACTTGGATCCGGTTCCGGTAGCCTATTGACACTGGGCACCTGGCGGATCCGGGCGCGACGCCATCGCTCCCGCGCGTATCGTGAAGTAGGGGTTTGCTCGTGATGTGGAATCGGCGTGTCGCAGGAACCGGTCGCTGCTGCCTTGCGGCCGCGGCAGTGGTGTGGGCAGTGGCGCCGGCCATGGCGCAGCAGCCGGCGGTGGTGGGGACTGACAAGGTGACGGCAGAAGCCGTCGATCAGACGGCTCCGACCATCGGTCGCTTCGTGACACTGTTCGAGGCTGTCGTCCCGGCGCTGCTCGCGAGTCATGTCACCGAAATTCCGGTCAACATCGGTGATCGGTTGGCCGAGGGCGACATCATTGCGGTGCTCGATATCGACCGCCTGCGCTGGCAGGTCCAGCAGGCGAAAGCGAGCGTCGCTCAGAGCGAGGCAGGGCTGGCCGTGGCAAGGGCGCGGGCGGAACTTGCCCAGCGGCGTTTGGAGCGGGCCGAGGGCCTGCGTGAATCCACGGCATTCAGTCAGGCGCAGCGCGACGACGCACGGGGCGAAGCGGACATTGCGGCGGCGCAGGTTCAGGTTGCCCTGGCGGCGCTCGAAGAGGCCAATGCCCGGCTGGATACCGCTGAGGATGACTTCGCGCGCGGCACCGTCGTCGCGCCGTTCGACGGAGTGGTCGAGGAGCGCCATGCGGATCTCGGCGAGGCCGTGCAACCCGGCGGTCCGGTGGTCACGTTGGTCAGCGAGAAGGCCCTTGAGATTGAGGCGGACGTTCCATCACAGCGGGTCGCCGCTTTGAATCCGGGCGCGAGGATCGAGGTGACGCGCGCGTCCGGCGATTCCATCGGGACGACGGTGCGCGCGGTCGGTACGGTCGAGAACCCGCGGACCCGCACCCGGCGGGTGCGACTGGTTCCGGAACTTGCCGAGTTGCAGCACATTCCCCCGATCGGCGAGGGCGTAACGGTGCACGTTCCCATCAGCGACACCGCCGTGCTTCCGACGGTTCATAAGGATGCCATCCTGCAGCGGCGGGGCATTTCGGTGGTGTACGTCGTCGTCGACGGCAAGGCAGAGGTTCGCCCGGTACAGCTGGGCGATGCGGTGGGAGACCGGTTCGTGGTGCTCTCCGGCGTACAACCCGGCGAGGTCGCCGTCGTCCGTGGCAATGAACGTCTGCTTCCCGGCCAGGCGGTGGCAGTGGCACCGCCCGCCGAAGGTGGGGAGGGCGGTGAATCCGATGCGGTCGCTGAGACCGCTGCGACGTCGGAAGGCGCGAAAGAAACCACCCAATGAACCTCATCCGCCTTTCCATCGAGAAGCCGATCGCCGTCCTGGCGCTGGTCGTCATGATCGTGGTGCTGGGCTTTCTGGCCCTCACCCGGATCCCGATCCAGTTGGCGCCCGACGTGTTTACGCCGGTGATCTCGGTGACGACCTGGTGGTACGGCGCCAGCCCGTACGAAATCGAGCGCGAGATTGTCAATCGCCAGGAAGAGGTGCTCAGAGGTCTGGAGGGGCTCGAACGTATGGAGAGCACCTCGCGGGACGGGCAGGCCGAGGTGAAGCTCGAGTTCAATGTTGGGATCAACATGGACCGGGCGCTCCTGCTGGTCTCCAACCGGCTCAACCAGATCGACGACTACCCGGATGATGCCGGCGAACCACAACTCGATACTGCCGGTCTCGATGACAATGCAGTCGCGTGGTTCATTCTCACGCGCACCGAGGGCAACGAGCGCCCCATCTCGACGTATGGCGATTACGTCGAGGACGTGATCCAGGACCGGCTGGAGCGGGTTCCCGGCGTTGCGCGGACCAACCTGTACGGCGGGACGCAGCGTGAGCTCCAGGTCACCGTGCAACCAGAACAGCTCGCCACCCATCACCTCACGGTTCCGGCTGTCGTGGATTCGTTGCGGCTCGCCAACGCTTCGGTGTCCGCAGGGGATGTTGACGAGGGCAAGCGCCGGTACGTGGTGCGGGCCGAGGGCGAACTCCAGACCCCCGAGCAGGTTCGGGACGTGGTGTTGGTAACCGACGAAACGGCGTCCGGACGTATCGGACGCACCCGGATCGGAGATATCGCCAACGTCGACTTCGGGTACAAGACTCCGCGCGCCGATATCCGCTTCCTCGGGGAATCGGCACTTGCCGTGAACGCGATGCGCCAGAGCGGCGCCAACATCATTGACACGATGGACGGAGTGCGGGACGCGATCGACGAACTGAACGAGTTCGCCCTGCCGAGCGTGGGCCTCACCATGCGGCAGGTGTACGACGAAACCATCTACATCGATTCGGCGATCGAACTGGTCCGCCAGAACATCTGGATCGGCGGGTTACTCGCCGTGGTGGTCCTGTTGCTGTTCCTTCGTTCCTGGCGTGCGACTGTGATCATCGGACTCGCCATCCCGGTGTCGGTCGTGGCTTCCTTCGTCGCAATGGCGGCGCTGGGGCGTTCGCTCAACGTGATATCGCTGGCCGGCATCGCCTTTGCCGTCGGCATGGTCGTCGATGCGGCCATCGTGGTGCTGGAAAACATCTACCGTCTCAGGGAGGGTGGTCGCTCGGGGCCGGAGGCGGCGCATGACGGCACCCGTCAGGTCTGGTCGGCCGTGATGGTCTCCGCCCTCACGACGGTACTGGTCTTCATTCCCATCCTCGTTATGGAGCTCGAAGCCGGGCAGCTGTTCCGCGACATCGCCGTGGCCATCTCGGTGGCCGTCCTGATGTCCTTGCTGGTTTCGGTGACGGTGATTCCGGCGCTGGCGACTTGGCTGCTCGGGCCGGGCCGCGGATACCGCCGGATCAGCCTTGGCCCCATTGACTGGATTCCGCGTTTGGTGGCACGTTTCTTCACCGGATACGTGAAGTTGGTTCTCCGTTCCCGGATTGCTTCGGCGGCGATTGCGTTGAGTGTCGCGGCGGTAGCGCTGTTCGTGAGCTGGCAGCTGCTGCCGAAGCTGGAGTACCTGCCGGAAGGCAACCGGAACCTGATATTCGGCGTGATGCTCCCGCCCCCCGGCTACAATCTTGAAACGCTTACCGAGATTGCGGAGCGCGTGGAGGTTCCGGTTCGGCCGCTCTGGGCAAGCGAGACTGGCCCCGAGGCGGAACCCGGTCAGCCGCCCAAGATCAAGAACTACTTCTTTGTGGCCATTCGCGATGGTCGAACGTTCTTCGGTGCGAGCGCGATACAGGAAACGCGGGTGCGCGAGCTCATTCCGGTTCTGACCCGGTCGTTGTTCGGCGAACCAGGCACGTTCGGATTCTTTACGCAGCCGAGCTTGTTTCAGCGTGGCTTCGGGGGTGGGCGTGCGATCGATATCGATATCAGCGGACCCTCCCTTGAAGACGTCGTGGCGGTCGCACAACAGTCCGCTGGCCTGATCGGCCAAGGATTCCCGCGCGAGCAAGGCAACCAGATGCGTCCGATCCCCGGGCTCGATCTGGGATCCCCCGAGGTGCAGGTCCGCCCCGACCGGGTACGCCTGTCAGACAACGGCGTGACGGCCCGCGAGCTCGCCATGAGCGTCGACGCTTTCAATTCCGGGCTCCGCGTCGCGGAAATCACCGTGAATTCGGAGCGCCTTGACCTGACGCTGCAGGGCCCGCAGAACGATATCGATCACACGCAGGGCATCGAGACCCTGCCGGTCGTGACCCAAAGCGGGGAAATTCTCCCGGTAAGCTCGGTTGCCAATGTCGTGGTGACGTCGGGCCCGACGGAAATCCGGCACATCGAGCGGGAACGCACGATTACGCTCCAGCTGCGACCCTCTGACCAAATCCCGCTCGAAGCCGCGATCGACAAGGTTGCCGCCGAGGTGGTAGGCCCGCTGGAGAGCCAGGGACTGCCCCCCGGGGTGAAGATCGCAATCTCCGGAACAGCGGACGAACTAACCCAGACGTGGAACGCGATGGTGGGGAATCTCATCGTGGCCGTGGCGATCGTCTATCTGCTGATGGCGGTCCTGTTCTCCAGCTTCCTCTATCCGTTTGTGATCATGCTGTCGGTGCCGCCGGCAACGGCAGGCGGGGTGATCGGGCTCTGGATCCTGAACTTCTACACGGTCCAGCCGCTCGACATGCTGACCATGCTGGGGTTCGTCATCCTGATCGGCATCGTGGTGAACAACGCCATCCTGCTCGTGCACCAGTCTTTGCTGCACATCCGCCATGAGGGCCTGCAGCCGCAGCCGGCGATTGTTGAGGCCACCCGGAACCGCGTGCGGCCGATCTTCATGTCCACGCTGACCACGGTCGCGGGGATGATGCCCCTGATCCTCTTCCCCGGCGCCGGCTCCGAGCTCTATCGGGGCTTGGGTTCGGTGGTCGTTGGGGGCCTGACGCTGTCGGCACTGATCACATTGATTATTGTTCCTCCCATGCTTCGAATCTTCGTCGCCGGTGAAACCAGACCGGCCCCCCAGCAGCGCGCGGCGGAGCCGGAATCGGACTTGCTGCCGCCCATACACGCGCCGCAGCCGTCGGAGGTGTAAGGACTTCATGGCTTCACGACGCATCCCCGAACGCGCCGCCAGCGGAATCAGTCGCCGGCGCGCCATCACGATCCTGGGCGCTACTGCGGGCGGACTCACGTTGGGAGGGGGGGCGCTGCTCCTGGGCGGTTCGCGAGAACTCGAGGCCGTCGAATGGAGCGGGCTTGCCTTGGGCTCACCAGCGAGGATCGTGCTGTACCACGAGGATCCGGCACATGCACGGAGGTTGCTCGCGCGGGTCGCCGATGACATCCATTTCTTCGAGGACCAGTTCAGCCTGCACCGGTCCGGATCGGCGATCTCGCGGCTGAACCGTACGGGCCGGCTCGACAGCCCCGACCAGGCCTTCCTGCAGCTGCTGGACGAATCCGCCCGGGTGTCGGAGCTGAGCGGCGGTGCCTTCGATCCAACGGTGCAGCCGATCTGGGACGTCACGGCCGAGAGTTTTCGCACCACGGGAACGCCGCCGTCGCCGCAGGACCTGGACCTACTCCGTGGGCTCGTGGACTGGCGGGGGGTGGATGCCTCGGCCCAGGCCATCCGGTTTGTGCGCCCCGGCATGGCCATGACGCTGAACGGAATCGCCCAGGGGTTCATCACGGATCGCGTGGCCGACCGCCTCCGGGAAGGGGGGCTCCAACACGTGCTGGTGGAACTGGGCGAGACACGTGCGCTCGGGGATCACCCGGAGGGCCGTCCCTGGCGGATCGGGATTCCCGACCCCGGTGGCGAGACCCTGGTCGAGACGCTTCCGCTCGATGACGAGGCCATCGCCACATCCGGTGGCTACGGCACGCGGTTCGATGCGGAAGGGGAGTGGCACCACATCTTCGATCCGGCCACGACACGGTCTGCCCATCGCCACCGCAGCGTCTCCGTGATTGCCGGGACTGCCACCGAGGCGGACGCGCTGGCCACCGCATTTGCGGTCATGCCGGAACCGGCGGCTGCGGATATCGCGGCCAGACTGCCAAACGTCGGAGTCCGTGTGGTCGACAATTCGGGGGTGGCGCGCCCGCTGGGTGCGTGAGCCGCCCGGCGTCGCCGCGGTCGTGCAGAGAGTGCGGCCAAAACTGCCCTGCCGCGATGGCGGCCCTGCCGACGGACCCAGCGGTCGCCGCTAGCTGAGTCGGCATCGCTGCAATTTGCCCGCTTCACGATCGCAAGGCGGCCCGGCCCCGCCGGGGCCAGGCGTCCGCGGTCAAAGCGCAGATCACGCGCGGCGGCGCTTCGTGCGGCCGGTGTGAGCCCGGCCGGAGCGGCGGACGCCGTCGCACGACCCCGTGTTTCGAGAAGAGCACTATCCTTCCCTTTCTGGCCGCGTCCATCCCGACTGCAGGCGCATCCTGCCAGGTTCCGGTACCGGTCTCGACCGCCGAGGCTTGAGATCGGATCCTTGCAGGCTTGGCAGATACGGGAACGCTTCACCTAGCCCCAGATGCACCGCGCAGGTGGAAGGAATCACCATGACCCTCAAAGAGATGACTCGGTCCCGGTCGCTGAAGACGGGGACGTTCGTGGTCGAGTTCAACACGCCGGGAATCGGCCATGTGCTGAAGGCGGCCGGTTGCGATTTTGCCTTCCTCGATACCGAACACAGCGGCTTCGGCATGGACGCGCTGAAAGCTGCGCTCCGTTACATGGAGGCGGCCGGATTGCCCACATTGGTGCGCGTTCCATCCGGAGAGGGGCACCACGTCAACCGAGCGCTCGACGCCGGCGCCGAAGGCGTCATGGTGCCGAAAGCGGAGTCGCTGGCCGACGTGCAGGCTCTCATACAGGTGTCCAAGTACCCGCCAGAGGGAGAACGGGGGGTGGCCCTCAGCATTCAGCACGACCGTTTCACGGCGGGGCCGGTGGCCGACAAGTTCTCGGCGGCCAATGACCGTACGGTGCTGGCCGTGCTGGTCGAGACCAGGGGGGCGGCCGAAGACATCGATGCCATCGCGGCACTCCCGGAGATCGACCTACTCTGGATCGGGCACTTCGACCTGAGCGTCAGCCTGGGGATACCGGGCGAGTTTGATCATCCTGCGTTCAAGGATGCGGTCGCACGTACCGAGGAAGCTGCGCGTCGGCACAACAAGTCGCTGGGTCGCCTGATCATGGATCCCGCGGCGGCGCCGGCCTTGTTCGGCGCTGGCGTGGATTTCTTTTGCTATTCGGGTGACGCTTGGCTGCTGCAACAGGCTTTCCGGGATGGAGCCGCGACGATCCGGGCCACCTGTACCGGCGAAGCGGCCGGGCATTCATGACGGGCGGCCGGGTGTCCATTGCCGCTGAGCGGGCCCCGGCTTCCGGTCTTTGGCCCAGCCCATAGGGAACACGCCGTTGCGAGCCCGGGCCGGAGCGAAGCGGCCTCGGCGTCCACGGTGCTGGAACAGGTGCAGGAGGGCATCGAAGAGGTGAGCGGTATGCTCACCCCGCCGTGCGGTGGCATCCGCCGTGCCGTCTGCCCTCGGGGTAGAGCAGCGATAGCGATGGGGAGAGGACCATGAGCGAGCAACGCGAGAACATTTCGAGCGGCCGCGCGCCGATTTCGCGAATTGCCCTTCTGGGGTTTGGGGTGGCGATCCTGGGAGCGGTCGTGATGATGGCGGCCGCGTTTGGCTACCGTCTTGGCCTTTGGTCGTACGGTTTCGCATTGCTGACGCTCACGGATTATGCCGCTTACGCTGCGTTTGCCGGCGGCGCGATCTCGCTGATCGGCTTGGGCCGAAGCCTTCCGGGCAAGGTTCCGGGCATGGTGCTGTCGCTGATCGGGGTTGTCGTCGGTGGCTACAGCTGCCACACGATTTACCAGCAGTGGGTGACCGTGAAGAGCGTCCCGTTCATCCATGACATCACGACGGACACGGTCAATCCGCCCGCTTTCATCGCGGTGGTTGCGGCGCGCGAGGCGGAGGGCGCCAATCCCCATGACTATGCAGGGGACCCGATCGCCCGTCAGCAGGAATGCGGGTATCCCGACCTCACGTCGCTGCTCGCAGAGGCGGATCCCGAGACGGCGTATGACCGCGCCCTCGAGGTCGCCGAAAGCATGGAATGGGAGATCGTCGCGGCAGATCGCGCGCTGGGCCGAATTGAGGCGACGGACACGTCGACCTGGTATGGCTTCAAGGACGATATCGTGGTCCGGGTGCTTGCGGCCGACGGCGATGCGGGGTCTCGCGTTGACGTGCGCTCCCTCAGCCGGGTCGGTCGCAGTGACGTGGGGGTCAACGCAGCGCGCATCCGTGCGTATCTAGATGCCCTTGACAAGTCGATCTGAGTATAGGCACGTAGTTTTTTCGTCGCGGCCGTACCTGATGTCCTGCCCCGTCGAAGACCGCCACCTCCCCTGCGTGATCCGCGCTGCCGGATCGGTATCACGCGCAAGGAAGGTCCGCACCATCATGATGCGGCCAGGGGCGAAGCTCGGCTTAACCTATCGCATTACTTGACAAAACGGCACTAGGGTAGTAGGGAAACTCAGCCGGAGTGCACCGGAAGAGACGACCGCTTCTGTCCAGCTCATTCAGCGCGTGACGGATGGCACTTTCCCGGGCCAAGGCGCCGTTCATAGGGGGAACAGATCATGAAACAGTCGGTTGGTATCGGAATTCTTGCTGTCTTCCTCAGCGTATCGCTGCATGGGGCAGCAAACGCAGAGTTTTCCGGCGGCCTAAAGCTGGCATCCCACTATGCCTGGCAAGGCGGGTCCGAATCTGGCGAGGACCCGGCCCTCCAGGGCAGCATGTACTACAATTTCGACGCTTGCTATGCAGGGTTCTGGGCGTCGAGCATTAACTACGGTAGTGGCATTGAGATCGACTACGAGACTGGATGCGGAGGTTCGCTGACGGATAGCCTCGGGTGGAGCGTCGATCTGATCTACCTGACCTATCCGGGTGCGACCGAAGAGAATCTGTTCGAGCTTCGCTTGAAGCTGAGTGCTGATCTCGGGATGGCAAGCGTTTGGGGCAGGGTGCTGTTCCCGACGTGGCCGGATCAGGATGGCCAAGGCCAAACTACGAGCGGGCACAACCGTCCTCAGTTCGGAGTTACGGTGCCATTCGGGGATGCTCCGTTCAGTGTGTCGGCAACCTATGGCCAGGACAACAACCGGCCGAATTGTGACGACTATGACTGGTATCACGTGTCGCTGGACACCTCGTTCAACGGCTTTGGCTTGAGCGCGTTCTATTCTGATCGCAGTGACCGTGAGCCGAGGTGCAGTGGTCTTGCAAGTCGCCCCAGCGAAATTGTGCAGGAGGACGGAATTTTCGGCGTGTCAATTTCGCGAGGTTTTTGACGACTGACACGCGGGTCATCAACCGGTCGCGGCGTCGTGCCTCTGACCTTGCTGGTGACTTGGGTCAGTGCCGGTACATTGCCTGTGCTTGCGCTTGATGGCGCTCAGTCGGGCGCATCGAAACGGATCAGACATTTGGGCAAGTGACGCATGTGCCGTCGTCAACTGCAGGAACCCGCGGGTTCGGGCAGTTGATGGCGGCACTTTGGTTTGGCGCGGCCAGACCTCACGAGTACAGGCGCAGCTTCCCGATTTTGGGACGGGGCTGTATCTGCCATGCCTTCAAACTGCGTCAGCCCAGCGCGAATGCGGTGGATCAGCGTGAACGGTACATCCCGACGCCCAGCAATCCACCCTGCAGAAACTTCAAACTTTAGGCCGGCAAAGTCGGCCTTGGCGGCTTCTCGCCAGTACACATGTCAGCAATCGATTGGAGCCGGTGCGAATCCGCAACTGCACGGGTCAGGGGCGAGGAGGCAGGCGCTCCTCAAGCAGCGTTTCAATGCGCGTGAGGCGTTCCTCCACGCTGGACAGCCGGCTGTTGACGGCGTCGATGCGGCCATTGACGGCGGCGATTTCCGTGCGTAGTCCAGCACGCACGTCGGCCAGGTCGCTTTTCACCCAGCCGAGCCCGAGGCCGAGGAGGGTGAACCCGGCCAACGTGGCCGCGGTCAGGATCGACATGGCTGACGGCCCGGCGGGACGAGCCAGCCCCCGGGCGATCGCGTTGGCGGCCGCCTGGTCGACGCCGGCCTTGACAAGGGCGTCGTGAACGTCGGGTGCTGTCGTGGCCATCAGGGGATTCTACCAGAACCGGGGTAGGCCGGATGCAGGGAGTCCGGCCTGTTGTCGTTGCCGGCGGCGGCAGAGGAGGTGTGCGGCCATCTCACGAAGCAAGCGTGTTCCTAACCCGGCCGATACCAGCGCGACCTGACGTCGCGGCCGCACGGACCATTTACGGGAATTCCGGCACCCAGTGCCGCCAGCTTGGAGGCGGCCCGTTGTCCGGAAGCACGCGGCGAATCCGCCCAACCGTGCGAACCTCATTTGCAGGCTGGCTGACGAATGTAATGTAAGGTGAGTGGCGACATGCTGGGTCAGGGGAGATCTTCGTGAAATTTCGGAACGACCCGGACGGCGTGAGGCTGCCGATCAAAATCGATTCCACCTCGAATGGTGAGTTTGTTCCGGTGCCGCTGGACTCGGTAGGTCGCGGTGCCAATCGCCTGGCGCACCAATGGGTGAACGAGCATTCCCGGCGTTTGGGGTTGTCCCGGCGCGCATTCCTGGTGTCCTCGGCCGGTGCCGCGGCGTCGCTGCTCGCGTTCAACCGCGCAAATGCCGAGGCGGGACGGACCGGCGGATTCTTCGACCTCCCGCAAGTCGCTGCCCTGGACGTCGATGCGGCGAGAGAAAGCCTCGAGGGCCGCGAGTTCGTGTTCGATGTGCAGGGGCATTTCGTGGGTCAGCACGGGCTCGGACAGGTCGGGCTTGGTGGATCGGAAGCGTTCATCAAGGACATCTTCCTGGATTCCGATACCGACATGATGGTGCTGTCCTTCATTCCGTCGAACCGTGAGCGGGAACTCCTTACAATCGAGGAAGCAGATGAAACCCGACGCATCATCGAGGCCATGGAAGGGAGCCACCGCCTGCTGATTCACGGCCGCGTCAACCCCAACCAGGACGGTGACCTGGATGGCATGGACGAACTGGCCGAGCGATGGGGTGTGTCCGCCTGGAAGACGTACACGCAATGGGGCCCCGACGGCGCGCCGGGGTTCTTCCTGCACGAGCCCGGGCCTGGCGTTGCGCTGATCGAGAAGGCACGAGCGCTCGGAGTCAAGAACATCTGCGTGCACAAGGGGCTACCGTTTGGCCGTCGGTCGTATCAGCACAGCCTGTCCAGCGATATCGGGCCCGCTGCGAAGATGTTCCCGGACGTGAATTTCCTCGTCTATCACTCAGGGTTCATCAGCGGCCAGTCCGAGGGGCCGTACGATCCGGACCGTGGCGAGGGCGTCGACGAGCTGATTCGTTCGGTCGAGGAAAGCGGGATCGGCCGCAACGCCAACGTGTACGCGGAACTCGGCAGTACCTGGCGGTTCCTGATGCGGGACCCCGACGGCGCCGCGCACGTGGTCGGGAAGCTCGTGAAGCACATCGGCGAGAACAACGTGCTCTACGGCTCCGACTGCATCTGGTACGGCTCGCCGCAGGACCAGATCCAGGCCTTCCGCACGTTCCAGATTTCTGAAGCCCTGCAGGAGGCGCACGGCTACGCCCCGATGACCGATGCCCTGCGGGCACGGATCTTCGGTCTCAACGCGGCCAGGGTCTACGGGATCGATGTGGAGGAAGTGCGGCAGAGGGCAGGCCGTGACCGCGTCGGCAAGCAGCGCGCCCGGTACCGCTCCGCCCCCGACCCTCATTTCCTGACGTTTGGCCCGAAGACGCGGCGCGAATTCGCCGCGTTGCTCAAGGCCCGGGGCGGTCCGCTGTAGTCATCGCGCGGCCGACCAGGTACCTGGGCGGGCGCACCGGAGCCGGGAACGGACGTGCCGGTTTGCCCGCCCGCCAGCACCCGGTCGGAGTGGGCGTGTTCCGCCCGGCGCACCGCCGCCGTTCGGACCTCTACGGGTGAGCTCGGTCAGCCCGCCTGAGGACGCTGTGGTAGGGCCAATTACGCAGTCCGGTTCCGATAGGCTCGTTCGATAAGGTGATCGACCGACACCTGTCCGGGACCCTTCGCCACAACGTAGAGCAGCACAGCGAACCAAAGAATGTGGAAGGTCCAGAACCCCTGGGGCGCCACGATCTGGATGACAATGGTCATGACGAACAGTGCCAGCGCCGACAGCCTGGTGGCGAACCCGACCACCAGCAGGACCGGAAGAATGTTCTCCGCAAGCGCCGCGAGGTGAGCCGAGAGAACGGGAAACGGCATCCCGAACTCGTGCTCGAACAGGAAGACCGTGCTGTCGTTGACCGAGAAGCCGCTGATCTTTGCCTGTCCCGACCGAAAGAACGTCGGCGCAATTGCCACCCGCGCGAGAAGCTGCAGCAACCCGTCAGGAACGCGCGACATCACGGCGTTCGCGCAGCTCACGGTCGTGCCGATCTGCCTCAGGACATTGGCTTGTGCACTCATGGTCGGTCTCCGTCGTGGGAATGAGATGTCTCTGATGCGAGCCGATAGTCGGTAAACGTCCCGCCCGCAAACAATCCTGCAAGGTGCCCCTGGAGATCAAAGTCCGGGTCCACATCGCAGGCGGCCTCCCAGGCCGCCCCCAACACCTGTCCCTCGCTCAGCGCATGTCCGAACCGGTAGCCGGCTTCCGAGAGCGTCCGTACTTCGACCTCCGCCTCCGGCCGTATGACCATAAGCCATTCGGGCCCGCCCTCAACCTCGATGGGACCATCAGGTTCGCTCTCCTCGCGGCCAAGCCGCCACAGCTTGGACACCGGATAACGCGACTGCATCCATCGGCAGGTCGGATGCAGGACCAGCTCGATCATGCTCATCCGATCCGGCGGGACGGCTCCGAGTTCACTGATTGGGAGGCTTGGCGCCTCCGCGGCGACATAGGCACGGTGCCAGGCCACTTCCAGCCGGGCCACGTCGGCAAACCAGGGGTAGCCGGATGCCACCTCATAACCGGATACAAAGCCCGGAAACTCGAACCCGTACTCGACCAGACGGCCATGGGGCGGGGGATGGGCTCGGGCGAAGTCCGAGGCGATCTGTTCAAAGAACACCTGGCCCATGAGCCGGCGAAGAGAGGGATAGAGCGCTTCCAGTGCCCTCACCAGCGCATAGGCGATGTTGTTCCGATAGATGTCGAGCCGCGTCGTGATGTCGGGGCCGGAGGAGGGCCGCGCGAGCAGTCTCGTTATTCCCTCGTCACCCCCTTGTTCCATGGCGGTGCGAAAGGTCGACTGGACTTCGGCGAGAAAGGACAACAGCGAGGCTAGGGTGCTGTGATCGAGGAGGCCGGTGCCGCACCTGTCCCGACCGGCCGGGATCGATCGTCGCCGGTGTCGGCGACCGTCTCGCGCATGACGCGAACGGCCGTCTGGGCCTCGGCAACCAGATCCGCAAGCGGCGGGAGGTTGGCGTCCCGCTCGATCAGCGTCGGTGTCGGCCCGCGGCGCCGAATGACCGTGCGGTAGAGATCCCAGACGCCCGTCGGCACCGCTGACCCGTGATCGTCGACGCGGATGCTGTGTCCGTTTGCCTGGTCGACGGCATGCCCGGCGAGATGGATCTCTTCGACAGCTTCGAGATGGAAGGCGTCCACCCAGGCGATCGGGTCGAAGCCCTGGTTGCACGCTGACACGAAGAGGTTGTTCACGTCCAGCAGCAGACCGCATCCGGTTCGTCGGGCCAGTTCGCTGAGGAATTCGGGTTCCGGGATTTCCTGTTCGCGGAACTGGAGATAGGCCGAGGGATTCTCCACGAGGAGCGCCCGGCCGAGGTGGTCCTGCGCCCGGCACACGTTGGCCGATACGGTTGCCAGCGCCTCGCGGGTCATCGGGAGGGGGAGAAGATCGGCGAGGAAGGCGTCTTCGGTCCGGCTCCACGACAGGTGTTCGGACACCAGGAAGGGCTCGAACCGATCGATCAAGCCGGAAAGATGATCAAGGTGATCGAGTGCGGGGGGTTCGACAGACCCGAGCGACATGCCAACCCCGTGCAAGGACAGAGGGTAGTTGCTGCGAATGGCCTCGAGGTACCGAAGCGGGGGCCCGCCCTCGACCATGTAGTTCTCGGGATGGACCTCGAACCAGTCCAATGGCGGGGAGGTGTCCAGCACCTCCTGATAGAACTGGGCCTTGAGCCCGATTCCCGCGCTTACCGGCAAAGGCCGGTCCGAGGCAGGTGCTGATGCCTGGACGGCTGGTGCGTCAGGCACGGGCGACTGCCCCGGTCCGGATAGCTGGGCTTCAGCGAATCAGTCGGAACGAATCAGGCTTCCTCAAGGCTGCCGCCGACCAGTTTCTCGCAGAGGCCAGCCGGGACGTAAATCCAGGCATTCTTCTGACCATCGACGGTCGACGTGCCCTGACAGGTCGTGCCCTCGCCAGCCGCACAGTCATTCTGGCCGGCCTTGGCGACGCCGTAGCATTTTTCCATGTCACCATCGGCGGCGAGCGCGGTCGAGGCCGGCGCGGCAACGAGAAGAGCGGTCAATGCCCCCGCCACGACGGCGGCGGAAGTACGTTTGTGAACAGCCATGTCTTCAGCTCCTTACAGGATCTTGAATGTTTGCGATGCCGGAGACCGTCTGACGACGGTCTCGCAAGTACTGGACATCCCCACCGTGTGCGGCGGGTGCGGCCAAAAGGCATATACGAGATATATGTTTGACTAACTGCCGAGACAACGTGGCGATCGCGGGCTGCGACCGGTGTCCCAACCGACTGTCGCCACTGGGCTTCCGAGGCGCTCCATGCGGTATCGGGGTGGTATCGGGAAGCCGGACGGCAAGCCTGCAAGTCGTCGAGAGCGGGCGGCGGCCCGATGACGACAGGCGAGAAATCCGCCTCATTGATGTGGCACACCGCCAGCGGTGCGTCGCCCCCGGCCGCCGACCATGCGGCCGGGTTACCCGCCGTCCGGGAAGCCCGCGGCGGCGACTTGGCGGTCCGGCTTTGTGTATAACCCCAGCGCAGCGCGGGCCAAGGATTAAGGTGCCTGTCCCTGCGCCCCGCGGGCCCATGTCGAGCCCGCCCCGCCGATCACACGATAGTCGGCAGCGATATGTGATCCAGCCACGGGCCACGGCGGCGCGTGAACCTCTCCAGGGAGTCAATGGTCTTGAAACTTTACGATTTCGGCCCGGCGGCCAATTCCAAACGTGTGCGCATGTTCCTGGTGGAAAAGGACATGGAAGTGCCGATCGTCCAGTTGAATGTGCGGGATGACGAACAGTTCAAGGAACCCTACACCTCGATGAATCCGTTTCACTGCGTGCCCTTTCTCGAGCTCGACGACGGCACGGTGATTGCGGAATCGATCTCTGTCTGCCGGTATCTCGAGGAACTGCAGCCGGAGCCGTCGCTGTTCGGCCGCACCGCGGCGGAGCGGGCGGTCATCGACATGTGGAATCGCCGGGTGGAACTCGACGGATTCATGCCAATCCTGCATGCGACGCGAAATCATTTGCCGCTATTCGCGGGCCGGGTCGTGCCGGGGACGCGGACCGATTTGCCGCAGCTGCCGGCAATGGTGGAACGTGGCCAGGAGATGCTGCACGTATTCCTGGAGCGTCTGGAACCTCAGCTGGCCCGTAACCGGTTCATTGCAGGGGATGACGTCAGCATCGCCGACATCACCGGCTTCTTCGTGATCAACATGGCGAACCGCTTCGAGATGGGCGTTGCGGACCGGTATCCGAGCGTCCATCGCTGGCATGGCGAATTTTCGGAACGTCCTTCGGCCAGCGCCTGAATGCTCGTCGGCGTGCCGGGTCCTCGGGGCCCGGCATGGCCGGTCTGCACGGCAGGTGGAACGACCTCCAACCCCGGCACCTTGGCGGCCCGGAGCTGCGGGTAGCCCGGCCCACGATCAGGAGTCGGGCCGATCCTTCCTAGCGCGCGGGCTCGCCCTGATGGCCATGTCGTCCGCGAAGCCATTCAACCACGCCCATGAGAACGAGGACGAATGCAACGAGGAAGGTCGCCACGGCGAGGATCTCGGGACTGATTTGCTCCCGGATTCCGGCCCACATCTGTCTCGGGATCGTGCGTTGCTCAAGGCCGCCCAGGAACAGCACCGTGACGACCTCGTCGAATGACGCCGCAAATGCGAACAACGCACCGGCGATGACACCGGGAGCGATCAACGGCAACTGGACGCGACGAAAGACCACGAACGGACCGGCGCCCAGGCTCTCGGCGGCGCGCACCAGGTTGCGGTCGAAGCCGGCGAGCGTGGCGGTCACCGTAATGACTACGAATGGCGTGCCGAGGGCGGCATGCGCGAGGACCAGGCTGAGATGGGTTTGCGAAAGGCCCAGGTACGAATAGAAGAAAAACATCCCGGCCGCCGAGATGATGATCGGCGTAATCATCGGCGAAATCAGCAAACCTGTGACGAGGGCACGGCCAGGCATCGCCGGGCTGGCCAACCCCAGCGCGGCCAAAACTCCGAGGGCGGTGGCGATGGCCGCCGCCGCAAGGCCGATGAACAGGCTGTTGGCCAGGGCGAGGCGCCACTCCTCGTCCTCGACGATGTTTCGGTACCAGCGCAGCGAGTACGCGTCCGCGTCAAGCGCCAGCATGCCTTCGCTGAACGTGAAATACGGTTCCGCGTTGAAACTGAGAGGGACCACCACCAGCATCGGTGCGATCAGGAAGACGAAGACCGCGGCACAGAACGCGAGGTGCAGCCACCGCGCCAGGCGGTCACCAAGACCGAACGATGCCGTCCTCGACGTCATCAGGTGAAGCGCATCCGCTCGACGCCCACCAGCCGGTTGAACAGGAAGAACAGGAGCGCCACGCAGACCAGCAGGATCGCCCCCAGCGCAGCGGCAAGACCCCAGTTAAGGGACTGCTGCATGTGGTAGGCGATCAGGTTGGAGATCAGCTGGCCTGTGCGCCCGCCGACCAGGGCGGGCGTGATGTAGTAGCCGATCGACAGGATGAAGACGAGCAGCGACCCGGCGGCGATGCCGGGAAGGGTCTGCGGCCAGTACACGCGGACGAACGCTTGTCCGAAGGACGCGCCGAGTGCCGCCGCCGCGCGCATCTGGGATGGCGCAATCGTCCGCATGACGGCGTAGAGCGGCAGGACCATGAAAGGCAGGAGGATTTGGGTCATCGCGACCAGGGTGCCGGTCATGTTGTAGATCATCGGGATGCGACTCTCTTCGGTGGTCAGCCCGACGGCGACCAGGAGGTCATTGATCACTCCTTGGTTTTGAAGGAGGACGATCCATGAGGTGGTACGGACGAGCAACGACGTCCAGAAGGGCACCAGCACAAGCAGGAGCAGCAGATTTGATCGGGATGGAGGACTGTTGGCGATCAGATAGGCCACCGGATAGCCGAGGATCAGGCAAATCACGGTGATCACGACGCTGACCATCAAGGTGCGTCCCAGCAAGGACAGGTAGATGCGCTGATCCGGAGGCTGGGCAACCACGTTTCCTTCGGAGTCCCGCTCCAGGTCGAGCGCGTGCAGGAAGTGTCGGAGCGTGTACCGCTCCCCCGACCGCTGGAGCGCGCGCCACGCCTTCGGCTCATTCCAAATGGGGGCGGCGGCGATCATGGCTTCCCGCCAAGACCCGGGGTCGGCGTTGCGGAGCTGGCGTGCCGTGCGGACGATCGCACTGCGCATGCCGGATTCGAGGCGATTGACACGGGTGGCGACGCCGCCGAGGGAACGTTGCTTGTGCAGCGTCAGGAGTTCCCGTGCCAACGCCTGAAATACGTCTTCGCCGGGAAGCGACACGCCGTCCCAGTTCTCGAGTACTGCAAGGGTGTCAGGGAGGGAATCGGCGACCAGCGGTTCGTGGACGCTGCGAGCCAGCATCAGCCCCAGCGGTGCGAGAAACGTTACACCGATGAAGGCTACGAGCGGCAGCGTCAATGCCGCCGCCCGAACTCGTGCGCCTGCTAGCGAGAGAGCCACGCGCTGAAGCGCTCGTTAATTTCCTCGCCGTGGTCGGCCCACCACTCCCAGTCGTTCCGTACCACGCGACCCATGTTCTCGGGCGCGCTGGGCATGTGCGGCCGCATCTCCACACCGGTCTCGCGGTGGGTGGTGATCAGGTCGATTCCAGAACGGCGAGTCGGGCTGTAGGCGATGTAGTGGCCGATGGCCGCCATGTTTTCCACCCTGGAAGCGAACAACAGGTAGCTTCTGGCAGCTTCCAGGTTGGGCGTTCCGGCAACAATCGCAAATTGTCCGTAGTCGAGGACCTGGCCGTCCCACACGATGGTAAAGGGCTGCTGTTCCAGAACTTGGGCGTTGAAGATGCGGCCGTTGTACGCGGTGCTCATGACAACTTCCTGGTCGGCCAGCATTTGCGGCGGTTGAGCGCCGGCCTCCCACCAGACGATGTGTTCCTTGATCGTGTCCAATTTGCCAAAGGCCCGGTTTACGCCTCCCGGGGTGTCCAGGACGGCATAGATCTCGTCCGGTGGAACTCCGTCGGCCAGCAACGCGAACTCAAGGTTTGCACCGGCTGTCCGGCGCATGCCACGGCGTCCGGGGAACTTCTCGAGGTCGAAGAAGTCCTCGATGGTGGAGGGCCGCTGCCCGGCGAAGCTCTCGTTGTTGTAGGCATAGACGGTGGAATAGAAGATTCCGCCACCGCCGCATTCCGAAAACGTCCCTTCGAAATAGTCGTCGCGCGCAGGTGTGCCGTCGTGCGCCGGCGGCAGTTCATCAATGTCGATGAGCTCGAACAGACCCTCGTCGCAACCACGCGCCAGGTCCGCGAACTCGAGATCGACGACATCCCAGTGAACGTTGCCGGTCTCGACCTGTGCGCGGATCTGGGCGAGGCCGCCGTTGTAGCTTTCCAGCCGGACCTCGATGCCCGTCTCTTCGGCGAACGGGTCCAGCACCGCCTTCTTGCATGCTTCCGCGTACGAACCGCCCCAGGACACCACGGTCACCGATTCGTCGGCCGAGGCCTGGGTGCCGACGACGCAGATCAGTGCCAGGGCGGCGATGAGGTTCCGGGCGTGGCCCTGAAGATTGATGCGAGATTGTCGGCGCATACGCCCATCCTCCTAAACAGCCTGGGTTGACGGCGGAACATCCGCTCGGTCGGTACCGGACACTCCCGTAGCATCACCGGGCGGCGAACGGAGTGGTGCGGCCGGTCTGGTCAGTACACCGGAACCTGCACCTTCTTCGTCGGGCAGAGCGCGGCAGTCCATCACGCTCCAGCCGACCCTGACACGGTCTCCTGCCAGCACGGCACTGTGACCGATGACGTTCTGAATCTTGACGACGAAATTCGGGTTCCCGCACAGATTGAGGCGCAAACGGAGATGGTCGCCGATGAACAGGATGTCCTCGACGACCGCCTCGAATTCGTTCGTGTAGACGCCCGGTCGGGTCAGGCTCACGCGTTCCGGTCGAATCGCCAGAACCGACGGGTCGCCGGGGCGACAATGGTGAACGGGAAACGCCCTGACGATGCCGTCCGGCGTCGCGACGTCGCAGTGGTCGCGCTCCACCGTCAGCACCTGCCCTCGCAGCATGTTGTTATCACCGATGAAGCTCGCAACGAACTCGCGCTCGGGTTCTTCGTACAGGGTTTCCGGCGCAGCGACCTGCTGGATGTGCCCCCGGTGAAATACCGCGACGCGCGACGACATCGCCATCGCCTCCTGTTGATCATGCGTGACGTATACGACCGTCACGCCCAAATCCTGCTGCATCCGGCGAATTTCAAACTGCATCTCTTCACGAAGGCGCCGGTCCAGGGCGCCGAGCGGCTCGTCCATCAGGACCAGAGTCGGATTGAACACCAGCGCACGGGCAATCGCGACGCGTTGCTGCTGGCCGCCGGAGAGTTCTCCAGGGCGTCGGTGTTCGAAGCCGTCCAGCCGGACCACCTCAAGCGCCTGTCGAATTCGCTCTCTCCGGCGTGCCGCAGAAATGCCTCGTACCTCGAGCGGAAACGCCAGGTTTCGTCCGACCGTCATGTGGGGAAACAGGGCGTAATTCTGAAATACAACTCCGATGCCGCGTTTGCGTGGCGGCAGATGCTGTACAGAACGGCCCGACAGCCGAATTTCCCCGGAGGACGGCGCTTCGAAGCCCGCCAGCATCATCAAGCACGTCGTCTTGCCTGATCCGGACGGGCCCAGCAGCGTGAAGAACTCGCCCTCGTTAACACACAGATCAAGATCTTGAACGACCATCGTCTGCCCGTCGTAGGTCTTGCTGACGCCATGAAACTCGACGTGTGGCGAGGAACCCATGTGCAGGCCACTTCGGAAACGGATTTGCTATCGGGCAAGTGTACCTGCAACCCGACGGGTGAGCATCGCGGACACACATCCGATACTGCTGCGGCCAGCCAAGCAGTCATTGATCTCAAGTAATGAGACCAGCATCGAGCACAGGAGTGTCGTTCGACGACCGGCCTCCGAAAGGCCGGGCCTCGCATTCGAGCGCACGCTAGCTATGGGGGCGGTGTCGTCGCCGTCGATGGGCGTTTGTCCCCCGTGCCGTCGTGATGGCCGTACTCGGTTGGCCATGCCCTGCCGGGTGTTCGCGCAACCGGGCCGAATCGGAAAGGGAGAGGAGAGGGCCAAGGCGGCTGGCGATAGCCAGCGAACGGCGATTCGCCGGCCCGTCATTCGCATGTGGCGTGTCCGGAATTCGGCCGGGCACTGGCCTGAGTCCACGGAACCGCTACGTCCCGCCCCGAGAGTGCTAGACCATCAGCCTCGAATTCGGCGACGGCGGGAGGACGTCAGAAGTTGACCTTCACCAGCGAAAAGTCGTCCGGCAGCGGACCTTCTCCATTATGCGACTGCACCCACTGATAAACTTCCGTCGGTCCCCGGCTGGCATCGGCGCTGGCAAAATCGACCAAGTCCTTCTGGGACAGCATCGTGTCGTCCGTGATGGGAATTTCATAGGCGCCGTCACTGTAAACCAGCAGTTGATCGCCCGGCTTGATGGTCGTGGTAGCTTCCGGGAATTGCAGCCCCGGGAACGTCCCAATCGCGACGTTGCCCTTGTTGCCCAGCAGCTTGGTGGATACGGCGCGGCTGTCAGGAGACCGTTCATGATCGACGCCGAGCAAGATCGCCGGCGGATGCCCTCCAGACGAGTACCGCAGTTCCCCAGTACGCCGATCGTGCACGCCGTACCAAATCGTGAAGAACATATTGTTCTGATTTTCCATCGGAAACGTATCGTTCAGCGTCGCAAGAACCGAGCTTGGGTCCTGGAAGTCGACGCTCGACATCGCCTGTGCCCGCAGGACGTTAATGATGGTCGCAGACAACAGCGCGGCACCCACGCCATGTCCACAGACGTCAATCAAGTAAATGGCAAAATGATCGGGATCGATGTGGTGATAGCCGAAGGAATCACCGCCGAGTTCTGTTGACGGCTCGAAATACCACTGGGTGCTCGGCCATTCATCTCGCGGCTCGGGCAAGATCGATCTCGCGTAGTGAGAGGCCTCATTTAGCTCTTCTTCCAGCCTTGCCTGGGTGCGCTGCAGCAGGATGTTGCTCTCTGCGAGCTGGTCCTCGACTGCTTCTCCATGCGCGATCGTCGCCTCGTAGAGCAACTTGAGATCATCGTGCTCGGCTTCCAACTCGGCCAGCTTGCGTTTGGTTTCTGCGAGCAGGCCAGCCAGGGCAGGAGCCTGTTTTGCTTCCTCTTGTGCCTGGCCGGTCAAGCCATCAGCATCCTTCGTGGACATTGGTCTGGCTCGTTCTCAGTGGGGCAGGATGATCTTGCGGGGATTCTGATGAGCTTACAGGAAAGTGTCAATTCGACGCCGTCCTTGTTCCGCTTTGGAAATTCCGGAAAAGTTATTGATTTTCATAACAGTGAGCGGTCCGCATGGACGAGATGGGTTTGACCCGCGCCAAGGTGCCTCCGCCGCCGTGATCTGCCGAAGGATGCGGGAGCGCGGGCCTGCTCGAGCGGGCGTACCACGGTGGTGGGGAAGCTCATTCGTTGGTTCGGGGGGCGGCCGCCGGGATGGAGCGGTCGGAGAATCACCGGCCGCCGGGTCCGGGTTCCTCAATTGAGCGATCGACTGATCGTGGGATTGCGCTCCGGGCACGATGCCGGGACCGGAACCCGTGGGGCGCGTCTTGGCCGAAGGCCCCAGCTGACGAATGACGTCTAGGTTCTACGGGACATGCCGCCTCCACTGACCTCCCCAACGTGTTTCAGATTGCCACAAAGCGACTGCGCTCGGCCAATCTCGCTGTTCCGGCCCGCCGGCTGATATCGGCACCGTGCCACGCGGACCTTTCGCACGGGCGCCAGTGGGCTTGCAGGTTCCTCAGATTGCAAATCGCCATATTGTCGTCACCAGGCCTTTCGGGCTTGACACTTGACCTTCGGTACATCCCGACGCCGCCGCCCGTGTCGCGGATCCGTGTACCACGATCCGGTTTGGGCGCCGTTGACCAATTGGCTCGCTGCCACCGTCCCTGTTTCTTCGGCAAGCGCTGTTTTGGCTGCTTGGACGCAACCCACCGCACCGCCAACTTCACGCTGCGAACGAGCAGCATCTCGTTTAGGCGTCAGCGAAATAGTATTCGCACAATTATGATAGCCTGTACATAGTTGGTGACCTGTGCTATAGGTCACCGTCAAGCAGCCGGCAAAATTCTGACAGCCTCCCAAGCGAAGAGGATTGCTGTAGCGATTGCGGGGCAGAGTCGAGTCGGTCCGAGAGTTTCACACGATGGCGGGCGACCGGTTGCGCACCACTTTTTATCCCTTCGGTGGTGACTTGCGTCGAGGATGGGTTTCCATTCGACTCCTCTTCGCGTCGGCAAGATCGCGGGGCTGATACCGACATGACCGATTTCCAGACCGACAGCCTTCCTGACGACGGCTTCAAGCCTCTAATTGAATTCGACTTGGACACAACTGTTCTCAATGACCAGTGGGTCTACTGTGACTTTATGTCGTCATTCGTTGCGAACATGGTCAGTCACAATCGCGCTGACCCGTTCATGTTTTCGAATCTTCTTTCGGCCACATTGAACGAGTTGTTCGAGACTGTCTATCGCACCAGGAAGGAAGCAGGACAATTTCGATTTCGCATGCTCCGGAAGGGATCCGTCGACCGGATTACCATGGTTGTGCCCTGCGGTCGGGATGAACGGCAGTTCTATTTGAAGACCATCGAGGAAATCCGCGCCCCGGGCGCATCGGAAAAATACCTGGAACTACTGTTTTCTGACGACGAACTGGATCGTCGCGTCGGGTTGTTTGAACTTGCGATTTCATACAAGGCTCAGATGTCGGCTGTTGCGGTCGAAGACAAAGCGGTGTGTCTGACGGTTGACCTGGTCATCGAGCAAGGGACAGACTGATGGCGGTTGCCGTTTCCTCACCGTATGAGTTCGGATACGACGAAAACGATCAGGTCTTTACGTTGGCCGGCTCGATGCGCCCCAAGGACGTCGGTGAGATCGACGCGTGTCTGAAAGCGCTGCAGACGTGTGCGCGGCGGGCGACCGGGATGTTCTATCTCAACGTGCGTCGGCTGCTGCAATCGAACAATGTGGCATTCAACGGCCTGGCGTCCGTGCTGATGCAGGTTTGCCAGGAGAGACCTGACGTCAACGTGACGATCACGATGTCCAGCGTGGTGGGCTGGACACCAAGAAAATTCAATGCGCTACGCCGCAAGATTCCCCGCATCGACGTCGTGGAGTACGACAAGGACTTCTACCCTGGACAGTCGTTTGTCGAGGACAGTTCGTTCGTCTCCGTCCTACGGAAACAGACAACGATGACGTGGCGACACGAGAAACACATTCTCCTTCGCCACGGCATGGGCGAGGGCATGAAAATCGCCGACATCTGCTGCGGGATCGGCGACTTCGCGCTTCTGCTGTTCAGAGAGTTCAATCCGACCTACGTCGTGGCCCTGGATCACGCGAAGGCCAGCCTCGATTATGCGCGCAAGATGGCGAAGGAGTTCAACGTCACCGGCGTTGAGTACGTATACGGCGATGCTGCTGAAATGCTGCTGCCGAACGGCGAGTTCGATTTCGTGACATGCCGGCATTCGCTCCAGGTCTTTGATCGTCCCGAACGGATCTTGTCGGAACTGTTCCGCATTTGTAAGCCCGGTGGTCGCGTCTACATCTCGAACGAAAAGAACTCCCATTGTCTGGGTGAGCCGCGTGCGGAATCGATTCAGTGGACGTATAACGAAGTTGCCAAATTATGGAAGTATTTCAACATGGACATCGAAATCGGCCCGAAGAGCAGGAGACTCCTGCTGGATGCCGGTTTCGAGGATATCCGCATGGAGTCCTTCATGGTGACCAATCTTGACGGAGACCCGGAGGAATTTGCCGATGTCGTCCGGACATGGAAGGACATGTTCGCTGATAGCATGGCCAAAGAGCGTGGCGACGACGATGCATTCATAAGGAAATTCAAGAAGGGCTTCGACGACCACATCTTCGCGGCGCTGCATCCGAAGGGTTACGCGGGCTGGCCGATCTGGGTGGCTTCCGGACGGAGACCACTATGAGCTCGGCGCAGGACGATACCGGCAGATCAATACTGGGGCGCTTTTCACTCCGCAGTTTTCGCGCCAAGTTCGTGCTGGTGGTTGGCGCTGCAGTGGTGTTCGATCTGGCACTGTCCGGCGGGGTGTCGATATGGAACATGCAGCGTTTGTCCGAACGTGCGAGGCAGGAGATCAGTGAAGGTCTGACGCAGTCCACTGAGCAGTTCCTGCAGACTTCCATCGAAATGACGACTGCGCAGGGTGACCTGCTGCTGGAACGGGTGCATTCCGAGGTCACGATGCTGGCCAACGGCATGCAGTTCCTGATCGATCATCCCGATGTGAAGGGCGATCTCGGCGCGGCGATCACCGCCGACCCTGAATTAACGAGCCCGCTGGTCTACAGCCCGGAAGGCGGATGGTCACAGAATCTGCCCGGTGCGCCTTCCGCGGTCAGCGTCTGGGGGTACCTGCTGGATGAGAATCGCCAGCCCCTGCCGGACACCGCGCAGGAAATTCGCGATAGCAAGTTTCTCGACTTGATGGGGCCGGCACTCATGAAGACCGGCGCACCCAAACTGCAGGTCTATTACGTGGGGCCGAAGCACGCCTCGATCCTTAGGGCCACGCCGTATTCGGAACAGGCCCAGACGTTCGACAAGTTGTACCCGGGTCACAATGACGGCCCCAATTTCTGGGATTTCTTTTTCCCTGGCGTGTACGAGGGCTGGCAGTCTTGGCTGGCCGACCCGAGCACCAGGCTGGTCGAATCCAATATCGTGATGACCGAGCCTTATGTCGACGCGATTACCGGCATCCTGATCGTCAGTTTCTTCCATCCGCTCTGGACGCCCGATCGCAGCGACGTCGCCGGAATGGTTGCCGTCGACATCACGCTCGACCAGCTGACTTCGCTGGTTGAGAGCATCACGTTGGCCGATACCGGTTTCGGTTACTTGCTGATGTCGAACGGCAATGTCATCGCCATCAATGAGTCCGGCGAAAAGACCATCGGGCTGGTTGCCAGTGATGTGGGCGGACAGGGTGTGACCGGAATCGATCGATCAATCCGCAACAGCATGCATCCGGCGATTGCGGACATGCAGTTGCCGACCGGAAGCGATGTCACGATCCAGCACTTGACCCTTGATGAGAACGGCGAGGGGACCGACTACCTGGTCATCCAGAAGCAGATGCTGCCGGCGAACTTGTGGAATCCGGACGGTATCGTCAGGGAGACCATGACCGTCGGTTTTGTGGTGTCGGAAGAGGAGTTGTATCAGCTGTTGACGGCCGTCGAAGGCGGGATCTCTGATGCCACTTCGCGCATCTATAACTTGCAGATCGGGGTCTTGCTGGTCAGTCTGCTGATCGTTTTCTTCGCCGTTTACGCCATATCTGGGCGCATTACAGCCGGCTTGAGCGCCCTCGCCGGCGCGGCCAGAAGGCTGGAACAGAAGGACTATTCGGTGCGCGTCAGGATCCCCACGCGCGATGAGGTTGGCAAGGTAGGAGTCGCATTCAACAGCATGGTGCAGGAGATCCAGTACCATACGGAGAATCTTGAGAACCTGGTGGAAGAACGGACGCGGAATCTAGAAGAGGCTAACCGGGAGATCGTTTCCCTTAACGAGCAGCTTCGAAGCGAGAATCTGCGTCTGGGTGCCGAGCTTGACGTGGCGCACCGGATTCAAAAGATGGTGCTGCCCCGGGTCAGCGAACTGGACCAGATACCGAAGCTGGAGATCGCCGGTTACATGGAGCCGGCCGATGAAGTTGGCGGCGACTACTACGACGTGCTGCAGGATGGCTCCCGCATCAAGGTAGGTATCGGCGATGTAACGGGGCACGGCCTTGAGAGCGGCGTGCTGATGCTGATGGTTCAGTCAGTGGCTCGGGCTCTCTATGAGAAAGGCGACCAGGACAACGAGCGGTTCCTTGAAATCGTGAACCGGGCGATCTTCAAGAATATTGAGCGCACCGAGTCCGACAAGCACCTGACGCTGGCGTTTGTGGACTACGATGACAACGAAGTGACGTTGACCGGGCAGCACGAGGAAGTCTTGATGGTCCGAAGTGATGGCTCCCTGGAGCGCATCGATACCATGGATCTCGGCTTCCCGATCGGCCTCGAGTTCGACATAGCCCCCTTCATTGGTACCCGCAAGTTGACGTTCAATAGCGGTGATATCCTCATTCTTCACACGGACGGTGTGACTGAAGCGGAGAATTCGGAAGGTGAGTTGTATGGACTCGATCGCCTCTGCGACAGTGTGAAGGCAAACAGCAACGGCTCCGCCGTTGACACCGTCAACGGCATCGTCATGGATCTAAAGTCGCACATCGGGGTGCAGAAAATCCATGACGATATTACGCTCGTCGTCATGAAGCATCGATAGCAGGACTGCGGCGGGATGCCCCAACAATTCGGAAATACTGATGTCATCAGGACGTTTGGGGCGGGATCATTGTGTCTGCGACTTTTCGACGGTCCGCTTGACCTGGCCTGGAAGCATTGCGGAATTACCTCGGACTTCCTGGGGGACATTTATTCAGCTCGCTCCTCCCGGGGTTCCATCGAAGCGAACGAGATTCGTCACAATGTGACTTATCTCGTCAACGAAATCCTGGAAAATGCCCTGAAGTTCAAGGCCTCAGGCGATATTGTGATCGATACGTTGGTGGAGGACGGGAGATTTCGGCTTCGCATTGTCAACTTGATCAGTGAAGAGGGTGCGCTTCGTTTTCAGGAGATTTTGAGCGGGTTACAGGGGCGTGATCCCTCGGATCTCTTGATTGAACGAATCGAGCGGAACGCCGCCGATCCAACGGAAACCGGTTCGGGACTCGGCCTGCTCACGTTGATGAGCGATTACGGTGTGCAACTGGGCTGGGACTTCCGGCAGCCGGCCGAGGAGAATGGAACGGTCCAGCTGGGTACCTATGCAGTTTTGCCGTTGGCGTAGAGTGCGATATGCTGGTACTCGCGTGTATTCAAACGCATCCCCCCCAAATGAGCTACGGGTGATTGTGCCACATGGAAATCAAAACGAGTGAATACCGCATATGGGTTGAGGATGCGGTCATCCATTACGAAGGAACGATGCGACTATCGGGAACGGAGGCCTATCAGCCGATAATGGAGCTGATGCACAATGTTCTCAATTCAGAACCTGAGGAAATTACACTGGACTTGGTGGGCCTGGACTTCCTAAACAGTTCCGGCATCAATTTGCTAGCACGCTTTACGATAGAAGTGCGGAAGCAAAAGAGTATGGCAATTCTCGTTAAGGGCTCGACGCGAATCCCCTGGCAATCAAAGTCGCTACCGAACCTGAGGAAGCTACACCCGTCGCTCCAACTTAACTTCGTATAGGTGACGCCGGGCTTCGCGGTAGCGAGGCACGGCGCTGACGCTGTCCGAAGTGGAACAGCCTCGAGAGCCGAGCCACCAGGACACCGTCAAGGATCACGCCGGCAGTCCGGTGCTTGATGTCTGATGCGATAACCGTCGGGGCCATCGCATCCCGCGCCGGGACGGTGCCGGGCTATCATCGCGAGACGATTGCCTGGTGCCGGGCCGTGCGCTGCGTTTCTGGGGATCTGCCGTCAATCGTTCGGATCAGGCGCATTTCGGAGGCCTGATAGCTGTGCCATCTGCATGGCGCCCGCCCCAACGCGCCGGGGGGAAAGACCAGCGGGTATCCCCATTTGAGTCGTGGAGTGAGCGCAACGGACGGTCATGCCAGCCGGGTTTCGCGATTGCGCCGCACCAGGATGGCAGGTGCTGGACACGGGCTCGCGATCTATCGATCCGCGCACTAATTTCAGACTCTGGGCCCACAAGTGCCCTGGCCATCGCGGGTGTCCGGCGGTGCGGTCAATCCGGAGCGCGCTTCCGAACGGAGTATCGGCTTCCGGTCCGATCGGGTTACGATGCGGCATGGACCGCGGGTCCCGTTGACCGTTCGGATGTAATTTTCATCCGAGAAAAACGACCCAAGTGCGATTCGAGGATCAGCAAGCTGGTGAGAGGTTCATGAACGACACACTATTCCCGGTACCGGACGCAACCGCTGCGACCGCTCACGTCGATGCAGAGCAGTATGAGGCCATGTACCGCGCCTCGATCGCAGATCCGGATGCCTTCTGGTCCGAACACGGTCGAGCGGTCGATTGGATTCGTCCCTACACCCAAGTACGCGATGTGAGTTACGCGCGCGACGATGTCCACATTCGGTGGTTCCACGACGGAACTCTCAATGTGTGCGCGAATTGTGTCGATCGGCACCTCGAAACTCGTCGCGATCGGGCGGCTATCGTGTGGGAGGGAGATCGTCCCGGGGACACACGCACGATTAGCTACGGCGAGCTCCACGAAGAGGTTTGCCGGATGGCCAACGTCCTGCTGAAACGCGGCGTTCAGCGGGGTGATCGGGTCACGATCTACATGCCTATGATTCCGGAGGCGGCATACGCCCTCTTGGCCTGTGCGCGGATTGGCGCGGTCCATTCGGTAGTGTTTGGAGGATTTTCGCCGGAGTCGCTGGCCGAGAGGATTCTGGACTGCGGATCAACTTGCGTGATCACGGCCGATGAGGGACCGCGAGGGGGCAAGCTGGTCCCTCTCAAGGAGAACACGGACCGCGCGCTGCGTCGTTGTCCCGACGTCCACACAGTGTTGGTCGTCGAACGCACCGGTGGCGATGTTGCCATGCAGGAAGGCCGGGATGTGTCCTGGTCCACCATGCGCTCTGCAGCGGATGCAAGCTGCCCGCCGGCGGAGATGGCTGCAGAAGATCCGCTCTTCATCCTTTACACGTCGGGCTCCACCGGGCGCCCCAAGGGCGTGTTGCATACGTCAGGCGGGTACATTGTCTACGCGTCCATGACCCACCGCTACGTCTTCGACTATCGCGACGGGGATGTCTACTGGTGCACCGCGGATGTCGGGTGGGTGACCGGACACAGCTACATCGTCTATGGCCCGCTCGCCAACGGGGCGACGACGCTGATGTTCGAAGGAGTGCCCAATTGGCCGGATTCTTCCCGATTCTGGCAAATCTGCGATCAGCACAAGGTCAACATCTTCTATACGGCCCCGACCGCCATCCGGGCGCTCATGCGGGATGGCGAAGAGCCGGTGCGCAAGACCAATCGGTCATCGCTCCGCATCCTTGGCTCGGTTGGCGAACCCATCAATCCGGAAGCCTGGCTCTGGTACCACCGGGTTGTTGGGGAAGGGCGCTGCCGCGTTGTGGATACGTGGTGGCAGACCGAAACGGGTGGAATCCTGATTGCGCCGCTCCCGGGTGCTACGGCACTGAAGCCCGGCTCGGCCACGCTGCCGTTCTTCGGGGTTCGTCCCGCCATCGTCGACGACGAAGGGACCCTCGTCGAAGGGCCTGCCTCCGGCAAGTTGGTGTTGCTCGACAGCTGGCCCGGGCAGATGCGGACGGTATACGGCGATCACCAGCGATTCGTTGATACATACTTCGCAACGTTCCCGGGCATGTACTTCACGGGAGATGGTGCCCGACGGGACGAGGACGGATACTACTGGATCACGGGCCGTGTTGACGACGTGATCAACGTGTCCGGACATCGGATGGGAACCGCTGAGATCGAGAGCGCCCTGGTCGCGCACGGGGCCGTGGCCGAAGCTGCCGTGGTCGGTTATCCCCACGAGATCAAGGGTCAGGGGATCTACGCCTACGTGACGCTGGTTGCCGGGGTTGAAGCCACGGACGATCTTCGTGGCGAGCTCGGTGCGTGGGTGCGAAGCGAAATCGGCCCGATTGCGAGACCGGACCTTCTGCAGTGGGCGCCGGCGCTGCCCAAGACGCGGTCGGGTAAGATCATGCGGCGCATTCTGCGGAAAATCGCAGCGAACGAACACGGCGAACTCGGAGATACATCGACGCTCGCTGACCCTGCGGCCGTCGACGACCTGGTTCAGAATAGGCTCAATCGATGACGCGCTTGTTTGCCAGCGTACTGATGGGCGCTGCATGCCTCGTGCCGGGCATGGCCGCGGCCGAGGCGGTATGCGTGACCAATACCTTCGAGGTCGCGTGGGTGCATCCCGGAATCTATTTCTACGCGAACGAGGACGAGTATCTGTGTGAGGGGCCTTCGGTGCGTGTCAAGCAGGGGGAGACCGGCTGCTTTGCCGCGGATCTGGTGACCGCGGGCACCCGTTATTTCCTGGCAGGCGAACATGCGGTCTCCGGCGAGTGTGTGTCGATCTGCGAGACGGCGCGGGCCGAGAACACCGTGATTTTCGATTTGGCGAACACGTACGCCTGCGCCGAGTGACTTGACGTCGCCCGTTCAGGCCAATTACCAACCCACGCAGTTTTGCATGCCCAGCCTGCTCGCTGCTCATTGCCGGATTTGACGACGCTATGGCGACAGCCACGACCACATCGGAGATTCGCGCCGCATTCCTTGACTACTTTCGGGTGCACGGGCACGAGGTACTGCCATCATCGCCGCTCGTGCCTCGAAACGATCCGACGCTGCTGTTTACCAGCGCCGGCATGGTGCAGTTCAAGAACATCTTTACGGGTCAGGAAAAGCGGAGTCACCCCCGCGCCACGACATCGCAGAAATGTCTTCGGGCCGGCGGCAAGCACAACGACCTGGAGAACGTCGGCTATACCGCGCGTCACCACACGTTCTTTGAAATGCTCGGTAACTTCAGTTTCGGCGACTATTTCAAGGAAGAAGCAATCGGGCACGCCTGGACGCTGGTCACCCGGGAGTTCGGCGTCAGTGCCGAGCGGCTGCTGGCCACGGTCTACGCGGACGACGATGAGGCATTCGATCTGTGGCGAAAGATCTCCGGGCTGCCGACAGAACGCATTCTTCGGATTGCGACGTCGGACAATTTCTGGGCCATGGGGGACACGGGTCCGTGCGGACCGTGTTCGGAACTCTTCTTCGATCATGGGGACCAGGTGCCCGGTGGGCCGCCGGGGAGTCCGGATGAGGACGGCGACCGGTTCATCGAAATCTGGAACCTCGTCTTCATGCAGTACGAACAGGAGGCCCCGGATCGGAGGGTCGCGTTGCCGCGGCCGTCGATCGACACGGGCATGGGGCTCGAACGCATGGCTGCCGTCATGCAGGGATACACGGACAACTACGACATTGACTTGTTCCGTGTCCTGATCGAGGCATCGAAGGCGGCGACGGGCACGGACGAGAACGACGGGCGCGCCGTCTCGCACCGGGTCATTGCGGATCACCTCCGGGCCTCGGCGTTCGTCATCGCGGAGGGCGTGCTCCCTTCCAATGAAGGGCGTGGTTATGTCCTGCGCCGCATCGCGCGCCGGGCCATGCGGCATGCCCACCTGCTCGGTGTCCGTGAACCGGTGCTCTGGAAGATTGCGAGCAGCGTGGTCGCCGAAATGGGGGATGCCTTCCCGGAACTTGTCCAGGCGCGGACCTTGATCGCCGAGACTCTGCGGGGGGAGGAGACCCGATTTGGCGAGACGCTTGAGCGCGGCATGCGTCTCCTTGCGAGCGAGACGTCGAAGCTGGGAGACGGCGTCGCCTTGCCTGGAGCAACCGCCTTCCAGCTGTATGACACCTACGGTTTTCCGGTCGACCTGACGGAGGACATTCTGCGCGGCGAAGGCCGGGCGCTCGACCGGGCGGGGTTCGACGAGGCGATGGCCGAGCAGCGGCGGATGGCGCGCGCTGCCTGGGCCGGGTCAGGAGATACCAAGGCGGACGGGGTCTGGTTTGACGTTCGTGATGCCACCGAGCCCACCGAGTTCCTGGGCTACGCCGGCACCCGCGCCGAGGCGGTGGTATCGGCGATTGTGGCTGACGGCAGGCAGATTGGCCGGGCCGATGCCGGGAGCGGTGTCATCGGGGTGGTGTGCAATCAGACTCCGTTCTACGCCGAGAGTGGGGGACAGGTCGGCGACACCGGCACGATCCGATGGCCGAACGGAGCCGTGCAGGTGACGGACACACGCGTTTGCGCGGAAGTACTGCACGTCCATTTCGGGACTGTTCAGGAAGGCGAGTTGCGTGTCGGCGATGCCGTCGAACTGGCGGTCGACGAGGAGCGGCGTGGCGGTCTGCGGATCCACCACTCGGCAACCCACCTCCTGCACGCGGCACTGCGCGAGCACCTCGGTGGGCACGTCACCCAGAAGGGATCGCTGGTCGCCCCCGATCGCCTCCGCTTCGACATCAGTCACCCGCGGTCGGTGACGGCCGGGGAACTCGCGGACATCGAACGCAAGGTCAACGGATGGATACGGGCGGATGCATCCGTTGAGACCCGTCTCCTGCCGCCGGCCGACGCCATGAAAGCCGGTGCCCTTGGCCTGTTCGGCGAAAAATACGGGGACGAGGCTCGGGTGGTCCGGATGGGCCCGGAGGCCGGACCGACGTTCTCGCTGGAACTCTGCGGCGGCACGCATGTGGCTCGAACCGGCGAGATCGGGTTGCTGAAAATTGTCTCGGAGTCAGCCCTTGCTTCCGGAGTTCGGCGACTGGAGGCAGTCGTGGGCCAAGCGGCGCTGCAACTGTTTCAGGACCACGCCCGCACCCTCGATTCCGTCGCCAATGGCCTCGGCGTCCGGCAGCACGATTTAGCCGACCGAATCGAGCGGCTCCTCAAGGAACGTCGCGACCTCGAGCGGACGATTGCCGACCTGCGTCAGAAGCTGGCGCGTGGAGACACCGGAACCGTTGCCCCAAGCGAAATCGCCGGCGTGCGCGTTGCCGGGAGGGTGCTGGATGGCGTCCCCCCGAAGGTGCTCCGGGGCCAGGCCGAGGACCTGCGGAATGCACTCGGAAGCGGTTTGGCGGTCGTGGTGACATCCTTCGAGGGGAAGGGCTCCCTGGCGGTCGCTGTCAGCGAGGACCTCACGGACCGCTTCGATGCGGTCGACCTGGTGCAGGCAGGCGTCGCCGCGCTCGGCGGGCGGAAGGGGGGCGGCCGGCGTGACATGGCACAGGGCGGCGGCCCTGACGGGGCGGCGGCCGGCAAGGCGCTGGAAGCGGTCCAGCAGGCGATCGGAAGGGCCGGATAGGCGGATCGGCGGTTCAGAGCGCGTCCCGTAGGTTGTCTGCGATCGCGTTGAGGAACGGTTCGGTTTCGAGCCAGCCCTGGTCCGGACCGACGAGCAGGGCCAGATCCTTGGTCATTTTGCCGGACTCGACCGTAGCCTGGCACACGTTCTCCAGCGTTTCGGCGAACTTCTGCACGTCGGGCGTGTCATCAAATCGCCCGCGGTGCCACAGCCCCCGGGTCCAGGCGAAAATCGATGCGATCGGGTTGGTCGAGGTCGCCTCGCCCCTCTGGTAGGCCCGGTAGTGACGGGTCACGGTGCCGTGGGCGGCCTCCGCCTCGATCGTTTGCCCGTCGGGCGTCATCAGCACCGAGGTCATGAGGCCGAGGGATCCGAAGCCCTGGGCCACGAGGTCGGATTGCACGTCGCCGTCATAGTTTTTGCAGGCCCAGACGAACCCGCCTTCCCACTTGACCGCACTGGCCACAAGATCGTCGATCAGACGATGACCGTACTCCAGGCCCGCTTCCGCGAACGCATCGGCGAATTCGGAGTCGAACACTTCCTGGAAGACATCCCGAAACCGCCCGTCATACTGTTTCAGAATGGTGTTCTTGGTCGAAAGGTAGACGGGCATCTTGAGATTGAGCCCGTACCGCAGGCATGCCCTCGCGAAGCCGCGGATGGATTCGTCGAGGTTGTACATTCCGAGGGCAATACCGGCCTCGTGGAACCGGAAGACCTCGGTTTCGGTCGGCGGCTCCCGCCCGTCCGGTTCGAAGCGCATCACCAGGCGGCCCGGGCCGGGGACCCGCAATTCTGTGGCGCGGTACTGGTCACCGAATGCATGGCGACCGATGATGATCGGCTTGGTCCAGCCAGGCACGTACCGCGGGATGTTGCGGAAAATGATGGGCTCGCGAAATACCGTGCCCCCGAGGATATTGCGGATGGTTCCGTTCGGAGAACGCCACATCTTCTTGAGGCCGAATTCCTTCACCCGGTCCTCGTCCGGCGTGATCGTCGCGCACTTGATGCCGACGCCGTGCTCGCGAATGGCGTGTGCCGCTTCCACCGTCACGCGGTCGTCGGTTTGATCGCGGCTCTTGACGTGCAGGTCGTAGGTCACGAGGTCGACGTCGAGATGGGGGAGAATTAGACGTTCCCGGATCATTTCCCAGATGATCCGGGTCATTTCGTCCCCTTCGAGTTCGACCAGAGGGGATGCGACCTTGATTTTGCTCACGGAATGCGTGCTCCAAATGTGGGAAATGAAAGACTGGCGACGGCGCTCAGCCGCCGTGCGCCACTGATACCGGCGTTGCGAGCTGCTCGCTGACCGCTTGCACGGCTGCCTCGGCGGAGTCCACCTTGACTACGATGGAATCAAGAATGTCCGGAAGAAACTCTTGTTCGACCATGCGTTCCAGCATCGTGAACATGGGCTCCCAGTAGCGGTCGATGTCGACCACCACGACGGGACGCGGATGCTGCTTGAGTTCCCGCAGCACCAGCGTTTCCATGATTTCGTCCATGGTCCCGATTGCGCCGGGGAGGGCCACGCAGATGTCGGACGCGTTGAACATCATGGTCTTGCGGTCGGCCAGCGAATCCACGACGACGGTCCGTTCCAGGGCCGAATGCGTCTCCTGCATCGACGCTATGTAGACGGGGACAAATCCGGTGGTCAGGACCCCTGCTTCCAGGGCGCCGTTGGTCACGGCCCCCATCAGCCCGTGCTGCGAGCCGCCGGTGACGATGCCGTAGCCTGCTTCGCCCAGTCGTCGTCCCAACCGGCGGGCCTCCTGAGCAAACTTGGGATTCCTGCCTTCCCTGGAACCACAGAACACCAGTACGGTGCGCTTCTCATCGGCATCGGAGTGGTTGGGGCGCGTGCACGCGGATAGCGCAGTCCTGCCCAAAGATTGTTCCATCTACAACCTGTCTCAAGACGCGGTGAACCTAACGGCCGGCCGCTCATTCGTCCAGCAATTGTCACGTTCTGTACGTATCCATGATTTAGGTCATTTGGGAATGCGATCCATCGTCATGACGCTTGCTGGCGGGCAGACCGCCGGGTCGATGGCCCGGTTGCCGGCCGTCTGGTTTCGCGGCCCGTCAGGACGATGGTCGGGCGGTCGCGGAGGGAAACAGCTCGGTGAGACACGAGACCGAGCACGCTTGCTCCATGCATGCCCCGGCGACGGGCCGACGCCGGGCCATCCGTGGTCTATCGGGTCCAGAAGGAGGGACTGAGCACGGCGACCAGGGCAATGATTTCGAGTCGCCCAAGCAGCATCCCGGCCATCAGCACCGCGGTGCCGAAGGAATCCGTCGGCCCGGCAGTGGCGCCGACGAGCGTGGACATGCCCGGGCCCGTATTGGTGAGCGCCGCGACCGCCCCCAGGATGGCGTCTTCGGCGCTCACGCCGGTCACGGACAGGAGTGCTGCCAATCCGGCGCAGGCGCTGAACCACAGGACTGCGAATGCGAACAGGGCCGGGATCAGCCCCGGTTCCGCCGCCCGCCCGGCATAGCGGAGAGTCCGGACCTCATGTGGCTGTGCACCGCGGTTCAGTTCGTTCCAAATGATCGCGCCGAGGAGCCAGGCGCGGCGCAGGCGGAGCCCGCCGGCGGCCCCGGCCACCGAGCCGCCAATGACCGCCAATGCCAGCAGCGGCGTAACCGCGGGGTCACGGGCCTCGGTCACGATGCCGGAGGTACTGAGCAGTGATGCGGTGAGGAAGAAGCTGTCGACCAGGCCGGTCTCCGGCACCACCAGCCAGGCAAATCCGATGCCCGCCGTCATCAGCGCGGCCAGCAGAAGTGTTTCGCGGCTCCGGACCAGCGCCGTCAGGGACGGACGGTGTCGATCGGGTCTGCCCGGAAACCACAGGGCGCCCACAAGCATGAAGATGCCCAGGATCATTTGCGTGCCCGCCCCTGGGACCAGCGAGGGATACCCCTTTGGATCACCACCGGTAGCAATCGCCGACAGGGCGTAGAGAACGCTGTCGAGTGCTCCCGCTCCGCCGGAGCCGAGCAGGAACATGCACAGCACCGTCAGTAACGCGTAGGTGCCCGTGATTCCGCGGAACGCCGAGCGCGCAAAGGGGCTGCCCCCTGCCGCTTCCCCCGTGACCGCAGGCGCCGCGCCGCCGAGCCCGGCCGGAAGGAACACGACGGCTGCCAGCAGTAGCGTCGCAAGCCCGCCGATCCACTGCAGTACGGCCCGCCACAGCACCAGGGCCGGATCGGCGCCGCCGGACTGGGGCGACCAGTAACCGGTGGTGGTCACGGCGGAGACGGAATCGAACAGCGCCGCGTAGGGTTCTGCACCGGCGACCCAGAACGGCACCAGCCCACCGACCGACAAGCCCCCCCAGCATGCCGCCGCGCTGAGCAGCGCCGTCCGTCGCGTCCAGTCGTGCCCTCGCCTGCGGGTTGCCAGGAGGACGCCGCCGCTGACAAACACCGTACCGGCGGCCAGGAGCAGAAATCCGCCGGCCGAGGGGAGCCCTGCGAACCATGCCCAGATCCCGACCAGGCCGGCGAGCAGACCTTCGGTGCCCAGCGCCAAAGCCAGCGATCGTGAAATGAAGGCAGGTACCACTTAGAGCTTGGCGGTTCCGAATGCAGCCTCGAGCACCTGTACCTTTTCGTGCGTCACCAGAACGATGACCCGGTCCCCCGGGCGGATCACGGTATCTCCCACCGGCAGGATCACTTCGCCGTCCCGCACGATGGCGCCGATGGCGATGTCGGAATCCAGCTTCAGGCTGCGGAGCGACGTGCCGGCGATGTTGGAGGTGTCGAGCGCTTCGTAGTCCATGACCTCCGCGCGGCCGTCGTGCAGGGTATGGACCGCCTGGACCCGGCCGCGCCGGACCCATCGCAGGATTTTCGATACCGTCGCGGATCGGGGGACGATGGCTTGGTCGATCCCGAGCTGGCTCAGCAAGGACCCGTACTTGTTGTCGTGCGTGACGGTGGCCGCATACGGGCAGCCCTTCTGCTTGGCCAGCGCCGATACGAGGGTGTTGACCTCGTCGTTCTCGGTCAGCGCGAGGAGCATGGCCGCATCGTTGACTCCGGCCTCTTCCAGGACTCCGTCGTCACGGGGATCGCCGAGCAGCACCTTCATTCCGTCGAGAATCTCGTCGGCCTGTTGGGCGATGTTCGGGTCGGCCTCGAGCACCGTCACACCTTCGGCCGACTCCTGCTTCGCGATCCGCTGCGCCACCAGCCGGCCAAGATTGCCGCCACCGACGATCAGGATGCGTCTTGGCGCCCCGATTTCCCGGCCGAATGACCGCAGCACGCGATTGACGCGGTTGGCTTCGGTGACGACAAAGACCTCGTCGCCCACGGCCAGCGTCTCGTCCTTCCTCGGCACGATGCCGCGACCATCGCGCACGATGTAGACGACCCGGGCGTGGAGTTCCGGGAACAGCTCGGTCAGCTCACGGAGCGGGTGCGAGAGGACGGGCGTCTGGTGATCGAGCTTCATCCCGATGAGCTGGACCCGGCCGCCCACGAAGCCAACAGCGTCGCTTGCTCCCGGCAGCGCGACCAGCCGGGACAGCGCGATCGCCACCTCCCGTTCCGGCACGATGATTTCCGCCGGGAGATCATTACGACCGTACAGTTGCGGCCAGTCCTCCTCCTGGTAGGCCGGATTGCTGACGCGCGCGATGCGGGTCCGAATGGAGAACACGCTGTGTGCCACCTGGCAGGCAACCATGTTGATTTCGTCACTCCGGGTGACAGCCACCAGCAGGTTTGCGTTGTCGGCGCCCGCTTCGCGCAGCACCGGCGGATGCGCCGGATGCCCGCGGAGGGTTTCGATCCCGGCGGTGTCCCGGCGCGCGCGGTCTAGAAGTTCGGCTTCCTGGGCGATCAGCGTGACTGCGGCCGCTTCCTCTTCGGCGAGGTGCTGGGCGATGCTGCGGCCGACCTCGCCGGCCCCGCAGACGATCGCGCGGAACTGGGCGTCCTCGTTCACGGCGCCTCCTGCTTGGGGCCGCTCTCGTCAGAGATGCCCAGCAGCCGAAGTTTACGGTGCAGTGACGTCCGTTCCATGCCGACAAAGGCCGCCGTGCGCGTGATATTTCCGCCAAAACGTGCGAGCTGGGAAGACAGGTACTGCCGCTCGAACTGTTCCCGGGCGGTCTTCAGCGGGTGGCTCATGATCGGGTCGGCGCCAAATCCTCCGCCAGTTTCTCCGCGTTCGTAGAGCACATCGTCCGGCAGCATGGAGGCGCGCACCGGGCTGGCCTCTGAATCCGGTGCCAGGATCAGGACACGTTCGATCACGTTCCGGAGCTGGCGGACATTGCCCTGCCAGTTATGGGCCTGCAACCGGGCTTCGGCTTCGGCGTCGATGGGGCGCGGCGGTCGCCCGAGGGCCCGCGCGCATTGTGCCATGCAGTGCCGAGCCAGCGCCGGAATGTCCTCGCGCCGTTCGGCGAGGGACGGGACGCGGATCGGCACGACATTGATTCGGTAGTAGAGGCTGGCCGACAGCCGGCCCTGACGGATGTAGGTCTCGGGATCCACGCTGGTCGACGCGATCACGCGGACATCGACCTTGACCGGTGTTTGCCCGCCGACGCGCGTGAAGCTGGGATTCTGGAGTGCCCGCAGCAACCATGCCTGGGCGTCCATGGACATCTCGGCGACTTCGTCCACAAACATCGTTCCGCCATGCGCCTGCTCGAGCAGGCCGACGCGCAGCACCCGCCCGTCTTCATCCTCCCGGCCGAACAGCTCCTCCTCGAACCGGTCGGCCGCGGTGCGCGGTGCATTCATCACCACGAACGGGGCACTGCGACGGTGCGACTGACCATGAATGGCCCGGGCGGCGGTCTCCTTGCCGGAGCCGGGCGCACCGGTGATCAGGACCCGGCTGTTGGTGGTCGCCACCCTCGCGATCGCGTTCTTGAGGGCTCGGATGGCAGGCGCATTCCCCACGATCACGTCCGTGGCCCCGGTCCGGTCCACCAGGGCGGCGTTTTCGCGCCGGAGCTGCTGGGTTTCCAGGCTCCGCCCGATCACGTGCAGCAGCAGTCCGCTGTCGAACGGTTTTTCGAGAAAGTCGACGGCCCCGAGGTTCATGGCGTCGACCGCCGTTCGGACCGATCCATGGCCACTGATCATCACGACCGGGAGGCCGCGGAAGCGACTGCCGATGGTCTTCAGGAGGTCGATGCCCTCCCGTTCGCCGTTGCGAAGCCAGATATCGAGCAGCACCAGTGACGGCACCCGTTCCGCAAGGGCCGCCAGTGCGCTGTCCGTATCGTTGGCCGTTCGGGTGCTGTACCCCTCATCCTGCAGCAGGTCCTGCACGGCTCCGCAGATGTCCGGCTCGTCGTCGACGACCAGGACCTCGCCCTTCCAGTTGGCGGGCTTCGAACGCTTGCGCGCGGTGGCCATGGTGATCAGGCGGCCACGGCTGGCGAGGTCGGTGTCGAAGGCGCACACGGAAGGGTCAGTACCACGCGGGCGCCCCGATCCGTGTTGGCGAGGCTGATCCGCCCGCCCTGATCCTCGACGATGCGGCGGACGATCGCCAGTCCAAGGCCGGTCCCGCCGCGGCGCGTGGTGACATAGGGCTCGGTCGCGCGGTCCAGGAAGTCGTCGGGAAATCCGCCCCCGTCGTCTTCCACTGCCACCCGGTAGGTATCCCCATCGGCGGTGGCTTCGAGGAGGATCTCGATGTTGCCCGTCGCGGGCCCGCTGTCGCGGCGACCCTGGATCGCCTGCACGGCGTTCTGGACCAGGTTGCCGAGCGCCCGGTCCATCTGGCTCGGATCGCAGAGGACGTAGACCGGGAGGTCGGGGACGCGTGCACTGACCCTGATGTCGGCGTGCGCCGTGTCATTGATGGCCTGGACGCCATTGATCAGGGCGACCATGTCGACCCGCCGCAGGGCCGGAGGCGGCATCCGCGCGAACTCCGAGAACTCGTCGACCATGCGTGTCATTTCCACGACCTGGCGGACGATGGTATCGATGCACGACTCGAAGACCGCCGGATCCGTCTGCACTTCCCCGGCATAGCGGCGCTTGAGGCGTTCGGCGGCGAGCCGAATCGGGGTCAGCGGGTTGCGCACCTCGTGGGCGATGCGTCGGGCCACCCCCCGCCAGGCAGCAGCCCGCTGGGCGAGAATGCGTTCCGTCATGTCGTCGAACGTAACGACATAGCCCTGTACGCGGGTGTCCCGGGTCGCGGCGTTCACCCTGACCAGGAGGATGCGCTGCTGGCCGCCGCGGACGACCATGACCTGGTCCTGATTGACCTGGGTGGGGTGGATGACGGCCTTTTGGAAGAGGTCCGACATCGCGGGAATGGCGTCGGCAAAGGGCTGTCCCGTAAGCGAATCCTCGGGCATGCCGAGAAGGTCGGATGCGGAGTGGTTGGAGAGGAAGATCACCCCGCGCGAATCCACCGCAACGACCCCGGCGCTGACTCCGGCCAGGACCGCTTCCGTGAAGCGCCGGCGGGTGTCGAGTTCACGGTTGGTGGCAACCAGTTCGTAGCGCTGATCCTCGATCTGGCCCGTCATCCGGTTGAACGCGCGGAGCAGCAGCATGAGTTCGCCGCTTTGCCCCTCTTCGCGCACGCGGGCGCTCAGGTCGCCGTCGCGCACCCGGTTGGCGGCATGAACCAGTTCCGAAATCGGACCGGCAAACCGGTTGGCGACCTGGAACCCGATCCAGGCCGCCACGGCCACCAGCAGCACGGCCACCGCGATGAAGACCATCGTGAAGGTGATGTGCAGGCTGGCACGCTCGCGTTCCGCCAGCTGGTACTCCCCCACTGCCGTGCGCACGGCATCGATGTTGCGGAGCACGTTCGTGTCGATGTAGCGGCCCACGTAAAGGAGCTGGTCAGCGAGCCCGGTGAGCGGTGCCAGGGCCCGCACCCGGTCGCCGCCGCGAATCTGGAAGACGACGGTCTCGCCCTGCAGCGCCCGCTGGAGCGCCCCGGCGGGGAGCTGGTCGAAGGCCAGCAGCAGGCTCAGGGAGCTCCGCGCCAGGATCTGCCCGTCCGAGCGGAGCACGAGCGCTTCCGCAATCCCGCGCTCGGTCACCAGCTGGTCGAGCGTCGCCGTCTCCAGGCGACTCTCGGACGGTGCACGGGCGAGACCGTTGGCGATCCACAGCACGTCGGCGAGCACGAGCTTCCGGTGGTCCTCGTAGTAGGCATCCGCCACGGCCAGCGAATGCGTCAGCGCCGAGGAGACCCGCTCCGAGAACCAGCCCTGGATGCCGATCGTGAAGAACCCGGCTGCCCCGGCGGCCACGATGATCGCCGGCGTGGCAGCCAGCAGGCTGAATGCGGCAACCAGCTGGACATGCAGGCGTGCGCCCGGTTGCGCTCGCCGCCGGCGTACCCAGAGCAGCACCACCCGGCGCGCGAGGATCAGCGTCAGCAGGATGAGGACGATCAGGTCGGCGTACAACAGGGAGAGGATCAGGTCGGGATCCGAATCGGCGCTCGGGGTCAGGACCGCGAAGGTGACGACGCCCAGCACCGCACCGGTGAGCGCAAGGGTCCAGGCCATCCACAGCTTGACCCGCTTGTTGCCCGCCAGCCGTCGGATACGGGTCCGCAGCGGCGTCCAGGTGAACGCGGTGGTGGTCATTCGGACGCTCGCCGCCGCCGCGGCAGGGCCCGGAGGTCGAGGTCCCGGATCTTCTTGCGGAGCGTGTTGCGGTTGATGCCCAGCAGTTCCGCGGCCCGGATCTGGTTCCCGCCGGTCGCGCGCAGGGTTCGCACGATCAACGGCCGTTCGACCTCTTGCACGAACCGCTTGTACAGCCCTGCCGGCGGCAGGGCGTCACCGTGCGCTGCGAAATAGCGGTGCAGGTGGCGCTCCACGCTGGCCCCCAGCGTGGAGCCCTCGGTGTCCGCCCGGACCGGTGTCTGGTCCGCCCCGCCCAGTTCTTCCGCCACGGTGTCCGTGCTGATGACGTCGCCGGCCGTCAGCACCACCATTCGCCGCAGGAGATTCTCCAGCTCGCGGACGTTTCCGGGCCACGTGTGCTCGGCCAGTCGGGTCAGCGCCTCTTCCGAGATCCGCTTGGGCTCCATCCCGTCCTCTGCGGCGCGGGCGAGAAGATGCCGGGTCAGCAGGGGAAGATCCTCGAGCCGGTCCCTGAGCGGCGGCATGCGGATCGGGACCACGTTCAGCCGGTAGTACAGATCCTCCCGGAAGAGGCCCTCGCGCACCAAGGCGCCCAAATCCCGATGCGTGGCGGCCACGATGCGGACATCTGCCTGAACCGGGGTCATTCCCCCTACCGGGTTGAACTCGCCTTCCTGCAGCACGCGAAGCAGGCGGGTCTGTGCGTCCGGCGGCATGTCCCCGATCTCGTCGAGAAACAGGGTGCCGCCTTCGGCCTGCCGAAAGCGGCCTGCCGACGCCCGGTGGGCGCCGGTGAACGCGCCCCGTTCATGCCCGAACAACTCGCTCTCGATCAGGTCGCGCGGGATGGCCGCCATGTTGAGCGCGACAAACGGGCGTGCCCGGCGCGGACTGAAGTCGTGCAGCGCCCGGGCGACGAGTTCCTTGCCGGTCCCCGATTCGCCCAGTACGAGCACCGTGAGGTTGGTGTTCACGACGCGCGCGACCACCCGGTACACGCGCTGCATGGCGGCTGACCGGCCGACCATCGGCAGATCGTCGGGCGACGAGTCGGCAGCCGACGGCGACGGCACGCGGGTTTCGGCGATGGCACGCCGAACCGTTGTCACCAGTTCGTCCAGATCGAACGGTTTCGGGAAATACTCGAAGGCCCCGCGTTCTCCCGCGCGCAGGGCCGTCAGCATCGTCGAGCGCGCGCTGATCACGATGACCGGGAGATCGGGGCGGATTTTCCGGACCCGGGGCAGCAGGTCGAGCCCGTTACCGGACGGCATCGCCACGTCGGTGATGACGAGATCGCCCGCCCCGGCGCTGATCCAGGACCAGAGTTCCCCCATGTCGCCGGTGTCACGGGCGGCGAAACCGTGCCGGTGCAGCGCCCGCCGGACCACGGTCCGGATGGCCGCGTCGTCGTCGCCTACCAGGACGGTGGCGCCGGTCGTCAGCGGCGTATTCAGGGCGTCATCTCCGCCGGGGCCGGGTCTGCGGCGTGGTCGGTCGGGGCCTTCGCGGCCGGGAGGTACACGGTGAAGCGGGTCCCGGGTCCCGCCCGGGCGTCCGCGACTTCCACCACGCCGCCGTGATCCTCGATCACGCGGGCCACCAACGACAGTCCGAGGCCGCGCCCGCCCGCCTTGGTCGTGACGAACGGCTCGAAGAGATGCTGGCGCAGATCCTCGGGAATGCCGGGCCCGCTGTCCTCGATCGCCACATACACCGGCAAGCCCCGGTGCGCCGCGGTCCCCGTCTGGACCCGCAGCCCGTGCCGAATGCCGGTGACCAGCCGAAGCGGCCCGGCGGGATTGGCCTCCGCGGCATTCTTGACGAGGTTCAGGAAGGCCTGCACGAGACGGTCTCGGTCTCCCGGCACCATCGGGATGGAAGGATCGTATTCGCGCGTGAACTTGGCGTGCTTGGCAAACCCGTTCTTGGCCAGCATGAACACCCGGTCGAGCACGACATGCACGTTCACCGGCGTGGTCGGCATCGTACCGCCATCCACGAACGTGTCGAACCGGGCAAGCAGCTTGCCGATCCGGTCGGTCTCGTCGCAGATCAGCCGGGTGAGCTCGCGATCCGACGGGCCGACGGCAGCCTCCAGCAACTGCGCGGCGCCGCGGATCCCAGACAGCGGATTGCGAATCTCGTGGGTCAGGGTCTCGGCAAAGCCGGTCGCCGAGCGGGCCGCGCTCAACTGGCCGAGCCGGTGCCCGCCGATCGACTGCGCGACCGACCGGGCGTGCAGCGTCAGTACGATCTGGCGCTGCGCATCATGGCAGGGGGACGCCCGGGCATCGACGATCCGCGGCGTCACGGCCGGCCCGGTCAGGCGAATGCCGTACTCGACGGCGCTGCTGCCACGGCGACCAACACGGTGGAGCATGGCCAGCACCGGGCTGTCACCCGAGAGGAAGTTCCTGATCGGCCGCCGCAGCAGGCTCCGGGCGCCGGTCCCGAACAGCTGCTCGCCAGCCGGGTTCACGTACAGGATGTGGCCAGAGTCCGACACCAAGAAGACCGGAACTGCCATGGATTCGAGCAAATCCTGCGGACCGACCGACGTTTCGGTGGAGGTCTCGGTGGATTCCGCCACAGCGCAGTACTCCTGCACAATGATTAGGCAGAACACACTAATACCAGAACCGCCCCGGCCCAGCATCGGGGCCGCCTTCGGCCCGCTCGGTGGGCCGGGGCGGGGTGACGGCGTCGCCCCCGGCGGCTCCGGGCCGGCGCATTGCGCCGCCGTGCCCGCTCCGGCACATTGCGCCGGAGCCTGGGAGGCGATTCATGGATGCACCGACGCGAAGCCTCGGCACGTTCGACTATGTGGTGGTGGGCGGAGGGTCGGCGGGGTGCGTGCTCGCCAATCGTCTCAGCGCGGACCCTGGTGTGCGCGTCCTGCTCCTCGAGGCGGGCGGCTCGGACCGCTGGCACTGGATTCGCATTCCAGTGGGGTACCTCTATTGCATGGGCAACCCTCGTGTGGACTGGTGCTACTCGACGGAGAGCGAAGCGGGATTGGGGGACCGCGCGATTCCCTATCCGCGCGGCCGGGTCATGGGCGGCAGTTCGTCCATCAACGGCATGATCTACATGCGCGGCCATGCCGCGGACTACGACCACTGGCGCCAGCTCGGCAACGCCGGCTGGTCCTGGGAGGACGTGCTCCCGTACTTCATTCGCGCCGAAGATCACTGGCGGGCCGGCGATTCGATGCATGGCCAGGGCGGCGAGTGGCGGGTCGAGCAGGCGCGGGTCCAGTGGGAGATCCTCGACGCCTTCCGGGCCGCTGCCCGCGAGGCGGGCATTCCGCCGACCGAGGATTTCAATCGGGGTGACAACGAGGGTTGCGGCTATTTCGAGGTCAACCAGCGGCGGGGCATGCGCTGGAATGCGGTACGGGGTTTCCTCGACCCGGTGCGCCGGCGGCCCAACCTCGAAGTGCTACAGGACGCGCACGTCCGCCGCATTCGGATCGAGGAGGGGCGGGCCGTCGGGCTCGACTTCTGGCAGGGAACCGAGGCGGTTCGCGTGGACGCGGCCGGCGAAGTGGTACTCGCGGCCGGTTCCATCGGCTCGCCACAGATCCTGGAGTTGTCGGGGGTAGGCCAGGCCGGGCGGCTGGCGGAACTCGGCGTGACGCCGATCGTGGATCGCGGCGCGGTGGGCGAGAATCTTCAGGATCACCTGCAGGTACGGCTGGTGTACCAGGTACGCGATGTGCGCACCCTCAACGAAACTGCCGGAACACTGTGGGGCAAGGCGGGAATTGCGCTGCAATACCTGCTGTTCCGCCGCGGCCCCATGACGATGGCGCCCAGTCAGCTGGGGTGTTTCGCCCGTTCCGACCCGGGACGTGATGCGGTCAACCTGCAATACCACATTCAGCCCCTGAGCCTGGAGCGCTTCGGGGCACCGCTGGACCCGTATCCCGCCTTTACCGCCAGTGTCTGCAACCTGGCGCCGGAGTCGCGCGGCAGCGTGCACGCCGCATCCCCGGACGCCCGCGTCGCACCCGCCATTCGGCCGAACTATCTCTCGGCCCCCGAGGATCGACAGGTGGCGGCTGATGCGATCCGCCTGACCCGGAGGATCTGTGCGCAGCCGGCGCTGCGGCGTTACGGTGCCACGGAGGTTCGTCCGGGGTCCACGCCGGACGATGACGAGAGTCTGGCCGCGGCCGCCGGGGCGATTGCGACGTCGATCTTCCACCCTGTCGGGACGTGCCAGATGGGCCGCGATGGCGTGGTCGATGAACGGCTCCGGGTGCACGGGGTTCGGGGCTTGCGGGTTGCGGACGCATCGGTGATGCCCACGATCACGCATGGAAATACGAACGCCCCGACCATGATGATCGCGGAACGGGGCGCGGAGCTGATTCGCCAGGACGCGCGCGCGTGACGCCATCGGACCGGGTCGATGCGCTGGTCGTCGCGGCCGGCCGGGGCGAACGGGCCGGCGGGGGCGCGCCCAAGCAGTTCCGCGTCGTCCGGGGCAGGCCACTCGTCCGGTGGGCTGTAGAGGCGTTCACACGCCACCCCCGCGTCGACCGGGTGCTGGTGGTCGTCGCGCCCGGGCGGGCCGCCGAGGCCGGCGGCGCCCTGGCGGGTCTCGATGTCCGTATTCTGGACCGTGGCGGTGCGACCCGGCAGACGAGCGTAGCAGCGGGTCTGGAGGCACTGGCGGCGGATCCGCCGGGGTCGGTGCTTATCCACGACGGCGCTAGGCCCCGGCCGGGCGCAGCGCTCATCGACCGGGTGATCGAAGCCCTGTCCGGCGCCGACGGAGCCCTGCCGGCCGTGCCGCTTACCGATACCCTCAAGGAGACCGACAGTGACGGGCGCGTTCGGCGCACCGTACCGCGCAGCGGCCTGCACGGTGCGCAAACGCCCCAGGGGTTTCGGTTCGAGGTGATCCTGGGCGCGCATCGGGCGGCTGCCGGCGAACTGGCCGCTACCGACGATGCCGCGCTGGTGGAGACCGCCGGACATGTCGTCCGGGTGGTGCCCGGGGATCCCGCCAACCTGAAGGTGACCGAGCCCGATGATTTCGCGAGGGCCGAGGGCCTGCTGGGCGAACGCCTGCCGCGGACGGGTCAGGGCTTCGACGTGCATCGATTCGGGCCAGGCGAAACGGTACGGTTGCTTGGCGTGGACCTCCCGCACAGCCAGGCGCTGATGGGGCATTCCGACGCAGATGTCGGGCTTCACGCGGTGACCGATGCTCTCCTGGGCGCGCTTGGCAAGGGTGACATCGGACAGCACTTTCCTCCGGGGGATCCGCGCTGGCGCGACACCGATTCCGCCGAATTCGTGCAGCACGCCAGGACCATGGCGCGCGACGCGGGTGCCGAGATCGCGCACGTGGACGTCACCATCATTTGCGAGGCACCCGCCATCGCCCCCCACCGCGATCGCCTGTGCCGGTCGGTGGCGGGGCTCCTCGGTATTCCGGTGGAGGCGGTCAGCGTGAAGGCGACCACGACCGAAGGCCTCGGGTTTACGGGGCGTGGTGAAGGGATCGCTGCTTTGGCGCTGGCCACGCTGCTCGTGCCGCCTGCAGGCAGATGAGAATCCTCGGCGGCGATCGCCTGGCCACGTCCGTAGCCGTGGTTGGCGGCCTGGGCCGATTCGGGCCGGCCCCCGGGACCCTCGCATCCCTGGTGACGGTCCCGGTCGGCGTGGCGCTGCACGCGCTGGGTGGCGCCGTGGCGGTCGTCGCGGCGCTCGCGTGCGTGGTGGTGGTGGGCTGGTGGTCGGCTGAGCGGTACGGCCGCATGACCGGACGCCACGATGCGCCTGAAGTCGTGGTGGACGAGGTGGCCGGGATGCTGCTGCCGCTTGCCGTGGCCGGCAGCGACGTCGTGCTGGTGGTGACGGCGTTCGGCCTGTTCCGGCTGCTCGACATCGCCAAGCCGTTCCCGATTTCCTGGTTGGACGCCAGGATCCCGGGCGGGCTGGGAGTCATGGCGGACGATCTGGCCGCAGGTGCGGTGGCGCTGGCCGGCACGTTGGGGGTGGGAGCGTTGCGTGACGGCTGGGCCTGAACTCACGCAGGCTAGCGAGGAATGCCTGCGGCTGCTCGGTCGCGACGGCCTGACGGTAGCGACGGCGGAGTCATGCACGGGCGGGATGATTGCGGCGGCCCTGACCGATCACCCGGGTGCCTCACGCGTTGTGAACCGGGGCTTCGTCGTGTACGCGGATGACGCCAAGGCGCAGTTGCTGGGCGTGTCGCCCGCTGTCCTGGCGGCGAGCGGTGCGGTGAGCGAAGAGGCCGCGCTGGCCATGGTCGAGGGCACGCTGGCGAACGCACCGGTCGATCTGGCGGTCGCGGTGACCGGGATTGCCGGGCCGGCCGGCGCGACTCCCGAGAAGCCGGTCGGCCTGGTGCACATCGCGGCCGGCCGGCGCGGTCATCGGCCGCGCCACGAACGTCTGTTGCTGGCGGGCGACCGGCAACGGATCCGCGAGCAGGCGGCCGTACGGGCGCTGGGATTGCTGATGCAGGTGGCGGCGCAGCCATGAAGGCTCCGCATGCCCTGGTCGCCGGCGGCGCGGGCTTCGTCGGCGGCTGGACCGCGCGGGCATTCCTGGCCGCGGGTTGGCGCGTGACCGTTGTGGATCCCGCCGCCGCGCTTAGCGATCGGGTGCCGGAGGGCTGCGCCAGTGTGGCCAAGCCGTTGGATGCCGAGGTCCTCGATTCGATCGTGGCGACGGATCCGCCCCGGGTCCTGGTCGGCCTGGGCGCGTTCGGAGCCGGCGGCAAGGGGCTTCTGGCGGCCTCGGACTCCGATCCCGGGGCCGCCATCACGGTCAACGCAGGCGGCCTCGCGACGTTGCTGCAGGCGGCGGCCGGGGCCGGCATCCGTCGGGTCCTGTGGACCAGCTCCACGGTGGTGTACGGCCGGACCGACACCGCCGGCCTGCCGCCAGCCGACGAGACGCTGCCGGCGGATCCGGACACCGCCTACGGTCTTTCGAAACAACTGGCCGAGATCACCGCGAAGTGGTTTCGGACGCACCACTCCGTCGAAGCGACCGGTGTCCGTCTGCCGCTGGTGCTGGGCCCCGGTCTTCACTACCGCGGCGCGGCTGCACATTTCCTCGACGTGATGATGAGCGTCACCTCGGCGGGCGAGATCCCGACGCCACTGCCCGCGGATTTCGGGAGCGACGTCCTGTACGTGAAGGATGCCGCCCGGTTGCTGGTATCGCTGGCCGAGTTTCCCGGGGTGCTCGCCCCGGTCTACAACGCGCCGTCCTTTCCGCTCCGGTTCTCGGAGTTCGTACAGTGCCTCGTCGACGAGAGCGGCGGGACGATGACCGTGCCGAATCCGGACGCAGTCGACAAGCTTCCCACGTGGCGTACCCTCTCCGACGCGAAGCTGCGCAAGGATACGAGCTTCGAGCCGGGCTTTGACACGGTGGCGATGATCTCCGATTGGCTGGACGAAACCGCACAAGGGGCAGGAAAGGCATGACCGACATCCTCGAAATGGCGCGTCTGACGTCACCGGAAATGGCCGCTGCCATTCCGGACCTCGAAGTCGCCCTGCAACCGATCGGGGCCACGGAACAGCACGGCCCGAACCTCGCGTTGGGCACGGACTTCGTGGCGGCCGACCGGATCGCCAGGCGTGTGGCCGCTGAGCTGGGGCGTCGGGCGTTGCTCCTGCCCGTGCTGCCGTTCGGGCTGTCCCCGCACCACATGGGCTTTCCCGGCACGATCACGCTGGGACCGGAGACGGTGATTCAGCTCTGCTTCGACGTCGCGCGTTCGCTTGACCGGCAGGACATCAAGGCCATCGTGTTCGTCAACGGGCACAACGGCAATTCGGCTGTCCTCCAGGTCGCCGCCACCAAGATCCGCTACGACCTCGGCATGCGTGCGGCGGTCGCCTTCTACTTCGCCCAGGCGTCGGACCGCGTGCGCGCGCACGGGCGCACCCCGCGTTTCGGCCACGCCTGCGAAGTGGAGACCAGCGTCCTGATGCACCTCGACGCGGACTACGTCCGGACCGATGCGCTTGCCGCCGGCGCAGTGAAGGAGACCGGGCTCGTCCATGGCTTCAACAACGATCCGTTCGCGCTGCAGGTTCCGGTACCGTTCGACCGACAGACCGCCAACGGAGCGTTCGGCGATGCCCGCCTGGCGTCGGTCGAGGCGGGACGGGACATTGTCGAGACTGCGGTCAACCGGACCGTCGCCTTCATTGAAAGCCTGAAGACCGCTTCCATCTGAGCGCGACGGCGCAGCTGTCGCCCGAGCGGGCGGCGCTTCCTTCCGTATGCCAGCGAGTTCCCTGTCGATGCGACCCACCAGCACTGCATGCCCGCGCAGCCTCGAACGTCCCCTTGGTTCGCCAGCGGCCAGGAAAAGTTCCGCCTGGTCCCGGTCGCCGGCCTCCGGTACCGGGCACCTTCGCCGGGCCGTTTGGGCTGCCTGCAGTGTGGCGCTGCTGGCCTCGGTGATTGCCGCCAATCCGTCGCCGGTCCAGGCGGCGACGCCGCTTCTGTCGAGCGACGACAACGCACTGTTCAGCAAAGCACTCGTGGCCATGGACCGGGCGAAATGGAAGCGTGCGCTCGACCTGACCCGAAAGGCCCGCGACCCTCTGCTGCACACCATCGCAAAATGGCGCTGGCTGTCAGCCAGGGACGGGCTCGCAACGTGGCAGCAGGCCCGCGACTTTCACTTCGGGCATTCGCACTGGCCGTTCGCAGAGCAGCGGCAAGCGCTGGCCGAGCGCCGGATGCCAGCGGACCTTCCGGAATCGGACGTCAGGGACTGGTTCGAACGGTTTCCTCCAGTGACCGGTCCGGGACAGGTCCGTTACGCGGAAGCGCTGGCCGCCGTGGGCGCGGAAGTCGACGTGGCGGCCGAAGCCCGGACCGTCTGGAGGACGGGCAGCTTCCAGGCGGCGGAGGTCCGGTCCTTTCTGCGGCGTTACGGCCGGCACCTGGACGAGGCGGACCATGCCGCCCGGCTCGACCGGCTCATCTGGGACCGGCAGTGGGGAGCGGCGCGGGCGCAGCTGCGGCGCGTGCCGGCCGATGTCCGCCGTCTGGGTACCGCCCGGATTCGGCTCGGCAGACGGTCCGACGGCGTCGATGCTGCGGTTGCAAGGGTGCCATCGGCATTGCTCTCGGATCCCGGGCTGATCTTCGAGCGGGCACGCTGGAGGCGACGATCCGGCATGCACGACCGGTCCCTTGAACTGCTGATCGATCCACCGGCGGAATTCGGCCTGAGGCCCCGCCGCTGGTGGTTCGAGGTTCGGTTGCATGCCCGGCGGCTGATCAATTCGGAGCGTTTTGGCGACGCTTACCGGCTCGTCTCCGCATACTCGACGCTGGACGGGGTTCCGGGTGTCGAAGCGGACTGGCTGGCGGGGTGGATTGCGCTCCGGTTTCTCGGCGATTCCCGCGCGGCTTACCGGCATTTCAGGGCCATGCACAGCACCGTCACCATGCCGGTTTCGATCGCGCGGGCCGCCTACTGGGCCGGACTGTCGGCCGAAGGGGATGAGGAGACGACGCGCTGGCTCGATGAGGCGGCCTTGTACCCCGCCACGTTCTACGGCCAAATGGCGGCTCGGTGTCGCGGTCGTCCGATTGCGCTTTCGCCGCCCCCGGCAGCTGCCGATGCGGCCCGCTGGGAAGCCCTGCCTGAGGTGCGGGCCATGCTCCTCCTGGCGGAGCACGGCCGACACGATTTTGCCCGCCTGATTGCCCGGCAGCTCGGGTCCTCGGCGACATCGCTGGAGGAGGTGAGAAGCCTTTACCGGCTCCTGCACGCGGCGGGACATGCGCATCTGGGGCTGGCCATGCTGCGGAAAGCCACGCGCGCAGGCCTCTACGAGCCGGGACTTGCCTTCCCCGATGACGTGCACGCCAGCGCATTCGATGCCGTCGATGTCGGGGTTGAGAGGGCTCTCCTGCTGGCAGTGGCCCGACAGGAAAGCGCATTTCAGGCCGATGCCAGGAGTTCTGCCAACGCGCGGGGGCTGATGCAGGTTCTGCCCAGTACCGCGGAATTCGTGGCTCGCCGCGAACGCATCAAGTACGACAGGGAGAAACTCTTTACCAACGCCGCCTACAACGTCGCGATCGGTTCGCGTTACCTCGCCGGCCTGCTCGAGGACTATGACCAATCGTATCCGCTTGCCCTGGCTGGGTACAACGCTGGCCCCGGACGGGTGAAGCGGTGGCTCCGGCGGTACGGCGACCCCCGTGGCGGGGAGATTGCGATGCTCGACTGGCTCGAACTGATCCCGGTGAACGAGACCCGCAACTATGTGCAGCGGGTTCTCGAAGGGCTTGTGATCTATCGTCTGGCTGTCGGCAACGGAATTACGGGGCAATGGGAAATGCCGCTCACATGCCCGCGCTAGACGCCGGGATTGCAGGAGTCTCGCGCAGCGAAATCGTCGCGGCCAGCAGGATCATCCAGGGACGCGCCCGGGTGACCCCCCTGCTGGAGTCCGGCACGCTCAACGCGCGAACCGGCGGGCGGGTCCTGATCAAGCCCGAGTGCCTGCAACGGACCGGATCGTTCAAGTTCCGGGGGGCCTACAACCGGCTTGCCGCGATACCGGCTGAAGACCGTGCCGGGGGGGTCGTGGCCTGGTCCTCGGGAAATCATGCCCAGGGCGTCGCGTGTGCGGCACGTCTCTTCGGGATGCCGGCGACCATTGTCATGCCGAATGACGCTGCCCGCATCAAGGTCGCCGGCGTTCGGCACTTCGGGGCAGAGATCGTGTTCTACGACCGCCAGACCGAAGGGCGCGAGGCACGGGGGACCGAAGTGCTCGGTGAGCGCGGAGGGACGTTCGTGCATCCGTACGACGACCCGTTCGTGGTGGCCGGCCAGGGGACGGCCGGCCTCGAGGCAGCGCACCAGATGCGCGCGCGCGACGTCATCCCCGACATTGCCCTGGTTCCGTGTGGCGGAGGCGGCCTTGTGTCCGGCGTGACGATCGGACTGCGGTCGGAATTCCCGGACATCGACGTCCGCAGCGTGGAGCCGGCAGTCCATGACGATATGGCGCGCTCACTTGCCGACGGCCGACGCGTGGCAGCCGATGAAGGAGTCGCCACGATCTGTGATTCGCTCCTGCCGCCCCAGGTGGGAGACATCGCCTTCGAGGTCGGAACCAAGTGCCTGGGGCCGGGGCTCGTCGTGTCGGACGCGGAGGTGCTGGAGGCAATTGCCTTCTCGCTGCTGCGGTTGAAATTGGTCGTGGAGCCGGGTGGGGCGGCAGCCATGGCTGCAGCGCTGGCAGGGCGCATCGAGCTACGCGACAAGACCGCGCTGCTCGTACTGTCAGGCGGTAACGCGGATCCCGCGATGCTGGCACGCGCACTCGCGGAAACCGGCGAAGCCGCGGTCGGCCGTACCTGATCACCCAATCAAGACGACCGGGCAACCACAAACGATCTTGCGCAGTTCAAGCGAATGGCGGGGATGCACCTTGCGCTGTCTGATGCCTGCTTCGCTGACCTTGCCTCGCGACGTCCGGCGGTTGTCAGGACGCCGGGCCATTTTGTCACAATCCAGCGTCTGGAAGAGCAGCGCTACCTTCAACAGCGCGTCAGGTGGACTATAGTGGCGACTCCGCTACCTGTTTACCGAACGACCGGCACGGTGACCCATGAACCAACCCGACGGCCTATCGCCGAGCCTCGAAATACAGTTTTTGAAGGCGCTCCTGGAGAACGGCGGCCAAAAGATGGACACGTCCAGCATCGCGGAACAACTCGGCTGGATGACGATGTACGGCGAGGCGGACGCACGGGCCGTCGCGAGCGTCGTCGGACAAAAACTGGCCAAGGACGGGCTGATCAAGTGCTGGCAGGAGAATCATCACTGGTACGCGGCGATGTCATAGTGGGCACATGACCAAGGGCCATTGGCAGACCGCTGAGGCCACCGCGTACTTCGGCCTGCGGAAGCAGCCCCTAGCGCCCAATCCCCCCCACATTTGGCGTTCCGCCACGCGGGCACCTTGAGGTCCGCCGCTGCTGGTTCATTCCGGGACTCGATAAATCCGAGCTTCCGGGTCATCTGACAGAACGTTCACTACCTGAGGAACCAGCGGCTGCAATTCCTCCAGACGATTGCGCGCGGCAATCATGATGACTATCGGTATGGGAAGAGTGCTCTGGCTCTGCTGATACTCAATGCCCCGATCGACGGTGACAAGGGCCCGAAACCATGGCGGGCGGCAAGCGACAGCAATAGGCCGTTAGCAGTGCCTGCCCAACCCATCTCCTGAACCGTGCGTGTCGTGAATGGTGCGGGAAAGGTCGCACCGAGGCGACGCGGCACCGATTCGTCAAGCAGCAGCTTCATCGGTGGACACCAGCATGGTCGTTGCGCGCTCCAGCAACGCAACAGCCTGGTGTCGCGACACCGTCGGGTAGTCGGCCAGAAAATCCTCCAGCCGGTCGCCGGCTTCGAGGTGTTCCATCAGGATGCGCACCGGGACTCTGGTCCCGGCAAACACCGGCGTTCCGCCAAGGATGTCCGGATTCCGGTCGATCAGCGTGTCGGTCATCTTACCCTCCTAAGCTCAATGCCTGTCCTGATTTCCACCGGCAGAAGGGGGATTATAGAGGTGAGTCACAATCACGAATTAATGGCAAGGGAACCTTTCTCTTAGTGCAGTTACCACCAAGTTCGGGGCTGGGTGCTCTAGGGGGTCGAGCGAAATCGGATCTTCCTTCCCCTTAACCCTAAGGAATATCTCTGGAGGTTGACGGCGCAACCAGATACGCACGACAGCTGCAATGTCTCTGGACGTGAGAGTGTCGGGAACGTTTACACAGCGCAGCAAATGGTCGACCGTTTTCTCCTCGCGCTCTTGGTCGAACGTCGGATTGAACACTTGATAACCATGAAGGACTCCCGTTACGTACGCGATTGCTTGGTCCGAGATAGATGGATCGTTGGAGTCGAGCGCACCCAACAGAGTATGCCCATCTGGGTAAGCCAGTGCGGGCGACGACAACACCGCCCTGACCGCCCTCGCGGCCACGCGAAAGTGTGCAGTTTTCAGTTGTCAGGAATGTGCAGTTTTCGGTTGTCATTGCCACTTGAGATTCCGAACCATTCAGTTCCCGTGTCATCACCATGACAGAACCGATGCCCGGACGGCAGGGTAAGCGTTCCACCAAACCGTGGAGATTCGAAAATGGTGCGTATCATGGGCCACCGTGACGACAGAAATTTCTTCGGTTTCTTCAACCAGCGTCGCCACTCCAATTGCGACTCGCACGGCCTCTCGGAATGCTGGTGACGGCAGGATGAGCATTCCGCCAAGCCTTGCATGGAGCCGGCACGCCGTCTGACACTGCCGTTCTCGGCAAGGTCAGGGCCGGGCAGGTTCCGCACGAAACAGGCCGTTCCGGCCCTCATCACGAACCGACTTCCCTGACGGACCTTTCCCAGGGACCTTTCCCAGTCAGGTCGCGGGCACGGCGAATTCTCAACGACCGAAGGACAGGCCCTTCAGTTCCCTCTCACTGCATTCAATGGCGCGCCATGTGCCGGCGAAAGCGCCGTCTCTTCCCTTCGTCGCCCTTTCGCGCTTCCATTTCTTCACACGCTTGCGCCACTTTCCATCATCCAGACCCGGAGCGTCCATTTCCAGCCAGCACAGGATCTGCAGCAGCCCTGACAAGACATAGCTTTCCGGTTCGTCGAACCACGTGTCGAGACTCTCGAAATCGAGCGACGTCACGTTCCCATCCCAATGCTTGTCATTCTCTTCAATTGCGCCACGGAGTTGCTCTTGCGTCACCGGCACTCCCAGGAAATAGATCTGAAGCCATTCAAAGCCCTCTTTTCCACCGAACTGCCTGCCCACATAGACTGGATGTTCTCCCGATTCTTGCCCCAGGCCTATCCCGGTTTCCTCGAGAACCTCTCTCTTCATCGCTTCCCAGCAGCTTTTGTCAGACGGGCCCTTTCCGCCACGCTTGCCGCGCCATCTCCCGCCAAAGGTGTGCCGCTTTCCCGGATGGGAATGAAGGTACCTTGCCCGTTCGTGGAGCAGCATCTTTCCGCTCTCGTCGCACACGAGCAACGCTCCGCAGCTTATGCTTACGGGTCGCTCACCGCTCTCCATCAGCGCGCGCAATTCCGAGTACTGGATCGTCTGATAGGAGATGTTCGGAGGACTCAAGTCCCAGTTTATTCTCCGAGCCTCATGGTACACGGCGATGTACTCGTTGTCGTTTTCCAGTTCGTCCAGTTCCTGCCTGTACCTGCTGTCGTCAAGGCCTTCCAAGTCAAACCACCTTTCACCCGGATGCAGCTTGGGCTGCTCAGGCAGGACGCACAGGAACTCGCATTTGCCCTTAAACGTTTCGTTCTCGTTGTAGAGTTCCAGGCGCGAGTTGTAGTGTGGCAAACGCTTGCTGAAGTCTTCCGATCCGGGGTGCCGGGACTTGTCGAACGCGGAAAGCAACTTGTCCCTGACGACCCGGGGAGACGCGATCAGGACGGCGGTCAAGATGCTCAGGACGATGGCCCCTGCAGATTCGATCCTGTAGACGTGAGACCAGACCTGCCAGATCCAATCGCCAGACGCCATGATGCGTTTCCCTTCGTGCCGTTCGCCATCTTGCCGCTTCCCGCGGCGCTGATGCCGGTTGCCTGGCTGCCGGTGACCGGCTCATTGCAGCCGCCGGGTGGCGGACCGATGTCAAGGTCGAAACCCTTTTCACGGACGCCTCCCTTGTCAAGCAACCGCCGACCGCTGACCGCCGCGCCAAGCTGCGACAGGGGGTGTGACCCCGATCCGCCGCAGGGCGATTCCGTCCCGCTTCCTGACTACTCAAACGTTCAGGTGAAGCAAACCGATTTGTAAACGGCCGTCAGCCCGAGCGGCGCTTGAGCGATCACGTCTGCCACGCACATCAGGAAACATGCCCCGAACCGTCAGGCGGCTTCGTCTTCACGCCCGGTCCGGACAACGTCGTCGGTGAGCGTCCCACCGAGACAACCGCACGTCGTACCATCGGCGCCTCGACCGTCTCCCTGACCCATCGCGCTCTGCAGGACGCACTCAAGCACGAGTTCCAGCGCGAATGTGCCGAGGTCGGCACGGAACACCCTGACGGCAAGAGCGGATATATCGACATTGTGGCCCGCCGGGACGGGGCGCTTGAGTTCTACGAGATCAAGACTGACATCAGCCCGTGACTCGCATTACGAAACGCTGTGGGCCCGCTGCTTGAATACGCGTACTGGCCGAAGCCGACGGATATCTCTCCAACGTCACGGCGGAAACCGGTCTGAACGTCAGCTATGGGCAAGTCTCTCCGGCGACATGACCTGACCGGCTTCACCGGCAATGGGGTGGACGGACGACAATGCAGGGCGTCCGGAGCAGGGCTGTGTCCGCTGACCATCCTGCCCACAGAATGGCGCCGCCGATCAAGGATCGAACCCTCCTTGTTGGCTCTGGAACGGAACCCGCGGCGGCCCATCCGCTGTGCGCGGGCAGGACCCCGTTACGGCTGCTTGAACCAGGTAATGAACGGTGCCTGTACCGACGACCGCGGCATCTACGGCGCAGTCGTCGAGGAACGGATGCGGGCTGAGCTGAAGGTGACTGATGGCACCCGAGCAACCCGCTGTACATGGTGGGGCCGCGATTACCGCAAATGCGGCGACGGATGGAAGTGCCTGCTCAATTGCATATTCGTTTGTAAATATGTTTGCAGGAGGCCCTGATAACAGATTTCAGTACAATAGCTTATACGAGAGATGTGGCGGATGGGGCGCCCGCCAGCGTAGTGTGCCACCATGTTCCTTGCAGTGCTATCGGAATGCCGTAAGATAGTCAATAATCAGCATCATACGGAAATACTGTCTTCCAAAGTGTTCCTGTAGTGTTCTTTCCATGCCTGCCAAATCCGTGTCGCATCTGTGGATGTATCTGTATATACTCCCTGTGAGTTGTGTACAGGCTTATATACAACGACGGGGCTGGGAAATGGCACACAATCTCACCGATCGATTCGTCCGGAATGCCGCCCCGGGATTCTACAGCGACGGCGGCTGTCCGACGCTCAACCTGCGCGTGACGCCGGCGCGCACGCGCCAGTGGGTGCAGCGCCTCGACGTGCACGGGCGCGCCCGCCAGCTGGGTCTCGGCGGGTATCCGCTGGTCGGTCTCGCGGAGGCGCGCGAGCAGGCGATGGCCAACCGCAAGCTGGCGCGCGCCGGCGGCGACCCCTGCGCGCTCAAGCGGTCGAAGGAGGCGCCGACGTTCGCGGCTGCGGTCGACCGGGTCATCGCGATTCACCGCGCGGCCTGGAAGGACGCGGGCAAGAGCGAGGGCCAGTGGCGGGCCTCGCTCCGGGACTACGCGATGAAGCGCCTCGGGCAGAAGCCGGTGGACGCGATCACGACGGCGGACGTGATGGCGGTGCTGCTGCCGATCTGGGTGCAGAAGCACGAGACGGCGCGCCGGGTCCGACAGCGGATCAGCGCGGTGATGCAGTGGGCGGTGGCGGAGGGGTTCCGCGCCGACAACCCTGCAGGGGACGCAATCGGGGCGGCGCTTCCGAAGCGGAACAAGCCAAAGGTGCACCATCGAGCACTCCCGTTTCGCGAGGTCGGGGCGGCGGTGGCCACCGTGCGGGGCTCCGCGCAGGCGCACTGGGCAACGAAGGCGGCGTTCGAGTTCCTTGTCTTGACGGCTGCCAGGTCGGGCGAGGTCCGCCTCGCAGAATGGAGCGAGATGGATCTGGAGGCGCTCACCTGGACGGTCCCGATGGGCCGCATGAAGGGGGAGCGGGAGCACCGGGTGCCGCTCCCGGACCGGGCGGTGGCGATCCTCGAGGAGGCGCGCGGGCGCACGGGCGGGTCGGAGCTGGTGTTCCCCACGGCCCGGGGCCGGCCGATGAGCGATTCCACGCTGTCGAAGCTCCTGCGGGAACTGAAGATCGGCGCCGTGCCCCACGGGTTCCGATCGTCGTTCCGCGACTGGGCGGCAGAGTGCTCGGACGCGCCGCGCGACGTCTGCGAACTGGCGCTCGCGCATGTCAATTCGGATCGGGTGGAGGCCGCCTACCGGCGAACCGACCTCTTCGAGCGGCGGCGGGCGCTGATGCAGGAATGGGCCGACTACCTGGATTTCTGAGCACGGAATCGCGACCCACTCGGCATGTTTTGGCTTGGACCGATCAATCTGGGCTGTTCACTCGAGGCTATCAACTCACTTGAGAGAGCGGACAGACCCCCAATTTAAGCGGCTGTCCGCTAGACGGAACTTCAAGCTGGTAAACAGCCCTTTCGCGCGTCCAAGGCCCTGAACCGTAATGGCTTTCTACAGCCGGCAGGGCGTCATAGCCTGGATGCATACTTACATAAGCAGACCTTGACATGATCAAGGCATGGCCT
>JAJDYI010000076.1 GCA_022825235.1 Alphaproteobacteria bacterium | reverse complement strand
TCGGTCGAGTCGGGGCCGGTTTCGACATGCCAGCTGCTGACGGGAGTCGGCAATTCGGGGAGCTGGCGAAGCGCGGCCTCTATGGTGCTTGCGGCGATGTCCATGTCCGTCACCCGATCAGTCTGCCAGCCGCGCTTTGGTAGGCGCATTGTGCCCCATACATAAGGAGTATGGTAGCCGCGATGATGGTTAGCAAACTCCATGGCGGATGTACATCGGGTCGCGTTTTGGTGATCGTTCGACGGTTTGGGCCCATGCCGGCTTCGTCCAGCATTCGGCTTCAGCGTCAAATACCGCTCGGCATTCCCGCCGCATGCGTCAGGACCCTCAGGCCCGAAACCCGAGCGTCGCCCGCGCCCTCCGGGCCCCTGCAACGGAGGAAACTCCCGCAGTCCACGGCATTTGCGGACTGGCGGTGCTTCGGCAGGATGAGTCGCTGGGAATCGATGGGGCAGCGTCAGGTTTCAAAGGGCGGGCGCTCGCGGTCGGCTTTTGTCGTCTCCGGCAATGGCCAGGCGTGGGGAAGCGGGCTTCGCCAGCATCAGGCTGCCCGTCGCCTCGCTCCGACGCTGCCTCCGAGCCCGGCGCCCTGTCCGTCGCGCACGCGTCCCTGCGACAGCGCGGCCCCGTTTCTCGCACCGCCGGAGGCGAGGAACTCCGTCGCCGGGGCGATATCGGCGCCCACATGCAGCGTGTCGCCGAACGTCATGACCGGTGCCCCCGGCCTGAACGTGTCCACCCACAGATAGGCGTCCAGGGGAACCTCCGGCGGCAACCGGGGGATGGACGGGTCGTCCGCCACCGGTGGCATCTGGACAGTGCCGCCCCCGCCGCCACAGCCCGACAGAGCGACCAGGACAGCGAAGACCGCCATCAGCCGAAATGCCGGCCTCCGCGTCATGAGCCGGTGCATCCCGGCTGCCAAGAATTCAGGCCCGATCATCAAGCAACCGACGCGCGCCGCATCGGCAGCCGAGTCGAACCTCGGTGTCCACGGTTCCCACCGTCACGCCACCGCCGCGAGGCCGTTCTTGGCCACCAGCGTCAGCAACTTGAGCGAGGGGCCGCGCGGGCGCTTCTCGCCGCGCTCCCACTGGCTCACCAGCTCCGTCGTCACGTTGAGGTAGCGCGCGAACACCGCCTGGCTCGCATTCTCCCGCAGCCGGATTTCCCGTATCCGTTCCGGGCGCCATGTCCTCGACCAGAGGCAGGCAAAGCTCGTCGAAGACCTTCATCGTCATCTTCGTCATCACGCCCGCTTCCGTCATGCCAAGCGCGGTCTCATGAACGGACGCCAGCACCTCGCTCCTGTATTGCCTGGTCATCGCAATTCACCTCGCTTCGGTCCCGTCGCTCCCGCCGCATCGCGTCCGGCGTCAATGCTCGGTCCCGTGCAGCACATCGACGGTCCGCACGATCTCCGCCGCCAGGCTCGAAGCCTCGCCGGACCGGAGCGCCAGGTTGACCGGCGCAACAGCGGAGCCGCCGGCATCGACGCAACTCAACCGCAACAGCACGATCCGCTCGCCCTCCGCGTTCCTCGCGCCAAGCACGGTCGCCCCGACAACCGACAGATGGTCCTCGACCCGCTCGCCTTCGCTCATGATCCCGCTCCCTGCCGGTTCCATCAACGCCGCGGGGTCTGGTCCCCGTAGGTCTCGCTCGGCGCCACGAAGGCGCCGAAGAACACCCCGTCACTGTCGTCGCCCTCCACAAAGCGCGTGTACACGAACCCGGCCACGAGGCGCGGATTGCCGTCTTCATCCGGCCGGTTCGACAGGGAGCCGCCCCAATGCCCCTGCGATGCCGTGATCTCTCTCGCCGGATGACGAACCGTCACCTCGGGATGCGAGATATTCCCTTCCGGGCTGATCGGCGCCCTGCCAAGATGCAGCTCGTAATCGGCGATGGTCGTGCGGGTGTCGTGCAGCTCGTCCCCGAGGAAGAAGCCGAAATGCGCGCGCCGCGTGACCAGGTCGCCGTCGCACCCGACGCAGCCACCGATCGTGCCGTCCGCGAAGTCGGCGGTCAGCGCAATGCGCCCCTCCCACTCTTCGGCAAAGCCCTTACCCTCTTCCTCGCCCCAGTCGCTGCCGGGCAGGTAGGTGTAGAGCCCGCCGGCCTGCCCGGCATATGACACCTGCCCCGACACCGGCAGTTCTGGCGGCGCTTCCAGTTCGGGGCCGTCCACGATGGCGTACTGGATCGAGTCCTCGAACGAGATGTCCGGGTAATGCTGATCGGGAAACTGCGCCCACCAGCCGGCCAGCAGATAGTCGGGCGTGTCGAGCGGGTCCCAGCTCACCAGGGCATAGACGATGGACGTGCCGTTCTCGTCGTCCCTGACCAACACCCAGTCCCGCGCCTGGTGTCCGGGAAGGGGCGTGGAGCCGGGGCTCGTCTTTACGGCATCGTCCGCCGTGTTGACGGTGAGCGGCGTTCCATCCTCCAGGGTAAGGAACACCCGCAGGTTGGGGCCGGTGAAGGCCGAGTTCCGTTCGAAGTTGATAGGCCCGGTATCCTCGGGCCGTTCTTCCCGGCCTCCGCAGGCGCCGACGGACACCATCAGGACGGCAGCGAAAAGGGCGGTGGACAGTTTCATCGGATGTTCTCTTCCTGAACTTTCCGGCGGCGTGCGGCCTCGACAGCGTGCCGGCGACCGCGACTTGCGCGGGCTGGACCGGCGTCAATCGCGGGCGACATGTTCGGCGATGCCGGCGAGCTCGACCGGGGGGCGGTCGGGAAACCGGGCGATCAGCGACAGGCTGCCGCCCATCGCCTCGACCGTCCTGCGCAGCGTGGACAGCAACAGGTCGCTGCGCTGCTCCAGCCGGGAGATTGCGTCCTGGCTGATGCCAAGCTCGCGCGCGACGCTCGCCTGGGTCAGTTGCCGGGCCTTGCGCAGCTCACGCAGCGTCATTTCCTCGGCGATCAGCTCCGCCGCTCGTTCCTCGATCCGCCGCCGCCGCTCGGGCGGCAGTTCCGCCATCATCTCGTCAAGGCTCACGGTCATCGCGTTCCTCCTTCATCGGCAAGCCGGGCAAGGTGCCGGTCGAACCGCTCGTCGGCCTTGCGGATCAGCGCGCGGTAAAATCGACGCCCGCTGCCGCCCGACTTGTCGCCCGCCACCAGCAGCATGGAAGAAATCCCGATCCTCTG
>JAJDYI010000081.1 GCA_022825235.1 Alphaproteobacteria bacterium | reverse complement strand
GTCCCTGGGCCGAGACCGCACCGGTGGCCACGGCATGACCTCATCCCATCTGTGGATAATCTGTGGAGCTTCTGTGCAGAACCGCCGTCAGCACCGAATCACAGGCGAATCACCGCTTGACGCGAGACATGGATGCTTATCTCTGCGTCTTGCTTCTTTTCCAAGTAGGCGAAAACTGCGAGGCACCCCGCCACTAATGCAAAAAGTTCCGCTAACCAAGAAAAGGCCTGCATTTGGGTGTATCCCTTGACGAGTGAAGGAAAAGGAGGCGGTTCGGTATATCCTTTCTTGCATTCTCTTCGGAAGTCCGTGTGATGCGCGAGAGTTTCGCGGATACTGGACCGGCAAGCTAGATGGCAGGGAGCAACCTCCCCGGGCGGCTACGGAAGCCGCCTTCGGCGGCGGCCAACACCCGGTGCTCGAACTCTTGGTTTCTTGTGCTGACTGGGATGCCGGGCGCGGGATCCTGAGCGCTGCATCGGTGAGGAAGCCACGCTCTCCATAGACAGACGGCAGGACATCAGCTAGAGCGCTGGCGCGACATCAACTGGCACTTGTTGCCTTCGTCCCTTCCTGCCCATGGAATGTTGGCACTTTATTGGACATCGCCTTCCTCGAAGGCCACGATCACAACGTCGTTCTCTGGTCGCATGCAAAGGAACATGCATGAAGGAATTACGAATAGGGCTAGTACTGTACGGCGGCGTTTCACTCGCCGTCTACATGAACGGCGTCGTGACCGAGATCTGGAATGCTCTCCGCGGCTCCGTGGCGCACGGCCGGGACGTCATGCCGGCAACGGGGACTGCCAGGGTCTACCGCAAGCTGATGGACGACCCGAAGCGTGGCGAAGAATGCGGCGACTTGCGGATCGTGGTCGACACGATCGCTGGGACTTCCGCCGGTGGCGTGAACGGGGTCGTGCTTGGGAAGGCCATCGCCACCGGCGCCGACGCGAGCGTGCTCAATGCGACCTGGATCGAGAAAGCCGGAATAGAACAGCTCGCGGCTCCGCCGCCGGAACGTGCGCCCTGGTTGCTACGCCTCGGCGACAATGCGCAGGCTCTGATCTACAGCGACTTCGGGAAACTCCGCCGGAGGTTTGACGAAACGCCCGATATCAGCTGGGCATGAGCCAGAGACCACATCTACAGCCTTTTCACCTCGGACAACCCGGAGAAGACCCTGCTGCGCGGCAACTATTTCACGAGGATGATCGCGAGCACTCTTGAAGAAATGACCGATGGCCATGCAGGTCCGAAGCTGATTCCGCCAGGCGGCCGGCTCGATCTGGTTCTCACACGCACCGATCTCCATGGCTGGCCCCGCCTCCTGCCGGTCGACCCACGTTTTCACGACGATCTTCTCGAAACCGCCCATGTCCATCAGATGCCCTTCCGATTCCGTCGAACTCTAGGTCCGCCCCGGCAGGGTGACGATCGCGACTTCAGGGATGATTTCGGTCTCACGTACGCCGCTCGGACCACGGCAGGATTCCCCTTGGCCTTTGCTCCCGTCGGCTATCGCACCGCTGCCAAGTCGTTCACGCAGGCGCGCCTCGGCGAAGCCGTTCCCGACCAGGAGGAATTTGCTGTCCGCCATCTCCCGGAGCACCATCTCGCCGCCTACAAGGCCGCGACGGCCTGGATGGTTGACGGCGGAATACTGGACAACAAGCCTTTCTCCGCAGCGATTCGCTTGATCGAGGAGAAGCCCGCCGACCGGTCGGTTTATCGGACCCTGGTGTATATCGAGCCGGACCCCGCACTCGCCAGCGCCGCCAGGCCGGCTCTGATGCCTTTGCCCCGAAAGATGCCGAGCCTGCTGTACAAGCTCTTTCGGCACGAGCCAATCATCGCCGACCTCCACACGGTTGCCGCCCGCAACCGGCGCGTAAAGCGCCTGATCAAGATTGCAGACGCCGCCGAGGCCCACGGCGAGCGCATCATGCGCACCGCCCTCGCGAAGACTCCGGGCAATCTGGAGCAGTTGCGCATAGCCGCGAACGACCATCTCCGGACCGGCAACAATCCCTCGTATCCGGGCTACACGGTGCTCAAGGCGCGTCGGACGGCAGAGACGCTGGCGGGTTCGATCTTGGAAGCGCTTGGCTATCCCCGTGAGTCGAGGCACGGCTATTTCGTGCGCCAGTTCATCCGCGGCTACTTTCGGCAGCAGGGCGCCTTCGCCCGGCCCGAATATGACGCCGAGACCCGCGCCTACAGTTCGAAGTCCTCGCAGCTCGCTCTGCTGAAAGCGTTCGACGTGCCATACCGGCTTCGCCGCGTGCGCTATCTGGTCCGCGTCGCGAACGGCCAATACGGAAACCCGAAGTGAGCGCCGATGCGGTTGATGCCCTCAAGAGCGTACTGATGCGGGTAACCTTGGCTTTCGACGAACTGACCGAATGGGGCCGTGGACAAGGAGAAGAAATCAGGGAGCGCCTGCAGGAGGACGTCGGCGAAGACCTCGACACGTATATCCGTGGCTACGCTGGCGAACTCTCCGAACTCGACTTTGCCGGCTTCCCGGGCATTGACGGCCTGTACGGGTGGATGCGCACCCATTTCATCCAGACTATGAATGATCAGGGTGAGGCTGTTCGCCACGCCATTTCGAAACTGCAGGGGCCGCTGCACGATCGCATCGCGAAGGCGTACGTCGTCTACCCGATGATTGACTCAGCGATCTTCCCGATGATGGACAGCGCGGGCGTTCGCGACCTCTCCACGACTAGGGTCATTAGAATATCGCCGCACGACGCCAAGGCCCTATCGGGGGATCCTTACCGCCTGAAAAGCCGAGAGCTCGGAGCATTTGCCGGATTCCTGCGCAGAGATGCCCGTGAACACGACCTCCTGTGGGGGCGGCTCGACGGCGCCGAGCGCTTAATCGACCTCATTGTTGCGGCAGCTTGCGGTGACACCCCGACTTTGCCAAGTAGAATCCTGAAGCTACGCACCTCGGCTCTCAACGCAGCCATCGAGGCAATCCTCGATGATTCCGAACTGAGGAAAAGCGCTGCTCTGCGCGCCGTCATCACGGATCTGCGGACAAGGCTGCCGGTTTGACCTCCGGCCCCGGGAACCTCGTTGTCGGCCCGAGGAGGCAGGCAGGACGCGGACTGCCGAACTCCGTTGGGCTTGACCGGCTTGGCCACCGTAAACATCTCCGAGACACCCGTTTCCGAGCCCGGCTGCAGCGAACGGCCTGTCTCGGCGCCCTTGTCCACGCCCACCTCGTGTCCCGGTCCCAATGCCGGGGCCATTCTTGTCTGCGGCTTCAAAGTGGACTGCCACGGCCTGACGGATTTTCCGAGTCTTCGGGCACCTCGTTGGATTGCCGATTGCTCCTGCACCACGGAAGGCTGAGCGATGACCGCAGGCCGGGTCATCAAGTCGAATTCTAAACTATTAAATGCCGGGACCTGGGCAGGCGGCACACGGCGGCAAAGGACCATTTCGGCGCGCGAAGACAACCGAGTTGCGCTCCAGGAAGCTCACGGCAACAGCTCGAGCCGGTGGCGTGCCAGGCCTGCCCCGCGCTTACCCCTGCCGCGCGTCTACCAGCGCGACGGCCCGGTTGAGCCCGACCACCATCACGTCCTCGTCGTCCGGCAGCGGCACGTAGCTCGCCCTGTGCATGAGCCACGACCCGTAGAGCCCAAACCCGGCAATGGGGGTCCTGCCTGTGTCGGGGCGCACGCCGACAGTGCGGGGCAGCGCGAGTACCGCACGCGCCACCTCCGGCCTGATCTGGCGCGGTTCCATTCCTGTGACCCGGCTGATTCCGCTGAGCAATTGGTACGCTGGAACGGTGCGGTCCGGTGGCACAGGCCGAGCGCCAGCCTCGTCCGGCAGGGAACGCGCCGGACCAGCCGTGGCCATCGCCTAACGGAACGTTCGTGGTCAGTTCGCGACCTACGGCTCGCGCGGCCGTCTTGATTGAACACCCGGGGAGACTGCCATCGTGCGAGAGCAGACCTTCAGGCGATACCTGTTGCGGCGATATTCCAACAAAAGCACCGCGCTGACGGTGCTCTCGGACATGCGGGCGGCCGAACGCCGGCTTGGAAGCGACATCGAGAACTATCTGGCAGACGACCCCGGTCGACCGCTGCCGGACGATTTCAAGAACTGGGAACGCGGAGCCGTCAATCGCTACCGGGAGTTCCTCAATGACCTTGCGGACGAAGACGAACCCACGGACGAAGTCGACGAGAAAACGCTGATGGAGACGGATCGGTTCTCGCTCGAAGTGGATCTGCAGCGGGCGTTGCGGGGTAATCTCGCCCAGCTGGCGCCAGGTCTCACGGTCGCCGACAACGGTTCCGAGCGCGCGGTTGCCACCGGACGAATCGACATTTTGGCGTGCGATTCGCGCGGCGCGTGGTGGGTGATCGAACTCAAGGCCGGCACCGCGAGCGACCGTGCCGTCAGCCAGCTGGCAGCGTACATCGGTGTCCTCGCCGAAGAGGAGGGAGGTGAGATGCGCGGGCTGTTGGTCGCCCGCGACTTCACCGACAAGGCACGGTACGCGGCCTGGGCCATCCCGGGTATCGAACTCAAGCGCTACGGTTTCTCGTTTACGTTTGAAGACAACGCCTGAGCCATGAACCATCACGAACGCCTGCACCCCTTCGCGTCGCTCGGTGTCGTCTGTGGCGTCGCCTCGAGGACCTGGCTGCAGAGCTCGGCTTGTCTGGCCGAGTCCCTGCCGCTGTGAATCGCCCCCCGCCGGCGTTCCTTCCCGGTTCGCGATATCCCTTCCGAGGCCAGAAGCCGCACCGGTGACCAGCGCGCTGCCGCCCGCTGTTCAGGCTTTCCGGTCTCCGACGGCGGGCGCTGGCCTGTCTCTTTCGTCATGTCCGCCGTCGGGGACCGGCCCGGGAGGCGATGCAGCATGAAGTACGTGCCGACGCAGGCGAGCAGCGGCACCACCAGCGTGAGGTCGTTGAGCTAGCCGCCGAACGTCCCGCCACTCAGGAGGTGCTGGCTATCGGCAGGGTCATGGCGACGCAACAGGCCTGCATTCCGTATCGCACGAACAGGCTGCGCTTCGCGACGGGACCGTCGGAGGTGGCCCTGTCCGCCGATGCGGGCTTCGTCGGCGTTTTCATTACCGCCTCCGGTCACGGATGCCGCAAGGCGTCTCCCGATGGCCGAACACCGGCCTCGTGAACGGCGTGCAAGGCGGGACCGGCCGCCGCGTCGGCAGGGGACCGGTCATCGCCCGTGCTCCGGGTTTCTGGCGACCTGGATCTCGCGGATGCGCTCCGGCCAAGTGGAGCGGATGTAGGCGAGCACGTCCCAGATCTCGTCATCGCTCATGACATGGCCGAGGCCCGGCATGCTGCTCTTGAAGCCGGCGACGCCTCTGGCCTCCATGAGACCTTCGCCGCCGAGCTTCGTGTAGTCGAAGAGCATCCGGTTGTCGTGATGCCAGGTATGGCCGCTGGCGTCGTGGGGCGGGGCCGGCAGGATCCCGTCCTTGCCGGGCCGGCGCCGGTCGGGCTGCCCTTCAAGGTCGGCGCCGTGGCAGGAGGCGCAGTGCTGCTTGTAGAGCGCCTGCCCGCTGTCGATGTCGCGGTCGTCCAGCTCGTGATCTGCAACGGCCAGGGCGGGCCAGAGCAGCACGAGGGCCGCCAGTGCGCTCTTCATGCGACACCTCCACGATGTCTTCATGCCGGACCTCTGGTGCGCCAGCGTGTGGCAGTGCCGGGGTTGTCGAACACGCAGAATATGTCGCAGCGCCGCCGCGCGTCGACCAGCGTCGCGTCGCGGTACTGGCCGAGCGAGCCGTCTTCGCCAATCTCGTGGAAATGGTGGCTGCGCGCGAGGACTAACCGCACTCCACGCCGCCCCGCATGCGAACGGCCGCCTGCTCCGCCGGCTCATATCCGCTCCCTCTCGGCGATTTCGGGCATTCTCGAACGAGCCCGGCCCGTTACGATTTCAGGACGATCCCCCAAGCGATCGAGTGCGTCATGCTGCCGGGCTCGCCCTTACTGGCATCGCCTTTCCCACTGCATATGCCCGCCCGTCTGCTGATCTCGGCCACGCCCGGGCGTTCACCGTTGCGTTTGGCCTCGAACAAGACCTTGAGGACGGCCTCCTCGAGTTGGCGCATGCCGAGGCAGGCCTTCCGCTCCGCTCCCGCCACATTGCTAAGATATTCCCTTGATGTTCCTGTGCGACCCTCTCTTCATTGACCGGTCCCCACGACCACCACACGGTTGCCCGGCGAAGGCATCCTCTTCGCCGTCGAGATGGCGCCGCTCAGCGGAGCCCTTGTGGCCGAAGCGGAGCTGGTGCGGGGACCACGGCCGGCTCAAGCCGACGGCGCAGAGAATCGTGGACCACCTGGAACTGCGGCATGCGGTGCGTTGCGAAGGGCCCCGCGCCGCTGCATGGTACACTCGCCCCCTGGCCCTCGCCGCGGCAGGGCGCCGGCGCGGACGGAGGCGACGCCCGGCACGGCTGACCGGCAGCGTCGCTTCGCGGGGCGTGGTGGGGATGTCTGGGAGGCTCTACCAGGGTGCCGGGCTGCGCCTCGTGCGTGGCGACCAAGCCTGAGAGCGTGATTCAATAGCGAGCGCGGCGCCGGGGTTGCCCGTGGCGCGGTTCTCCGCCGTCCCTGCAACAGAAGTGTTGACCTGGCAGCCGGAAACTGGTAACGTTTGGGCTGGCGTGCTTGGGAAGACCGAGGCTGGCAGAAACTGAGAATCTTGCACCAGTTTTGCAGGGTGCCCGGTCGCCAAGGACAGGAGCACGGAGACACAGATGGCAGCACACAACATCCCCTGGAGGCGGAGTTATGAACTCTGCACAATTGCAACGCTGGCTTCGGAACCGGGGCTGCACCTTCGAAAATCACAAGCGCGGCAGTGGCCACGTCACGGTCCGGCTGGGTGACCGGGTCTCGCAGCTCCCGATGCACGGCTCGCGAAAGCAGCTGGGCCGGAAGCTGGTTGCGAAGATCAAGAAGGACTTGGGGTTGGAATAATGCTGCTTTTTCCGGTGTCGTTGCAGGACGACGGCGGCACTGTATTGGTGACCTCTCCGGATTTTCCGGAGTTGACCACGTTTGGAGACGATCGCGACGAGGCCCTGGCCCGGGCAGTGGATGCGCTGGAGGAAGCGATTGCCGCGCGGATCTCTGCCAGGCAGGAAATTCCAGAGCCGTCAGCAGGCGAAACGCGCATCGCGCTCCCGACCCTGACGGCCGTCAAGGCGCTGCTTTACCAGGCCATGTGCGAACAGGAGATCGGCAAAGCCGAATTGGCCCGCCGTTTGGGCTGGCACCTGCCGCAAGTAGACCGTGTACTCGATGTTCATCACAGCTCGCGCCTTGATCGTCTGGACATGGCGTTGAGCGCGATTGGCCTCCAGCTGGAGGTACGTGCACGGGATACGGGGGCCGAAGCCTGACGCTGAGACCCGTTGGCGCTTGAGGGTGCGCGCGGGCTCGCCGATGCAGGCGACGGGCTGAGCTCGTCGGCGGTGCGAAGGCCCTGCGGGGCCAGGTCGCGCGGGCGCCGCTGCCCCGATCAGAACGAGCGGGTGTAGCCCACCTGGACGCCGACCTCGCGCACGCGGAACCGATGGTCGATGCGGGGCATCCCGAGCGCCGAGCCGCCCCCTCCGGTGCGGAACTCCAGCTCGGCGGCCGAGTACCGGACTTCCAGCCCGATCCGGCTCGCCAGGCTTCCCCATTCGGCGCCCACGCCGACGACCCGCGGCCGCAACGTGTGGTCGGCCACGATCCGGATGGATCGACCGCCGATGTCGGAACCGCGCCGCACGGTTGCCCGTTCCCAATAGAACACAGGCCGCTATCAGCGTGCCCCTGTAACTTCGCATCGGACCCCCTCCCGACCAGGCCATTCCGTTGCGACTTGGACGGGATGGCGTCATGCCGCCGTCGCAACTTCCGGAACGTACGCGATGCATGCAGCTGTGACCATTTCAGGAAATCCGCGGCACCCGACCGCCCTGCACCGCATCCGATCCGGCCGCTCGGGTGCGATGATGAGGTGGGCCCGAGATGGATTTGTCGGGCGGCGTCGGCAGTTCAGGCACAGGAGACGCGAGTGCGCCCGCCGTCGCGGCTCGTGTACAGGGTGACACACTGCTGACGCCCTGGATCGTGACAATGGCAGCAAGAGCTGGCAGCGTCCGGTTCGGCAAACTCCGCTACCTTCCGCCATCTACCTTTCTGCGCCCCTGAAGCGAGAGTAAGGAGACAGGGGCCGCGCACCGGATCGGCACGCAAGCGCGGCCGCTTTTAAAGCGCTGTTACTGCAATGATTAGCATACTCTTGGAAGGGCAGGAAACGGCTCGCTCAGGGCATCACCGATGCGTGCTTCGTGACAGTCTCGCCTGCCGTCATCATGTCGTGCTTTGCTGCTTCAAAGCGGAAAGGCGAGCATCATTTCGACCCTGTTCCGGACCACCGGCCATGCGCTCAGGCAACTGTACAGAGTGCTTCGGTCACTACACAGTTCCAATGGCAGGTTCGAGAGAAAGGCCGTTGTCTAAGGAAGTATCTGTCTGAGGCCTTGCATCGGACAGGCTCGCTCGGCATCAGAACGAGTGGGTGTAGCGCGTCAGCAGCGCGGCGTCGTGCTCGCCCCGCACGTGGCCCGCGTCGCGCGTGGTGATCCCGGCCAGGTGCAACCGTCCGCCCGCCCATTGACGGGAGTAGGCCAGCTCCACGTCCAGCTGACGGCCTGAGGGTTCGAGATTCAAGACGGTCTCCTCGACCGTGACCCGCCCCCCGGGAGTGCGGCCGGACGCCCACCGCAATCGCGCCGTTCCCGCCTCGACCCGTAGCGGCTGTGTCAGCCTGAATGCCAGTTGACCTCCACTACGGTCGACCGCGTCGCGAACGAGCCCGACTGAGTAGGAGCCGGCCCATAGCGGCGACAGGCGGCGCACCATGCCGTCGCGCCGCACCCGGGTGCGGCTCATGCCCGCGTGGGTACTTGCCAGCAAATGCCAGCCACCGCTCAGGGCCCGGTGCGCCGACAGCCCCGCCATGACGGTGTCGGCGGCGATCCCGCCGAACGCCCCGCCCGGGCGCCCGCCCACCACGGCATCCGCCTCCCCGAGCCACCCCAGTTGCACGGCGAGGCCAGACCGGCTGGACCGGTACTCCGTCAACGCGCCCCAGGCTTCGCCGGTGCCGGAGGCCCCTCGCGCACCATCCTGCGTCCCGCGCTGAAACGCGGTGATACGGAGGGAGCCCGCACCGGGCGCCGCCGCGTAGCCGATGCTGGCGCCGTCGCGGGCGAAGCCAAGGAACGGGTTGGCAAACGCGGCATCGTCACTGAACATGCCAGCTTCTATGGGAGGGAGTCCCTCGACCGTCTGGCCATTGCCGGCATGGATCCCAAACTGCCAGCCCGGGTGGGTGCGGTATCCGAACCGCAACTGCCCGTTTCCGACGTTGTGTGCGAGTGACAGCGAACCGGACGAGGCGGAGGCGGCTGTCTTGCCTCGAAGATCCGAACCGTGGCCACGGCCGGTGCGGTGCGGCGTCGAGACCGCATTGACGCGCAGCCGAAGCCTGGTGCCGTCGATGCGCCAGGCCGCACCACGCAGGTTTCGCCCCAGCGCCCGAAGCCGATCCGCAAGCGAGGGCGTGGCAGACGCATGCGGCTGAAGATGGTCGCCGAGCGGCCGGAAGAACGGCGCATCCAGCTCATCGAAGGTCGCGACCTCACGGGACGCGAGCCCCCGCGCGAGCGAATCACCGAAGGCTCCGCCGAACTGGAACACGCTCGTGACACTCGGTGCCGAGGGGCCGGAAAGCGAATGGCCGGTCAGCATCCGCGTCCCGCCCACTGGACGGGTTGCGGCGTCGAGGTCAAGGAACCCCTGGCCGTAGACATCAGCATCCCCGTAAACGCCCGTCCGGTCGGCGGTCGCGAGCATGCGTTCGACGATCTCGTCGGTGCCGAGCTGATTGCGGTAGTGCTGGGCAAGCAGCCCGATCCCGCCGGTGACGAATGGCGCGGCCGACGATGTTCCGGCCTCTTCCATCGTGAGGTGGCAATCGGCAGTGCCGTCCGTGCAGTAGAAACCCGGCACCGGACCGGTGACGTCCACCCCTGGCGCGGCCAGGCAGAAGTCCTTCGCGATGCCGCAGCGACTGGAGAAGTCCGCGATCCTGCCCTGCCGGTCGGTTGCCACCACCGCGAGCGAGTGGCCGCGAAGCTCTGGAATCCGGACCGGAAGACCGGCGGTGATGTCGACCGACGTGGCCGACACGAGAGAGCCATCGGAATTGACCTCGCCGTTCGCGTTGCCGGCTGCCCAGACATAGACGGTGCGCGCGCCCGTCGGGGTGTCGGCCTGCGCCAGGGCTTCGATCACGTTGGGGAAGAGCGTGCGCAACTCCCCGGCGTCGAAGTCCTTGATGTTCCCCGGCAGACCGAAGCTCGCATTGACCGCCGTCACCCTGCCGTTCAGCCGCTCGAAGGCCGAGGCGAACTGCCTCTTGAGCTCGCTCTCGATGTCGCGGATCAGGTCCCGAAGGTCGCGGATTTGTGCAGGCGTGGGATTCTCGCCGAGAATGTCCTCGATGATTTCGCCTGCATCGCGAAAGCCCACCGAGATGACCCGGGCGTCGAAGGCGACGCCGTGGATGGCCGAAGCACTCCCGGTGCTCGCGTCGGGCGGCGCGCGACGACCCGCCGCCATGATGCCTGCGACGAACGTGCCATGCCCGACCAGGCTGAGACAGGCACCGTCCGGACCGTGGTGGTCGCAGGCGGTGAAGTCGGGGTCGTAGTCTTCGAAGTTGCCGGTCTCCAGCTTGCCCGCGAACCTCGGATGACCCGGATCGACCCCGCTGTCGACGATACCGAGTGTGACGCCCTTGCCGGTTGCGCCACGGGCGTACGCGTAGTGCGCCTTGATCTGGGTCAAGCCGTACTGATTCTGGAACTCTGGATGGGCGGCGTACTCGCCCCGCAACTCCTCTTCGGACATCGGGCCGCCCGGCGCCAGCAACTCCGACGGAACGGAGGCGCGCCCGTTATCCCCTCCGCAGCCCGATAGTACGAGTGCCAGGGCCGCCAGAGGCGCCAGAGACTTCACGACGCGCCACGCACCCCGGATCGAGTTGAGCCGCAGGATACCCCGGCTAGCGCTCACCCGGCAATCGGCGGGCAGCCCGGTTGATCCACTCCCGCGGCGTCGTTAGCGTCAGCGGCGTAGATGCGATGTGCGCCACTGCGCCCGCTGGCGTGCCACGCGGAGGCGAACGATGCGGCTGACCCGTCGTACCGACTACGCGTTGCGCGTCTTGATGCATCTCGCCGTCAACGGCGACGGTCTTGCTACCATCAGCGAGATCGCCGAGCGCTACGAAATTTCCCGGCATCACTTGGCCAGAGCTGCTTGGGGGCTCGGCCGCGCCGGATTCATCGTTACGGTACGTGGCAAGGGCGGGGGACTGAGGCTTGCCCGCGCCGCGGAGGAGATTTCGATCGGGGCAGTGGCGCGGCATACCGAGCGGGTGGCCCGGCTTGCCGGGGGTGCCCCTGGCGGCGTTGACAGCCCCCGGACCGCTTCTTGCCGCGTCTACAGGCAGATTCTCGCCGAGGCCGGGGAAGCGTTCTTCGTCGCGCTCGACCGATACACCATCGACGATCTTGTCGGGGGCAATCGAAAGGGGATTACCCGACCTACTTGACATTCTCTGATCCAATCCCTATATTTCTCCTAGCTGACAGGAGACAGAAATGGCTGGCAAATCTCACCGTAAGGGCCTCACGATTGTCGAGTTGATGGACATGTTTCCGACCGAGGAAGCGGCTACCAAGTGGTTCGAGGACACGCTTTGGAGCAACGGTCGTTACTGCGGGAAGTGCGGCTCCACGCACACTCGGGAAGTGCCGAACGCGAAGCCGATGCCGTACTGGTGCACGGACTGTCGGTCGTACTTCTCGGTGCGGACTGGCACCCCGATCGCACGGACGAATGTTCCGCTTCGGAAGTGGGCCATTGCCATCTACCTGTGCATGACCTCGCTGAAGTCGGTTTCCTCCATGAAGCTGTCGCGTGACATCGGCGTGAAGCAGGAAACCGCGTGGTTCATGCTCCACCGCATTCGGGAAGCGTGGGCTGGCGACGACGAGGGGCCGTTCGACGGCCCGGTGGAAGTTGACGAGACGTACTTCGGCGGCAAGCGCCGGAACATGAGCAACCAGCAGCGCCGCGAGCTGGCGAAGGAAGGCGCAGGCCGGGGCGCGGTCGGCAAGGTGGCCGTCGTTGGTGCCAAATGCCGGGCCAGCAATCAGGTCCGTGCGGAGGTTGTCGAGGCCACCAACAAGGCCACGCTGCATGACTTCGTGGAAGACAGCGCGGAGCCGGGCGCGACCGTCTACACGGACGATGCGACGGCCTACAACGGCATCCCATTCGACCATGAGACGGTCAAGCACAGTGTCAGCGAGTACGTCGACGGTATGGCGCACACCAACGGGGTCGAGTCGTTCTGGTCGATGCTGAAACGCGCCCACAAGGGAACGTTCCACAAGATCAGCCCCAAGCATCTGCAGCGCTACGTCTCGGAGTTCGCAGGCAAGCACAACGTCCGCCAGTCAGGAACGCTTGCGCAGATGCGGGACACGGTTGCGCGGCTTGTCGGCCGCAACCTTCTCTACCGCGACCTGATCGCCGACAATGGGCTTTCCTCGGGTGCCCGGTCGTAGGTGCGGCTGGCGTAGCAGGGCACGCGCCAGCTTCTCAGGCGTCGCGCCTTTCAGGTGAACCTTGGGGTCCAGTACCGGCACGCCTCGGGTCATTGCGCGGCCCTCCATTCAGCCATGGTCTTCGCGCCCTTGCTGCGATTGCAGCCGGAGCACAGCAGTTGCAGGTTGTCGGGATGGTCGGTGCCGCCCTTGGCGCGCGGCAGGATGTGATCAACGTCCATGACGCGAAACGGGAAGTGTGTGTCACAGCCCGCGCAAACGCCTTCCTGCTCGCCATAGAGGCGGTGACGGTGCGTCCGGTAGTTCGGCAGGTCACCTAGGTCCGTGCGCTTGGGCGGCGCGTCTGGCGTGACTGCACCGCCCCAAGGAAGTTGTCCGCGGTCGGATGCAATCCGTGCGTCTACCAGCTTCACGGCCAGCGGTGACAGGTCCACGCCCGCCCACTTGCGCTTGAGCCTGTCGGCAGCGACCAGGGCGGTAGCGCAACCACAGAAGGGGTCGAACACCCAATCACCCTCGTTGGAACTGGCACGGATGATTCGATCCAGCAGGGCCAGCGGCTTCTGCGTGGGGTAGCCGACGCGCTCTTTCCCTAACGCAATCGGAATATCCGCCCACAAGTCTTGCAGCGGCACTCCCGGCATTTCGTCGAGATAGCGCTTGTAGCTGGGCATTCCCGTTTTCGCGTAGGCGAGACGCCCTGCCAGTGCAAACCCGCGCATCTTGTCCCACGAGTATGCCCAATACCGCCCGTTGTAAGGCGGTATCCCCCGATACTCCCAGCCCTCTACCGGGTTCCGCCATTCGTCTGCAAGGTCAGCCTTCCAGGGCCCCGACCCTTCCCGTTTGACGCGCCACTCGTATTTCGTATCGCCGCCGGGCTTGGCGGCCGTCAGATTGTCCTTGCGGTATCGCCGCCCGCTTTCGTCCGCATGGCGGTAGAACGCTTCGACATATTCACGGTCGTATGGTGTGTGAACAGGGTTCCATGTCCATTTCGCGCCGGCGGTGTAATACAGGATTAGGTCATGAATCCGCCCGTGCTGGCGTCGGCCCTGCTTGGCGTCGCTGTGTGCGCTTCCCCGTTTCCACACAATGTCCGTGCGGAAGTTTGCCCGCCCGAACAAGCTGTCCATAAGCAGCTTGAGATAGTGCCCGGCGGTTGTGTCGCAATGCAGGTAGATGGATCCGGTCGGCCTTAAGACGCGTTGCAGCTCGGTCAGCCGCACGGCCATGAAGATCAGGTACGACTGCATCCCCTTGCCGTGAGCTTGCCGCGCGGCCTCGATCACGGAATACGCGGCGGGGTTCCGGTCGGCGAGTTCCCCGTGTTCGCACACGTCCACATCGTCGAGCGTCCACGCATCCTTGAATGACGCGCCCGCTGCCTGGCTCCCGATCGGAGCCTCGTAGGTGCGATTGGAGTTGAACGGGGGGTCCAGGTAGATCAGGTCCACACACGCGCTGTTCATGCCCCGTAGCACGTGCAGGCAGTCGCCGGTCCAGACGGTTTCATTAGCGAAGTTGGCCTTAGCCATCGTCCGCCTTCTTGTGTTCGATCTCGGCTCCTTGGATGGGCAGGCCCTTCGCCTCGCCGAGGCTGACCTTCACACGGAGCGGAATCGCCCGACCAACTGTCGGCTTCGGCTGTATGACCTCAGCAGGGCCGCTGATGTGATAGTAGATGTGCTGCTCGCCTTCGACGCAGTTGTACGCCCCGCCCTTGTGGATGACGATTGACGGACGTTCGGCCTGATCTTCAAGGGCAGCAATACGCTTCTTGTAGCCCCGTCCAAACAAGAGCGTCCCAAGCACAGCTAGGACTCCGCTCGCAACCGAGACGACGGCATACCAGCCAATTCGGACGATGACGTCTGCAGTCGCAGCGTCTGCAATCGCGGAGGCTTCCATCCCGTCATCATGGCGACTGCTCCCCGTCCGTCAAGTAGGTCGGGTAACCCCCAATCGAAAACCGCGTGCTTCCTCTCGTCGAACACACGGCGGCGGGCGAGTGACAGCGTGAGTTTGAATTCGTCGCGTCTGAGAACGCGGCAAGATCCCGGGAGCTGGCATCACCTGAAGTCGCAGCTGTTGCGTACAGGCGCACCTCGGAGATGAGTGGCTGGTTTGGATGTCGTGCTCCGATATTCACACCAGCTTGCTCTTTCACCATAGCCCACGGTTCCAGGACAATTGCTCGGACAAGCCTCGCGAGGATGGTGTGATGGGAGAGACACCGGGTGACTGAAAGCGCGTTGCCGGTCGATCAGATCAGTTGGAGCCTGATGTCCTTTCAAGACCGTCGGTAAGGCTTGTCGCGGTGCCAGCGACCGCACGCTTGGACGGTCTTGACGCAGGTTCAGCTGGAAGCCCGGTAAACGACGTCGGATTAGCGCGGCGTTTCGGTGAAGGGTTCGATGAGAATCGGCGTTGCGTCTCGGAACTCCGCCCAGTCTTGGGGCAGGCGGCGGCGGATGATAACGAGAGCGTGTGGGCCGAGGTCAAGGAGTTCGATCCACGGATCTCAATGATCCCCCGCCTCTCCAGGCTCCGCTTCCCATACGAAAGGTCGCCCGCATACCCGAACCGGACGTTGCGGGCAGCACGTCGGCCACCATGCGTGACGCAGTTTCGACCCGTTCCGGATGCACCAACGGCGCAAATTCCGCCCTCGCACTGAGTGGGACGCCGTGCGCATGCGCCGCGTGTCGCGTGATCATTGGCACGAACACCACGTCTACGACGTCAAGCACCGCGTTCAGATGATTTCCTTGCAAAACTCGTAAATCCGGGTGTCGCTTGACACTCCTTCAGCGTCTGACATCAGTGGTTCACCGCCGGGGCGCTTCCGATCCCCTTTTGCAGGTGCCTCGACTCGAACGCCCGAAACTGACAGGAATCGCCACTTCGAACTCGGCAAGGAGAAAATCATGAAGACGGCAATTGCGATGCTCGCACTCTGCGGAATGGTCATCGGTGGTGCGGCATGGGGTCACCCATGCCCGGATGATGAAGTGGCTGCCGTCGACTCGGCGAGTTCGGCTAATACCCGTGATGAGTATGAGGCTCTTCGTCCCCGTTACACCACATTTGAAGAAGCGCATAGGAAGAAACGCGAGTTACAGGGCCGCCATGCCTACATCAACACTTCGTATCCATCATACAAATCAGAATATATGGCTTGGGAAATATTGAAATTGATAAAAAGACTTGGCAGAAAGAACCAAGACGAAATCGAGGCACTTCGCCCTCGTTACAGTACATTCGAAGAAGCGCATAGGAAGATACGCGAGTTACAGGGCGACCATGCCTACATCAATACTTCATATCCTGCATACAAAACTGAATATATACTTTGGGAGGTATTGAAATTAGTGCGGTCCGAGGGGCTTTGTAAATAAGTGCGTGATTTGCAGATGCCTCCGTCTTCGAAGTATTGAGTAAGATGAATGGAGCATCCTCCCACGACATGAACCAAACGGAGAGAATGCGATGCTGCGAACGATCTTCACTACGGTTGCTGCTTCCCTGATAACCGGCGCAGTGCTTTGGACGATCGCCAAGATTGAGGAAATATCCATTTTCAGGCCGATTGCAGCGGGTGCTATCGTGGCCTTTGATCGGACCGATCTCAATTTGAACACATGTCCGGTTGGATGGGAGCCGTTCAAACCGTCTTATGGGCGCACGCTCGTGGGCAGCGGCCCCGATTTCGACTTCCGTTCAACCGGCGGGTCAAAGACACACACTCTTTCGCCAGATGAAATGCCCCAGCACGAACATACCATCAATGAATTCGAGTGGGGTTATGATGTCGATGGACCTCCGAACGATGATGCGCGCATCGACGTCGATGATGATCACCCATGGGCCGGAGACAGGGGTAGATTGACCACCACGATCGCGGGTAAGGGCAAACCGCACAACAACATGCCACCTTACATCGCGCTCTACTTCTGCAAGAAAGTTTAACCGAAGCGATCTGTGATACGTGGAGCCGTGTAGTCAAGATCGAACATGGTCATCAATGCATCTGGCGATGGCGAAGCATTCACTTTGTTGGCCAACAGCCACGCCCTACTGCCTTTGACTTCCGGAACAACTTGGCCTCGACCGCCACTACGAACAGTGTGGACGTGGCGACTGTCACCAAGCTGCTGGTCACGCGCTGGCTGAGCCCGCCGCAATCTACGCCCATAACTTTAACCCAAGGGCCCCCGGGCATCGGAAGCTGGGCATGGGATGAAGCAGTCGCGGAACCGGCGCTTCCTCAATCTACGCCCGATCAAGGCGCAATTCACATCGTTCCGCGAAGTGTGAAACATGCCGTCTACATCGATGATATAGTCGCCAGAATGCAGGAAGCGCTTGATGCCTTGAAGGCCGCGCCTTGAGTGCTGCGTTTGACACGCTGGCGGCTGCCCGCGACATGGAGAATGCGGGGCTGGACCGCCCGGCGGCCGAAGCCGTCGCCGAAGCGATCCGCGCCGGCCAGGGCGAGCTTGCGACCAAGGCTGACCTAGCGGCGGTGCGCAGCGACATTATCGGGCTGCGATGGGTCGTCGGCATTAATGTCGCCATCAGCTTGGCGACGCTCGCCGCAGTGCTAGCCATGGCGTTCCGATGAATGCGCCTGTCAGTCTCCCCGACGTTGTAGCCGCAAACCACGATCGGGCAGCTTAGACATCACATGGATTGTTGCGCCAGGTCAAGCTTGGTGAAGGGGTTCGGACATGCGAAATGTCTTTGCTGCGACCCTGACTGCGCTGCTGTTGACCTCTACAGCTTCCTAGGCCCAAGAGGCGGACGAACCGAAACGGACAATGCCGCACCAAAAAGTATGCACCGTCCCGTTGCCATCAGATTTTTGGGACGACCCAGCAGCAGAACCTTTCCGGAGCGCCGAAGCTTGGGCCTGGATTGAACGCATTTGCTTGGGGCGTCGGGCCGACATGCGGAACGCCCCGGGCGGGGGCGGTCACAGAGAAGAGTGCGAGGCGGCGAAGATCGAGGACATTGGAGCGGCAGTGCCTGCCCATCGGGAGTTCCGGCCTGAATTCCTGGAGCTAATCTGCGGAAGTTGCTGGGGCAGACCGGAACGCAGCTCACCATCTGGAGACCAAACGGTTGCCCAGAGCGGGTTGCGCAGCAGGTTCAGACCAGCGATCAGTACGGGGCACCACGATCAACGGCGAACTTGAGAATCAACCTCCCAATAGTGAGGAGGTCGCTGTGCTGCAGGTCGATCGTTCAAGCCCAAGGTCTCCATTCGCATCTCAGCGCGCGCGCCGGGTACGCTGAAAGCGGCCCACATAAACGTCCGGCTGCGCCTGCACATTGTCTTCCGGCAAGCAGCAACGGGCGCGTATCAATAGCGACCCAGTGTGATCTCGGTCTGTGCCAGCACCGTCTTGTTTGCGTCGACCGCCTTGATCACCGCGAAGTAGCGGTTCCCGATCCCGCCGGAGCAGGGCGGGAGATAGCCAGGGGATTCCCACGCACCGGTCGCTCGGTTCTTCTTCTCAATCCACGTGCCGGCCGGCGTTTCCTCCGTGCCGCCCGGAACGGGAGGCAGGGTCGTCTCAGCACCTCCAGCGTGTTCGAAGCCGACGATGCCGTGCCCGCCGCCGCTGCTCAGAGGCGGGAACGATGCATCATTGAACTCGACCAGGATGGCGGTGGTGCCCGCGGGGATTCCGGAGACTTTCAGCTCAGGCGTCGCGCCGTTACCGCCGAACTTCTCGCAGTGCTGCCCTTCGGGTATCTTGCTTCCCGTCCAAATTGGGTCCGCAAAACTTGCCTCCAACGTCGCGCCGGAAGCCGGCCCCGCTACGATTGCGAGGGCCGCAATCGCGATGATGCATGTGGTTTTCAGGTTCATCGTCCGATCCTGCCGATACCGGTAGTCGCTTGGCCGCCAATTTCTTGGTGAGGGCCGCGCGGCAACCTAAGCCTGTCTGCATTGGTCGTCAATGCCGGATTCAGCAGCAGAAAGGATCTTATAGGGGCAGTGACGGGTTCATTCACGCGTCTCGTCAAACTTTGGAACAAGTTCCTGGAGATACGACAACTACGACGCCCGCGACGGCCAGCGGTGGGGAAGCATCGCTGCGCGCGGGGAGCATCAAATGCCCCTGATTCGATCCAGTGGAGCCGTGATGGGGCTGTTGGGGAACCGCGACATGCATGCATATAGCTAACGAAATAACAATGCTTTAGGAGATCATATACGTAAGTGACCGACATCTCCGGTTCGCCCAGGCGACTGATGATAGCAGTTGCCTTTCACGTCGATTGCACCGCCGCCGACCGGCCGATACCCTCCCGCGCGTGTTCATCCCCAACAGCGAACTCCAGCTAACCGAGCCCGACCGAAGGGCCGGATTACTGGCGTCGCTCGCGATGCTGAGGCGCGTGAGGATCAGGGCTCTGATCCTGCCCGTGCTCGCCGTCTTCCTCCTACTGGCGTGCGGGCTCTTGGCACTCGCCCTGTGGCGACTGCACGGCCCGTGAGCTACATGACGCAGTGAACCGAGGATTGTCCGTTGGAAGCCCTCCCCCCTGATGTGAAACCCTACCGGCGAACCCCGGAGTTCACCGAAGAGACGATGCCAAGCGGGCTCAAGTCTTCGCACCGCACGAAATCGGGAGTGTGGGGCCGGATCGTCGTGTCGGAGGGAAGGCTTCTGTATCGGATCCTCCAGTCGCCGGTGGAGGAGTCGCGCTTGGATCTAGCTCATCCCGGCGTTGTGGAGCCGGAAGTCGAGCATGAGGTCCAGCCGCTGGGGAGGGTGCGGTTTTACGTCCAGTTTTACCGATGAGTGTTGCTGAGAACCCGCCTTCCGGAAGATTGCGAAAAAGATGGGCTTCGAGGCCACGCCGAGAATGGATGAAGGAGACGGCCAACGACAGGCCAGGCCTTCGAAGCAGTCTCCGAAACACCAATCGTTGGTTTCCGGGAACAGTTACTCGATGCGATCGCCAGGCGGTCTGCGCGGGCGCGGGCGCGAAACCGTGCCATCGACTGGCAGGCTGAATTCACGGCCCAGATTACCTTCGCGTCGAGGTTCGCATGCTTGCCCTTGTACTCCCACGCGAAGCAGCCGCGCTTCCCGACATCGGCCTGGCCTTCGCCTCCAGTGTCCTTCCGCGCACCGTGCTTGAAGCAGTACCAGCCACCTGCCGGATCGGCGTCGGTCGGCATCGGCTCGCCGAGCGGGCGGCAAGGGGCGATGAAGTGTGACTGCGCGGCCCAGGGTTCCTTTAACTCCGACGCCCGTCACTTGGCGATGAACTCGCCCGGCGTCATCGTGGCAGGCATCTGTGCATACGCTCTGCTGGCTCCCTCATACACACGCTCACGGACCGATGACTTCCACGCCCGTTTCCGGAGAAGTCTTGCACGTTCCGCATGGCGACGGCCATGCCTTGGGAGTGTGCGATGGCCGCAATCTGACAATCCGATTGGGAGATAGGGCGTCCGGCTCTGCGGCTGGCAGAAGCAATTTCGGCATAGGCGCGTGCTGCACTGCCGTCAAATGGCAAAACCCGCCCGGCAAACGTTCTTCCGAGCATTCGCTCTGTAGCGTCCGCAAGACCCTGGCCACGTGCGCCCACCGGCAAATTGGCAATACCGGTGCGGAACTCAACTTCCGTGATTGCCGTGGCGAACAACCGGCGCGTCGACCGATCGTCCATCCAGACGAGCACATCCTGGATCGGAGCAAGGCTCATCAATTCCTATACCACGTTGGTGTCAAGCAAGATCGCCGTCAATTCAGTAGAAGCTCAGTGTCTCACTCATGGGGACGTGCGGCGGCAACTCCAACTCCACGCCGCCAAGTGGTTTGAACAGTTCGTGAATCGCCGTCCTCGGACCTTTCTCCGGTACAATTTCCTGCCCAACCGCCTTGCGCAGGCTGATCCTCACTTCTTTTTCCACGGACCGGCCATGGTCCGCCGCCCGGATGAGAAGTCGGGTTTCGCGTCGTCATCCAGATTACGAATTGTGACGCTGGCCACCGAACGCTCCTGTATGCGTTACCGCCTGCGTTCAAAGCAGTGCTTGCGATGCTATCGGATGGCGACCCATGGCTCACTTCAGCCCACGTGGATACGCGTGAATTTTGAACGGTGGCCCGCAGCGTTGATAGTGCTGCATCAAACATCACATGCCTTACTGCCCTCGCGGTTGTCAGGGACGGCAGCGCAGCGCGTGCCAAGAACTCTGCCCCGAAGGTCTCACTCAATCGCCGCGACGGCTTCAACAGATGGGATCGATGCCCCGGTGTCAAGGCCCCATCCGAGCTGGGGATACACACATCTGCCACCCGGCCTGCACCGCGGAAATGTCTCCCGTCCGCTCCCCTGACGCGCAGACGTGTTCACGCGCTACGTCACTGGCAAGAGGAGGCCGTCACGGTGATGTTCGTGGCCCGTCCCGCGCCGCATTGTCGATGGTCTTGCGCGACTGGCAACGAAGCCATAGATCGCCCAACAAGCCGGAACAGCGGCTTCCGAATGCGGAGGAAAGGCGATGCACGCACCGCAGCCAGTTGTCGTCGATCAGGCCGCCATCGATTGGGATCTCTGGGGTCATGCCGGTAACGCTGACGAGAGCAGAATCCGCTGGAAGCTGCTCGTCGCCGGTGAACGCACGGACACCGTCGGGATCGTCACGGGGATCGCGGAAATTCCGCCGGGCGCGCGGCTCCCGCTGCATCACCACGAGCCGGAGGAGACCTATTACGTCGTGAGCGGCCACGGCCAAATCGAAATCGGTGACCGAACGACGGAAGTTGGGCCAGGTTGCGCAGTCTACATTCCGCCAAATGCCTCGCACGCCTTCCAGTGCGTCGGCACGGAGCCGCTGGTCTTCGTGTTCACCTTCCCCAGGGACCGCTTCGATCAGATCGTCTACTGCCTTGATCTTTAGTGGCCACGCCGCCGCGCTCCCCTGGCTGCCTGCAGCCCGAAAAGACTTGCTCAGATCCGTCCACAGAACTCGGACGGACCCGGTTCCGTCCAGCTCAGGACCGGTGGCCAGTCGAATGTGCAGCTGCTGATGGCCGCGCGCACTCGCAACCGGGCCGCGTGGTCACATTCGAAGGTCGAGTTCGGCCGGCTTCTACGCCGGTAGCATCGTTTCCCGGCTAGGCTTCGCGCGACCGCCTGTTCGAACGATCACTGCCGCGATTGATCGCGGATTCGTTTTCGTCCGATTCCCGCCCGTTCCGGTGGCACTTGGCATTTCGTTTGGCAATTATGTATCAGAGTAACCGGACCTTGGATTGATCTGAATCCAGCTCGATTTGGGTCCGGATCCTCGAGTCTGATCAGCGGCAATTAGTTGGGCTACATTCGGGTCAGCCGCTTCAGTGTAGTGTTTAGTGGCCTACTTTTTTGGGGTCGGGCGAATCTATGTACAACGCACAGGCGCTCTCGAAAAATTCCTCGCTGTTTTGCTCGTGATGACGAGGCGTCTGGCCAGCCCGGCCGGCCCATCGCTCCAGAGCCGTCCGGATCGAAACCACCATCGCCACGCTCCCCATGTAGGGCGCGTGTTGCCCATATCCCATCCCGCCGCCACCGACAATGCCCGTCAGGAACTGCCTGACTTTAGACCCCGCACGATTCCCATGGGGTTCCCGGCGCGGCTTGCCGGAAGCAAAGAGCGCCCGATCAATCCGCATGCCCCTTGACTCTTGACCGGTTGAAGGGCCGGGACCGAAGAGGCAACCCTGAGCTTCTGGGTCTGAGGGTCCTGCCGCATGCGGCCGGAATGCTCAGCAGCCTGCCTCAGTCTGCCAATGGCCAAGTGGTGCCTAGTTTGCGCAAGGCAGATCTTTAGGGGTTGTGATCTTGGTCATTGGTATGTGTATGAAGGTTTCGCAGATAGTTGACCAGCGGACTCCAGCCAAACGCGATCACGAAGTACAGGAAAACCCAGATGATCGAAACATATGCAGAGTCCCGTAGAAATGAAAAGTACAAGACGGCAAACAGCGCAGTGGCTACAACAAATCCAACAACTAACTCTTGGAACCAAACAAGAGCGGCGCGTAGCCACCAAGGCATTTCAAACGAATGTAGCCATTTGAACACAGCTAGCCTCGATTCCCAACCGTCAGGAAAGATATGTGTTTTGCGCGCTCAAAAGAAGAGGAACCTGAGCGTGCGGTCATCGAGCCAAGGTATTTTCTGTCTGATATTGCGGGACTTATACGCTTAACTTGCCACGCACGATCACTATAGTTCCGCTCTAGCCCGAGCCGGGTCGAAGTCACTGGTTGCCGGCTCATTCCTCGGCGTCACGCCTTGGAGGGCTAGAGGTTGGGGCCTACTGCGGACACTTACCGTCGTCACGGCATTTCCGCAGTGAGCTCCTCAACGCCCTCTAACTAGCACGATTGGTGCCGTTGGTCTATGTCTGAGAACGCGACCGAGTTCCAGGTCTTTCTGGTCCTGTGTCTTAACGGTCACCCGTCGCGCGCCTCCATCATCGCGTCGGCCACGGTGTAGCACATCTCCGCGACGGACTGACGGGTCCCCGCTCTTCCCATGTGCGTATCGTTATCGTACGCTCGCTGGATCGTGCCCACGGCCGGCGCCTAGCCTGCGAACCAGTCGCGTAGAGTCATGCCGGGGCGCGTGACCACCTCCTGCTCGGTCGGGGAGACAGACGGAAATGCGGGGGTGTCCTTAACAGCCATCTCTTGACCCTCCTGCTACGGAAGGGCCGAACGTAGCACACGCGCCTTAGTGCGTGGTTAAGTCTCGATCTACTCCGCGAGCTTGTCCGACGCCAGCACCTTCTGCTCGGTCTTGGCCGGCCCCCGACGCTTCCGCACCCGCAGCCGCGGGTCAGGGGGCTTGGCTGCGGCGAACACGCCCCGCGCCAGCTCCTCGGGCGTGACGTCGAGCCGGGAATTATACGCTTAACTTGCCGATTAGTTGCAGAACCTTGCCGCGGTGTAGGAGTTTTTCGGGAATAGGCCAAGCACAGCGTCTCGAAGCTCCTTCAGCGCCTGCGCCACTGCCGTTAGCTCTTTGATCTGCTCTGCAGCAGCAGGCGCGCGAACGGGTTGCTGCTGCTCAGATTCTTCTCCCCCTTTTGCATCGGCATCAACTTCACTGCAAGCTAGTTGAAACGCTTTATCCACTTTTGTGATGAGTGTTTCAACGCCGATGAACGTCGGCGCGCGGGCTACGGCACTTACGCTGGGTCCGATGGCACCATCAGCCTTCTCTAAAACGACATCTATCGTCGAGCACGCGCTCAGCGAAATAGCAGCGAGGCCAGCGACGATGATGGCTATCCAACGCTCCACGTATTGTTCCCCGCGGGCCGCGTTCGCTCGTGACACAGGAGGTCAGTCTACTCGCTGGGCTAATCGAATGCTATTGTGGAAGTAGCGATTGTCGTTTACTTGGGGTCCACCTAATGCGGCCTGTGTCAGGCAGCCATCAACTAATTTGCCGTCGCTGCCAGCGTCCGCCGGAAATCGTCCGCGTCGAAGGTGAGCAGGACCGAGTGCGCTGCGCCGGGTGTGGGATCGTCGGTGATCTGGGGGAAGTTCGGCAGCTCGCCCGTATAGATGTCGGCAGACAGGCTAGTCAAAGCGTCCTCGACGACCTGCGCAGCACGCTCCGGCGAGCAGCCCGAGGCTCGAAGAACCTGCATTACGTCCAGGGCCGCCGTAAGAGCATCCCGTCGCCAGACTTCGTTTATCGCCGCGTCGGGTAACACTTGCTGCTCGCTTCGACTACTCTATGGAGTGAGGATCGCCGAACACCCATGGCGGCCGGCGATCCAGTAAACAAGACCGAGGCTGGGCCTCGGAAACCCCGGGAACGCTGTGAGGGCCGACCCGGGAGCGTCCCCCGTGCACGGGGGCGGTCGTCGAGGGCGGTGAGACCCGCCGGCGACGCTGGGACGAGCATCCCTGTCAATACCGAAGTAAATTTCCCCAGAAGTGCCGAAGTAATTTTCCCCAGTCGTGGGGGTTGGTGACGAGCCAGTTCAGTCGTCGCTCCTCCGTGGTTTGGGTGGCCGGCCGCGTCGCTTGGGCGGCGGCGGCGGTGCGA
>JAJDYI010000026.1:95000-111764 GCA_022825235.1 Alphaproteobacteria bacterium | reverse complement strand
TCTCGGCTCTCGGCTCTCGGCTCTCGGCTCTCGGCTCTCGGCTCTCGGCTCTCGGCTCTCGGCTCTCGGCTCTCGGCTCTCGGCTCTCGGCTCTCGGCTCTCGGCTTACATGGTCGTCACTGCGGGCCGCTTCAGGGGTCGACAGCGGGCGCCTCGCCGTCGCTGTCTGGCTGGCAATATCCCTGGGTGCTGAGGCGCGCTCGACGAAGGTGATCAAAGCCATTTCCCGCTCCTCTTTCCGCTCCAACGTCGGCCCGCTCGCTCCCAGTTCCGGCCAGTCCCCGATCGCGACGGTTACCTGTTCGTGGAAGCGTGCAACGTATCGAAGGGCCTGTAAATCCTCCCATTTGGGAGGTTCCAGACCGCGCCTGGAGTGCGGATGCAGGTGGCGGCGGGAGAGGAAGCGCCGCTGCCGGCGGGCCGTCAGCGCCGCGGCAGCGCCCCCACCGCCAAGACGTACCGGACCAGGGCGACCTGCCCCGATACGCCGAGCTTCCGGTAGGTCTGCTTCAGCATCCAGCGTACGTACTGCTCGCTCCAGCCTTCGCCGGCCGCGATGTCGCGCACGCTCCGCCCCTCGGCCAGCTGCGCCGCCGCCCGGCCCTCGGACGCCGTGAGGCCCAGCATCACCGCCACCCGGTGCCCGTCGATGCGCGCGCGGCGCGCCGGGTCGACCAGCAGCACCAGCGCCGCCACCCGGCGCGCCCCGAAGTCCGCCGCGGCCCCGCCCACCGGGCTCACGTGCACCCCGAGGCGCGGGCGCCCCGACGGGCGCTGGACCGTCATCGAACCGCCGCCCAGGGGCCCGCCCCGCACATCCGGCAACGCGCCCCCCAGCAGCCGCTGCAGGCGGCTCCGGTCCGCGGGCAGCCAGGCCTCCAGCGCGCCGTCGCGGTCAAGCAGCCCGTCGCCGCGGCCCAGGATCGCGAGCGCCGGCGCGTTCGCCGCGAGGACGCGCCCGCCGCGGTCGAGCTCCACCACGCCGATGCGGTCGCTCTCCAGCAGGCCCGCACGGCCGGCGCCCAGCGCCCCGGCCGCCGCCAGCGCCTGGCGCACGCGCACGAACTGGCGCACGTGCGGCAGCAGGGCCTCGATGAGCCGGAGCTGCGCCGACTCCCAGCCGTCGCCGGCGGCGGGGTCGGCGGTGAACCAGCCGAGGCGCAGGCCGTCCCGTTCGTCGAAGTGCACGTTGAGGCCGTCCCGGGCGTCCAGGCGGCGCCTTCCCTCGTTGTACGCCGGCGACGTCTTCCGCTCCTCCTCGGTGTAGAGGTCGGGGAGATGGACCAGTTGACCCTCGGGTTGCTTCACGAGGCGGCGGATGCCCGTGTCGGAGGGGTAGTACGCGTCGAAGTACTCGCGCTCCAGGTCCGGCCGGCGCTCGCCGCGGTAGAAGAAGCGGGCGAAGTGGACGGACGCGTCGGCGCCGGCAGCCTCGCCGACCACCAGGGCGCTCCCCACGATGCCGCAGGCCTCGTCGATGCGCGCACTCGCCGCCGGCCAGCGGGCGTCGTCGAGGGCGGCCTCGTGCAGCGACGCGAGGATGCGCGCGAAGGCGTCGTCCGGGTTCATGCCGGGTCCCGCCGATGGGGCGGCGCGGACGGTGCGAACCGCCGGGGGGATGGCTGACGAACGGCGCCTTCGATCATGCTTCCCCTCCGGCCGGCCGATCCCGCTCCCGCCGCCGGGAGCCGCGGGCCCTGCCCAGGGAGGGCCCGGCGCAATCTATGGGAAGACCGCGCGGGTCCGCATCCTCCCATTTGGGAGGTATCCCGAAATCGGCAGGCAACGAATGTTGCGGAATTCTTGAAGAATTCGGGTGCTGTTCCATGATTGCCACCCCGACATCCGGGCCCGGCGCGCCGGTCGCCCCGGCCCGGCACGCCGCGGCGAGAGGGGTCGGCAGCCGCTGCCGGAGCGGGTTCGTGTCGCGACGCACGGCCGGGGACCTGCCGCCGCTCCGACTTTCGGGCGGGCGTGCGGGCAGCGCCGACTAATCGTCCCCGGCGTGTCGCCTCCGTCAGCGCCGCCGGTGTGCCGTGCGGTAACGCGGAGCCCTTCGCAACGCGGGGATGCCGCGTGGGTTCAGTTGGCCCCGGCGTCGTCTCCGTCGGCGCCGCCAGCGTGGCGCGCGACTTCCTGGGATCAGCAGGCCCCGGCGTCGTCGGCGTCAGCGTCGGCGGTGTGGCGCGGCGAGGGGGCTCAGCAAGCCCCGGCGTCGTTGGCGTAGAGGTCTTCGCGGGCGCCGGTGTGGTGGTCGTGGGGAAGGCCTGCCTCGGCATGCGCTGACCCGAGGAGGCAGTCCTCGATGTCCTGTTCGAGGCCAAGCGCGGCGGCGGATGCCCGGGCGTGGTCGAAACCAGCAGGCGGGCGGGGATCTGGAGCGGGAAAGGCGATGCCGGCAAAGGCGAGGCCGGCAGCGTGGCGCGCTCGATCGCCTGGGGGGTCGTCCTGAAATTGTTTCGGGCCGGGGGCGTTCGGAAATGCGCGTGGTCGCCGGGACGGAGCGGATACGAGCTGACAGGGCTGGCGGCCGATCGGATGCGGGGCATGCCGCAGAGGTTCCTAGGCTCAGCAAGCCCCGGCGTCGTTGGCGTGGCGTGGAGCTTCCTGGCTCAGCAAGCCCCGGCGTCGTCGGTGTCAGCGTCACCAGCGTGGCGTGGAGGTTGTCGGGCTCAGCAAGCCCCGGCGTCGTTGGCGTGTGTGCCACCGATGTTCAGCTCAAGCCTGGTCACGGTCGACGTTGTGCGACAGATACATCACACGGCAGGCTGTATTTCTCATGTCTGGCGCACACATGAGATTTACGTCCGGGTCGGGATCAATTTGTCACGCACGGCAACGATCCACGGTGGTGCAGCAACGGCAAGCCCGCCGACCCGCCGACGCGCCCCCAAGGCGCAGGCGGCGGCGGGCCGGCGGACGCGGAGGTGATCGGCGAGGTGGCCTGGGTCGCGCAGACGCTCATTCAGCCGCAGCGCGGGTGGCAGGGGGCGTGGGTCGGACCGATGACGATCGTTGGGGCCGGGTAGGCGGGGGATGGCGCACACGCCGTCACCCTCGCGCCGACGCGATCCCCAGCGGCTGGCCGCTAGCTGCCTTGCCGGATGCTCAGGCGGACGCCCAGGGAGTTGAGGACACCAAGCAGCGTCGACAGACGCGGGTCGCCATTCTCGGACAGGGCCTTGTACAGCCCCTGGCGGGTGACGTCGGCATCCCTGGCCAGCTCGCTCATCCCGCGCGCGCGGGCGAGCGTGGAGAGCGCCTGCTTGATGTAGGCGGCATCACCCGTCTCGAATGCCGCCGCCAGGTACTCGGCCTGCGCCTCGGGGGAATCCAGGTACTCGGCTGCATCGAAGCGGCTCACCGCAATGTCAGCTTTGTCGACGGTCATTCTGCAGCTCCTTTGCCATATTCCGTGCCCGCTCGATGTCGCGCTTCTGCGTGTCCTTCTGGCCGCCGCACAGGAGGACCAGCACGGATCGGCGCTTCAAGAAATACAGGCGGTAGCCGGGCCCATAGTCGAGACGAAGCTCTCCCAGGCCGGTGTCGGCCAGGTACCTGACGTCCCCAAGGTGCCCGTGTTCGAGCCGCTGCACGCGCGAGGCGATCCGTGCCGCCGCGCGGGGGTCCGGCAGCTTGCGCAACCACCTGTGGAACCACGCGGTCTTCCGGACTTCAAGCATATGACAACTATAGTTGACATGCCGGTTGCCGTCAATGCCGCTTGCGGCGACGTTGCCCGACGGCGGCCCAACCTGGTACGACCTGACCCGGCGGGCGCGGCGCGGGCGGGGGATCGCCGCGCGCACGACCTTCGATTTCACCCCGCCGCGCAGGGCCCGAGGGGGGCGGGGCCGGGCTGGCACCGGGGTCCGGGGCGGCTCTGCCGATCCCCCCTGCCCCGTGTCAGTCGGGCGGCGCGTGCTCCATGGACTTCCAGAACCGGCCGTCAAGGATGCGCTCGATGGCGTCAAGCGGCCGGCGGGCGGCGGCGTGGGCGTGGTGTCCCCGGTGAGCGCCAGCGCCGTTCGCGGCGGCGTCGTTTGCGTCGGCAAGAGCATGCGCCAACTCGAGGAGGCAGTCCTCGAGGTCCTGGTCGAGGCCGTGGGCGGCGGGCGGGCGGGGATATTCAGCGGGAAAGGCGATACGGGCACGGGCGAGCCCGGCGGCATGGCGCACTCGATCGCCTGCTCCACCGCACCGTCATCCAGATCGTGGGCAACAGCTACCGGTTGCGGAGCCACGCCGACCTGGTCCCCGAGCACGTGCGCGCCAACACACCCATCGCACCGCCGCCCTAGGCCGCCATCGGTCGCCCGGCGGCCGATCGGGCAGCGATGACGATGTCTGTGGCAGGGAGGAGACGGGCGGAATCTCGTCCATTCACCAAATGTGCGAACATATGCGCAGACCACGCGCGGACATCGGATGCCTGCGGTGTCGCCACTTCTTACAGAAGGAGATGAGAATTGGTTCCGACGGCAGCCGTACTCGCACGCGCGCAGGCCACATACCGCAGCCGTTTCCGCAGCGCTGACGCCCCACATCGTTCAGGAGCCATGCAGCCGTGTCGACGATCCAACGCGAAGTCATCGACGTCGCGTACCAACCCGCACGAAGCTCCCGACCCATTTACGGTCCGTGGACTCGAGCGCGCGGAGCTTCACGTAGCCCTAGTCAGCCCGACTCCGCTCATGGCCGTTGGACAGTCAGACGCCCGAAAGTTGGGTCATGCGTGGCGCTTGGTCAGTTCCGGCGCCGAGCTCTTCTGAACCATGCAATTGCACATGGTACCTCTGCCTGAAACAGGTCCCAATATCGCGTTATCAGGCAGATTTGCCTGCTAATCTGTGGTTATGTGCTACCACCGCCTCGGCAACCATGATGACAGCTTCTGTAAAGCCTGAAGCCCTCGTCGGGGAGTTCGCCCGACGACTGAACGATGGCTATATCGAAATCTACAACGAAATCAGTCTTCAGCATGAATTGGGAATCTTTCTTCGAGAGAAAAAAGTCGCAGAACAGGTCCAGTTCGAACGGAATGTGTCCTATTTTCAGTTTCCGCGCCCGTCGTTTGCGAAAAAGGAGATTGATCTTACTTGCTTTGACACTTCTCAGACCCAGTTACGGTTGGCGGTTGAACTCAAGTATCCGAGAGCAGGTCAGTTCCCGGAGCAGATGTTCAGTTTTTGCAGAGACATCGCGTTCTTGGAAGAGCTCAAGGAGGCGGGGTTCTCAAACTGCCTATTCCTTGTAGTCGTTGAACAGCGGCCCTTCTATTCCGGTAGAGCTGATGGCATCTATAAGTACTTTCGAGGTGGCGAGACGCTGCATGGCAAGATCGTGAAGCCAACAGGAGCGAAGGATCAAGAGGTAATGATTGAAGGGAAGTATGTCGTACGATGGAAGGAACTGAGGGATGGTCGCAGATACACCTGGATCGAGGTTAGTCCGGGCACATAGCCCGGCGCTCCGGCCGACGGCCAATCCGCTACGCGGTTTGCCCGCGGCTGAGCTTGGGCGTTAGGCATCTGGATTAAGCCCCATGCACGTATTCGTTGATACCAACATTCTACTAAGCTTCTATCACTACTCGAGTGATGAGCTTGATGCGCTCAATGACGTATTCGCAAACCACGAGCACGGATCGGCAACCGTGTATGTTACCGAGCAAGTGAAGGATGAATTTGTTCGAAATAGAGATGGTAAACTCGAAGATGCGCTGAAGAGGTTCAAAAGTTCAAAGGTACATCCTCAATTCCCCTCGTTTATGAAGGGATATGAAGAGTATGGTCGTTTGCGTGAAATAGCGAGAGAAGCAAAAGAGCTAAATCGATCCATTCTTGAGAAAGTCAACGATGCGATAGAAAAGGAAGAGTTGCGGGCAGATGAATTAATCACCTCAATCTTTACGGAATCGGAATCAACCAAGGTTACAGCTAAACGTCTGAAAGCAGCCAACACGCGTCTAGCACGTGGAAACCCTCCAGGAAAACATGGCTCCCTTGGGGATGCTATCAACTGGGAAATCTTGCTTGAGAAGGTTCCGGAGAAGAACGACATACATATTATCTCTGCAGATGGCGATTTCTATTCAACCTTAAATGAAGAAAAGCCAGGTTTATTCATCTCAAAGGAATGGAAAAGAAGAAAGAGAGGTACCGTTTTCGTTTATAGAACCCTTTCAGCGTTTACAAAAGAACACTTTGATGGAATTGCATTCTCTTATGATAAAGACAAACAAGAGCTTATCGAGGAGCTTGAATCGTCTGGAAATTTCGCTAGAACTCACGATCTAGTTGAACGTCTCTCCGACTACAGCTACTTTTCGCTGAAGGAGATTATCGAGATTCTCAACGCCGCTGAAGCCAATAGCCAATTTGGATGGATTGTGACAGATTACGATGTATCTGATTTCTTGAATAAGCATGCTGTTCCTCGCTTTACGGATCTGAAAAAGGACTCTCACAAAAAACTGTTGTCTAGTGTAATTGAGGAGCAAAAAGAGCGTGCATAGGATGTCTAACAAGGCCGTAAACTCGGACGCATTCTTGGTCACTGCGCTCCCTACAAACGGGCCAGTTACGGTTAACGTTATACACCGCGCCGACCTGCCACCACGCACACTCACAAGGGGACCGGAAATTCGCTCCGAAGTCTTGCGGCCAGTTTATGATCCGGAAACTGCTCAACTGTTCTTCTCCAAATGAGCAGTGCCTGCTCCTGATCTCCGCTGTTCCAATAGACGCCGCCGAGATTGAGCATTGCCAAGGCATAGTCCGGATCGAGCGCAAGCGCATGCTTATAGGCATCGATCGACTCCGGTACTCGACCCAATTTCTCGTGTGCCACTCCAACCTGAAACCAGCTCATCGCGTCGGGCTGGATCGTTCGGGCCTGGTCCTGTCGTCGCTCAGGCCATGCTGCGCCTGGATCATCGGGATCTTGAACAATAACACCGGGTCGTACGGCGGGCGACCGCCTCTGGCACCGTCCGAATAGGCCAGCGCCGCCTCCAGGTCTGGCCGGAACAGCTCGAAATCCACCGACGCCGCATACGCCTCAAGCGCATCGCCGACGTCGCCCAGACGCCGCAGCCGTTCCTCAACGTCAAGCAAGCCCGGTTGCACCGCCATCGCCGCCTCCCGTACGCACGCATGCGCATCTGTCACTTAAGAAAGCACCAGCCATCCGATCTGCCCAGCGTCGTCAGTCGTCGGAATCGGTTGAAGCTTCGTCCGCTTTTTTCACTGCGGTCGTCGCCTTAGCAAGCCCATCCAGCACCGCCTTGAATCTGTCAAGACCGTGTTCGGTCTCACTGCTGGTACGTATCTCGTCCGTAACCTCGTCGAGCCGATGAACCAGAATTCGCAAAAGCTTAGTTCGATCCGTAAACTTATTGCGTACCGCCCGTTTGTACGCTCGCCGGGCAACCGCAAGAGCTGCATCAGCCTCAGCGACGATTTCGGGATCCTCGCATTCATCCGCTACGTCGTTCAGCGCTCGGATCGTCCGCTTGTATGCGCTCTTGAGTTCTTGCAACGAAGGCTCTCTCGACATCGGGACATCCTCCAGTAATGGGTGGTGTGGTGGTGCGCGACTAGCCAGAACGCGCCTCGCTAGGAACTCACCGGGCCTGTCTGAGGTAAGTCAATGATTACGCCTGATTCAGTCTTTCGGAGCAGCTCGATATCGCTACGCAGCTTTAGGGTCAACGTAGTAATCTCGGTCACGAGCCCCTGAAGATTCTGTGGTTTTCCTAACTGATTCTCGATCGCCAGCATCGTGGCTTTAACCTTATTGAGTAGCTCCACATAGCTGTCTAGAGTGTCTCTGTACTCTTCTCTGGTCATTTTTTGAGCTCGTCTGAGCCCGTCGGTCTCGCGCAACGCTCCGAGAAGTTGTTCTAATTGAGATTGCACTAATTCTGAGTAAGGCTTGCTTCCTTCGAGCGGGGGCGGATAATTCGACAGACCATTTTCTCTAATGGTGAACGATCTATTGTCAAACTCAATCTTCACGTCACTCTCAAAAGTGCCGATGATAGCTTTCATTTCCTCTTCGACGGCATCTCTCCTTTCAGCTTGCTTAGGATGTTTGTCCGCTAGCGGTTCGTCGTGTTCCCGCGCAAGACGGGCCATCCTTCGGGAAATTCTCCGCATTGATTGGGTTGCTTCGTCCAATTGTGAATCCAGGAATATTCCCTTTTCTGCCGCATACGTCGTCGTATCAGGGATCAGAACCTTCACAATCACTTCATGAATTATTGGTCGCGCCTTTCGGATCGCTTTCTCAAACTCGGATGTAGCTTGAGCGCGCTCCGCCAGCACGATAAACTGCCCAACAGTCGGTAAGAGCACGTCGAATCCCGCAACGGTTGCTCCAAGAGACGTGCTTACACTTTGCAAAGAACTGCCCAGTGTACCAAATCGTTTGCCAAGGCGCTCCGCACTCTCGCCAGATGCAAGCGCAGTCAAGGCTTCATTATAGCGGGCGATGGCGTCCCACGCCTGTACGCGCGATTCGATGATTGAACCTTCGTTGTTGCTAGGGGCGCCAGGATCATAATTTGCAAGAGAATCGCCAGTTTCGGATTCCACAGCGCCATTGGTTTGTAAATCAAGGGCGTCGACGGAACGTCTTGTTGCGTCATAGTCTACAAGAAGGCTCTCCGAAGCGGTGCGTGCAGCCGTAACAGCTTCCAAATAGGAAGCAAATTCTGCCTCAGGTATTCCGGTGCATCCGACCAAGAGAAGCGTCAGGGACAACATAAGACTTCGCAGCAAGTCGGTTTGTCTGCGTATTAGGAGCTTCATGGCCTATATCCATTTGGTAGCTTCACATTGAAGTTGTTTCCGCTCGGCGTGCTGAGATGGTCGCTCATGGTCCGGTGGGCGAATGGTTTCGGGCCGCGACGCTGCTGCAAGCATCCGGTGGGCGAATGGTTTCGGGCCGCGACGCTGCTGCAAGCATTTAAGAAACCCGTCGCTTTCAACGCCGGTGCGTTCAAACACCCCACGTGCAGTTGGGCTCGTTGGTCCGATTGCGCTCGCAGTTGACATCTCCGCCGAACGCTCCTCCGACTCAAGATGGGATTCCCCGCACGGTCGCCATGCCTTGATGAGCATTTCGAGCGAGCGCTCAACAAACAGGGCAACAATGTACAGGATTCCCGACCGGGTGAGCGCGATCAAGAACGGCACCTCTCCTGGCTTCGTCGCGATCGGCTTCAGGGGTTCGCCCAGAGACAAGACGACGACAGCCAACGCGACAACCAGCGACGCCAACCAGATCCGCCCGATGTGCCTTTCCATGCCTGCGCCCCCTCCACCCGAGGCTGGTCCGATCGTCACCCCGGTTCGTAAGCGCTGCCGGGAAAGAAATCAGCCATCCCGGCCTTGGCTGGCGCTCCGGCGCCGCGATGATCGACCGCGAAAGGGCGAGAACCTTGGCAAAGGCCCCCGTGTCATCCTGGACGAGGCGGAGGTGGTGGGACTGTCAGGCGTCGTGGACATGAAAGCGGCGATGGACCTGCACAAGGTGGGCGAACAGGAAATCCACAAGCAGAAGATCAATCTCAGCATCAGGGGGAGGGAAAGTCCGCCAAAACTCCACGAAGCGTGACACGCACCACCAACACCGGGGCCAGCGTGGGGGCCGATACAGCCTGTCGCTCGGAGCGGAACGAGACCTGGCTGCAGCGCCACGGCTTCATCAGCCACATCCACCGGCGCCGCCCGCCCGGACGGCCGCTGCCGGCGCACATCCGCCGCGGAAATGACCGGCGCTCCCGCGACCGGGCGCCGGTCGAGCATGTCATCGCGGCGCAGAAGCAGGCCATGGGCCTGGCAGTTCGCACAATCGTGCTGGCCCGGGCCCGCACCCGCACCGGGATGGCCAACCTTGCCAACAACCTCCGGCGACTCGTCCGGCTCCAGGGCCGCGTCACCGACTGACGCTGCATTGCGGGGGCCCGTCTGCCCCAATCGCCGAAACGGGGAGCAAAAAAGCCCCGCAGACGAGGCAATCTACGCCCGCATCACCCCCTTCCAGCCGTCAAACGCCGACACCGACCTACCACAGCTTCTGAGTCCAGGTTGGTCGAGGTTCGCATCTGTCTGTTGGATACCAGATGGCGACCTTGCATTCGCACCGAGGGGAACCGCAATCGCTGCAGACAGTATCCAACAGTCTGTGTGGATCGTAGCTGGGTTGATGGTGAGCGAACGCGTCCTTAGCATAGACGACGCGCTTCCGGCCACGGTGTGCCTTTCAGAGTGCCAACACTCTACTTGCATCACGATGGTTCGCTCAGGCAATCTATACCTTTCCTGCTGAGCGGGACATCTCGCCATGAACACCGAAGCACCAAAGCGGATAAACTGGACCTTGGTGGTTGTCGCCATAGTGATGTCATTGGTTGGCGGCGGGGTGGCCTCTACTCTGGTTGTTTCGGGTGCTGGTGGCAACGTCGCGATCACTAAGGGTGGCGTCAAAATCGAAATCTCGGCGGACGAGGATTTCGGCGACCTCTTGGATAAGGCGCTCAAACAAGACAGGAGTGAAATAGAAGCAATTCTTGGATCCCGCCGCTATTACCATTTCTCTTCCGACGAATTTCTCATCGAACTATCCGAGATCGAGCCTGAGGATGCGGGATGGGAAAAGATCAGCGATCGCATGCGTCGAATGCTTGCCAACCTCGAAGGCCCTTTTCAGTTGCCGGGCACGTTCGTGGAAGCGGATGAAAAGTTGATGCAAGCGTTCGACGACTTGGACAAAGCAATGTCGAGTTCGGAGTCGGAAGAAGCGAGTGCTCTTCTTGCCACACTCTGGGAACGAATTCTTGATCAGCGCGGGGTCTTCCGTCAGAGAGCGTTTCCCGCTGAGATCGTATTGTTGGAACATGCTCCCGACGACATGAGAATTATTTTCACTTGTTCAGGTGGTGCGCTGGTTGGCGGTCGGATTGTCGACGTATTCACGACCAATGGCACGTCGCTAAAGGGCGAGATACGTAATGATCCATCGATCTTTGATTGTCCCGAGAGTCCGAACGTAACCGTCCGTAAAATGCTAACAGGAAAGGTACCGATCGAACTCGCCGTAAATCGGGCAGCATACAGCCAACTCTTCCCCAATAGTGCTGCAATGCCCAAGTCAGGACAGAGTGGGGATGCCGCTAAATTTGTCGTATATCCACGCAATTTGACTTCGGCTACCTACATGGAGAAATGACATGAAGTGGCTTGCCTCTGCGCTTTTCGCTGTTGTAGTTCTAACAATGCCCGTTCTCGCTATCGCCGACTGCTATCACAATGGACAACGTGTTGCCGAAGGCACTCGAATTGGACCGATGGTTTGCGAAAACGGTCGATGGGAGTATCGACCTTAGCTTTGACGGGGCGATGCCAAGAACACCGATGCGGGAAAGCGCCGCACATTCGTTGCAGCGCTGGCGCGCCTGAATCTCTAGGAGACTGTGCGCGGTCAGAGATTTACCTTGCAGAGTCAAGGATATGGCGTGATATCAGCCGCGGCGGCCAGGCCGGGCGTCCTTCCGGGTCTTGTCCTAACGACGTCTGCCGGTCGTGGCGTCACGTCGCGGAGTTCGGGAGGCCGTCTGGGCCACCGGATGGCCGCGGTGACCGATGCCGTAGCGGCGGGAGGCCTATCCGGCGGCGAGAAGATTGGCGGTGCGGGTCAGGTTGTAGGCGGTCGCGGTGAGCCGGGCCTGGAGGTCGGCGTTGGCCAGACCTCGCCAGCGCAGTCGCCGGAAGCCGTACGACCGCTTCCAGGTCCCGAAGATCTTCTCGACCCGGGCGCGGATCCGGCGGGTCTCTCCTACCGCCGGTTCCCATTGACGACGCTATGCCCGTAGCCCCAAATTCCGCTCATACTGCCCAGTCGAATTAATTCGGCTCCTGGCCGGGGAGTTCATTGACGATGTACCACCCCATCTGTCGCGCTTGGCTGACGTCCGTCCACGCCCTCGAAGTCACCTTCGAGAGCTCGATAGGCAATTGCACTCGCGAGGTTAAGGGCAGTGGCTTCTGGTTCGGGACGAAACACGTGTCCCAGTTCGCCACGAACCGGCATCTGATCGACTACGAATACAAGACCGGCGAACCTAGACGGGAGTACGAGGTCAGCCGCATGAAAATATGGAGCTGGAAACACGCAGGCCCGCCGCAGGCAATCGACATCGAACAATGCTCGATACTCGTCCCGAAGAGCGACCAGTTCGACGTGGCAGTCATTCAGGTGCAGCAATTCGCGCCGACCGCGGGTCACGGCCGCATGGGCGCTTCCGTCGGAGAGTCATACTTGGCCGACAAGGCATTTGAGTCGGACCACCTCGAGTGGGGAGACCAAGTGACTTTTGCATCCTTTCAGGCATGGCATGATCGACGGCTACGCAAGCCCATTGTGAGAAACGGGATCCTCGCCAGCGATCCGGCGAGCGAATTCACTTCCGACAAGATCGACAGGACAAGAATCCACCTCCTTGAGGCGATGTCGTTCGCCGGCAGTTCCGGCTGTCCTGTCTTTGCCAACGCCAGAGGCGTGCGCGTGGATGATGTGACCCTTTCCGGAGGCAACTTTCGTCCCGCGAAGGTCATCGGCATCATGGCCGGACATTTTCGTGCATCCGAGTCGAGTCAAGCAGCGTCCGATTCTTCCACCCTCCTGCATTCTGGCCTGTCGTACTGCCACAAGGCCTCGGTGATCAGCGATCTGATCAATGGTGAAATAGCAGCCGAGCCGCGCTCGTGGATTCGCCCCCTTTGCTGACATCCAAGCGTGACTACATTCTCACATTGCCGAATTCGCAATTTCCCGCATCTGACCGGTGTCGATCGCAGCCCTCGTCCGGGCGGCCATTAGGGCGCGGCCACCGTCCATTTGATCCAGCTTGATCAGACATAAATGCGCCGTGGCAGGGAGCGAGCCTCTGCCTCCCAGGTACGTGAGGAAGTGGTGATAAACGCTGTCGCCGTCCAGACTTCGCCACCTCGAAGATTTCGCCGACTCAAGCGATGCACGCGTGATCATGTTCTCGTTGCCAGTCCTGCAGCAACCCCGGCCACAGGAAACGGAGGCATCAGACCGGTTCGGCGGCGATGGGGAGCCTTCCCCCGGAGGCCGAGGGCGGCGGCCGGACGATGATGTCAACGTCGCGCCCGAGCGTGTTGAGCGGACGTCGAGCTGTCCTCATGACAATCTTCCGGCGATGCCGCCCGACCCGGTCTTGAAGGAAGCGTCGATCAGGGGAATATGCGGCGGGGCGGCGCAAGGGGATTTTCTGCCCCAGCGGCAGCCACGCATGTTGGCGGTGGAGTCCGAATGACGACTGACGAGTTCGACGTCGACAATTGGGTGGAGCGGCTCGCCCGGGGCATGCAACGCCTCGCGGCGGTCCAGGACGGCTACCGGCAAGAGAAGTTCCGACGGCGCGCGCATGGTGCGCGCGGCGACGGGTTCCGGAACCCCTCGGAAGAGTTCCGGGACCTCTATTGGCGCGCGTCGCTGGAGGAGTCGGACATCTACCAAGACGGTTGCGGTCCATTGGCGGTCGCACTGGAAGAAGTTAGGAGCATTCTGTTCGAGCATCCCGCCTGGGCGGGAGTGATGGACGTGTCCGGTGACGGCAAAATCTCGATCCTGTTTCCCGGCAGTGGAGGGATGGGGGACCCATTGTCAGCGATCGCCGGGCTGATGGCGCGCGGCAAGGAAGCGGGCGAGGACGGGTTTCGGCTGGCGTGTTCCGAGCTGAGCCAGTTGCTGGAACAGGACGATGAAACGGATGGGGATCGGCGTCGCGCGGAATTGTTGACGGGATACCACGTCGCCCTGTTCCAGGGCTTGATTTTCGGTGAGGAGGTCCGCGTCGGGGACGATCTGGCGATCGTGCCCTTCGCGCATCTGGATGCTTTCGTGGATGCGGACATGCTGGAGCGTCTGGGGCCCGGGGCAATCAGGTTCAAGTGGGACAAGACCATGGCGGCGGTCGTAAAGCCGTTCCGGTGGAGGCCCGAATTCAGCAATGACGGCAAGGGTTTGGAGTCCGACTGGTCCGGCTTCGAATCGTTCTGCGAGGACGCCGAAGTGCTGATCGAGCTGCTGGCGCTGTTCCATGGGGCGCCGACGGTCGGTTTTGCGTCGATCCCCTTCCGCCTTCACCGCAGGGCGTGCCTCCTCCTTGGCAATCCCAACGTTCATCGCAGCTACAGCGCGAAGCAACGGTCATGGGCGTTCGGTTTGCCGCCCGATCCGGTCGCGGCGAGACAAGAGGCGGTCGAGACGGCCGCAAGGGCATTCGTTAACCGGGACGGCGAGAGATACCGGAACTGTGCGCCGATAATTACACGGCTTGTCGAGGCGCTCGCGAGACAGGGGCGGTTCCGGACCGAGGATCAGATTCTGGACGTCGCGATCGCGCTGGAGCGGATGTACGAGCTCCACCAGGGCGAAATCAGCTTCAAGCTGAAGACGAGGGCGGCAAGTTTCCTGGAAACACGGACGAAGGATCGTCTGCGCGTGTTCAAGGACGTGCAGGAGTTCTACGACGCGCGGGCGGGCATCGTTCACGTTCGGGGCGGGAAAGGGAAGAAACCGAAGCCAAAACATGTGCTGGAGCGAGAACGGCAAGCCGCTTTCGATAAGGGCTTCGACGTGGCGCGCCGGACCGTCGTCAAGCTGCTGAACAAGGGCGCGCCGCCAGATTGGAACGAAATGCTCCTCGAAGCGGTCGGAAACGGCGCGCGGGAGCGTCGGGGCAACGCCGGAACGACCGTGCAGGGCTACAGGAACAGGAACGGCCAGACTGTCATCAGGCGGACGGACACCCCAGGGAACGACCACAACCAAGTAGTCTACGAACTGGAATGCGGCGGTTGCGGGTGCCGATACGGGGCGAACGGCTCCGACATCTGGCAGAGGAAGTGTCCGGAATGCGGGGGCGGGAGGCCGGGATTGAGCTATTCGTAATTCAATCCAAAAACGCAAACGAGGCCAGCAAGATAGAGACTTCTTTGCAGAGTGTACGCTCGGTCCATGTGGGCCAACCGGCGGGCTGGTCGTCAAGCGCGCCGGTTGGCTGCCCGGGGCTCCCCTACCCTTTCCCGACCGGACTGATCTCATGGCGAATCACTGTTGGCACGTTGTGGAAAGCGACCATCATGGTGCCCTGGAAGCACGCCCAGCTGGGCGTGTCGGAGTCATTCTGGTCCGAGTCCCAGCTGACGCCTAGTTTCATCCGATAAAGGTCGCCTGTCGGGCGGGTGACAGACGTGTTGTTGATGAGGGCATCGTAGAGGTACAACCCGGACTCGATCACGATGAGATGAGCAAACCTGATGCCGCAGAACGTCACCGCATTCAGGATGTGCGGTGACGGGTTCCGGGCCGCTTTGCTCGGCTCAATGCCTCCGACCGTCGCGAGTCTGCTGGTGTTCACCGAGTGCGCAGCCTCGAAGTTGACCACGGTCTGGACGATCTGCTTGAGCGATATACCCCGACTGTCGAAACGCACAACCTGCTGACTGAGCCATTGATCGCAGTCCATCCCGGGCTCCTGGTCAAGACGGAACAGCATCTCCGGCACAATCTGCCAAGGATTCTGCTCAGTAGGCGCCCCGATCCATCCGATCGCTCCGGGTAGGGGCCATTGGACGATGATCTCCAACCTCTGAGGGCCCGCTGGCGCTGTGTACGTTTTCTCCGGTTCCAGTGTTTCGTCATTCAGCTTCGTGATTTGCAACTCGCCCCCCTGGATGCCGCCGCCCGAGATCCGGATGGGGGTTCGCAACTCGCGCGGGACTGTCACGAGTCGGTGGAATCGTAGACCGAGGGCGTCCAGAACGTCGTCGTCAAGCAGACGCGTCTCTCGCCTGCCGAAGTCGCCTAGCACGGTTTTCCGGAGGAATATCGAACAGGCCCGTGCCAGAGCGGCGAGCGCCGTGGTCCACGCCTCGCCTTGCCCGCCGCCGTTTTCCGCGAACTGCATCGCCATCCCGTTCACGGCCAGCTGCATGTCCTGCAGCGCTTCCGTGATGCGTCCTCGCTTGTCCCGTGAGAACCCGCCGATGATGCTCCCTTCAGCGGGAAAGAACTTGGGGCCCTCTTCGTCACTCACTGTCGGCTCTCTCCGTTGTTGAGCCCATTGGCGATCTGCGCGGTCGAGGCCATGCGATCCGCACACTGGCCGACGGCGCTCTGCCTTTCGGGTTGACGACTGTTACGCCGTCAACCACACGCCGCCCCCACACCCTGTTGTCCGAAAAGTGGAAAAGCCGGAGGCATTGGCATGTCGCAATCCCGCCCCAATTCGGGAGCCTGGCATCGGCGCTGCGCGTCTCGCGTCAATCCGGGGGAGCCTCCGGCCCGGGCCATTCGACGAACCTCTGGAAGTCGGAGTGCCACAGGAGTTCCCTTGCCAGCCGCTGCTTCGGAAACTGCACAAGCACGACCTGCAGTCCTGCCGTCCGGGCGCGCTTCATAACCGGCAGGCAATCCGTATCGCCGGTCACCAGGATGACCCGGTCGACGGACCGGTCGGCGGCGTAGGCGGCGATGTCGAGACCGAGCCGCATGTCGACGCCCTTCTGCTCGAAGCGCGGCTTGAAGTCCTCGTCGGACAACGCGGCCGAGGCGATGGGGACTCGTTTCGGCTCGAACCCCCGGAACTTGAGCGTGCCCAGGCGCACCGCGAATTGGGATTTCGCCGCCAGTTCCCTGAGCCATTCGTCCGAGCCCTGGAAT